>CAZCFB010000078.1:0-22381 GCA_964497805.1 uncultured Kofleriaceae bacterium
AGGGGACGGTGTTCAGTGTGTTGTTGCCGACGGAGGGGAGCATGACTGGGACGGTGAAATAGGGAGAGGTCGATATGGGGGTTTGGCGAGTTTGGTTTCTGGTTTCTGGTTTTCTGTTTTCTGTTTCCTGCGCGCCTGCTCTTCCCGCGGCCACGCCAAGGTCAATTCCGGCGGTTGCGCCACGCGTCACCGCGAAGCCCATCGATCTGAAGCAGCTCGAAATCCCGCACACGAAGTTCACGCTCGAGAACGGGCTCACGGTGGTGGTGCATGAGGACCACACCACGCCGGCGGTTTCGGTGAACCTCTGGTACCACGTGGGCTCTCGGGATGAGGCGCCGGGCAAGACCGGGCTGGCCCACCTGTTCGAGCACTTCTTCTTCAACGGCAGCGAGAACTACCCCCACGGCTTCCGCGAGGCCATGGACGACCTGGGCGCCACCAACCGCAACGGCACCACCAACACCGACCGCACCAACTTCTTCGAGATCGTGCCGGTGTCCGCCCTGGAGCGCACCCTCTACCTGGAGGCCGACCGTCTGGGCTTCCTGCGCGGGCGCCTGTCAAAAGAGATGTTGGAGCGGGAGCGCGGGGTGGTGCTCAACGAGAAGCGCCAGGGCGAGGACCGCCCCTACGGCAAGCTGTGGCCCCGCATCAACATGGCCATCTACCCGGCGGCTCACCCGTACAGCTGGTCCGTCATCGGACGGGAGGAGGACATCAGGGCGGCCACCATCGAGGACGTGAAGAAGTGGCATACGCGGCACTACCACCCGGGCAATGTGGTGCTGGTGCTGGCCGGGGACGTCACGGTCAAGCGAGCCCGCGAGCTGGTGGGCAAGTACTTCGGCGCCATCCCGCCCGGGCCGCCGGTGAAACGGCTCCAGAGCTGGGTCCCCACCCTGGCTCGCGACCTGCGCGACCGGATGTACGACCGAATCCCGAGGGCCACCGTCTTCCGTACCTTCCACGCGCCGCCCTGGGGCCACCGGGACCTGCTCATGCTCAGCCTCTTCGCCGACCTGTTCAGCGGAAGCAAGAGCGCGCCCCTTGACCGTGCTCTGGTCTACGGCGGCAAGCAGGCAACCAGCGTCTCGGCCTGGGTCTCGTCCCGGGAGGCGTCCTCCCTGTTCGGCGTCACCGTCACCGTGCGCGAGGGGGTGGTTCCCGCGGTGGCCGAGCGCGCCATGGACGCGGCCCTGGCGGAGGCGCTCAAGCGGCCCCCCTCCCCCGCCGCCCTGGCCCGCTCCAAGACCCGGATGCTGGCCCGCCACGCCCGGGGCATGGAGCACGCCTCCTGGCGAGGTTCGCGGCTTGCCTCCAGCGCAACCTACGGCGGGGATCCGGGCGCCTACCTGGAGCGGCTCAAGATCATGGCCGCCGCCACGCCGGAGGATGTTCACCAGGCCGCCCGGCGCTGGCTGCGCGCGCGCCACCACACCATGACCCTGCTGCCCCACCCCAAACAGAAGGCGGCGGCCTCCACCCTGGACCGCTCAAAGCTGCCCGACCTTGGGCCGCCCCCCGGGGCCCCGTTCCCCGCGGTGGAGCGCGCCACCCTGGACAACGGCCTGAAGGTCATCCTGATCCAGCGCCATACCGCCCCTCTGGTGCAGGCCGACCTGGTGGTCAACGCCGGCGAGGCCTCGGACCCGCGGGGCAAGGAGGGCGTGGCCACCCTGTGCATGAGCCTGATCAACGAGGGCACCAAAACCCGCGACGCGTTCAAGCTGGCTGACGCCCTGGATGACCTGGGCGCCCGGCTGGACGCCTGGTCCTCCATCGACCTCTCCCACCTGCGGATCACAACGCTCAAGGCGCGCTTCGCCGAGAGCATGGCCCTCCTCTCCGACGTGGCCCGGAATCCCACCTTCCCACAGGACAAGCTGGAGCTGGACCGCAAGCGCCAGCTCAACAGGATCAAGTACGAGCAGGTGACGCCCAGGCAGATGGCCTGGCGCACCATGCCCCGGCTCCTCTACCCGGACGGCCACGCGTACGCACGGCCCTTCTCGGGCAACGGCTTCATGAAAACTGTCGCCGGCCTCACCCGGGCGGATCTCTCGGCCTGGCACGGGCGCTGGTTCACCCCGGCCAACAGCACCCTGGTGGTGTCCGGATCGGTGACCATGGCCCAGCTCAAGGGCGCCCTGACCGGGACCCTGGCAACAATGTGGCGCGGCGGCGCGGCGCCCGCCCTGAAACACGCAGCCGCCCCGCCCACCAACGCGGGCAAGATCTACCTGCTGCACCGTTCCGACGTGACCCAGTCGGTCATCGCCGCGGCCCATACCGTGGCCCCCGCCCCCACGTGCGACGACCTGGGCATGGACGCCGCGATGCGCCTGCTGGGCGGCATGTCCACCTCCCGCCTCAACCGCAACCTGCGCCTGGACAAGCACTGGACCTACGGCGCCGGGGCCAGCCTGGGCTCCACCCTGGGGCCGCGCATGTTCCAGGTCAGCACGTCGGTGCAGGCTGACAAGACCGCGGAGGCCATGGTCGAGATCAAGAAGGAGATCCTCGGCATCGCCGGGGCCAGGCCCGTGAAGGGCGAAGAGTTCGACAACATCAGGCGCAACATGGTTTCCCGCCTGCCCACCACCTTCTCCACCCTCTGGTCCCTGACCATGGCCGGCGTGCAGATGGCGTACCTTCACCGGCCGGAGGCCTACTTCAAGGGGTACGCGGCCCGGGCCAAGGCCCTCACCGGGGAGCAGCTCAACGGCGCCGCCAAAAAGTGCATCAACCCGGCCAACCTGACCTGGATGGTGGTGGGGGATCTGGAGAAGATCGAGAAGCCGATCCGCGCGCTAAAATGGGGAGAGGTCGAGATCCTCAAGGGAGTGGATTGAGCCATGGACAGAGGATTAAAGGGACGAGTGACCTTCTGGATCCTCTTGCTGGCGCTCGCGCCAGGGTGCGGGGACGACTCCAGCTCGGCAGATTCAGCCCTCCTCATCAGGCAGAACCAGGTACCACAGGCCGGCTGCGTGATCACCACCTCGCTGGCTCACCGCAGGGACCGGGGTGTGCTGGATATCTCCGTCGGGCTGGGCTACTGGCTCTACCCGCTGCTGGAGAACACCAGCGGCGATCCTCTTCTTCTGCGCGGCTACGAGGTAGAGATCGACCTGGGCAAGATACCCGGCAGCGTCCCCAAGGACCTGGCCAGCTTCTACGAACCGACCACCGGAACCATCGCGCCGGGGGCCAGGTCTTACGGCCAGTTCAAGGTGATCCCCGACAGGCTGGTCAAGCTGATGAACATCCCCGCGTCCCTGGGCAAGGCGCTGGTCAAGGTCAGCGTCAGGGCGCTGGCCAAACAGAACGGCGCGGACCTCGAGTCCCCCAGGATCGTCTTCCCCGTGGACCTGTGTAACGGCTGCCTGGTGGACTTGCGTACCAAGTGTCCGGATCCCACGGACAAGACCATCAAGAAGAACCCCTGCGGCACAGCCCAGGACCACGAGATCACCTGCTGCCTCAAGGCAGGGAGCCTCACCTGCTTCAAGTCTTGAGCCTGAACAGGCAATTGCGTTAGCCGCCTGATAGCGAAGGATCCCTCGTTTTCGGACGCCCGCTCCCGGGTCACATCTGTACAAAAACAACGAGTTAAACCCTGGCACGGATCCTGCTTTATATCTGGCGCAAATGCACAAAAGAGAGAGAAAAATGAAAAGCGCAGCCGTCAGAGGGACAGTCGTGGGGATCATCCTGGCCATGGTCAGCACCGCCTGGGCCGACCAGCCCACCTACAAGGACAAGACCATCCATGTGCCGGATTACGACCAGATCAACCGGACCTACCCCGGCGAGAAGCCGGTGAAGAGCCTGCGCGACCTCTACTCGGTCAACATGAAGTTCAAGGATCCCATGGATCCCTCGCGCACCCTGACCATGAAGGCGCGCACCCATGTCATCGGCAAGAAGATAAAGGTCGTTGGCTACGGCGCCACCGAGACCGCCACGGACGCCAGCGGCAACACCATGGCCTACGACAAGGGGCTGGCCAAGATGGTCAAGCCCGGCGACCTCGCCCTCTATGTAAAGGGTCACCGCCCGGAGCACCGCACCCTGGACACCACCCGGGTGGACCCGGCCAACATGAAGGAGCACTTCAAGCTCCAGGACACCCACATCGGCATCGCCGTGGGCGTCAAGCGCAACGGCAAGGCCGGCGCCATCACGCTCAACAACCCCCAGTCTTACCAGCAGGGCCGCTTCGGCGACCGCACCTACGGCGGCTTCTTCGTCAAGCCGGATATGCCCAAGCACCTGACCAAGACCCAGCAGCGCGGCTACAAGAACAACATCCGCAACTACATGATGGGCTTCAACGCCGTCTCCAACTTCCCCGGCAACTACAACGGCGGCGACCCGCTGGCCGTGAACAACCCCGCGGCCATGCGTAAGGCCGTGGCCAACATGGTGCTGGCCATCGCCGGCCAGGGCGTACAGGCCAATAATCAGGCGGCGGCAGGCTCCGTGGCTGCCAAGGCCAAGCAGTGGTTCGCCGACCCGAAGAACCAGATCTACTGCGCCGAGCTGGCCTTCGTCTCCATGTCCGCCGGCATGGCGATTCCCCTGAACTGGAAGGGCGTCAAAGGCCTGACCGGCATCGACGGCGCCAAGATCGACGAGCAGACCTGGGGCCGCTTCCAGAAGGCCATGAAGGACCACAACGCCGGCAAGGCCACCCGCTTCACCACCCTCAACGAGAACCCCCAGGCCAAGCTGGTCAAGCTGGCCCCCGAGCGCGGCACCCTGGCCGGCAACCGGGTGGGCATCTCTGGCGTGCCCAAGGACCTCATGGGCGAGGCCTCTTACCGGGCGGGCGGCAAGGCCCGGCTGGCCCTCAAGCCCCAGACCATGGCCGGCATCGTGGAGGGCTTCCTGGCCACCCACGTCCCCCGCGGCAAGCGCGCAGGGGTGGACACGGCCATCAAGACCCTCACCGGCAAGACCGTTCGGCAGCTCAAGGCCGGCATGGCCGCCGCCGGCAAGCGCATGACCCTGGACCAGGTCCGCGAGACCTACGCCGCCCCCATGCAGGGCGCGCTGCTCAAGGGCATGAAGCAGGGCCTGTACGGCCAGATGGACCTCATCGACAAGCCTGGCGACGCCCAGGGCAACGCCATCCGCGCCCAGAAGCGCGCCGCGGTTGACCAGGTCTACAGCGCCCTGGTCAAGAAGGTCAGCACCCCGCACAAGAGCTACAAGGAGTTCCGCAAGGCCGTGGCCCCCCTCATGAAGCAGGCAGCCGGCATCACCGGCCCCCGCCCCGGCGACACCAGCGGCAAGGGCCTGTTCGTGCCCCCCAGCCTGATCCACCTGGCCGCCAAGTTCCCCGGCCGCCACGACGGCTCCCTGGGCTTCAAGTACGCTGGCCACGCCATGGAGTACGGCATGCTCAAGACCAAGACGGTGCGCGTGAAGGTGCGCAAGCCCCCGCGCCGCAACACCGTGCGCCCCCGCACCCCCCGCACCCCCCGCACCACCACCCCCCGCGTGCCCCGCACCCCCCGCACCCCCCGCTAGCACCTGACGCACCCGGCGAGACGCCGCGTCTACCTCCCCCACAACTACATCGTCAGCCGCCGGTAGAGCCTGCCCCGGGGACGCACCAGAACTGGGCGGACCCGTCGGTGCCAGCGCTCACGAGGACGGCGCCTCCATGGATGAAGACCAGGGACGCGATCATATCCCGGTCGCTCTTGAACTGGTGCTTGAACCGGTGCAGGAGCTTGCCCGTCTTGAGCTGCCAGAGCCGCACCTCGTCGCCGGCGCCTGCCGCTGCCACAAGCTCGCTGTCCGGGGTGACGGCGATGCTCCTGGCCTGCTCCTGGCCGGCCTCCAGGGGCGGCAGCGGCTGCGCTGAAGGCAGGCGCCACCGGTGCACCTTGCCGTCTGATCCGCCTGCCGCGAGGAACTCCCCAGAGGGAGCGTAGACCAACTCCCAAGCCTTCCACCGCCCCATCTTGAGCACCTTCTCCTGCCGGGCAGCGGCCAGGTCCCAGAGGCGGAGGGTGCCGTCGGCGGCGGACGAGGCGAGCTGCTTGCCGTCCGGGCTGATGGCCAGGCTCGAGGTGGTCTCCGTGTGGCCCTTGAGCTGGTTAAGCAGCTTGCCCGAGGGGAACGCCCAGAGGTAGATCTCGCCGTCCAGGGTGCCCACCGCCAGGCGCGTGCCCGCCCTGTCCAGCGCCAGCTCCGTGGCCATGCAGAGCTCGCCCTTGCACGTGTGCTGCAGGGTCTTGTCCAGCTCACCGCTGGCCGTATTCCACAGGTGGACCTTGCCGCCAGCAGCCTCGGGGGAGACGAGCAAGGCGCCGTCGGGAGACATGCACACCTCCTTTCCGCCGCCCCAGATAAACCTGTCTTCCCCGCTGTTCAGGTCCAGCAGGTGGGCCTTGGACCCCTCTGCCAGCACGAGCACATTCTGGCCGGGAGGGTGCTCAAGGTCGTTGAGCCAGCCGTCGTACTTCACCTGCCAAAGCGGCTTGTCGGCCCCTGCCCCTTTGCCGGCCACACACTCGGCCACCGCCGGGGGGATGGTCCGGGTCTGCACCGCTGCCGGCTCTGGTTCAGCCGTGGCGATGTTCCGCTGCGCCGCCACCATGGCCTCCAGCTCCTCCTCGGTGAACTCAATGGGCGCGGGGGTGTCGTCGCTGGATCCGCGCCAGATGAAGACGCCGGCCGCGGCCAGCCCGATGATCAGCACAACTGCCATGGCTGCTTTGGAGCTATTGGTCGGCATCTGTCCTTCTCTCTACAGCTTCACCGTGGCCCACAGCATGCCCTGGAACTTGCGCTGCGGGTAGAGCAGGTCCCGGCCGGCGTCGTACCAGAGGGTGTTGGTGAAGTTGTCCAGCTTGAGGTGGAGGTTGATCCCCTCGTGGATGATGCCGATGGCCCTGATCACCGCGGTGCCCACGAAGTGGGCCGGCGCCTCCAGCGTTGGGTCGTCCCCCTTGCCCCAACAGGTCTCCACCACGGGCGTGACCCCGGCGGGCGCGGGGCAACCCCAGCCCGGTTGTGACACCCCCCTGGCCGGCACCGCCTTGTCCCCCACCCCCAACCCCCGCAGGCTGATCTCCAGGTGCTTCATGGCGCGCACCCGGATGCCGCCACCGACGGTCCACTTCGAGGTGTACATGAGGCGGTTGTTGTCCTCGTCCACGGGGTGACGGTAGGTGCCGTGGAGCTGGAGGGTGACCTTGCGGTGGGGGAAAATTGCCACCTCGGCCTCAAACCCGGCCGTGCTCACGGCGGCCTTGTTGGTCTTCTGGTTGTAGGCGCCGGAGGGGTGCTGGCTGGAGGGGAAGGAGCCGGCCCCGCTCAGCGGGACAGGGTTGCCCGCGCTGTCCACCTTGACGCTGTTGTAGCCGATGAGGTCGTCGATGCGGCTGTAGAAGCCGGTGATCCTGGCGTCCATCAGGCCGGGCCGCCGGAAGCCAAGCTGCAGCTCGCCGGTGATGGCCTGCTCCGGCTCCAGCGCCGGGTTGCCGTAGTAGGCGTCCTTGCGGAAGTAGTACAGGTCATGGAAGGAGGGCGCCTTGTAGGCCATGCCCCCCAGCCCCTTGAGGTAGAAGCCCATGGGCAGCCTGAGCACCACCCCCAGCCTCGGCGGCGGCACATAGTCGTAGAGCAGCACCAGGCCGTAGACCTGGTCGTAGTCCAGGCGGAGACCGGCGGTGATGGCCACCATCTCCACCGGCGCCCACTGGGCCTGGAGGAAGGCGCCGAAGTGGATGTTGTCGAACTCGGCAGAGGCGGCGTCGATGCCGTCTGCGGCCCAGCTGTCGGGGAAGTGCCAGCGTGTCAGCTCCAGGTACTCCAGCTCAACCCCACCGTTCACCTGCAGCGACAGCGACGGCACGTAGTTGGCGTGGACCTTCCACTCCCACCGCCGGTCAGCCGCCGACATGCGCACCAGGGAGCGGGTCAGCGCCGTCTGCCCCGGGGCCCGGGGGTTCTTCTCGTACTCCGTGCCGTTCACGAAGCGCTGGTCATCGAAGGCCATCTCGGCGCCAAGCTCCAGGCTCGAGAGCAGCATGGCCTCGTAGGAGATGCGCGCGATGTGGCGGTCGGTGATGAAGCGGCTGTCGTCCCCGCCCAGGATGCTGAAGGTGGAAAGGGGCGCGCCTGTCTCCTGGCGGATCTTGCGGAAGGACACATCGAACCAGCGGTACCTCACGCGCAGGGCCGCGGTGATGGCCTCCTCCTGGTCGCCCTCCACAAACACGTCACGGTTGTAGCGCTTGTCGAACTCCAGCACCGGCGCCAGCAACGCGTCGGCGTCGTCGGCGTAGTATGAGATGGAGGCCCCAACCTTGAAGTGCTCACCCAGGGTGGTCCCGCCGCGGCCCGAGATGAACTGGTGATCAAAACGGTGGTCCATGCCGAAGGTAAACTCCGCGCCGTCAAGCGCGGCCAGGTCCCGGGTGACGATGTTCACCACCCCGTTGAGGGCGTTGGCCCCCCAGATGGCCGAACCAGGCCCGCGGATCACCTCCACCCTGGCGATGTCCTCCATGGCCACCCACCCGGGGTGGTGGTAGTTGCGGTTGAACTGACGCCAGCTCATGTTGTGCCCGTCCAGCAACATCTGGATCTTGTCGCCGTAGGTGGTGCGGTCGTTGATGCCGCGCACCCCCGTGTCGGGCCAGTGCAGGTTGTCGTTGATATCAAACCCCACCACATTGCGCAGGGCCTCGGTTATGGAGCGGTAACCATGAGCCAGGATCTCGTCCCGCGTGATCACCGTAATAATGGCCGGCGCCTCCTGAATCGTCTGCGGCGTCCGCGTAGCCGAAACCACGACGACCTCGTCCACAACCTCAATATCTTCATCCTTCTCCGCCGCCGTCGCCGTCGCCGGTTTCTCATCCTTCGAAGCAGCGGGAGCTGGAGCTGGAGCTGGAGCTGGAGCGGGAGCGGGAGCAGGGGCAGGAGCGGGAGCGGGAGCGGGTTCTTCCTCCTCCTCTTCCTCAGAAACCTCCACCTGAATCCCCGACCCCGGCTCCGGTTCCCCCTGCGCCCTGACCTCCCCTGGCGCAACCAAGAGCAAAAGCGTCACAGCCACGACCACCGCGCGTCTCATGGGGCTCCTCTTAGTCTGAGCTTGATCACCTTGCCCGGCTTGATCACTACCCGCTGCTTGACCTGCAGGTTTGTGGCCTTGAACAGCACCACCACATCGTGAGGCCCCACCGGCAGCCGGATCTTCACCGGCGTGGTCTTGCCCGTGTTCTTGCCGTCGATAAACAGATAGCCAGCGGCGTCGGAGGCCACCTTCAAGGTGCCATGGGTGGCCACTGGCTTTTGCGTGGGCGCACTCGTGGGCGCGGGCGTGGGCGTGGGCGGAGGAGCAGGGGCAGGCTTCGGAGCAGGCTTCGGAGCAGGCTTCGGCGCAGGCTCGGGCGCAGGCTCAGGCTCGGGCTCGGGCTCCACCGGCGCAGGAGCCGTCACCTCAGGTTCCTTTGCTTCCTCGACGGGCTTGCGACGCGGCCTGGCTGGCTTTCGCTTTGGCCTGATCCTGGGCGGCGTGGGTATTTCCGCTTCAATGACCTCTCCGGCCCCCAGCGCCCCGGCGTCAGGATCGGGGAGCGGCGTGGCCACCACCGGCGGTGTTGTCAGGCCCATATCCTGGCCACTTCGCGGGGCGATGACCGCGACGCGGGGAGGCGCGGCCGGCGCCGGGGACATTGCCCTGCCCCCCATCCAGAAGGCGATGCCCGCCAGGACCACCATGACCAGGGTAACGATCACCGTGATCAGCACGATGCGCCCCACCCTGGGCTTCTCTGGCGGCGCCTGGGAGAGCGTCATGCCAGCTCCGCTCGTGGACGAGGGCGTGCCCGCGCTGCCGGGCCGGGACGCGGCGCCCGGGAAGAAGGGCGGCAAGGTGACGTCCGACTCCTCTGCGGAGGCCTCCCGCCCCTGGAGGATCACCCCCCGCTCCAGGGTCTGGCGCTCCTCCAGGCGATCGGGCAGGGTGGCGCGCAGCCACTCCCCCACGTCCTGGGCGGTGGTGGCCCACCCCTTGTCCTGGCTCACCTGGCCCAGCATGTAACGCAGCTTGGTGGCGCTCTGAATCCTGCGCCGGCGGTCCCGCTCCAGGCAGGAGAGCACCACCTCGTCCAGCTCCTTGGGCACGCGGAAGTTGAGCTCGCTGGGCGGCGGGATCGGCTCCTCCATCACCGCCTTGACCTTGGACGCCTCGCTGCGCTGGTCGAAGAGCTTGCACCCCGTGAGCAGCTGCCAGGCCACGATCCCCAGGGAGAACAGGTCCGAGCGCCCGTCCAGGGCCTTGTACTGGACCTGCTCCGGGCTGGCGTAGCTGAGCTTGCCCTTGAGGGTCCCGGGGCGCGTATAGATGCTGGCCACGTTGGCCTTGGCGACGCCAAAATCCACCAGCTTGGTGATGCCCTCGTAGGTGAGGATAAGGTTGCCGGGGGAGATGTCCCGGTGCACCACTTCCCGGGACTGCCCATTTGCATCGGTGGACTCATGGGCCGCTGCCAGGCCCGCCGCGGCGTGGGAGAGGATCCGGCAGGTCACGGGCACCGGGATCTGCACCTGCCGCTCCGCGAAGGTCTTGAGCAGGAAGAAAAGGTCCTCCCCGCTGAGGTACTCCATGGCGATGAAGAAGCCCCGATCATCCCGCTGGATATCGTAGATCTCGACGATGTTCGGGTGAGAGAGCGCCGCGGCCAGCTTGGCCTCCTCCAGGAACATCTGGATGAACTGACCATCCTCGGTCAGGTGGGGCAGGATACGCTTGACCACCACGAGCTTCTCGAAGCCGCCCAGCCCCTGCTGGATGGCCAGAAACACCTCGGCCATACCGCCGGTGGCGATTTTACGCACGGGTCTATAGCGAGGCGTCGTCACTCTTTCCGAATCACAGCAGATTATTGAGAATATTTCCGCAATCCTAACGTTGATCGCGACATATCTCAAAGCCCGTTCCAGGTTCCCCGTTCCCGGTTCCCAGTTTCCCGGTTCTGGTTTGACATTCCCCCTCCCCCCACCCATCATTTTGCCCACTGATGGCTGACACCTCTGACGCATCACAGAAGACGATCCTGGTCGCTGATGACGAGTTGAACCTGCGCAAGGTGCTCAAGGGCATCCTGCGCCGCCAGGGGCTGCGGGTCATCTCCGTGTCCGACGGCGAGCAAGCCTGGACGGCCCTGGCCGAGAACGAAGTCCATGCCCTGATCACCGACCTGCGCATGCCGAAGATGGACGGCATGGAGCTGCTGCGCCGCACGGTCAAGGCGTACCCCGGCCTGCCAGCCATCATGCTCACGGCCCACGGCTCGGTGGACAGCGCCGTGGAGGCGGTGAAGCTGGGCGCCTTCGACTACATCGAGAAGCCGTTCGAGCAGAAGCAGATCAAGCAGGTGGTGGCCAAGGCCCTGCGCACTCAGGAGCTGCGCAGCACCGAGATCCAGCTGGCTGGCGACGAAGGGGCCACCGGACGCTACGGCCTGGTGGGCCAGTCAGCGCCAATGCACCAGGTGTACAACATCATCGAGAAGGTGGCGGTTACGCCCAGCACGGTGCTCATCACGGGCGAGTCGGGCACGGGCAAGGAGCTCATCGCCCGGGCGTTGCACGAGCAGAGCCTGCGCAAGGACCAGCCCCTGATCAAGGTCAACTGCGCCGCCATCCCGGACACCCTCATTGAGAGCGAGCTGTTCGGCTACGAGAAGGGCGCCTTCACCGGCGCCACCCGCTCCAAGCCGGGGCGCTTCGAGTTGGCCCACGGCGGCACTCTGTTCCTGGACGAGATCGGCGAGATCCCAAGCGAGATGCAGGTGAAGCTGTTGCGCGCCCTGCAGGAGGGAGAGTTCGAGCGGGTCGGCGGCATCAAGACCATGTCCGTGGACGTGCGGCTGGTGACCGCCACCAACCGGGACTTGCAGAAGGAGACCGAGCGGGGCGCCTTCCGGGAGGACCTGTACTACCGGCTCAACGTGGTGCCGATCCCCGTACCCCCGCTGCGGGACAGGGTGGAGGACATCCCCGCCCTGGTGGACCATATCCTGGGCAAGTTCCGTGAGCGCCTCAACAAGGACGTGCGCGAGCTGACGCCAGAGGCCCTGAACATCCTCACCGCCTACGCCTGGCCTGGCAACGTGCGGGAGCTGGAGAACTTGCTGGAGCGGTCGGTGTTGTTCTGCGAGGAAGATGTGATCTCTGCCGGGGACTTGCCCGGGGAGCTCACCGCCCGGCCCACGGGCACCTGCTCCACGCCCGCGGCGGAGTCCCAGGTAGCCGCTGACCCCGACGCCAGCCTCAAGGAGGTGGTGCGCGCGGAAACCGAGCGGGTGGAGCGGCAGATGATCATCGCCGCCCTGGAGGAAACCGGAGGCAACGTGACCCACGCCGCCAGGAAGCTCAAGATCAGCCGCAAAAGCCTCCAGACCAAGATGAAGGAGCAGGGCCTCAGGGACCGCGGAGGCGTGAAGAAGGGTGAGGAGAGCTGACAACCGCCCGGCGTTTGGCGCCGGGCCACAGCCTGGCACGGCCAGGCGAAACAACCTGGTGGCCGAAGGCCACAGCAGGCCGGCAGGGGCCATTGGCCCCTGATGGACCGCTAATAAGTTGACCGTGTGTGCAGTCAATTGATATCGTTGGCTGATTTTAATTCTCTAAGATCTGTTCCATCAGGAGCATCCATGAGGGATACGCGCGTATACCTGCTTGTACTCATCGTGTCCGGCGTGCTGTTGGCCGCGCCCACCGCACAGGCCAACCACCGCACCGACCTGACCAGCGCAGCCGACGAGGGCGATCCGTACGATGCCAACGTCACGGTCGGCTACACCCGCACCCTGCACAAGGGCTCCATCAAGCGCGAGTCGCTTGGCCAGGGCCGCAAGGGCGGGTCCATCCTGACCAAACAGCTGACGTACGCCAACATCCGGCACACCCTCTCGGTGCGAGCAGACCTCGCCATATTTCGGGACCTGCAGGTTCACCTTGAGATCCCGATCATCATCTCTGACTCGCGCATGCTCAAGCTGGCCGAGAACGGCGGCGATAGCTGCGGCAACCCGCCCTCCACCCACTGCGTCACCCCGAGCAGCCTGGACCTGATCTCCGACGGGTTCATGCCCAACGCCGGGGCTTTCCCCAACGCCGTGGGCGCCATGGTGGGCAGCAACGACAGCCCGTCCGGCGGCTTCCACCTGCCCAACCGCTCCGGCCTGGACCAGATCCACGTGGGGCTCACCTGGGCCCCGTTGAACCAGAACCGCGACGCCACCAAGCCCACCTGGATCATCGGCTTCGAGGCCCGCGTGGCCGTCGGAGAGACCATGCGCTACACGCCGTGGGTCTACGACAAGAACACCAACGCCTTCTCTTACAGCGAGGCCGAGGCAAAGAAGAACACCGCCGTGGGCCAGGGCCTGCACCACTTCCACTTCTTCATGACCCTCTCCCGGCGTTTCAAGTACGTGGACCCCTGGTTCACCCTCTTCTACTTCCTGCCCGTCGCGGTGGACGATTCGCTTTACGCGGAGTCCTCCTTTGACCAGTCCGGCCAGGAGCGTCACCTGCCGCAGATGTCCGGCGGAGTGGAGAGCGGCATCCAGATCATTCCATGGGAGGACAAGGAGCGTGACCTGAAGGTCGCCATCGATGTGTGGGCCAGGCTGACGGGCATGTTCGAAGGCCGCGGCTACTCCCCCATGTGGGAGGTCTTCTCCCAGAACCCGGTCCTCAACGGTCCCTGCCGCCGCACCGCCTACGACATCTCCAAGGACAACGGCTACGACAAGTGGCAGAACGGAACCTACTGCGGCGACAAGAGCGGCTACGAGGACCAGGACGGCCCGTACATCCCATACCCCGGCATCACCTCCATCGAGAACCACGCCGTGTTCAAGGGCGGCTTCAACGTCAACGCCCAGCTCACCAAGTGGTTCTGGGTCATGCTGGGCGTGGGCCTCGGGCATGAGCAGGCCCACTTCATCACATTCGGCGACACGGGCATCAACCGCGCCGCCTGCGAGCGCGGTTCAGACGGGGCGCGGCCCTACAACTGCAACAACATGGGCAAAAACGCTCATATCGAGCCCTTCTACCCGGCCGGCACGGACAACGCCGCGGACGTCAACAGCGGCAAGCGCGTTTCGGACTGGCTCCCCTACGATGAGTTGAACCCGGTCTACCGGCCCTACATCGACCTGGCCGGCCGCCGCTACCGCGTAACCGACTCCACCATCTTCGACGTGATGGTCGCCGTTAAGGGCATGTTTTAGTCCACGAAGCGGACCCCCGGCCCCGGCCCAAGCCCCCCTAACCCTCCCCCCTTAACCCCTTCAACACATCCACGTTCCGCCTGAAGCTGTACCCCCCCGGCTCGTCCGGAGGCAGCTCTGACACTGCAGGCGTATCCGCAAAGCGCGCATCATTCACCAGCCGCCGGAACGGCTCCAGCCCCAGCTCTCCCTCCCCGATGTGAGCATGGCGATCCACCCGCGAGTTCAGCTCGCGCTTGGAGTCGTTGAGGTGGAAAGCGCGCAGGTTCTCCAGCCCCACCTCCCTGTCCAGGATCTCGAAGGTCTGCTCATAGCCCTCCGGCGAGCGCAGGTCATACCCCGCGGCCAGGGCATGGCATGTGTCGATGCAGACGCCCAGACGATCCCCCTGGTGGGTATCCGCCAGGAGCCGCCCCAGGTGCGCGAAGTCGCTGCCCAGGCTGGCGCCCTGCCCCGCCGTGTTCTCCAGCAGGACGCGGGCGCGGAAGCCAGGCGCGCGGCGGTGCAGCTCCCCCAGCTCGCGGGCGATCCGGCGCAGCCCTGCCTCCTCCCCCGCGCCCTTGTGAGAGCCGGGGTGCAGCACCGTGCCCAACAGGCCAAGGGTTTCGCATCGGAGCAGCTCGCCGTGAAGCGCCTCCAGTGATCTCTCGCGCTGGTTCCAGTCCGGCGAGGCGAGGTTGATCAGGTAGCTGGTGTGGCTGAACACCGGCAGCTCCAGCCGCGAGGCCTCGGACCAGAAGAGGCTGATCTCCTCATCGGGGAGGGCGCGCGGAGCCCAGCGGGCGCTGTGAGTGGTGAAGATCTGCAGGCATTCGCAACCGTCCGCTTCGGCCCGGCCCAGGGCCAAATGAACGCCGCCGGCCATGGATTGGTGGGCGCCGATTTGCATGACGAAAACCTAACTGAATATCCAAAGGATGCATGTACAATGTGCTGAATGTCCTCGGGTGAGCTGACCACCAAGGAGCTCGGGTCCTACCAGCTGATCAATCAGATTGCTGTGGGAGGAATGGCCGAGATCTATCTGGCCAAGACCGAGGGCGTCGCGGGGTTCGAGAAGTTCCTCTGCCTCAAGGTCCTGCACCCGGACCTTGCCGACGATGACGAATTCATTGAGATGTTGATCGATGAGGCCAAGCTCGTGGTGGGCCTCAACCATGTGAACATCTGCCAAATCTTCGATCTCGGCCGCCAGGGGGACACTTATTACATCGCCATGGAGTACGTGGACGGGGCCGATCTGTTCAAGATGATGCGCTCCCTGTCCGAGCAAGACATTGACGTGCCCATCGATGTGGCGGCCTACGTGGCCCAGGAGATCTGCACCGGCCTGGACTACGCACACCGCAAGAAGGACGCCCAGGGCCGCCCCCTGGGCATCATCCACCGCGACATCTCGCCCCAGAACATCCTGATCTCCCACTGGGGGGAGGTGAAGATCATCGACTTCGGCATCGCCAAGGCGGCCACCCAGAGCAAGAAGACCCAGGCCGGCGTGATCAAGGGCAAGTATTACTACATGTCCCCGGAGCAGGCCTGGGGTGACCAGGTGGATCACCGCTCCGACATCTTCTCCGCCGGGATCATCCTCTACGAGGTGCTCACCGGTCAGATGCTATACCTGGAGGAGGACGTCAGCAAGCTCATGAACATGGTGCGCCGGGCCGAGATCCCGCGCCCCACCAGGCGCCGCCCCGACATCCCGCCACAGCTGGAGAACGTGGTGATGAAGGCCCTGGCCAAGGCCCCGGAGGATCGCTGGCAGTCGGCAAACGACTTCCAGGTGGCGCTGACCTCCTTCCTCTACTCCTACTCCCCGGACTTCACGCCCGAACGGCTCGCCTCGGTGCTCAAGCAGGGCACTGATTGGGACGAGGCAGAGGAGCTGGACGTCGAGGAGCTGGACGACGACGACATCATCTTCCATGTGGAGGAGGAGCAGCTGCTGAGCCGGGTGGATGTGCCGGTTTCACAGGACAGCGTGATCTTCGACGCCAGCGCGTACCGGGCATCCCTGGCCGCGGAAGAGGAAGAGGACGAGGAGGACGACTTCGGCCAGACCGAGGAGAAGACCACGGTTTCGGCCATGCCGGACATGATGGACTTCGGCCCGGCGCCCGAGGCCGCGGTGGTGGCCCCGCCGGGGGGGAGCTTCGACCAGTGGGACGAAGACGGCCCCACCCAGGTGGCCAGCGCGGCCATGCCCCAACAGCCCTCGCATGACATGGCGCCAGAGCACCTGGAAGATGAGCCGCCGGAAGAGGTGGTGGTGGGCCAGGCGCAGGTGGTCATGGCGCCAGGCGCTGCCTTGCGTCCGGCCGTGGAGGCCGGCACCCAGGAGAAGACGCTGCCGCCCTCCCTGGTCCCGGAGCCGGAGTACGGGGCGTCGCCCCTGGATCCCACCGAGCCGGCCCACCGCCTGGACCCGGCCAGCTTACCCACCGGCCAGCCACCGCAGGCCACGTCCACGCCGCCGGATCAGCGCCCCCAGGGAGACGCATCCCTGGCGCCCCGGGAGCCGGCCTATCCCTCCCAGGTGCAGCCCCCGTCCACTTCGCCGCAGCAGGGGTGGCACAGCCCGAACACGCCTTCCTCCAACCCGGGAACGGCGCCTCCCATCGCGGCCGAGGACTCGGACAAGGCGCCCAATCAGACCTACTCCGGGGGCGCGTTCGCCCAGAGGCTCGCCGCCAATACGCCCCCGAACCAGGCGGTGAACACGCCCCCTAACCAGCAGGCCCCGCTCCAGCCGGACCCCTCCCCTGTACCCGCCCCGGTTTCGGCCCCGGCCGCCATGCCGCCCTCCACTCAGGCTCCTGCGCCCTCCGGCCGCGTGCCGACCATGGCCCTGGATCCAACTGTGCCCGCGGCGCCGGCGCCCGGATATCCGCCCCCACAGAATCCCCAGGCGCCGGGTTTTCCGCCCCAGCAGTCCATGCCCTCGCAGCCTGGCGTGGGCGGCTCCGCGGAGATGGATCCCTCACTGGCCCAGGTTTCCCTGCAGCCCAGGAGCCACCGGCTTCTGAAGGTGTTCCTGATCCTGGTGATGGTGGGCGCCGTCCTGGCCGGCGCCGGCACGGGTCTGTTCTGGTACTTGAACCGGCCGGAGCAGGCCACCATCGGCTACCTGGAGGTGGTGAGCGTGCCCGAGGGCGCCAAGGTGGACTTCGCGGGCAACGCCATGGAGCAGGTCACCCCGGTCACTTTCCCGGTCAAGGACCTGAAGAAGTCGCACAAGGTGGTCGTGAATCTGAAGGGCTTCCAGCCCTGGACCGAGCAGGTGAGCTTCCCGGACGGCTACAGCCGGTTGCGGGTGCTCGCCGTGCTCACGCCGGTATACGGCAAGGTCTTGCTTCGTTCCAAGCCCACGGGAGCGACCATCTATATAAAGGGTGAAGCGTACGGTCAGACCCCGGCCACAGTGGAAAACCTGTCCACGCAAGAGGATCTCACCGTGGAGTTGCGCCTCAAGGGCTACCAAACAGCCACTCGTACTGTGCGCTGGGAGGACAAGAGCCAGCTTGAGGTGGAGATCCCCCTGGATAAGGACAGGTAGGGGCCCTCCTTTTCAGATCTCCCGGCGGGCAGCCAAGCCCCACGCAACCTACCAAAACATGTTGATATAAAAGGGATATTTAGCGGCGTTTCCTTGGCTCGCAATTCATTGACACAGTGCGGCTAAGTGTGGTACGCGCCCAAACTAATGAAACCACTGTACGTACTGCTAGCAGCAGAAGGTCACTCTCCCCCGCCGCTCGTGGATATTGACTGGACCGTCCTTATCCAGTTCGGCATTTTCATGGTTCTCCTCGTTATCCTGTCGAAGTTCGTGTTCAAGCCCTTCCTCGCCCTTGAGGGAGAACGGAACGAGAACATCGACGGCGCCAAGTCCCTGGCTACTGACCTGGACACTGACGCGGACGAGAAGATCGCCAGCTACGACGAGACCCTCGTCGCAGCTCGCAAGGAAGCCGCTGGCGTCCGCGCGGAGTTCCGCAAAGAGGCGGAGGGCAAGGCAGGAGAGATCCTGCGGTCTGCCCGAGGGCTCTCCTCCAAGCGCATCAAGGAGGCCAAGGCGAAGCTCCAGCAGGAAGAGGCCGCTGCCAAGGATGGCCTGGGCAAGCGCGCCGACGAGCTCGCCAACGCCATCGCCGGCAGGCTCCTGGGCCGGGAGGTGTAACCGTGCACAAGACCCTTGAAGGCGCCCGTAACCCGGGGGCCCGCTCCTACCTCTTTATCTCCCTGCTTGCCGGCGCCCTCCTGATGTGGGGCGCGCCCTCGGCGTTCGCCGAGGATCCCCACGGCGAGGCTGGCCACGGCCACGAGCATGGCGGTACCGGCGGCGCTGATCACGACCACGACCATGAGGCCGGTCACGGCGGCGAGGCTGGCCACGGTGGCGGCCACATGGCGCCCATCAACTGGTTCAGCTTCGACTACGGCCACGGCAAGAAGAAGGACGGCACTGCTTACAAGCACGCCAACCCGCCCCTCGGCTTCGGCATCATGAACTTCGTCATCCTCATGATCTTGTTGGTGAAGTTCACCCGCAAACCCGTCGGCGCCTACCTGCTCAAGCGCTCCGAGGAGATCGAGAAGAACCTGGAGGAGGCCGCCGCCCTGCGCGACGCAGCCCAGTCCAAGCTGGCCGAGATCGAGAAGAAGCTCTCTGTCCTCAATGGCGAGGTTGAGCAGATCAAGAAGAACGTGGCCAAGGACGCCGAGGAAGAGAAGGTCCGCATCATCAAGGACGCCGAGGAAGAGGCCGAGCGCATCGTCTCGGACACCCAGTCCTCCATGAACAACGAGATCACAGCGGCCAAGCGCCGCCTGGAAAAGTTCGTGGTGAGCGAGTCCCTGCGCGTGGCAGAGGACCTGATCGCCAAGAACATCAGTATCGCCGACAAGAAGAAGCTCAACGAAGAGTTCATCGCTCAGATCGGATCCTGAGCTGAGGAGCAAGCCCATTGATCGTCGGAAGCATTGCCCGCCGGTACGCCAAGGCGTTGCTGGCCATCGGCATCGATAACAAACAGTTCGAGCGGTTCGGCAAGGAACTGGATTCGTTCACCAGGGTCCTGCTCTCCAACAAGGAGTTGCGGGACGTCCTGGCGGATCCCTCCAAGAAGCAGTCAACCCGCCGCAGCATTGTCGAGGCGCTCATCAAGCGGATGCGCCCCTCCCCCACCATCAAGTCCTGCATGCTTCTCCTGATGGATCGAGGCCGCATGGAATACGTGCCGGCCATCGCTCGGGAATTCCAGGCAATGGCGGACAAGCATGCGGGCCGGGTGCGGGCCACAGTGTCCAGCGCCACCAAGCTGGACCTGGGCACGGTGACGCGGCTCAAGAAGGCCCTGGAACAGAAGACCGGGAAGCAGGTCATCCTGGAACAGAATGTCGATCCGAACCTCATCGGCGGCGTGGTCGCCCAGGTCGGATCCCTTGTTTTTGATGGCAGCATCAGGACCTCCCTCGAGCAGATGCGCCAGTCACTCCTTGCAGGAAAGAGATAGAGGCCCCCATGGAGATCAAAGCAGAAGAGATTAGCCAGATCATCCGCAAGCAGATCGAGGAGTACAACCAGGAGGTCGCGGTACGGGAGACCGGAACCGTGCTCTCCGTGGGTGATGGTATCGCCCGCGTGCATGGCCTGGACAAGGCCATGGCCGGCGAGCTGCTCGAGTTCCCCGGCGGCGTACGCGGCCTGGTGCTCAACCTCGAGGAGGACAACGTCGGTGTGGCCCTGATGGGCAACGACCGGAAGATCAAGGAGGGCGACCAGGTCAAGCGCTCCGGCGAGGGCGCCATCGCCCAGGTGCCGGTGGGCGAGGCCCTGCTCGGCCGCGTGGTCAACGCGCTGGGTGATCCCATCGACGGCGGCAACGCGCTGCCCGCGGACATCACCTACCGCGACATCGAGATCAAGGCCAAGGGCATCGTCAAGCGCAAGTCGGTCAACCAGCCGCTGCAGACGGGCATCAAGGCCGTCGACTCCATGATCCCCATCGGCCGCGGCCAGCGCGAGCTGGTCATCGGCGACCGCCAGACCGGCAAGACCGCCCTGTGCGTGGACACCATCATCAACCAGAAGCACACCGACGTGATCTGCATCTACGTGGCCATCGGCCAGAAGCAGTCCACGGTGGCTCAGGTGGTGGAGAAGCTGCGCAAGGAAGGCGGCATGGACAAGACCATCGTCGTCACCGCCGGCGCCTCCGAGTCCGCCCCCATGCAGTTCCTGGCCGCCTACACCGGCGCCACCATGGGCGAGTACTTCCAGGAGAAGGGCATGCACGCGCTCATCGTCTACGATGACCTGAGCAAGCACGCCGTGGCCTACCGCCAGCTCTCCCTGCTCCTTCGCCGCCCGCCCGGCCGCGAGGCGTACCCTGGCGACGTCTTCTACCTGCACAGCCGCCTGCTGGAGCGCGCCTCCAAGCTCTCCGACAAGGAAGGCGGCGGCTCCCTGACGGCGCTGCCCATCATCGAGACCCAGGCTGGCGATGTGTCGGCGTACATCCCGACCAACGTCATCTCCATTACCGACGGCCAGATCTTCCTGGAGAGCGACATGTTCTTCGCGGGCCAGCGCCCGGCCGTGAACGCCGGCCTCTCGGTGTCGCGAGTCGGCGGCTCCGCTCAGATCAAGGCCATGAAGGGCGTCGGCGGCCAGCTCCGCCTGGAGCTGGCCCAGTTCCGCGAGCTGGCGGCGTTCGCCCAGTTCGGCTCCGACCTGGACAAGGCGACCCAGAACCAGCTGAGCCGCGGCCAGCGCATGACCGAGCTGCTCAAGCAGGGTCAGTACGTGCCCATGGTGGTCGAGAATCAGGTGGCCAGCATCTACGCCGGCGCCAACGGTTTCCTGGACGATGTCCCGGTCAACCTGGTGCTGACCTACGAGAAGGAGATGCTCGCCTGGATGGACAAGATGCATCCCGAGTACCTGCGTGAGATCGCCGAGAAGCAGAAGATCAGCGACGAGCTGGACGGGAAGCTGAAGCAGGCGCTCAAGGACTTCGCCCAGGAGTTCAAGGCGGAGCACGACATCAAGGACTAAGGCGCCATGCCCAACCTGAAAGACATCCGCAAGCGCATCGACTCGGTGAAGAGCACCGCCAAGATCACGCGCGCCATGAAGCTGGTGGCAGCGGCCAAGCTTCGCCGGGCTCAGGAGAACATGGAGAAGGCGCGGCCCTACGCCAGCAAGCTCCATGACCTGATCAGCGAGCTGGCCCTGCGCGCCGATGAGGACGACCACCCCCTGCTGACCGTGCGCGAGCCGCGTAACGTCATGCTGCTGGTGGTCACCTCGGATCGCGGGCTATGCGGCGGCTTCAACACCAACATCCTCAAGGCGCTGCTCAAGTGGCGCCAGGAGCATGAGGGCCAGTACGACAACGTACTGATCTCGGTCATCGGCAAGAAGGGCCGCGACTACCTCAAGTTCCGCAACATCCCGATCCACAAGTACTACCCGGGTCTGGATGTGAACACGGCCTACGACCGGGCCAAGACGGTCACGGACGGAATCATCGAGGACTTCCTCGGTGAGAACCTGGACATGATCTACCTGTTCTACAACGAGTTCAAATCGGCCATGTCGCAGAACATCGTGGCCGAGCAGCTGCTGCCGATCAAGCCGCTGGAGCTTGAGGAAGATCAGGGCGCCAACATCGACTTCGTCTACGAGCCGACCAAGCAGGAGCTGCTCGAGACGATCTTGCCGATGTACGTCGAGATCGAGGTCTACCGCGGCGCGCTGGAGAGTACCGCCTCCGAGTTTGGCGCCCGCATGACCGCCATGGAAAACGCAACCAACAACGCCAAGGACATGATCAGCTCGCTGACGCTTGAGTACAACAAGGCGCGGCAGGCATCCATCACCATGGAGCTGCTCGACATCGTGGGCGGCGCCGAGGCGCTGAATAATTAACGAGCCGAAGCTACTTCTTCGCGGGTAACGCAAAAGGATATAGCCGAAATGGAACAAGGAAAAATCACCCAGGTCATCGGCGCTGTTGTTGATGTCGCCTTCGAGACTGAGCTCCCCGAGCTCTTCCACGCTCTCACCGTTACCAACCCCCAGCTCGACAAGG
>CAZCFB010000079.1:0-22201 GCA_964497805.1 uncultured Kofleriaceae bacterium
GCTCCTGTTGACGGACTCGAACCGCCGACCTAGTGGTTAACAGCCACCCGCTCTACCAACTGAGCTAAACAGGAACACTGCATAAGCTATTGAGTTTTCACGGCGCGACGGTCAGTAACTTGCTGTTTTCTCACGCCTAATCCCCCGACACCTCGTCGAAAGCGGAGATAAACTAGCACCAGAAGCAACGCCATGCAAGGTGCAAAGTCGATCAAAAGTCGAACAAATGCCTCTGCTGGCCCACTTCACATTTACTTGCAGGCGGTGCCGGTGTCGCGCCAGGCCAGGGCCAGGTTGGCGCCCTCGGTGGTCCAGCCGTCGGCGCGAGCGATCCAGTAGGGCACGAACATCCCGATCATCGGCCACTGGGTGTCCATGCCCACGCCTCCGTACTCTCGCTTGACCATCCAGGGATCCATCTGCCACAGCATGGTGCCGCCGATTCGCTTGCTCAGCGGCAGCGGCTTCACCGACCGCACCGGTATGCCGTCGATCTTCGCCGGCGGGACGGGGATGCCCATGACCACCACCGGCTCCTCGCAGACCTTCCACTGGGGGTCGCCCTTGGCGATGGACTCCAGGGGCACGGTGGGATCGGGCTTGTCCACGAAGTTGCGCGGGTAGCTCCGGTCAGGCTCCAGCTTGTTTTTTGGGTTCATGCCGTAGGTCCCCAGCAAGGCCACATGCTTGGCCACCCAGGCGGCCACCTCCGGGTCCACGCTCTTGTCCACCATGCGGCCGTAGAGGATGCCGAAGAAGGCGTCTCCCCGTGAGCCGTCCCATCGTTCCTTGGCCTCGGTGCGCGCCATCTTGGCCAAGGTGGACCACACCGTGCGCGAGCTGACCCGGTCCAGGCGGCTGATCACGTTGTAGAGCGAGGGGTAGGAGATGGAAGGCGCGAAGTGCGGCGCGCAGTACTTGGGCAGCTGGAACGCGCCCCAGATCCCCATGACCTTCTCAAAGGGCACGCTCTTGATCAGGTCAGCCACGAACTTGGCGTACCGTTCATCGCCGGTGAGGTAGTGGGCGACCATGCCCCACTGCATGACGAAGAGCAGGTCGGCCGGGCGCACATGGACATGCATGGACCAGGCGATGGGCACCGGCCCCTTTCGGCTCTCGCGGCCCACCAGCTCAAGCAGCTTGATCAAGAACTGCGGGTCAGCGGCGTCCAGCACCAGCTTGGGGTCGTCCTTGGTGGGCGGCCCCGTGGGACAGGTGGCGTCAAAGGCCTTGGGGTAGTCCGGGTCCGGCTGCTCCATGACATAGAAGGGCAGCTCGTTGAGCTTGGTGAAGTCCATGTCGCCGGGGTCGAGCTTGAGCACCCCGCCGCCGCCGAAGTAGGAGGTGATCACCTTGATGATGTCGGCGTTCTTCTGCAGGTTGATGATGCGGCCGCGCTTGAGCCGGTTCAGGGTGCACACCATGTGCGTCTTGACCAGTGCCCGGAGCCGGTCCTCCTCCTTGCCCTGGCCGAGCATGTCGTGGGCCAGCAACACCCCGGGCAGCGAACGCACGTACATGTCCCGGGAGGCGTCGGTCATCACCCGCGGCACGGTCTTGTACGACTTGCCGCCGATGTCGATGGTCCCCTGGTAGTAGGCCGGCATCCGCTTGGCCACGGCCGCGGGCATGGGGAAGACGTAGTGGCCCGATGAGCCGTCGCCCACCCGGTGCTTGGAGATGGCCTTGCCCCAGTGTCCCACCGGGTGTGGGGCGCCCTTTTCCAACATGGCGAAGTGCGACCTGGCCAGCATCCCCTTCACGCCGGTGGCTTCGTAGAGCAACATCATCTCCGAGAACATGGCGCGCATGCGGGCATAGTCAGCCTTGGTGCCGGTGCTCTGGTAGCGGGCCGCAGCCCCCCAGAGCGCGGTGCCGGTCCACCCCGAGGCGTCGCCGATGCCGTCGTAGGTCTTGAAGTACTTGTCCTTGGACCACTCGCTCTCGGCTGTGCCCGCCAGCACCGCCTGGGTGAAGTCCACGTCCGAGCACTGCCCGTTCATCTTGTGGTAGCGGTCGTAGAAGCGCTCGAAGGTGTAGGCCTGAAAGGTCATGGGCGGCACCTTGGCGGCCCAGGCCTTTGCCTTGGCGTCGTACAGGCTGCACTTGCGCGTGGTCCCCTGCTGGCAGGCGGTATCGTCGATGACGGCGCAGGAGGTGACCGTGGCCGGCAAGATGGAGGCCGCCGGACGGGCCACCGGCGCGCCGAAACGCGCCACGGAACCGGTGGAGGTGACGGCCGCTTCCTCTTCACAACCGGCGACGCCGCCGCTGACCAGGACCGCGACCACCCAGGCAGTCAGCGATTTATGCATGGCTCCATCTCCCAATCTTGTCTGGGGAGAGCGTAGTCCTTTCGACGACGAATTACTCGAGACAACTCCATACGGAGAGACGGAGAAGGTCTTCTTGGTCCAGGTGCCGCTCTTCACGTATGGCTTTGGTAGCTCCCATGGGTGGGATAGTCGCAGGCGGTAAAAATTGGGCGGATCAGATCACTTCTTGTGGCAGGCCTTGCACTTCTTGGGGCCCCTCTTCTGCTTCTTGTGACAGCCCACGCAGTTGACGTGGTAGACGTTCTTCTTGAGGCTGGCCTCGCCGCACCCAAGCTTCTTGCCCTCCTTCTTGGGTCCGTGGCAGCCCGATGAGGCGCACTTCTGCTGTTTGCCCTTGTGGTGACAGGACACGCACTTGATCTTCAGGGTCTTGCTGTGGGCCTCATGGTCAAAGGCCACGCCGGCCTTCTTCTTTTTGCAGACATCCAGCACGATCTTCTTCGGAGGCGTCTTGGCCGCCAGGCCAGTCACCATGCCGGAGATCCCCAGGAACAGCAGGGCGGTAATGAGCTTCTTGTTCATCTGATCCTCCTCATTCAGTTGATCTCGTGGCGCTGGAGCAAAGCAAGATGCACGCCACCTGCCCCATGTAGGGGCTGGCACGCCCCTTGCTGTTCAATACCGGGAACACCGGACCACAAGAGAGAAGAGACATGAACCTGACCAAACGCCTGTTTGACCTGGTCCCCTTGCTGTGGGGCAACTGGCTCTCCATGCTAGGGACCACCATCGCCACGGCGGCCGGGAACGCCTTCCTGGTCATTTTCCTGGTGGACATCGTGACCGGCGGCGCCAACCAGTACGTGCGGACGGTGGGGTACCTGGCCATGCCGCCGCTCTTTGTGGGCGGCCTCATGCTGGTGGCCTTCGGCGTCTGGCGCCAACGCCGAAGGGGATTCAAGAAGGAGGATGAGCCCCTGAACCAGGCCGTGGCGCTGGTGATGAGCCACGCCGGCGCGCGCCGCCGGGTGACCTTCGTGCTGGTGGCCACCGTGTTGAACCTCACCCTGATCTCCCTGGCGGCCTACCGGGGGGTGACATACATGAACACCACCGAGTTCTGCGGGCAGCTGTGTCACTCGGTGATGCACCCGGAGCACGAGGCCTATATACGCTCTCCGCACGCCCGCGTGCCGTGCGTGGATTGTCACATCGGCGAGGGGGCGAACTGGTTCGCGCGCTCAAAGCTCTCGGGGATGCGGCAGGTCTGGGCCACGGCCACGGGCGCCTTCTCTCGCCCTGTGCCGGCGCCGGTCAAGCACCTCCGCCCGGCCCGCGAGACCTGCGAGAAGTGCCACTGGCCGCAGAAGTTCCACGGCGAGCGCATGCTGGTGCGCCATCAGTACAAGAGCGACGAGAAGAGCACCCGCACCACCAATGTCGTGCGGCTCAATGTGGGGGGTGAGAACAAGCGAACCCTCAAGTACGAGGGGATCCACTGGCACGTGGCGCCGGACGTGCGCATCGAGTACGAGGCCCTGGATCCCCAGCGCAAGACCATCGGCAAGGTGACCATGACCCTGCCTGGCAAGAAGACCACCTACCTCGCCCCCAAGGAGCGGCGAGGCGCCCGGGTTCATGAGCGGCGGGTGATGGACTGTGTGGACTGCCACAACCGCCCCACGCACATCTACGATCCGTCGCCCGAGGTGGCCCTGGACCAGGCCCTGGCCCGGGGCAAGCTGGACCGAAAGCTGCCCTTCATCCGCAAGGAGGGGGTAAGGCTGCTCAAACTCAAGCTCGACGATCCCCAGGGCGCCTCGGCGCGCTTTCAAAAGGAGCTGGCCAAGTACTATGCCGGCGCCCACCCGAAGGTGGCGGCGATGAAGAAGAACGCCATCGAGAAGGCGGGGCGGGAGCTGGGCTGGATCTACCGCAAGAACATCTACCCCAAGATGAAGATCACCTGGGGCACCTACCCCAGCCACCTGGGCCACCGCCAGACCACCGAGGGGTGCTTCCGCTGCCACGATGACGAGCACACCAACAAGAACGACGAAGACGATGTGATCCGGCAGGACTGTGACATCTGCCACGAGGTGATGGCTGAGGAGGAAGAGAAGCCCGACATCCCCGAGGAGCTGATGACCCTGGGAGAAATGTAGCGCCCTACACCGTTACCGTGGGGTAACGCGCCCGCCCACTCGCCAGGCCGAATTGTTACGCCGCCGCCACGTCAGCTGTGGCTGCCCGTCGGTGTAGGGAGGCTATGGCGTACTCCCACCACCACAGGCTGATGGCACCCTCCTTGCACCCATTCGGGCCATGCACAGGCAACAGACGGCCCGAAAGAGGGCGCTCAACATCAACCGGTGCGCGGTGGCGGCCGTCGCGCTCGCTCTGGCGGGCGGGTGCGGTGAGCTGCGCTCCGGTGATGAAGGACTCGACGCGATCCAGTACACCTACCAGGCCAACATCTCGCCCCTGCTGGCGAAGGCCTGCGCCTCCTGCCACAGCGGCGCCTCGGCCAAGGGGAGCTACGACCTGAGCAGCTGGCGCGGCCTGCTCGGGCCTGGCAGCGACCTCATCGTTCGCAACGCCATCCCGGGGGACAAGGAGAGCGTCCTGCTCACGGCCCTGGACAAGACCGCCACGCACAAGGGCCTGCTCACCGCGGACCAGCGCGCCATGCTCGACCGCTGGGTGGTGGGCGACAAGATGGCCTACTCCGACGGGCTGTATCACCCGCCGGCCTGGCTCTACCCGGGGGACGCCCGCTCCAGCCAGGCGTTCCACGGCGGCGCCCTGCGCATCCGCTCCTGGGACACCAGCACCTGCCAGGGCTGCCACGGGAGCGACCTGAAGGGCGGCAAGTCGGGGAAGTCGTGCGAGTCTTGCCACACCGGCGGCGTCACGGCCTGCGGCACCTGCCACGGCAGCGACGGCAAGGGCGGCCCGCTCCCCGATCTGAGCTGGGGTTTGGACCCGAAGAAGGACCGCGGCGCGGGGGCCCACGCGGCCCACATTTCCCCCACCAACTTCACCGCCCTGGCTTGCACCGAGTGCCACAAGGTCCCTGCCACAACGGACGCCGCGGGGCACCTGCCCACGGCCAAGGAGCTCGAGCAGGGCGACTTGACCGCCGAGGTCACCTTCGGCGCCCGCGCGGCCCTGGGCGGGGTGACGCCGGCTTACGACAGCAAGACCCTCACCTGCACGGTCTATTGCCACGGGGTGAAGACCGACAAGACCCGCACGCCCACCTGGACCGCGGGGATAACGAAGAAGTGCGCCACCTGCCACGACGCCCCTCACAAGGACAAGGGCGGCGCGGACTGCTCTGCGTGCCACAGCCAGAGCGTGACCAGCTGCACGCCGGGGACCAGCGGGTGCCTCACCACGGCCACCAGCACCGGGGTTCGCTTCCTGGACAGCAAGCTGCACATGGACGGCAAGGTGACCACCGGGGCCAAGGGGGCCGAGGGCACCTGTTATGGCTGCCACGGCACCAAGGCCACCGCGGGCGCTCCGGCGCCTGACCTGGCCGGCAACACCGACATCACGAAGGTCACCGTGGGGCTGCACGCCACGCACCTGTCAAAGGGCAAGTACCGGGGCGCCCTGCCCTGCGCCACCTGTCACACTGTGCCGACCAAGGACGCTGACAAGGGGCACTACGACGACGATCTGCCCGCCGAGGTGACCTTCGACAAGCTGGCCAGCGGCACCCTGGACGGCGGCAAGGGGAGCACCCCAAAGTGGGACCGCAAGGCAGGCACCTGCAGCAACGACTACTGCCACGGCACCATGGACGGCGGCAAGGGGGGCCAGGCATGGAAGTGGACCGAGAAGCTCTCCGGGGGCCTGGCCTGCGACAGCTGCCACGGCAACCCACCGGCCAAGCTCCGCGACGGCGGGGTTCACTCCTCCGGCACGGGCTGCATCTACTGCCACTCCGCCGCATATGACACCAACAGCGCCCTGGATCTGACCAAACACCTCAACGGCAAGGTGGACCTGTGATGCCCCGAAAAATACTAGCGCTCATGGCGGCCCTGGCCGCGCTGGCCACCACCACGCCGGCCAACGCATGGGACCTGAAGCTCTCCTCCAGCACCTTCGCAAGGGGCTATGTCCGGCCGGGCCACCCCGCGCTGACCCAGCACCTCGCCTTTTACGAGCTGGTAAACCTGCGGGCCCGGAACCTGGGCACCGAGGGGCTCACCTTGACCACGTCCTTCTGGGGCAACGTCCAGGCCCTTGACCTGGTGGACGACCGGGCCACGGGCGACCTGGACATCCTGAACCTGGAGTACCGCGCGCCCGCTGACAGCGCCCTGGCCGGGCTGCGCGCCACCCTGGGCCGGCAGCTGGTGGCCCTTGGCCCCTCCATCCTGGAACAGCTGGACGGCGGCACCGTTGCCTACCGAAGCAGCTTCGGCCTGGACGTCGCGGCCTTCGGCGGCGCGGTCACCGGGGTGAGGTTCGTCAACCAGCCCTGGACCATCAATGACGACGGCACCGCCTCCGGCCTGGGTTGGGTGGTG
The DNA here is from genome assembly GCA_964497805.1 of uncultured Kofleriaceae bacterium. Classification (GTDB taxonomy): domain Bacteria; phylum Myxococcota_A; class Polyangia; family CAZCFB01; genus CAZCFB01. The sequence goes on from CAZCFB010000079.1 coordinate 6,827, forward strand.
GGCGGCCGCCTGGGCTACAGGCTGCGCGACCTGCTACGGGTGGGGGCCTCTTACCGGCACAAGCGGTACGAGGGGCAGGTGGCCTTCAATGAGGTCGGATGGGATCTTCTGGTGGCGCCGCTGGACAGCCTCGAGCTGCTGAGCAGCGGCGCGGTGGAGCTGACCTCACAGCGGCTCAAGGAGGCCAGGGCCGGCCTGCGATACCGCTTCCTCGACGAGCTGGAGGCCGGCGCGGGCTACCGCTTCGTCAGCCCCGACCTGTACATCCCCCGCTCCTCCATTTTCGCGGTCTTCTCCGACCAGGAGCACCAGCAGGCGTACCTGGAGGGTTTCTGGGCCCCCCTGCGCTGGCTGGACCTGGCCGCCGAGGTGGACCTGCGCCTCTACGGCGAGACCTGCACCCGCGGAGCCATCAGCGGCGAGGCGTGCGACGATCTGGAGCTGGAGGTGAGCGGCGAGCTGACCGGCACCTTCCGCCTGGGCCCCCGGCGGCAGCGCAAGTTCGTGCTGGAGGTGGAGCGGGTGGGCGCGCCTGACGGCGGCTACACCCGGGTCAGGGCCGGCGCGTCGTCGCCCCTGTTTTGGCGCCTCTCCGCGGTGGCCGACCTGGACCTGTACGTGCTGGACGCCCACGACGACGGCAGCGGGCACGAGCACACCTCCCTGGGCGTGTACGGCCGCGCCTACCTCTCCGTGTCCGTCCTCCAGGGCCTCTCGATCATGGCCGGCGGCGGCGGCATGTCCTCGCCGCAGTTCACCCGCGCCGGCTCCTTCATGGTGCGCCTGCGCTGGGACTGGGAGACCGGCGGGGGTGGAGCCAGCTCTGCCACGCCCCCCCCCACCGCCCTCGCCACCGGAGGTGTCCTGTGAACCGCCGCCCGCTCATCGTATTTTTCACCGTCACCGCCGCACTGGCCCTGGCCGCCTGCGCGGCCCTGCAGGTCAAGGAAGCTCGCCTGGCCTCAATGCTGCGCTTCTCCCACGAAAAGCACGCCGCTGAGGGCATCGAATGCGGCGACTGCCACGACGGGATAGAGGAGAGCAAGGGGCTGGCAAAGGGGCGCCACATCCCCACGAAGGAGACCTGCCAGGGCTGCCACGAGGACGAGGTGGAGAAGAAGTGCGACCTGTGCCATATCGGCGCTGACCAGCAGGTGAAGCTGAGCCGCCCGCAGCGCAAGCTGCACTTCTCCCACGCTGCCCACCAGGAGCGGGACAAGGAGGGGTGCAAGGGGTGCCACCCGGCGGCCCTCACCTCCCGGACCCCTGGGCAGAAACTGATCACGGACATGGCCGGCTGCGCCAACCGCTGCCACAAGGCCGACCTGGAGCAGCTGCGCTGCAGCAAGTGCCACCTCGACCTGGAGCGGTACCCCATCAAGCCGGTGGCGGCGCTGGGCCACGGGGGCGGCTTCATCAAGCGCCACGGGCCCCTGGCAAAAGACCCCGCGCGCTGCGCCACCTGCCACGACCAGACCCAGTGCGCGGACTGTCACGCCCGCACCGCGGCGGTGCCCCTCTCCCTGCGCTTCCCCGAGAAGGTGGACGCGCGCTTCATCCACCGCGGCGACTATGTGGGCCGCCACGCCCGCGACGCCAAGGCTGACGCCACCACCTGCCGCAAGTGCCACGGGTCGCGCCACTGCTCGTCCTGCCACGCCAGCCAGGGGCTCTCGCGAGCCACCACCTCCAGCGGCGCGGGGCAGCGCAAGAAGCACGGCGCCCAGTGGATGATGCCCGGCACCCCCGGCTTCCACGGCCGCAAGGCGCGCCGGGAGATCAACGCCTGCGCCTCGTGCCACGATCGGGGCGCGGCCTCCAACTGCGTGACCTGCCACACAGTGGGCGCCATGGGCGGCAACCCTCACCCTCGCCGCTTCAACTGGGCGGGCAAGGCGGACGCCTGCCGCAGCGACGGCATGTGCGCCGTCTGCCACACATCGGGCTCGGGGTGCCCCTGAGCAGCAACAGGAGACATGGCGGCCCAAGGGGAACGCGCTAGAATGATCACCATGCACAACTTGGTCACGTTACTGCGGCCCCACCGGGGGGTGGCCGTCCTGGTCTGCTTCCTCCTCTCCATCGCGGCCAGCGGAGGCTGCAAGGACCTCCCCTTCGAGGAGAAGTCGGTGAACTTCAAGGAGCGCGTGGGCGAGACGAAGCTGGCCCCCGCTCCGGACGCCATCCGCTTCGCCCTGGCCGCCATGATCACCCCCCAGGAGGCGAACCGCGACTATCGCCGGCTGATCACCCTGCTGAGCCAGGCCACGGGGATGGAGGCAACCCTGATCCACGGCCGCTCCTACGGCGAGGTCAACAAGATGCTGGCAAACGGCAAGATGGAGTTCGCCTTTGTCTGCACGGGGGGCTTCACCCACCCGAGCCAGGAGGGGGTGGGGGTGGAGGTGCTGGCCGCCCCCGTGGTGGAGGGCGTGATGACTTACCGCTCCTATGTCCTCGTGCGTGAGAGCTCGAGCTACCGCGCCTTCGCCCAGCTCAAGGGCGCCCGGTTCGCCTTCACCGACCCGCTCTCCCTCACCGGCTACCTGTACCCCAACTCCAGGGTTCGGAGCCTGGGCAAGGACAAGGAACACTTCTTCCGCTCCTACTCCTTCGTGGGCAGCCACGACCGGGCCATCACCAGCGTGCGATCCGGGGCAACCGACGGAGCTGCCGTGGACGCCCTGATCTACGACTTCTTCAAGGACCGCCAGCCGGAGCAGGTGCGGGGCCTGAGGATCCTGGAGACCTCCAGCCCCTTCGGCATGCCGCCCGTGGTCGCCGCCCCCCACGTGAGCCGCAAGGACAGGGCCAGGTGGAAGGGCGCCCTGCTCTCCCTGCACGAGACCAAGGAGGGTACGGCCGTGCTGGGGAGGCTCGGCATGGAGCGGTTCGGCCAGCCGAAGAAGGGGCTCTACGATAGCGCCAGGGTGCTGTGGAAGACCGCCCGCTGAGCGGCCCCGAGCACAGCCCGCGCAGACCGCGCTTCTGGAACAGGCTGTGGATCAAGCTCGCCGCCTTCGGCATCATCGGCGTGGTCCTGACCCACTCCATCCACCTGGTGGTGGCCAACCGCACCACCTCCAGCGCCCTGGCCCTTGGCCTGCAGCAGGAGGGGCGCAGCCTGGCCCAGATGGTGGCCCGGCAGGGGGCCAACGCGCTCTTGCTGGGAGACCGCGTGGCCCTGCACGAGCTGGTGGAGGCCGCCGCCGCCTCCAACGATGTCGGCTACTGCTTCATCCAGAGGGGCGACAAGGTCATGGCCTCCACCTTCCATGACGGCACGCCAAAGGAGCTGGTGGCCCTGTCCGGCCACGACCAACCGGTGGTGGTTACCAACGGCAACGACCGCTACCTCGACATCGCCCAGCCCATGCTCACCGGCGAGCGCGGCACGGTGCGCATCGGCATGAACCTGCATGTGCTCGGCCCGCCCCGGCGCCGGCTCTCCATCTCCCTGGGGATGTTGGCCCTGGGCGTCATCCTCTCGGGTGTGCTGGCCGCCTTCGCCGTGGGCAAGCGCATGGCCAGGCCGGTGGACCGCATGGTCCAGGCCCTGCAAACCCTCGACCCGGCCAGGAAACCTCAGCCCCTGCCCGACGCCGCGCCGGACGAGTTCGGCATCCTGACCCGCCAGGTCAACGAGGTGCGCGCCAGGCTCCACGGTGCGTACCTCCAGGAGGAGCGATCCCGCCGGGAGCAGGCGCAGACCGAGAAGCTCGCCTCCCTGGGCACCCTGGTGGCGGGCGTGGCCCACGAGGTGAACAACCCCCTGGCCGGGATGAAGAGCTGCCTGGGGCACCTGAGCCGGAAGGACCTCCCCGTTCAGCGCCGCGAGCAGTACCTGCAGCTCATGGCCGAGGGCCTCGAGCGGATCCAGGGCGTGGTCCAGCAGCTGCTCAACTTCGCCCGGGCCCGCCCGCCCAGGCGCACGCCCAGCACCATCGGCGAGCTGATGGAGAGCGCCGCGGCGCTGGTGGGCCCGGTCATCGCCACCTCCCACATTACCCTGCGCCAGGAGCCTGACGGCCTGGAAGACATCAGGGTCAAGGTGGACCGCGGCCAGCTGGATCAGGCGCTGCTCAACCTGCTGCTCAACGGGATCCATGTCACGCCCAGGGGAGGGGTCCTGCGCCTGGGGGCCAGCCGACACGACGGGAAGGTCGGGATCCATGTGCGGGACCTGGGCCCCGGGATCCCCAGGGCGTTGCGGGAGAAGGTGGTTGATCCCTTCTTCACCACCAAGCCCGAGGGCGAGGGGACAGGCCTGGGGCTGTCCGTCACACGCGGCATCGCCGAGGCCCACGGCGGCGAACTCACCTTCGAGTTCCCCCCCGCGGGCGGGACCATCGCCACCTTCTGGTTGCCGGTCAGGCGGGACCAGATCGGGGCATGATCACTCCTGCTTGAGCTTCTGCCACAGGCTCTTGCGAGAGATCCCCAGCAGCCTGGCCGCCTCTGACTTCTTGCCCTCGGTCTGCTCCAGGACGCGACGAATGTAACCCAGCTCGAACTGCTTGATCGCCCTGCTCAGGGGGAGTTGGCCCTCCTCGTCCGGGCTGACCCGCGCCTCGCTGGGCCCACGGAAGGCCCCTGGCAGGTGATCCACCAGGATGGCGCCCCCCCGGGCCAGGGCCAGCCCGTGTTCCAGGGCGTGGAGCAGCTCGCGCACGTTGCCAGGGTATGAGTTGGTCATCAGCGCGGAGATGGCGCTGGGCGACAGCTCGGGCATCTCGCTCCCCTGCCGAATGGCCGCCCTCCGCAAGAAGTCGCTCACCAACAGCGGGATGTCGGAGCGGCGTTCCCGCAGCGGCGGCACCCGGATCTCGATGACGTTGAGCCGGTAGTACAGGTCCTGCCGGAACTTGCCGGCGTCCACCCGGGCCTTGAGGTCGCGGTTGGTCGCGCCCACCACCCATACATCCGAGGCCACGGTGGTGTTGCTGCCCACCGGCTCGAAGCTGCCCGACTCGATGGCCCGCAGCAGCTTGGCCTGGTGCTGGATGGGCAGCTCTCCCACCTCGTCCAGGAAGAGGGTCCCCCGGTCGGCTGCCTTGAACTTGCCCTCGCGCTTGCGGTCTGCCCCCGTGAACGCCCCCCGCTCGTGGCCGAACATCTCGGCCTCGAACAGCTCCCCCGGGATGGCCGCGCAGTTGACGCTGACCAGCGGCCCCTTGCGGCCCCGCCGGCAGTGCAGCAGCTGCACGCACAGCTCCTTGCCCGTCCCGGTTTCGCCGCTGATCAGGACGGAGACCCCGGCGCTGGCAGCGGCCTCGATGCGCTCCCGCACCTGCTGCATGACCGGGCTATCCCCCACCATCCTGGTGCTTGGCCGCTCCTGCTCCTCGCACACCTCGTGGTCCCCTCCGGCCAGGGCCAGACGGAACATCGCCTCCTGCTGCAGGCGCTGGATCCGCAGCAGCAGCTCGCCGGTGTCAAAGGGCTTCGAGATGTAGTCGCTGGCGCCGTCCTGGATGACCTTTACCGCGTCCTCCACCCGGCCGTAGCCGGTCATCAAGATGGCCAGGCAGCTCGGCTGCTCTGCTTGCAGGCGCTCGAAAATCTCCAGGCCGTTGGCGCCCGGGAGGCGGATGTCAGAGAGCAGCAGTTCGAAGGGGTCCCCGGCGATGGCGGACAGGGCGGCGTGGCCATCCACGGCCTCGGTGACCTCGTGGCCCGCGTCGGTGAGCGCGTCCCGGAGCGGGATCCGAACGAGCTTGTCGTCTTCAACCAGCAGGATGCGCATGGGCATACCCCTCGCCCGATTCAATTCTGTCACGAGCCTACTTTATTATCTGCCACGAGTCGGGCGTGCGCCACCTTCGGCCCACGGACAGGCTCCGGCGGGCGGGTCACTCCCTCGATGGGGTTGGCAGCTCTTCCTCAACCTCCACCGAGCTGGTGCTCTGCCGGAGGGCCCGCACCGCCTCGCCTGCTGACTTGGCCAGCTTGGGAAGCCGGCTTGATCCGAATAGCAAGATCAGGATGCCGAAAATGATCAGCAGCTCCGTTGTTCCAAGTCCGAACATCTGTATTCACCTCCCTGGCGTTGGCGTGGAGCCAGTGCTCAGCCAGGCTTTTGGCCGGTGCGATCGCGCTCGCTCTCGGTCATCTGGTTCACAGCCGCGCAGATCTCGGCGAAGATCTGACCCTCCGCCTTCTCCACCCGCTCCGTGAAGTCAGGGAGCCACTTGCACAGGTGCTCCTCCAGGAAGCGGTTCTGCCGCTGGACGAGCATCTTTCGTACATCCTCTCTGCCCCGCCGTATCGCCTCACCTTCCAGCCCGCAGAGGAAAGACATGAACTCCAGCTGAACCGAGATATGATCCGGCGTCTCCTCGGGCAGCGCGGTGAGCCCGGCCTCGGCGTACTCCTGCTGAAGCCCGGCCTGCAACACCCCAACCAACGTTGGCTCCACCATGGCGCCCTCGTAGGGGTAGCAGAAGCTGGTCCGGCTGACGCCGAAGAGACTGACCCAATCCCCCTCCACCTTTGTGAGGTCGCCGTTGAGCCCTTGAACCCAACCAATGATCGCCTGCAGCCGTTCCCGCAGCTCCGGGTTCGGCCAGGCGCCGTCCAGGTTCTCGGCGAGCCACTCCCCACCCGCCTTGAGCGTTTCCATCCGCTCAGGCTCCGGGTAGAGAAGCGCCCCGGCGCAGAACCTGTACAGCGCCTGCCTCAGCAGAACGCCATCGGCGTCCGGCTGTTTTACTTCCACGGAATCGTCCCTCCTCCGTACTTGGTCTCGCCCTTGGACTGGATCCCCTTCTTGACCGGGGCGATCTCGATGAGCTTGGCCGTTGCGGACGGCGCGGTGCCGTTGAGGTAGTACACGTTCGGCTTGGTGCCCGCGCTCGTCTTGAGCTGGAACTTGCTCTTGGCCGCCGCGATGGCCTTGCTCACGTCGCTGCTGGAGCTGCTCAGGTCGCCGAAGAAGATGGCGTTGGCCGGGCAGGTCTCCTGGCAGGCGGTCTTCTTGACGCCGTTCTCGATCCTGTGGACGCAGAAGGTGCACTTGCCCACGGTGTTCTTGCGGTACCCGGCGCCTCCTACCCTACGATCCTTCGTCTTCGGGTCGGCGGCCCAGGTGTACTTCTTGACCAGGTTCGGGTGCCAGTAGGGGAGCATGCCACTCAGGGTGGCGTTGGTGCTGCTCCAGTCCAGGTACTGGCTCTTGGCCGGGTCGTCGATGTTGAAGTAGTTCACGCCGTAGGGGCAGGCCTTCTCACAGGCGCGGTCCCCGGTGCACTTGTCCACGTCGGTCATCACCCGCCCGTCCTTCCACTTGATGCGGGCGTCCTTCTTGCACGCGGTCACGCAGGCCGGGACCTCGCAGTGCATGCAGGGCCGCGGCAGGAAGCGCACCTTGGTGCTGGGGTAAGTCCCCTCGGTGAACCGGAAGGTGTACATGAAGAAGTGGTTCTCCGGGGTGCCGTTCTCCATCTTGCACGCCAGCATGCAGCTACGGCACCCCATGCACTTGGCGAGATCGATTGCCATTCCATATTTTGCCATCGGATGCCTCCTTTAAACCTTGGTTACCTTGACCATGACCTGGAACGAAGCGTCATTGGTGCACTGGATGTATCCCTCGTCCCCGTAGAACAGGTTGTTGGGGGACGGCCCCTGGCCGGTGGCCGAGGGATGGCTGGTCAGGCCGTAGTGGTGGGACAGGGAGACCGTATCGGGGCGGATGCCGTCGAAGAGCGTCACCTCGGTCTTGATCTTGCGCGTCTCGTTGGTCAGCGCGTGGTGAGACTCGACCCACACCGACGTGCCCTCCTTGAGCCCCAGCGTGGTGGCCGTGGTGGGGTTCATCAGCAGCTGCTGCTTGGGCGCGATCTCGGCCAGCACCGGCACGAAGGAGGCGCGGCTCTGCTTGAACTCCACCTTCTTGTGGCTCAGCAGGTGCAGGTTGTACCCCTTGCTGGTGGAGCCCCACATGGTGGGCGGCCGCCAGGTGGGGAACGCCGTGTAGTCCTGGTAGTAGACCGCGCTCACGCCGGCCTTCTTCATCGCGTTCTGATAGGTCAGCAGCGACTCGCCGTAGAAGCGGTGCCGGGCGCCGTGGTAGTTCTGCGCGCCGGAGTACTTCGAGGCGGCGGTGCGGGTGGAGACCGTGCTGACGCCCTTGGTGCCGCTGGCGCTGTAGGTCTCGAAGTACTTGATGCCGCCCGTGTAGCTGTTCTCCAGGGCCCACGCGTCGAAGATCTGCTTGGACGTGGGCTTCTTGGTGGTTGAGAGGGCGTTCTTCACCAGCTTGAGCCGCTTGTTGACCTGGGCGATGTACCCGGCCAGGAAGCCACCCTTTTCGGCGATGTCCAGGTAGATGTCGATCTCACCCTTGCTATCCCAGAGGGGATCCACCGGCGGCACGCGCAGCGCCGTGGCGCTCTCGTCCGGAGTGGAGCAGCTCATGGGGCCCTCGTACTTCTCCATGGTGGCGGCAGGCAGGATCAGGTCGGCGTAGAAGTCGGCCGTCTCGCTGAGCCAGGGCTGGATGGCGGCCACATACTCAAACTTCTTGTAGCCGGCCTGGATCACCTTGGAGTCGGTGAAGGCCACCGTGGGATCGCACATGTGCAGGATGGCCATGGTGGGGATTGAAGCGGTGTCCACATCGTACTTGGACGGGTTGAGCTGCACCTTGTGGAAGAAGGAGGGGCAGCCCGAGTTGATGGGGAAGAACTTGCTCTTGGCCAGCGTGAAGTCGAGCTTGCTGGTGGCGGGAGTAATACCGTTGAGCCCCGCCCAGTTCTTGTAGAGCTCCTTGGGACCGAAGTCCACCTGGATGCCGCCCGGCACGTCGATGGCGCCCAGCAGCTGGTAGACCATGATGGCGGCGCGGATGGCCTGGAACCCGGTCTCCTGCTGGGAGACATGGTAAGCCATCATGGAAACTGGCCGGTAGGGCAGCTTCTTGCCGTCGATGGTGATAAAGGTGCCGATCTTGGCCGCGGTGAACATCTCGGCGGCAATCTTCTTCACGGTGCCGGCCGGGATGCCGCACTTGGTGTCGGCCCAGGACGGGGTGTTGGTCTTGACGTGCGCCTTGAAGCGCTCCAGGGCGGTCTTGTAGGTCTTGCCGCCGATGGTCTTGGCGCCGGGCAGCAGCACCGGGACCACGCCAGTGGCGTCGTGGGCCTTGGCGCTGCTTGTGGTCTTGTCCCAGACCTGCTCCTTGCCGCTGACCATCAGGATCTTACCGTCGTCGCCAATCAGGAACGGCGCGTTGCTGTGCTTCGACAGGTAGGTCTCGTCGATGAGGCCGTTGCTGAAGCCGGACGCGGTGTTGTAGAGGAGGTGGTTGGCCAGGCCGAGGAAGAAGGCCACGTCGCTGCCGGGGCGGTTGGCGTACCACTCGTCAGCGTGGGGGCCGGTTCCGCGGCGGTTGGGATCCAGGGCCACCATCTTCTTGAGCGGGTTGGTGGTGCGGGCCTTGGCCTTGACCCACTTCTGGGGCCAGGTCAGCCAGCAGAACTTGTTGCCGCCCGAGGTGGTCATGCCCCAGCCCCAGGACAGGATGTACTGGGTGTGGGCGATATCCGGGCTGATGACTCCGTGGTAGCCCAGGGTGTACTCCGCGGCGCGGTAGCCGGAGTCGGAGCAGTAGGTGCCGTGGCCGATCTTCTTGGTGGAGTAGCCGGCAGCGTTCATGGCGTCCACGAAGGCCTTGTCGTAGAAGTTCTTGGCCTTGCTGCGGCCCTTCTGCCACAGGATCTTCTTCTTCTTCGTCTTGGCGCTGGCCATCTGGGCCTGCAGAGCGGCCAGGGCCACGGCCCAGGTCACCTTCTTGAATTTGCCAGGCTGCCCCTTGGCGTTGGTCCGCTGCAGGGGCCACTTGATCCGGTTGAAGTCGTAGACGGCCTGGAGCTGGGCCTGCCCCTTGGGGCAGAGCGTGCCGTTGTTGCGCGGGTGGGCCGGGTTGCCGTTGAGGGCCGCGATGCGCGAAACCTTCTTGCCCTTGATGGTCTGGGTCAGGACCGTGGCCAGCATGCCGCAGTCCTGCTTGCCGATCCAGCAGGTGGTGGGGATGGTGGCAGTGGTGAAGGCCGTGGGCCAGGTCTTGAAGACGTCATCAGGCGTGGTCCAACCATCCGCCATGGGGCCGTCGGCCAGGGCCTTGTCCTTGCCGGCCAGGTCCTTTCCACCCGTATCGGGAGAGGATCCATCGACCCCGCCATCCTTCTGCCCCCCGCCGCTATCCTGCGTGCTCGGCTCGGTGTCGTCCGAACAGCCCAGGGTCTCCATCACCAGCAAGCCTCCCAGGCCCGCCCCGGTAATTTTTAGGAATCCTCTTCGATCATAGTCGCCCATTGGCACCTCCCTGGCCTGCCTTGGCCGGAGTCAATAAAACAATGCCCCGGACATTTTCCGAGGCGCGTCGATGCTCTTTCGGACCATGGTTCTAGCAATTGCGGTGCCACACGCGGAGGATGCCTCTGAGGGCCTGTTTGAGCGGGCTTTGCGGGGGATATTCAACGCCACCCTGGTCCGGCGGAAGGTCGAGCGCAGGTGTAATTTTCCTGTAGGAAATAATGCAGGGACGCCAGGGTAACGCGATTCAAATGGTCGGCTGTTGAAACGTTACCGTTTGGGAACATCCGCCCTGCTCTGCTCTGGCGCCTCTTCCCTTGTGCGGCACGGTTCTGAACCTTGAAGGGGGATCCCCGCCCCTGGCCGACCAACACGGCATGGCTCTTGTATAAACAGACGGCGAATGACTCCGAGTCACGGCGCCTAAACCTCACTGATGGGACACGGCACCGCGACCGAGAGGGTGCGCGGGGAAACCAGCGCGCCTCCCGTGCTTGGAAAGGAGTCCCGCATTGGACAGAACCAACAGCACTGCTACTTCTCGCCCCGCTTACCTGCGGCTCTCGGTCACCGATCGGTGCAACCTGCGCTGCCGGTACTGCGCCCCCACCGGCGCCTCTTCTGAACAGGCCGCTCCCCCTCTGAGCAACGCCGACCTGGTGGACATCGTGGCCCGGATCCACCGGGCGCGCCCCCTGGGCAAGATAAGGCTCACCGGCGGCGAACCCCTGATGCGGCCTGACCTGATGGGCCTGGTGGAGCTGCTCCGTGAGGCTGTCCCCCGGGCGACTCTGGCCGTCACCACCAACGGCACATCCCTGGCCCGCCTGGCCGAGCCCCTGCGCGCCGCTGGCGTCAGCAGGCTCAACATCAGCCTGGACACCCTGGACCGCGCGCGCTTCAAGCGCCTCACCGGGGCCCCGCTGGAGCCGGTGATCCGTGGCATCGCCGCGTCCCGGGACAGCGGCTTCAAGCACCTCAAGATCAACGCGGTGCTGCAGCGCAGCGTCAACGGAGACGAGCTGCCAGACCTGGTGCGGTTCGCGAGCCACCAGGGGGCGGAGATCCGCTTCATCGAGCTCATGCCCGTGGGGTGCGCCGCGAGCCTGTACGAGGAGGAGCACTTCTCCGCCGCCGACGCGCTGGACCTGCTCAGGCGGTCGTCCACCTATGTCGGCCCGCTCCCCAGCTCCGGCACGGCCCAGAGGCACCTGCTCATGGTGAGGGGGCGCCAGGTGCAGGTGGGCTTCATCTCCCCTGTGTCACACCCGTTCTGCAGTTCATGCAACCGGCTGAGGCTCGACTCGAGAGGGCGCCTCACCCCGTGCCTGCGGAGCACGGATTCATACGATCTCACCGGGGCTGACGCGGAGCAGGTGGCGGGCCTGCTGGCTGGCCTGGGCCGGGGGACCCGCCGCGTGGCCACCGCCTGGCCGGACCGCCGCATGGTCGCCATCGGGGGGTGAGCCATGCAAGGACTCCCGGTCAACCCGCTGCTCCCGCCCGTGGCTGCACTGGTCATCGCCTTGCTCTGCTCCACGGCCGGCGTCTCCGGCGCGTTCCTGCTGCTCCCGTTCCAGCTCAGCGTGCTCGGGCTCTCCGGCCCGGGCGTCACCGCCACAAACCACCTGTTCAACATGGTGGCGGTGCCGGCCGGTGTGTGGCGGTTCGTGCGGGAGGGGCGCATGGTCTGGCCCCTGGCCCTGTGCCTCGTGGCGGGCACCGTGCCCGGCGTCCTGGCCGGATCGGCCGCGCGCCTGTTCCTGCTGCCCGACCCGGCGCGGTTCAAAATCTTCGCCGGCTGTGTCCTGCTCTTCATCGGGGTCAGGCTGGGGATCAAGGCGGCCTCGCCCCACATGGCGGCCGTGGCCGGGCGCGCCCCGGGGAGCATGACGGTCTCCGCCGTGGCCCTGCGCGGCGGCGCCGTGGCTTACCGGTTCGCGGGCCAGGTCCACCGGGTGACCGCGCCGGTGCTCGGCGGCGTCGCCCTGCTGGTGGGGGTCGTGGGCGGAACCTACGGCGTGGGCGGCGGCTCGCTGCTGTCGCCCATCCTGGTCTCGGTCTTCCGGCTGCCGGTGCACACCACGGCCGGCGCGACCCTGTGCGGCACGCTGATCACCTCCGCCACCGGCCTGGCCTTCTTCTCGCTCGTGGCGCCCCACCTGGGCGGCCCACCGGCGGCGCCAAACTGGTCCCTGGGCCTGGCCATGGGCGCCGGCGGCCTGGCCGGCATGTACCTGGGCGCCAGGCTCCAGCGTTTTTTGCCCGCGCGCGCCATCGAGGGGCTCCTCGCCCTGACCGCCTGCGGCCTGGCGGCCAAGTACATCGCCCAGGGGCTCACATGATGCCGCTCACCACAAGGAGGGGCCGATGCTCAAGATGATCTCCCCCGACCGCGCCCTGGACATGGTGCGAGCCAGCGCGGTCCGGCGTGACGCCATCCAGGCGCTGTCCAGCGCTGCTGGCGGCATGATCCTCTCGGAGAGCGTGCGCGCGGATCGCGACGCGCCACCCTTCGCCCGGGCCATGATGGACGGCTTCGCCGCGCGGCTGGCCGACGCGGGCAGGGAGGCGGAGCTGGTGGGCGAAGTGGCCGCTGGCCAGGCGCCCGACACCGAGGTCCTGGTGGGCCGCTGCGTTCATGTCATGACCGGCGCGCCGTGCCCCCCGGGGGCCCAGGTCGTGGTCCCGGTGGAGGACGCCACGGTCATCGAGGACAGGGTCCTGCTGCCGGAGACGTTGCAGCTGGGCAAGCACATCGCCCCCCGGGGTTGCGAATGCCCCGCGGGATCGACTGTGCTCGAGGAGGGGCAAGTCATCACCCCGCTCACTGCGGCGATGCTGGCCTCGGTGGGCAAGTTCAGGGTGAAGGTGTACCGCCCCCCCACCCTGGCCATCATCTCCACCGGAAGCGAGCTGTGCCGGCCAGAGGATGAGCCCGGCGCTTACCAGATCCGCGACTCCAACGGCCCCATGCTGGTGTCCCAGGCGCGCGCCGCCGGCTACATGCCGGTCATGACCAGCAACGCAGCGGACACCCCCGACAGCCTTGCCGAGACGCTGCAGTCGGCGGACCGCGCGGACATCGTGATCCTCACGGGCGGCGTCTCCATGGGCCGCTACGACCTGGTGCCCGACGCCCTGCGAGCCCACGGCGTATCGCTGCTGTTTCACAAGGTGACCCAGAAGCCGGGCAAGCCGCTGCTGTTCGGCCGCAAGGGCAACCGGCTCTACTTCGGCTTGCCGGGCAATCCCCTGGCGAGCCACCTCTGCTTCGAGCGCTACGTGCTGCCAGCCGCGCAGAAGATGGCGGGGCGACCCGCGCGCCTGGCCGTGCACAGAGGGTCGCTGATCCGTCCCCTGGCCGTCAGGACCAGCCGCACGCTCTTCCTCCTTGCGACCGGGCGCTTCCACGACGACGGGCTGGAGGTGCAGCCGCTGCCGGCGGGAGGCTCGGCGAACCTGTGCTTCAAGCAGCTGGCCAACGGCTATATCCGGCTGGATCCCGGGGAGCACCAGCTGCTCACCGGCGACCAGGTCGCCTTTCAATTCCACGGTGGGGCATGAACGAGGTGGGTGAGGGAGCAATCATGAGTGAGAACGAGAGCGAGACCAACGCGCCGTCCGGGACCCTGGCAGCAGTCTGCCTGAGCAAAAAGAAGGGGCAGCAGAAGATCGAGGTGGAGCGGGGAACCCTGGTGGCGGGGCACGGCCTGGCGGGCGACGCCCACGCCGGCACCTGGCACCGTCAGGTGAGCCTGCTGGACGACGCCGATGTGGATCAGATGCGGGCCAAGGGCCTGACCCTGGCCGCCGGCGCCTTCGGAGAGAACCTGGTGATCGACGGCCTGAACCTGGAGGGGCTGCCCCTGGGGACGCGGCTGCGTGTGGGCCCGGAGGCGGTGGTCCAGATCACCCAGCGGGGCAAGGAGTGCCACACACGCTGCGCCATCTACCATCAGGCCGGCGACTGCATCATGCCTCGCCTGGGCCTCTTCGCCCGGGTACGAAAGGGGGGGGTGGCCACACCGGGTGACCCGGTTGTGCTTGATCCGGCGTACAACCGGATCCGCCTGGCGGTGATCACCCTGAGCGACAAGGGCGCCGCGGGCCAGCGCAAGGACACCGGGGGCGAGCTGGCGCTGACCCTGCTCCAGCGGCCCCTGGAGGCCGAGCTCGTGACGCGCACCTTGCTCCCGGACGACCGGGACACCATCGGGGCGGAGCTTCAGCGGCTGTGCGACGAGGATGTGTGCGACCTGGTGGTAACAACGGGTGGCACGGGCCTCGCGCCCCGGGATGTCACCCCCGAGGCGACCCTGGACGTGGCGGACCGGGAGGTGCCGGGCCTGTCCGAGGCCATGCGCACCGCGGGCCTGGCCAAGACGCCGCGGGCCATGCTCTCCCGGGGGGTGTGCGCCATGCGGGGCCAGAGCCTCATCATCAACCTCTCGGGCAGCCCCAAGGCGGTGCAGGAACAGCTCGATGCCATCCTCCCCGCCCTGCCCCACGCCATCGAAGTGGCCAGCGGCGTACCCCAGGAGTGCGGCGCGGAGGCCACCGGCGCATGAGCCCTCCGCGGGTGCATATCGTCGGCTGGCAGAACCAGGGCAAGACCACCCTGATGGAGGACCTGGTGGAGCACATGGTCCGGCGGGGTGTCCGGGTGGGCACCATCAAGCACTCCGGGCATGACCACCCCCTGGACCTGGAGGGCAAGGACTCGTGGCGGCACCGGGCGGCTGGCGGCTGCCCGGCCGCGTTCATCACCACGGGTGGCGTCGCGGTCTTTGCCCCCGGCGTCGAGGATCCTTACCGGACTGTTGAGCCGCTCTATGAAGGATGCGACCTATTGCTGGTGGAGGGAGACCACGGGGCCGAGGGCGTGATCAAGGTGGAGGTCTTTCGCGGAACCCCGGACGCAGAGCGCCCCATGGCCGCGGCACGGGACGACATCAGCCTGGTGATCACCGATGAGGAGGTGGACCCGGATACCCCCACCTGCCCACGCCGGGAGATCGGCGCGGTGGCACGGCGCCTCCTCACCCTCGCGCCGGC
>CAZCFB010000080.1:0-22046 GCA_964497805.1 uncultured Kofleriaceae bacterium
TCGAGGTGCGCTCCACCAACGGCGACACCTTCCTGGGCGGCGAAGACTTCGACAACAGGCTCGTGGAGCACCTGCTCGACGAGTTCCAGGATCAGACGGGCATCGATCTGCAGGACGATCCCGTGGCCATCCAGCGCCTCAAGGAAGGCGCGGAGAAGGCCAAGTGTGAGCTGTCTGGCGACACCGAGACCGAGATCTCCCTGCCCTTCATCACCGCCACCGATGAAGGCCCGCTGCACCTCACCACCAGCATCACCCGCTCCACCTTCGAGAAGCTCACCGCCGACCTCATCGACCGGCTCGACGATCCGTGCACTTCGGCCGTGGCCGACGCCAACCTGCGCATCACCGACCTCGACGCGGTGTTGCTCGTGGGTGGCATGACCCGCATGCCCGCCGTGCGGCGCAAGGTGGCCACGATCTTCAAGCAGGAACCCGACAACAGCGTCAACCCCGACGAGGTGGTGGCCATGGGCGCCGCCCTGCAGGGCTCCGTGCTCAAGGGCGAGGTGCGCGACATCCTGCTGTTGGACGTCACCCCGCTGTCGCTGGGCATCGAGACCGCCGGTGGCACCAGCGAGCCCATCATTCCCCGCAACACCACCATCCCCTGCCGCAAGTCCAAGGTGTTCACCACGGCCCAGGACAACCAGGACATGGTCCGCGTGCACGTGCTGCAGGGTGAACGGCAGATGTCGGACGACAACAAGTCTCTCGGGCGGCTCGAGCTGCACGGGCTCCCCCCCGCGCCGCGTGGGCTCCCTGAGATCCAGGTCACCTTCGAGATCGACGCCAACGGCATCATGAACGTGTCCGCCAAGGACCTGGGCACCGGCAAGAAGCAGAGCATGCGCATCGTCTCCGACTCGGGTCTGTCCGACACCGAGATCGAGGCCATGGTGGGACAGGCCGAGCGCTACCGGGCCGAGGACCAGATCCGGCGCGACACCGTCGAAGCCCGAAACCGCCTGGACGGCCTCATCTACACCACTCGCAGGTCGCTGGACGAATACGGAGATCTGCTGGACGACGAAGACATCAACGAGATCCAGCAGGCCATCCGCGACGCCGAGTCGAGCATCGACAAGGCCCCGCTGCTCGACCTCCAGCGTCTGCACGATGAGCTCTCGAAGGCCGCCCAGCTGCTGGCCCACTGCATCTACTCCTCGGCCCAGACCGAAGCCCAGTCCTCCGCCGACGACGAGTGGCTCGAGGACGACGACGAGTTCGTGGACGAAGACGACGACTTCCTCGACGACGACGACGATCTCCTCGACGACGACGACGACGACGACGACATCTAGCCGCCCGGCGCGCCCACCCCGCTCCACCCGGGCCCTGGGCGGCGCCAGGAGCCCAGGAGCTGTGGTGGCAAGGCGAGACTACTACGAGGTCCTGGGCGTTCGAAGGGACGCCTCGCCCGACGACATCAAGCGGGCCTTCCGCGGCCTGGCTCTACGCTACCACCCCGACCGCAGCCCGGACGATCTGGACGCCGAGCGGCGTTTCAAAGAGGCTGTGGAAGCCTACGAGACCCTCTCCGATCCCGACCTGCGGCGGCGCTACGATCGCCTCGGGCCCCTCTACCGGCGCGATGGGCGCCCGCCCACGCCCGAGGAGCTGAGCGAGCTCATCGGCCGCACCCTCGGTGGCCTCTTCCGGCGCAAGCCCTCCCGTTCCGGGGGAGCGGACCTCCGCGCGAGCCTGGAGATCACCCTCGAGGAGGTGCTGACGGGCGCCGAGCGGGTGCTGGAGGTCGCGCGCCAGGTGAGGTGCAAGCCCTGCGCCGGCACCGGCGCCGATCCCGAGGGGGGACGCAAGGAGTGCGGGCACTGCTCCGGTTCCGGCCGCTCCCCCACGCGCCGCATCTTCCGCAGCGACTGCCCGCGCTGCGACGGGCGCGGCTTCATCACCACCCGGCACTGCGAGTTCTGCGGTGGCCAGGGCCGGCACGGCAGCCAGGACCGTCTGCGGGTACGGATCCCGGCGGGCAGCGGCAACGGACAGAAGCTCAAGCTCGCCGGCAAGGGACACGTGCCCCCCGGGGAAGGCGCCGCCGGGGATCTCTACGTCATCGTCGCCGTCCAGGAGCACGCCCTGTTCCGCCGCCGCGGCACCGATC
Source organism: uncultured Kofleriaceae bacterium (assembly GCA_964497805.1). Taxonomy (GTDB): domain Bacteria; phylum Myxococcota_A; class Polyangia; family CAZCFB01; genus CAZCFB01. Next base: position 2,123 of record CAZCFB010000080.1, read on the forward strand.
TCTTCTGCGATCTCCCGGTCAGCTTCTCCGAGGCCGCGCTGGGGGCCGACATCGACATCCCTCTGCTCGACAGCGAGACCACCATCCGCATCGCCCCCGGCACCCAGGGCGGCAAGGTGCTCAGGTTGGCGCGCCGCGGTCTGCCTCCGCTGGGTGGGGGTCGGCGCGGAGATCTTCACCTGCGGGTGGTGGTGGAGATCCCCGTGGACCTCAACGACAGGCAGCGGGACCAGCTCCGGCGCCTCTCCCGCAGCCTCGAACCCGATCAGAGCCCTCTACGGCAGGCTTTCGAGCACAACCGCCAGCAACGGCGATAGGAGCCCCAGGTCGCGGCCCTCCCCTCCTCGGCCCTGCTCCCGAATCCCCCCTCCCCCACCAGGCCCATGTCTTCACCACGCCGGAATCCCAGGCCCCCGCGGTTCATCCCGACCAGCTCCATCATCGGCGCCCTCCTGGCGTTGATGCTGCTGGCGACAGCCCCTCCGGCCGATGCAGCGCGGCGGGCCAAGGATCTGCAGGAACCCATGATCGTCCTGCAGTCGCGCGAGCTGGCTCGGCAGGAGCGGCTCGAGGGCCTCGCCCTGCTCGAGGACTACCTGGAGGGCGATCCCAAGCCCGAGCTGGCGCCCTGGGTGATCCTCAACGCCGGTGAGCAGCGCAGGCTGATCAACGATCTCAAGGGCGCTCGGGAGCACTTCGAGCAGCTGCGCAGCGGCTACCCGGACCACCCTCTGCACGACGCCGCGGTGCTGGGCATCACCATGGTCGATGCCGGCGAGCATCCCTCGGGGAACCAGCTGGCCACCATGGGCCTCCTCACCGCCGAGGGGGCGCCGGCGAGCCTCGATGCCGACCGATACCGCCTGCTGGCCCTGGCCACCACCGCAGAGGGCGATCGGCCCAAGCAGCAGCGCTCCCACGTGGCCAAGGCCAACGCCTACGCAGAAGAGTCCGGAGATCCGCTGGTGCAGGCCCGCCTGAGCAAGAGCCTGGCGCGCATCGCCAACCCCGCCATGGCCGCCATGGAACCGGACCACGGGGTGGATCCCGATCAGCTCGCCTCCCAGTCGCTCGAGCGCGCCCACCAGGCCATGGCCGAGGGCGACGCCGACGGTGCACGGCGCGCGGCCGAAAGCTTCCTGGCCACCTTCCCCGAGTCCCCGGCCGTGCGCGAAGCGGAGTACCTCATCCAGCGCGCCGAGCGGGGCGACCCCTACGATGAGCGCCTGGTGGGTGTCCTGTTGCCCCTGTCCGGCACCTACGCGCCACCCGGCCAGCGCCTGCAGCGGGTCATCGAGATGGCCAACCGCCACGCCGGATCCCCCATGCGCCTGGTCTTCGTCGACACCCAGGGCGAACCCGAGCGCAGCGTGGAGCTGCTGGAAGAGCTCGTGCTGGAACGCGGCGCCGCGGTGGTCATGGGCCCCCTGCTCAAGGAGAGCGCCTCCGTGGCCGCCGAGACCGCGCAGGCCCTCCATGTACCGTTGGTCACCCTGTCCCAGGCAGAGGACATCACCACCGACCGCCCCTTCGTGTTTCGCGGGTTTCTCACCCCCGCCCAGCAGGTGGAGGCGCTCATGGAGCACGTCATGGGCACCATGGATCTGGTGCGCTTCGCCGTGCTGGCCCCCGACACATCGTACGGCCATGTCGCCGCCGAGGCCTTCACCGCAGCGGCCGCCCAGCGGGGCGGCTCCGTGCTCAAGACCGTCTACTACGACCCGGCCGCGGGTGACTTCCGCGGCCCGGCCGCCGAGCTGGCGGACAAGGACTACAAGGCCCGGGCCTGGGAATTCCACAAGCTCAAGGAAGACGCCGAAGAACGAGGCATGGACCCCGACAAGGTCGTGCTGCCCCCGCGGGTGGAGTACCAGGCCATCTTCATCCCCGATGCCCACCAGCGCGTGCCACTGGTGGTGTCCGCCCTGGCCTACGAGGAATTCGCCATCGGGGCCTTCAAGCCCAAGCGCGACGACGTACCGCTGGTCATGCTGGGCCTCAACGGCTGGCACCACGACCAGCTCGCCGTCGACGGTGGCAAGTACGTGCGCGACGGCATCCTGGTAGACGCCTTCGACCTGGACGACCCCTCCATCCAGGTGGAGTCCTTCGCCGGCGCCTTCCAGCAGGAATTCGATCGGGACCCGGGCGTGGTCGACGCCATGGCCTACGACGCCGCACGCATGGTCGCCGCCACCGTCGTGGACTCCCCTGGCCACCGCGAGCAGGCCCGCGACGCGCTCGCCGCCGTGGAGCTCCCCGACACCGTCTCCTGCGGCCGGTCCTTCGACGAGCAGGGCGAGGTGCAGCGGGAGCTGCTTGTGCTGACGGTGTTCGAGGAGACCATCGGCCTGTGGGAGCCCGAGCCGGAAGAGGGCGCCGAGCCGCTCGACGACGCCCACGCTCAGTGACCGCGTCCTTGGCGATATGGGCCCGGCGACGTAGACTGGAGCCCAGGCGAGGCTGATGCGGAGACAGCGAGAAGCACACGGCATTGACCCCGAGCCCGGGGAGCGAGGGTCGCCCTGCGGCTCCTGCGGGGAGCCGGCTTGACGCGCGGGCTGCTCCTGCTGGCGACCCTGGCCATCGCCGCCGGCTCCTCCACGGCGGCGGGGCTGGGCACGGGGCCGCCCACAGGGACCCTGCTGGGCGCCCTGATCGTGCTGGGCTGCCTGCTGGGTCTGTCCGCCTTCTTCTCCAGCTCCGAGACCGCCATCTTCAGCCTGCAGAACTACGATCTGGAGCTGCTCAAAGAGCTGAGCAGCACCGGCAGGCTGCTGGATCGGCTGCGGGATCGACCACAGCGCCTGCTGGCCACGATCCTGATGGGCAACGAGCTGGTCAACGTCACGCTGTCGTCGGTGGCGGCGGCGCTGGTGGTGGCGCTCGCCCCCAGCCACCCCTGGCTGAACGTGGTCCTGGTGCTGCCCTTGCTGGTGCTCTTCGGCGAGGTCCTGCCCAAGAGCCTGGCCATCCGCTTCACCAGGCGCTGGGCCCTGGCGGTGTGCCGGCCCCTCTTCACCATCTACACCGTGCTGGGTCCTCTGCGCTGGCTGGTCACCCTGCTGGCGGGCTCCATCACCCGCCTGTTCGGCGTGCGAGTGGGCGGGCGCTCCATGGGCCTGCGGGAAGAAGAGCTGCGCAGCCTGGTGGACATGGGTCGCGAGCAGGGTGCCATCCAGCCGGCCGAGCAGGAGATGATCCACGCGGTCTTCGAGCTGGACGATCTCCCCGTGGGGCGCATCATGACGCCGCGCGCCGACCTGGTCATGCTCGATCTCCGCTCCTCCTGGTCCGAGATCCTCGCCACGGTGCGAGCCGAGGGCCTGAGCCGCATCCCCGTCTACCTGCACGATCGCGACAACGTGGTGGGCGTCCTGATGGCCAAGGACCTGCTGCGCTTCGTCGGTCGCCCACCTCCCAACCTGCGCCAGGTCCGCCAGGTGCTGCACCCGCCCTGCTACGTGCCCACCTTCAAGCGCGCCGATGAGCTGCTGGAGGAGTTCCGCACGCAGCGCGTGCACATGGCGCTGGTGGTGGACGAGCACGGCTCCACCGCCGGCGTGGTCACCATGGACGACCTGCTCGGCGAGCTCATGGGAGAGCTGCAGGATGAAGACGATGCCCACACCGTGGAGCTGAGGCGCGAGCCAGACGGCGCGCTGCTGGTGGACGCCAGCATGGACATCGACGACTTCGCCGACCACAGCGCCAGCCCCATCCCCGAGGGCGACTACTCCACCGTCGGCGGCTTCGTGCTCAGCCTCACCCGGGACCTCCCCCGCAGGGGCCAGGTGGTCAGCTGGAACGGCCTGTCCTTCGAGGTCGCCGCGGTCCTGGCGCGCCGCATCACAGAGGTGCGCGTGCGCAGCGTAGAGCCCGAGGAGACCACGGGCGACCAGCAGCAGGAGCCCTCATGAGCCCCCTCGTCGCTGGAGGTGCGCCCTGAGCCTGGGCCTCGCCATCGCAGCCATCCTGGCCTGTGTGCTCCTCCAGGGATTCTTCTCGGGCTCGGAGATGGCCATCGTCTCCGCCGATCGGCTCAAGCTGCGGGCGCGCGCGGAGCGAGGCCACCAGGGTGCGCGGCGGGTGCTCGAGCTGCTGGAGCGACCCGAGCGCACCCTGGGCACCTGCCTCATCGGCACCAACCTCTGCCTGGTCACCGCGGCCACCATCGCTACGCACCAGGCGGCCGTGCTGGGCAGCGCCGATCCCGCGCTGGTGGCCTCGCTGCTGCTCACGCCCCTGGTGCTGATCCTGGCCGAGATGGTCCCCAAGAGCACCTACGAGCACCATGCGGACACGCTGGCCCCCCTGGTGGCCCGCCCCCTGGGCTGGGCTGCCTTCCTGTTCAGCCCGGGGCTGTGGGTGGTGGCTGCCCTCAACCGGCTGCTGCTGCTCGCCACCGCGAGCCCCGAGGGCACCATCGACCAGGGCGTGAGCCGCGAGGAGCTCCGGCTGCTGGTAGACTCGGAGCAGCAGGGCACCATCGATGACGACGAGCGCGAGATGATCCGGCGGGTGCTCGAATTCTCCGACATCACCGTGCACGAAGCCATGGTCCCGCTGATCGAGATCAAGGCCCTGCCAGAGACCGCCACGGTGCAGGAAGCCGCACAGGCAATGGTGGTCACGGGTTTCTCGCGCATGCCGGTGTTCAAGGAGCGAGTCGATGAGATCACCGGCATGGTGGTGCATCGCGATCTGCTCTTCGCGGAGCGGCTGGATGCTTCCATCCTCGACCTGCAGCGCAGGGTGCCCTACGTGCCCGAGAACAAGAGCCTGCAGGATCTGTTCAGCGAGCTGCAGACCGCTCGGCAGCGGCTGGCCGTGGTGGTGGATGAATACGGCGGGGCCACCGGTATCATCACCACCGAAGACATCCTGGAGGAGATCGTGGGGGAGATCGAGGACGAATTCGACCGCAGCTCGGTGAACGTGCGGCGTCTGGAAGACCGCAGCTGGCTCGCCGACGGCCGCACCGAGCTGGAGCAGCTGGAGGAGCTCGTCGGCCTGGAGCTGCCCCAGGGCAACTACGAGACCCTGGCCGGCTTCATCCTGGCCCGGCTGGGGCACATCCCGGCCGCGGGGGAGCACGTCTCCTGGTCCGGCTGGCGTCTGAGCGTGTCCAAGGCCAGCGAACGGGTCATCAAAGAGGTCACCATCACGCGCCTGGAGGGCTGACGCCGCCACCGAGCTGTGAAGCGGTTAGCCGTATGCTCCCCGCCGCACGCTCCAGGCGAGCGGTCGCTCCGCCAAGGAGGGAGCCGTGAAGGCACTCGTACTCGAAGCCGACTGGGACCCCCGTCCTCCCTACCTGCCCAGCCAGACAGAGCTGGAGTCCGGCAAGGCCAACCTCGCCTCCGAGGTCTGGCGCCACCCTCGACTGGCCATCAAGGACATGCCGATGCCCAGCATCGGCCCCCACGAGGTGCTGGTAAAGGTGCGCGCGGTGGGTGTCTGCGGCAGCGACACGCACTGCCTTGAGACCGATCCCGACGGCTACATCCTGTTCTCGGGCCCCACGGCGCTGCCTGTCATCCTGGGTCACGAGTACACCGGCGAGGTCGTCGAGCTCGGCTCCGCGGTCCAGAACCTGCGCGTGGGCCAGCTGGTGGCCTGCGAGGGCATGCTCTACTGCGGGGTCTGTGAGGCCTGCCGCCGCGGGCTGCCCAACCAGTGCCCCCAGCTGGAGATGGTGGGCTTCTCGAGTCCGGGCGCCTATGCCGAGTACGTCGCGGTTCACGAGAAGCACTGCTTCGACATCGACGGCCTGGCCGAGCGCTATGGCGACGCGCAGCTCGGGCTCGAGGTGGGGGCCCTGATCGAGCCCATCGCCTGCCCCTACAACGGCCTGTGGGTCGCCGGCGAAGGCCTCCGGCCCGGGGCACACGTGGCGGTCTACGGCTGCGGTCCCATCGGGCTGGGCGCGGTGATGCTCGCCAGGGTGGCCGGCGCCGCCAGCGTCCTGGCCTTCGACATCTCGCCGCAGCGCTGCGAGCTGGCCAAGCGGCTGGGCGCCGACCTGGCCTTCAACTCCCTCGACCTGGCCTCTCGAGGCAGCTCACCGGCTGAGGTCATCCTCGAACACACCCGCGGCTGGGGCGCGGACGTCCAGGTGGAGGCCGCCGGCGCGGCCCACGCCACCATGCCGGAGATCGAGCGCGCCTTCGCACCGGCGGGCCAGATGATCTACCTGGGCCGCACCGGCCAGCGCCCCCCCGTGCTGCTCGATGCCCTGATGAGCGGCGCCTGCTCCATCACCGGAGCCCGTGGGCACGCCGGTGGCGGCTGCTTTCCGTCCATCATCCGCCTGATGGAACGCGGGCGCATGGACGCCTCACCCATGATCACCGCCCGCTACGCCTTCTCGGAGGCGCTGGAAGCCCTGCAGCGCTCCTGCACCCGCGAGGACGGCAAGATCATGGTGCAGGTATAGGGACCTGCCTCACAGGCTCTTGCTCGGGAAGGGCACCGCCTGCTCGGCCTCCGCATCGTCCGGGGCTGCCAGATCGTCGGGCGGAGCCGGCGCCAGCTGATGCTCACCCAGTGCCTGCACGTCGAAGACCGCCGAGATGAGCTTCTCGAGCCCGGGGCCAAACAGGATCTCCCGGTGCTCCCTGTTGAAGCGGTCTTCTCGGCTCCACACCCAGCTGTCCATGGCCTCTTCGAGGAACAGGCGGTTGCTGCCCACCACGCCGTCACCGCTGATCTTGAGCCGGCCGCGCTCACCGACGGTCTCGAAGCGCAGGCTCTTGCCGGCGTAGCGCAGCTCCAGGTGGCCGTCGCCGCGCACCACCTCGAAGTGGCCCACCGCCTCACCGAAGGCCTGCAGCGTGTCGAGCAGATCCTCGCGGGCGCGGCTGAGCCGCTCCTGCTCCAGGCGTGCCTGTTCGGCGGCGATCCGCTGTACTTCGAGGCGCTCGTCGATGGCCGCCTTGAATCGCCGAGCCAGCCGGTGCACCGCTCGCTGGTCGCGTTTGCTCATGGTGCAGCTCCTTTCTTGCAGTCCGCAGTACCAGCCGTACCGCGTGCGCAGGGCGTCCGCACCTCCCCTTCGCCACCAGGGGCGCAGCCGCGCGGCTGTCTCGCGAGGAGCGTCCAGCCCATCCTGCCCTGAGCAGTGCCGGGACCGTCCACTCGCACATGCCGTCTCTGGTGGCGTCATTGACGTGACAAGGCGGTATTTGTTAGAAGTGCCGCAGTGCTGTGCACCCGCTGCAAGGAAGGCTGATGGGCAAGGCCATCGGAATCGACCTGGGTACCACCAACTCCTGTGCCGCCATCATCGAAGGTGGGCGCCCGCGCATCATCACGTCTCCCACGGGCGCCACCACCATCCCGTCGGTGTTCGCCATCGACGATCAGGGGCGCGAGCTGGTGGGCCAGGAGGCAAAGCGCCAGGCCCAGCTCAACCCGCAGCACACGGTCATGGGCGCCAAGCGCCTCATCGGCAGGAACTTCCACTCCAAGACCATCGAGAAGATCCGCCAGGTCTTCACCTATGAGCTGATGGAGGGCGAGTCCTCCGAGGTCCTCATCAAGATCAACGATCAGGTCTTCACCCTCGAGCAGGTCTCCGCCGCCATCCTGCTGCGCATCAAGGACTTCGCCGAGGGGGCGCTCAACCAGGAAGCCTCCCAGGCCGTGATCACTGTGCCCGCCTACTTCAACGATCGCCAACGCCAGGCCGTGCGCACCGCGGGCAGGCTGGCCGGGCTCAAGGTGCTGCGCATCCTGAACGAGCCCACCGCCGCAGCGCTGGCCTACGGGCTGGGCCGCACCCTCAACCAGCGAGTGGCGGTCTACGACCTCGGTGGCGGCACCTTCGACATCTCGGTCATCGACATCAAGGACAAGATCTTCGAGGTCATCGCCACCGGCGGAGACACCTTCCTGGGTGGTGTGGACTTCGACGGCCGCGTCATGCAGTGGCTGCTCGAGCGTTTCCACGAGAAGCACAACGTCGACCTCTCCTGGGACCGCGTCGCCATCCAGCGCATCCGCGACGCCGCCGAGACCGCCAAGATCGAGCTGTCCGCCACCACCGAGACCCGCGTCCACATCCCCTTCATCACCCGGGGAGACGACGGCCCTCTCGACGTGGACGAGGTGCTCACCCGAGCCAAGATAGAAGAGCTCACGGGCGACCTGGTGGACCGCACCCTGACCACCTGCGAGCGCATCTTCCGCGAAGCGGGCACCACCATCGAACAGATCGACGAGGTGCTCCTCGTGGGAGGCCAGTCCCGCATGCCGCTGGTGCAGAGCAGGGTCACCATCATGACCGGCAAGACGCCCAGCAAGGCGGTGCATCCCGACGAAGCCGTGGGCATCGGCGCCGCCATCATGTCGCACTCGCTGACCGAGCAGCGCGGCACCGACCTCACGCTGCTCGACGTGCTGCCCATGCCCATCGGCATCAACAAGGTCGATGGCACCATGCACGTGCTGTTCCCCAAGAACCAGCCGCTGCCCGACTACAAGACGCGCACGCTCACCACCAGCAAGGACAACCAGAAGTCCATCCTCCTGCGCATCTACCAGGGCGAGAGCCGAAAGGTCGCGGACAACGAGCTGCTGGGCACCTTCGTCTTCTCGGGCCTGCGCGCGGCTCCCCGCGGCAAGGTGCACATCGAGGTCACCTTCCACATCGACTCCGAGGGTATCCTCAACCTCAGCGCCCGCGACAAGTCCACCGGCAAGAGCGTCGCCTCCACCCTCAAGCTGGGCCGCCGCAGAGACCGCCGCCAGCGCAGGCGCCGCAGGCCCTCCACGCAGAAGCCCATGGCTCCGCCCAGGCCGATCCGCAAGGACACCGCGTCCTCCGCCAGCACCGATCCAGGGCTGAGCATGCCCCAGTCCTCGCTGGCACAGCAGATCTCCGGCCAGGCCCCCAGCAGGCCCGCCCCTGCCGCCCCCGCCAGCACAGACGCTGAAGCCGACTCCCTGCCCTCCATCACCCCCAGCCTCGACCAGCTCATCAGCCCGAAGTCCGACGAGCCCCAGGTCGCCGAAGCCCCGGCCGAGCCCCCCGCCCAGCAGGCTCCGGCCGAGCCCGCCCAGGCCCCCAGCCCACACCCAGCCAAGAGCCAGCAGGAGCCTCTGCTGGGCCGGGTCGCGGGTTGGTTCAGGAAGTTCTTCGTCGGCTAGGAGCACCACAATGGCCCCCGCCGGCCTCCCTGTGGAGAGCTTTCGCGACCGCGTGCGCGTGGTTCTGGTCAGGCCCCTGCGCTGTGGAAACGTGGGCTCCGCTGCGCGGGCCATGAAGAACATGGGCCTGCGCAGGCTCTACCTGGTGGCCCCACAGGAAGACGACTGGGCCGAGGCCCGCAAGATGGCCCCCGGCGCCCACGACCTTCTGGAGGCGGCGGTGCACTGCGACACCACCGCGCAGGCGGTGGCCGACTGCCAATGGGTGGTGGGGACCACCGCGAGAGGACGCCGCCTGCGCTGGCCCGTGGTGGAGCCGCCGGAGCTGGCCCGGGTGCTGCTGGACAAGCCCGGCGAGGTGGCGGTGGTCTTCGGTCCCGAAGACTCCGGGCTGGACAACGACGCCCTGTCGCTCTGTCACCAGCTGGTCACCATCCCCACCGACGAGGCGCCATCGCTCAACCTGGCGCAGGCGGTCCTGATCGTGGCTCACGACATCTTCGAAGAGGCCAGGCGCAGAGGCTACCGCCCGCCACCGCGGCGTCGCCGCAGCCGCAGGGGCACCCGTCAGCTCCCCGCCGAGCCCAGGCCCGTTCCGCCGAACCCGGGCGAGAACCCAGCCGCCGCGAGCTTCATGCTCGAGCTGGTGGAGCGCGCGGTCAGCAACCTGGATCGCGGCGCCTACCTGCGCGGGCGCAGCAGAGAGCAGGTCAAGCTCACCCTCTACCACCTGCTGGAACGCACTCGCCCCAGCCTGCGCGAGGTGTCCATCCTGATGGGCATGACCCGCAAGCTGGCCTACGCCCTCGAACATCCTGAGACCATCCAGCCCGCTGCGGCCGAGCCCGAAGACCAGGACCAGGACCAGGACCAGGACCAGGACCAGGACCAGGACCAGGACCAGGACTAGGAGCCCGTGTAGTGCAGGGCGGTGCCGCGGTTGCCCACGGCCCAGCAGTCCGCTGTGCTGGCGCCGTGCACCGCGTAGAGGTTCTCATCGACCCCGGTGTACAGCTCGGACCAGGCTTCGCCGTCGTAGCGAAAGGCCGTGCCGTTGTTGCCCACCACGTACACCGCCGAGGTGGTGGGTGCGTAGACCGCCCACAGGCTCTGGAGGGTGAAGGACTCCTGTTCTTCCCACAGGGAGCCGTTGAAGTGCAGCACCACGCCGTCCTGGCCCACAGCCCACAGGTCGTTGTCCGCCGCGCCGCCCACGCCGAACAGCGCCAGCTCGGTGGGTGAGGTCATGGACACCCAGGAGCCGCCTTCGCGGCGCAAGATGGCGCCCTCTTCGCCCACACCGATGGCTGAGGTGCCGCTGACCCAGACGTCGTTCAGCCTCTCGTTGCCGGGCAGCGTCTCGTAGGTCCACTCGATGCCGTTCCAGGTGAAGGCTCCGCCCCAGCCAACAGCGGTGAGCGTGTCCGCCACCGTGCCGTCCACCGCTTCGAAGTTGGCGGTGCCCAGGTCGGTGACGCTGGTGGTGCCGGTGGTGTACTGGACCACCTGGCCCGCATCACCCACCACCACCCAGCTGAGGGTGTCGCCGCTCCCGCTGCCCCAGATGCCGTTGAGATCCTCTTCTTCCACCTCGAGCTGCTCGCCCACCCAGCCGGTGGAGGCCTTGTAGTTGTAGAAGGTCCCGTCGCTGGCTGCCACGTAGATGCCCTGGCCCGAGGCGTACACGCTGTTGAGGGTGTCGGCGGTCTCGATGCGCTGCTCGTCCCAGACAGGCACCGGCTCGGTGTCCTGGGTGTCCTCGGTGTCGGGTTCCTCGCCGGTGTCCGCCGTCTCGCCGGTGATGGGGTCCTCGCCGCAGGCCAGGGCCAGGCAGATCAGCAACAGCACAGGGAGCGTGTTCGTTCCAGGCCTCATCGGTCATCCTCCGTGGCCGGGCAGCTCCCGGCCGGCGTCCCATGCATGGAAGCCGCACTGAGCGGGCTTGTCAAGATCAGTCGAGCACCTGCCTGGCACCCGCAGCCAGCTCGGGCTGGTCGGCGTATTCAGAGACCACGCGCTCAAAGACGGCGCTGGCTTCGTCGTTGAGGCCGCTGGCCTCGTACAGCTGGCCCAGCCGCAGCAGGGCCTCCGCCTGGCGGAAGCGGTCGGAGGTCTGCTCGATGTAGGCCTCATAGCGGGCCGCGGCGGCCGGCAGATCGCCGGCGGCGGCGTCCACCTCGGCCAGGCCGTAGGCCACCACCGTGCTCACCTCGGCGTGGTCGGGCCAGGCCTGCACCAGGCTCTGGTAGGTGCCGCGGGCCTGCTCCAGCTCGCCCTGCGCCACCAGGCAGGTGCCCTGGGCGCCGGCCACCAGGGCGGCGTAGTCGGGGCCGAGGTCCTGGAGATCCAGATCGCTCACCAGGGCCAGCGCCTGGTCCCAGTCGCCCTGTTCCTGGCGGACCGCCGACAGCGAGAGCGAGACCTGGACGAGGGTCTCGGCGTCGCTTGCGTCTCGCCGAAGCTCCTCGAGGGCCTCGAAGGCGACCTCGAGCTCACCCGACTCCATGGAGGCCGAGGCGTAGCGCAGGCGAGCCTGGTCGCGCTGGGCACCCTCGGGGGCGAGCACGGCCGCCCGCTGGAAGGCTGAGACGGCGCGATCGAGCTGCCCCCGCTGCATGTAGAAATCTCCGAGACCGGTCCAGGCGGTGACCGAGATTACCGGGTCGCCTTCCCAGCGGTCGAGCACGTCCTGCCACAGCGCCTGGGCCGCGTCGAGGTCACCTGAGGCGGTGTGCGCTCGTGCCAGGGCCTCGACCCGCCAGATGGCGTGGCCATCGTCGGGGGGCTCCAGCGCCTCGAGGCGGTCGAGGGCTGCGCGCGGATCGGCCTCCTGCAGATCGAGATCCGCCATGGCCAGGCTGGCCATGAACACCGCGTCGTCGAGCTCGGCGTAGTCCACCAGCAGCCTGTCGAGGCTACCTCGCGCCGCCCCCACCTCGCCGGCGGCGGCCTGCGTGAGCGCGATCTCCCGCAGCACCGACGCCTGGGTGGGCCGATCGTCGATCTGCTCCAGCAGACCCGAGAGCCTGGTCAGGGCGGTGTCGTATTCGCCGGAGTCACGAAGCTGGATGGCCTCCTGGATGTCTGCCAGCAGCTGCTCCATCAGGTCGTCGCTGATGCCTCCCACACCCGCTGGCAGGGCATCCAGGTCGATCTCTCCACCCGCCAGGGCGACACCGGCCTGCTCCTTGAGGGTGAGCAACACCGAGGGATCCGGGCCCGCCAGATCCTGTTCGAGGGCCAGGTCCACCAGCTCGATGGCTTCTTCGAAGCGGCCCATCTCCACCAGGCAGACGGTCTCCCCGAACATGAGATCGGGCACTAGGTCCGCGGGGATGGCTTGATCGGCGCGCAGCTCGCGCCAGGAGCCCAGCACCGCCTGCATGGCGGCGCCATCGCCCACTCCCTCTAGAACGGCCATCTCCAGCTCCACCAGGCGGATCAAGGCCCGGGCGCGGTGGCGATCTGTGGGCTCGTCTTCGAGCACCTCGGTCCAGATGGCCCGCTCGCGCTCGATGTCGCCCCGCTGCGCGTAGAGCTCGGCGATGGAGAGGCGGATGGTGACCAGGGTGGGGCTGTCGGGCGGCAGCTGAGCCACGAGCCGGTGGTAGGCCTCCATGGACTCCTCGTTGCGCCCGAGCTCCAGGTAGAGGTTGGCCATGGCCTGCAGCGCGGCCACCTGCTGCTCGGCGTCGTCCTGGACGGCCAGCACCTGCTCGTACAGACCCAGGGCCTCTTCGTACTGCTCGCGAGCCTCGGCGACCGCCGCCAGGCCCAGCTGCGCCGCCGCTTCGCCGTGACCCATGCTGCGGGCCACCTCCAGCAGGGACTCGAAGGCCAGCTCAGCGTCGTCCAGCTGACCCGAGCGGAGCAGGGTCTCCCCGATCTGCGCGTCGATCAACAGCCGCTGCTGGGAGCCCGAGACCGTGCGCAGACCGCGCAGCAGCTCGAGGGCATCGGTGTTGCGGTCGAGCTGGATGAGGGCCCCTGCCCTGCCGTTGTCGGCGGCCACCGCGGTGGTGCTGCCATCCTCGAAAGCCGCCCTGACCTGCTCGAAGACGTCGAGAGCGGCCAGCGGCTCGCCGCGGCCCAGCAGGCCGTTGGCGTGACCCAGCAGGACATCGGCGGCGGCTGTGGCCTGGTCGCCACCGAGCTCCAGCTCGGCCAGCAGCTCCAGCACGGCATCTTCGTCGCCTGCGCCCAGCATGAGCGCCCCCAGCCCCTCGCGCGCCGTCGCCACCAGGTCCTCGTCATCGGGCCAGCCCTCCAGCACCTGGCGGTAGCCCAGCTCGGCGAGATCGGCCTCGCCGAGCTGGCGGAGCACCTCGGCCAGCTGGAGCTTGACGTGGCCGCGCAACACAGCGGGTGTATCGTCGCTGTCGAGGGAGCCAAGCTGGCGACGCGCGGCGTCGAGATCGCCCCGCTTGTAGCGCAGGCTGGCCACCTCGAAGCGGGTGACCAGGGCCACGTCACCTTGCTGCCCGACCACCTGCAGCGCTTCGTCGTAGAGCGCGAGAGCCTGGTCGAAGTCTCCCAGGCCGTCGAGCACGCGAGCCTGGGCGAGCAGCCACGAGGCGTGCTCGAGAGGATCCCAGCTGGCCCCGGGCAACATCTGCAGGCACGCCAGGCCCTCGGTGCCGCGATCCCGCGCCATGAAGGCCTCGGCCAGGCGACGACCCAGGGCCAGCGCCACCTCGGGGTTGTCGGGGTAGCGGCCCAGGGCCGCTTCCAGCGCGGCCGTGCCCAGCTCAGGCTGCTCGAGCCGGCCGTGGGCGTCACCCACACCCACCAGGGCGCTGGCCAGGTACTCCGGCGAGGTGGAGGGCTCGTCGGTGATGTCCGTGTAGGCCGCCAGGGCCTGCTCGTGGCGGCCGAGGGACGCCAACAGGCCCGCCTCGCGCAGGGCGATGCGCAGGCGGAGATCTTCGTCTCCGTAGTCCAGCTGGCCGGCAGCCGCGAGCACGTGCAGGGCGGTCTCGGGATCGTCCGCGAGCACCAGCGCGGCGGCCTGCTCGAGCCGCCAGGCGGCTCGCTCGCGAGGGTCCATGGCGCGCTCCGCGAGCTCGCCGTAGTGCCGCGCGGCTTCGATGGCGCGGCCCTCTTCGACCGCCTCGACCGCCTGGTCTTCGAGGTTCTCGTCGGAGACCGTGGAGGGGCCCGTGTACTGGATGGCCAGGTAGAGCAGCAGGCCAAGACCCACCGCCACGATGGCTCCCAGGAGCCACCGGGGCTGGCCCGCTGGAGGGGGTTCGGGCGCGGCGATGGGCGGAGAATCGCGCGGCGGTGTGGGATCCGTCGAGGCGGGATCTGCGGCCGGGGCTGGCTCAGCGGCCGCGGGCTCTGGCTCTGGACCAGGCGCCAGAGCCGGGCGAGGGGTCGGGGTAGGCTCCTGTTCGGCAGGCGCGTCGAGGGAGCCGAGCCCCTGGGGCTCCGGAGCGGTGTGCGGGTCGATCGACACATCCTCGGGAGGATCCTGGAGTGGCGGCGCCGGGACGGGGGGCGCGGCGGCAGCCTGGGGCTCGGGCGGCGCCTGCTCGATCCGTGCCGGCTCCGGATCGGCCTTGAGACGCCCGGCGAAGGGGGCGAGCAGGGCGGCAAGGATGGAACCGAGGCCACCCGATCTCTGCTGGATGCGACAGATGAAGAGGTCGACGCGGCCCAGCGGTGCGCCCTGGGCAGCCTCGAGACGTCGCGCCTGCAGGCCGCGCAGCAGGGGCCAGCCCTGGCCGAGGTCCTTGGCTCCAGCCCGCAGCAGCGCCTCCCGCGCCGCGGGATCGGTGTAGTGGTCGATGCGGGCGCCGCGGGCGCTCACGCCGGAGAGGTCGGTGCCCTGCAGGCGCGCGCCGCACAGCCCGGCGTTGTCAAGCCTGGCTCCGTGCAGCACGGCACCAGAGAGATCGGCGCCCACCAGGTCGGCCCCTGTGAGATCGGCGTTTGACAGATCGGCGCCGGTGAGGTCGGCGGCCTGCCCCATGCACTGCTGCAGCTGTGCTCCCTGCAGGCGTGCGCCGGCGAGCCTGGCGCGCGCGATGCGCAGCTTGCGGCCGTCGATGGCCTCGAGATCCGCACCCGTGAGATCGGCCTTGTCGAGGCAGCAGCCCACCAGCAGCGCTGATCCGAGGCTGGCCTGAGCGAGGTTCGCCCGCCCGAGGTCGGCGCCACGCAGGCTGGCGTTTTGCAGCAGCGCCTGGGAGAGATCGGCCTCTACCGCGACGGCCCTGTCGAGCAAGCAGTCCGAGAGATCGGCGCGACACAGCCTGGCTCGCTCCAGCCCCGCGTCGGCGAGGTCAGCGCCGGCGGCATGGACCTCGCTGAGATCGGCTCCTTGCAGCCTGGCATCGGACAGCGTGGTGCCCACCAGCCGCGCCCCCTTGAGATCGGCCCCCACGAGCCAGGCCCCCGCGAGCCGCTGCCCGGAGAGGTCCTGACCGGCCAGCTGAGGTGCGCTGCGCTGGAACGGGATCCACCAGCGACTGCCCTTCTTGGGACCCGGTGCCTGGGTGGGGGATGATGCCATCGAGCGATCATATCCCGGTGGCCCCGTCACCGACGCGGATGCCCCATCTTCGTGGTGGCGCAGGCTCTGGTGGCGCGCGCTGCCCCGCCCACCAGCGCGCTGCCCCGCCCGCCGCGGCTTGCCCGGACCTGTCAACTATGGCAATCTCCCCCTTCTGGAGGCGGTCATGAAGCTCTCACGCGTCATCCTCCCAGGCCTCGTACTGCTGGGCTGGCCAGCGGTCTCCGGCGCCCTGGACTCCGACACCTTCTCCCCCTCTGGCTCCGCCTTCGACGGGCGCGGGGTGCTGCAGCTGGAGCAGCCGGGCCTGGCCTTCAAGGGCGCGAGCTACACCGGCCTGGGCATGGCGTGGACCGACGATCCGATCCTCATCGAGCACGCAGACGGCAGCGAGGATCCGCTCGTCCACACACTCTTCGGCACCTACCTGGCGGGCGGCTACAACATCCTGGGCAAGGTGCGCGTCGATCTGGGCCTGCCCCTGTACCCCTACAGCGGCGCCCCCGAGGCTGCCTGGTCGGGCTTCTCCTTCGGCGATCTCCGGCTGGGGGCCCTGGTGCCCCTGCTGGCCCCCGAAGGCCGCGCGGCGGGCTTCGGCCTGCACACCGCCTTCACCCTCCCCACGGGCAACGCCGACCGCTACACCGGGGCCCAGGGCCTGGGCCTCGATCTCGTGGCCCTCGCGGGCGGCAAGCTGGGCTCGTTGGGCTGGAGCACCAACCTCGGGCTGGCTCTCTCCCGCGCGGAGGATCTCGGTGACCTCACCCTGGGAACCAGCCTGGAGCCCGGCGCCGGCTTGAGCTACAGCCTCTCCGAGAGCCTCCTGCTCGGCACCGAGATCACCAGCGTGCTCACCATGGCCGGGGGGCTGGGGCCCTTCAACAAGAACCCCACCGAGGGCCACCTCTACGCCCAGTACGCGGCCGCCGAAGGCCTCGTGTTCAGCGCCGGAGCCGGCACGGGCCTGGTGGCGGGGATCGGCGCCCCCGACCTGCGCCTCTTCGCCCTGCTGTCCTACCACAGCCAAGGTGAACCTCCCGTCTACGATCAAGACGCCGACGGTATCCTCGACGAATTCGATGCCTGCCCCGTCGAGCCCGAGGACAGCGACGGCTTCGAAGACGCCGACGGCTGCCCCGATCTCGACAACGACCAGGACAGCATCGCCGACGATCGCGACCAGTGTCCCAGGCAGCCCGAAGACATGGACACCTACAAAGACCTGGACGGCTGCCCCGATCCCGACAACGACGGCGACCTGGTCCTCGACACCGAGGACGAGTGTCCCAAGCAGGCCGGCACCCTGGCCACCATGGGCTGTCCCGACCAGGACAACGACCGCATCGTCGACTCGGTCGACATGTGCGTCGACCAGGCAGGCCCCGCCGCCACCAAGGGCTGCCCCGACGGCGACAACGACCGCATCCCCGACCACCGCGACGAGTGCCCCGACGAGCCCGCGGATCGGCGGGTGGATCCCAACCGCTCCAACGGCTGCCCCGCCCGGGTGATCATCACCCGGCAGAAGATCGAGATCCTCGAGAAGATCCACTTCGAAACCGGCAAGTCCCGCATCCGGCGCGATTCCTACCCGCTGCTGGAGGAGATCTCCGACGTGCTCAACGCCAACCCCGACATCGAGCTGGTGGAGGTGGCGGGTCACACCGACGACCAGGGCACCGAGAGCGTCAACATGCGCCTGTCGCAGCAGAGATCCGAGGCGGTGATGATGCACCTGGTCAGGCAGGGCGAGGTCAACCCCGACCGGCTGGTGGCCAAGGGCTACGGCCCCACCCGTCCGCTGGCCGACAACGGCACCGACGATGGGCGCGCCACCAACCGGCGCGTGGAGTTCTTGATCCTGGAGCAGTAGGCCGCGGGGATCAGCCGCCCGCGAAGCCCATGCCCATGCGGCCCACGCTGAGCAGCGTGGGGGCCAGCTCGTCGTCCCAGATGGCGCCCGAGCTGATCAGACCCTCGAAGCTGCCCTCGGTGAGCTCCAGCGCGGTGAGCGTCCACTGGGTGGTGCCCCACGAGAAGCTGTAGCCCGGGGGCTTGGGGAGCTCGCCCGACTGGACACCGCCGGCGAAGCAGAAGTCCATGACCTCGCCACCTCCGCCCTCGACGCTCACGCGCACCAGGGTGGCCCGCTCGTCGCTGGACAGCGCGAAGTCGTGGGCCGTGCCGGAGAAGCTGTCGAGGGTGGGGACCTGCTGGAACGCGGGCAGCACCGCCTGCTCCAGCTCCACCGGCGCCGCGGAGGACACCAGCCCGTAGCCGGAACCCAGCCCGCCCACCTGCGCCACCGCGAGCGCCCAGGCTTCGCCGGTGCCGGGCACCACGCCCGTGGGCACCCGCAGCGCCTGCACGGTCCCGAGGCCGCTGCCGAGCCCCACGATGCCGAAGTCGCCCTCCGAGGTGGTGTCGGCCACCAACACCAGGGGAGTCTCGTCGCCGGAGAAGCCCAGGGTGAGCTCGGGCACCTCGACCTGCACCAGCTCATCCAGCGAGTGGGCGGGGGCGAGGGGGATGTCCAGCTCGTCGCCGTCCACGCCGGCCCAGCCATCGCTCCAGCCGTAGGAGAAGGCGCTCAGGTTGTCCACCAGCACCTCGATGACCTCGGCGTCTCCGTTCAGGCCGGCGGTGATGTCGTCGATGGGCACGGGGCCCGCCAGGGACCACACACCGAAGGCGCCGGCGCGAGCCCTGCCTTGCCAGTCGTCCACATAGCTGCGCACGAAGAGGTTGCCCGGCAGCGCCACGTCCACACCCCAGATGCTGGCGATGCGGTCGTCGGCCACCAGGTCGCTCATGTCGAAGGTGAGCGGATGGGTGCGCAGCGTGGCGGAGGCGAGCCCCACCACGATGTCGGTGAAGCTGCCCGTGTCCACCCCGGAGTAGTCCACATCGCCGCCGGTGACGATACCGGCAGCCTGCTCGCTGGCCAGGCTGCGCACCGGCACCACCAGCCGGCGGGAGACGGTGTTCATGACGGTGACCGGCACATGCTCGCCGGACCAGGCCTGCAGGTTGACCGGGCCGGGGTCCTCCAGCGCCAGCTGGACCACCCCCGCCTCGTCGCCCGTGGTGCGCTTGGAGCCGGCCACGGCTCCCCAGGGGGCTTCGATGGGCAGGCCCGAGTCGGCATCCACGACGGTGATCTCGGCCACACCGGGAGCGATGACCGAGAGCGCGACAGAGGCCTCGAGGCCGCCGTGGGAGGCGAACAGCTCCACCTCTCCTTCTGCCAGGGCGGTGACCAGCCCCAGCTCGTCGATGGTGGCGATGGCTTCGTCGCCTGACCAGTAGAGGGCATCTTGGTCGAGGACGTCTTGCCGCTCGGCGTCCAGGCTGGTGGCCACCAGGCGGGTGTCGAAGGTGGCGCCGGGGAAGACCGCCAGATCACCGGGGTAGAGGTCGAGATCATCGATGGTGACGGGATCGATGGGCTCGCCCGTGTCGACGGTGTCCACCGGGGGCTCGCTCTCCTCGGGGGGCTCGGACTCGGCGCTCTCTCCAGGGGGGCTCTCCCGCACCAGGTCAGTGTCCTTGTAGACATAGGGAGACTCGGTGTCCTCAGCCGTGTCCAGGCCGGGCTTGTCCCTGCAACCGAAGCTCAGAATGGCTGGAACGGCGCAGAGCAGCAGGCAGCTTGGGCGGCTCATCTCAACCTCCGTTCGGCCGCATGGTAGAATTTCGACGGGGCTTCCGCCACGTTTTTTGCGCCTGCACGGCTGCCTATGGGACGTAGAAGCGCGAGGCGAAGGGTTGGATCACCCGCCCGTTGGTGTCGGTGCAGCCGGTGCTTCCCGAGCGCAGCGCGATCATGTACCAGTAGCCGTTGGCCAGCGTCCCCTCCGGCTCGATGCGGATCTTGCGCCCATTGTCGGGGAAGGACACCAGGTAGTCCACGCTCCGGGTGACGGAGTTGCCCTCGTCGACCCCCACCAGCCGCACCGTGTCCGTGTTGCAGGCGATGGGATCGGCGTAGGCGGTGACCCTCAGCTCGGGGTTGGCGGACTCCACCACCGCCATGTCGTCGTCCAGTGGCACCACGGCGGCCACGCGGAAGCCCGTGTCCTGCAGGTCCTCCACGGGATGGGAGCAGGCGGCGGCGGCCAGCGCCAGGGTGGCTAGTGCACGCGCCCGGAAGTTCATAGCCACCCACGCCCAACCTGTCTGCGCGTGCACTATGCGAACGCGCAGCGGTCGCCTGGGGGGCGCGCCGAAGGCGCGTTGGGGGGCGAGGCCCCC
>CAZCFB010000081.1:0-21762 GCA_964497805.1 uncultured Kofleriaceae bacterium
TCCACTCCTTAGATCATATCTGAGAACTTTTGCCAAGTACTCATGATACAGGTGAGTAGTCGGCGCTCCAGGCTGCTCAGGGGAATCCACCCTCACTCGCCAGACGACGGGGGCTCCACCAGGAAGTCGCCCTCGGCCAGGGCCAACATTTCGTTGAAGGCGTCCTCCCCGTCCATGTCACCGAAGGTCGCCTCCACGACCTTGCCGTCTTCCAGCCGGATGAGCCCCTCGGTGCGGCCGAGGCGGATGGAGAGCTGGCCTGTCTTCTTCCGCTCCACCAGGGTATGCAGCACATCGGTGAGCTCGATCTCGCTCATGGACCCGGCCACCCGCCGTAGGCCCCGCTGGCTCGCGCGCCTGCTTATGATGATCGGCAGGATCTGAGCCAGGCACTCCTCGGTGGAGTACGGCTTGAACATCACATCCACCACGCCGAGGTTGCGGGCCTCGTCCATCTGCAGGTCGTTGATTCCCTGGACCACAAGCAACACCGGCAGATCCCTGGTGCGTGGGTGGGACCGCAGGCGGCGGATCATCTCCAGCCCGTCCAGGGGCTTGAGGTCCAGCTCGCAGATGACGAGGTCCACCTCCTCGGCCAGGGCCACTCGCGCGGCTCGGGCAGGGTCGATGACGGCGCGCACCTCGGCCTGCTCGCTTCGCAGGGCGCCCACCAGCCCGAGGTGAGCCTCGCGGGCCGGGTCCACCAGCAACACCGTGGCCAGCTCTCCCCTCAGCCTGGCGTGGATGGCCGCCGGGGAAACCACCTGGTGCAGCAGTTCCACGGTGAGGGGGCAGAGGCGCTGGCGTTCGCCGGCGCCGCGAAGCCGCCGCAGGGCCTCCTTCCTGGTGTCGCACTTGCCACCCGGGGTGGCGGGGTTATCCATCAGGTCGAGGTAACTGTCCACGACGCTCAGGATGGTCGCCTCCTGGGACAACGAGGTACCTGCGACCCGGCCCGGGGTCCCCTGGCCGCCGGGCTGCTCGAACTGGCTGGTGAGGATCTCCTTCACAGATCTCGGAAGGGTTACCGCGTGGAGCAGGTCGCCCAGCTGATCCAGGGCTCCCTGGGCCCGCGCGCCGTAACCCGCTGTTTCGGCCACGCTCATGGCGGTGAGGTGTTGGCCGGCCGGCATGCCAACCTCATGGAGCATCGCCGCCAGCTTGATGTTGACCAGCGCCCGCTTGGGGAGGCCGGCCTGGAAGCCCACCATCCGGCACAGGCGCGACGCCTTGAGAGAGTGCTGATCCCGCCAGCCCAGGTTCTTCTCCCACTCCCAGACGATGATCCGGATCATACGCAGGAGCGCGGTCAGGCTCACGCTCGAGGTGCGGGCCTCCTCCTTGCTCTCCGGGGTGCCGGCGGCGGCGCGGTCGCTCTTGCGCCTGCGCGGGGCCATGGTGCCCTGGTAGATGAGCTCCTCCAAAGCCTCCTCGCGGCTGGTGGGGAGGGGCGTGGGTCTGGGCCTGATCATCGGAGCCGACCTGGCCGGGGTGGGCTCATCTGGCATCTCCGCTGCAGGCGCGGGTGGGGGTTGCTGAACCACCGGGGGCGGCGTTGGGATTGGCCTGAACTCGTTGGCCCGGGGCGACGGCGAGGACAGCGGCTGCAGCGCGTCCGGCGAGGGCGGCGTGGGGAGCGGTTGGAACTCCTCGACCACCTCCGAGGTTGTGGTGTCCGGGAGCTCCAGCTTCGGCCGGATGAGCTCCACCGTGGGATCGTTGGGCCTGGCCGGCGGGGGCTGCGGCACGTCATCCACGCCGAGGCCCATGAGGGTCATATTCTGCTGCCCTGAGGGGCCCGGTTGGGGAGGCGGGCCGGGATCAACCGGCATCTCCGGCAGGTCCGGGAGCTTGCCCGGTGTCGCGCCCATTTCAGGGTCCACCGCCGGCGCCTGCACCGTTACCTCCTCGTCGCTCGCTAACGCAACGTCCGGGGCCTCCCCCGAACCGTCCTCCACCTTCGAGGTCCTGCTGTAGAACGATTCCACCGCGTTCTGGATGGCGCTGGACATGGCGACGAAGGGGCGCACCTGACGCACCGGCCGCTTTTTCTGCACTTCCCAGCGCACGGCGTCCAGCAGGGTCTCATCGCTGGGATCGAGGAGCAGCAGGCTCAAGATTGATTGGTCCCCGTCGAAGCGCACGGGCATGACGCTGTGCCGGCGGCAGAAGTCCGCGGGCAGCAGCTCCAACACCCAGGGCGGGATCTTGGCGGCCAGCAATTTGGTCCGTGTGATGTACTGGGTCTTGTAGTGCAGGCTCAGCAACCGGAGCAGGTCCAGCTCCCTGACAACCCCGGACATGACAAGAGCTTCGCCCAGGTCGCCACCTTGACCCAGCGCCTCTTTTATCTGCGCCTCGCTAACCAGACCACGTGCGAGGAGTTGACGAGCCAGCCACTGGTTCTCAACCATTTATACGTCCTGAGCCCCTGTACTGAGCGACGTTCAATACTGAAGATTGTCCAGAAAAACGTAAAGAATAACGGGGCAGAAGGCAACCACTTTTAGCCGGGAGCCGGCCAGGGGAGGGGGGGCGGGAGGCGGCGCGGACTAGCTGCCGCCACCAGGGAGTTCGTTGACCGACGGGAACTTCATGATCTCTTTCCTGGCGATCTTCCAGGCCTTCTGAACAATCCAGGAGAGGGAGCGATCCTGCCGGGTGGCCTCCTGCTGGATCTCCTGCAGCATATCCTCCGGGAAGTAGAGGCTCTGTTTTCTTTTGTCGGAACCCGCCATGTGCTTTCTCCTCGGGGTAGTTGTTTGGGGCTAATGTAAGGCATGGTATGCAGATGTCGGCGAACCTGTCAACCGGCCCCAGAGGGGGGCAAAACGGATAGTACTGGCAAGATTTCGCGGATTTTGGTATTGCGCCCGGATGAGCGGGAAACCTGATCACCTGGATGGCCGGAAGGTGAGGGCGCAGCGCCGTCGCAGCGCGCGCAGGGAGCAGCTCCTGGCTGCAGCCCGCCGGGTGTTCAGCGCCCGGGGGTACCACGCCTGCTCCGTGGCCGATATACTCCAGGAAGCCGGCGTGGCGCGAGGGACCTTCTATCTCTATTTTCCCAGTAAACGCGCGCTGTTTGAGGTCCTCCTGGACCAGATGCTGACCCAGCTAAGGGGTGGCCTGATCCGGGTGCAAGTGGAGGAAGGCCAGCCTCCGGTGACCGAGCAGATGCACCGCAACGTGCGCGCCGTGCTCCAGGTGCTGGAGGACAACCGCGAGTTGACCATCATCCTCCTCCGCGAGGCTGTGGGTTTGGACGCGGATTTTGACCAGAAACTCAACACCTTCTATGACCACCTGTCCGGGGTCATCGAGGATGCGCTCGAGCTGGGACTGTCCATGAATATTGTCCGCGAGTGCGACACCTCCCTGGCTGCCCACTGCGTGCTCGGCAGCGTCAAAGAGGTGACGACCCGCCTCATCGCCCACCAGGAAGCTGAGCGCCCGGATCTGGACCGTCTCGCGCGGGAGATCATGGACTTCAACCTCAAGGGGCTGTTCGCCTGAGGTTCAGGTCGAAAAAGGGCTTGACCCGACCTGCCTAGAATTATAGTGTTTCGCGCCTCGTGACGAGGATGGATCTGTTGTGGGGTTCAGGATTGTAACTCTGTAGAGGGGTACGAATGCCTTTAAAGAAAAAAGATCTTAAACGTTTCAACGATATCCTGATGGCCAAGAAGGCTGCCTTGCTTCGTAACGCGAAGCGGACCTTGTCGGAGGATATGTCCCTGGACACAGACGATCTCCCCGATGAGATGGACATGGCGTCCAGTGAGTACCTGCAATCCTTCACATTCCGGCTGCGTGGCCGCGAGAAGACCTTCCTCAAGAAGATCGACTACGCGCTCTCAAAGATCGAGGCCGGCGCCTTCGGCATTTGCGAGGCGTGCGACGAGCCGATCTCCCTCAAGCGGCTGGAGGCTCGTCCCGAGACTACCCTCTGCATCCGCTGTAAAGAGGATCAAGAGAAGTCGGAGAAGGCCTTCGGGTAGAGGGCACGCCCTCAGTCTGAAGTGAAGAGGTCAGACTTGCGGAGGCGCTGGACCGCCTCTGTCTCGCCCAGCAGGATCAGCGTCATCCCGGCCTTGAGCACGAAGTCCCCCCCGGGGCTGTAGACGAACTTGTCCGCGTCCTGGTACCGGGCCGCCACGATGAGCAGGTTGCGTTCCCCGGCCAGCTCGCTATCCATGAGCTTGCCGTCCACCAGGGGAGAGGAGCCTGGGATAGTGCACTCCTCAAAGCGCAGGCTCTTGTCGGTGTCCCGGCGCATTTTGTCCAGGAAAGAGGTCACGTTGGGGCGGATCATCTCCGAGGCCAGGCGCAGGCCGCCGATGGTGTTGACCTCCACCACCTGATCCGCGCCGGCCATCTTGAGCTTGCGCACGGCCGCCGGCTCCACCGCCTTGGACACGATGCGCAGCCGCGGGTTCAGGTCGCGGGACGAGATCACCACGTACAGGTTGTCGGTGTCGCCGGGCAGGCAGGCCACGATGCCGTGGGCCCGGCGGATGCCGGCCTCAAGCAGCACGGTGTCGTCGGTGGCGTCTCCCACCAGCTTCACCACCCGCTTTCCATGCTTCTCGGCGAAGCGGTCCAGCTGCTCCTCGTTGGTGTCCACGGCCACGAAATCCCACTTCGCCGCCACCAGCTCCTTGAGCACGTGCCGCCCGGTGCGCCCAGTCCCACAAAGGATGATGTGATCTTTCATCTTCTTGATCCGCTTTTGCATCCGGCGTCTGCGCTGGTAGTTGAGGAACTCGCCCTCGACCAGGAATGTGGTCAACACAGAGACGAAGTAGAGGGCGATCCCCATGCCGGAAACCAGGAGGATCGCCGTGAAGAGACGGGCGTAGGGCACATGATCAAGCCCCTTGAGG
Source organism: uncultured Kofleriaceae bacterium (assembly GCA_964497805.1). Lineage (GTDB taxonomy): Bacteria > Myxococcota_A > Polyangia > CAZCFB01 > CAZCFB01. The sequence goes on from CAZCFB010000081.1 coordinate 4,884, forward strand.
ATCTCGCCGTACCCCACGGTGGTTAGTGAGATGACGGTCATGTAGGCGCAGTCCCCGATGGTCCAGGTCCCGCCTGAGTGCAGCCCGCCGAGCAGGTAGTACCCGCCGGTGCCCACGGCGTAGACCACCCCGAGCAGGCAGCCTGCTATGAGCAGCTTTCGACGGAGGTCGGATGCGTTGAAATCGTCCAAGGGCTTGCTTCGGAATCTATTCGCCGCGGTCGATCCTTGTCAACGACCACTCCTGACTTGCCTGACCATAGCGGGCCGACTAAAGTGTCCCCCCCTTTGCGGGAGGAGTACGTATGTGTGACATGAAAGTGGGGGCGGCGCGCTGGGCCCTGCTCGTGGTGGTCCTGGCCCTGCCCGGTGTAGTCCAGGCCCGAGGGAAGAAGGACAGCGAGAAGCTCGGCGAGCTGGACCGGAAGGTTGAGAAGGCCGCTGGCGAGGCGGCGACCACGGCCAAGGCGCTGCAGGATCTTGAGGCCGAGGTCGCGGCGCTCAAGCAGGAGATGGCCGAGCTGCGCGCCGGAGGGCAAGCCCTCAAGGAGATGCGCGAGCGCCTGGAGGCGCTCAACAAGCGGCTGGCGCGGCTGGACACAAAGCTAGACCAGTACAGGCATGAGGTCGAGCGGGCCCAGCCTACCGCGGGCTTCAAGGACGGCTTCTTCCTGCGTTCACCGAACAACATGTTCCTGTTGCAGATTCGCGGTTTCATCCAGGGAGGCTATGAGGGGCACTACCACTCCGAGTCGGTGACCGCCGGGAGCGAGACCGTCGGGGAGAACACCTCGACCTTTGTGCTGCGCAGGGCCCGCCTGGAGTTCGGGGGGCACGCGATCAGCAAGATCCTGAAGTACCGCCTCGCCTTCGACTTCGGCAGCATGGCCCTGGAGCCGGTGCTGGAGGCATACGGCGACCTGAAAATTTTTAAGCCGCTGCAGATGCGCTTCGGCCGGCAGAAGATCCCGTTTAGCCGCCAGTTCATGGTGCACAGCGCCTACCAGCAGTTCACCGAGCGGAGCGAGGTGGTGCGCGCCTTCGTGCCGGGCCGAGACCTGGGCCTTGTACTGCACGGTGAGGTGGACCTGATTGGGCCGGTGACTTACCAGTTTGGCGTGTTCAACGGGGCGGGGGAAATGGCGCCGGTGGACGACAACACCGACTTCCTGTTCAGCTCAAGGATCGTGTACGAGCCGTTCGGCAAGATCCCGTACAGCGAGGGGACCTACCTAAATCGGTGGGCGCTCTCGGTGGGTGGCTCCTTCGCCTACAACCTGAGCCCCACCGACCGGCACCTTCGCCAGGGGGCGACCGACACCAAGAAGGTGGCGGCCCTGAGGGATGCGGACGCGGACGGGAACATCGACAACGTTGGGATCTTTCTGGTGGGCGCTGAGCTCACCGCGCGCATCCCGTTTTTGCTCATACACGGTGAGTTCTTCTACCGGCTGGAAGATCCCGGCGCGGTGGGGCCCGGGCGGGACTTCTGGGGTGTGATGGGCCAGATCGGCACAGTGCCCCACGAGGACAATTACGAGTTCGCCCTGCGCTACGGGTACCGCGTGCCCAGCTACTTCGGCCAGAGCCGCGCGCTTCCGAGGCCGCGCAAAATCCATGAGGCCGCGGGGGTGGTCAGCCTGTTCGCCTGGAAGCGGCGGCTCAAGTTCCAGGCAGAGTACCGCTTCCAGTTCATGCAGGAGCTGTACACGCGCAAGGGCAGCGTGGAGACAGAGGTGCTGGACGAGCTGATGGAGCACCAGGTCAGGCTGCAAACACAACTGTATTTTTAGCGCACGCCCGCGGGCGGGGGGGCTACTGGTACTTCTTGTAGATCCAGCTGGCGCCCACCAGGGCCACGGCCGGCTCCTCGTCCTCCATGGCCGTGAGCACCACGTCATAGGACGGCTTGAGCCGCAGGTGGGCCTCCAGGGCCTGGCGGCGCACCGTTGAGGAGGCGGCCTTGTTGGCCAGGCGCCCCAGCATGGCGTTCCCCTCGGGCATCTCCTCAAGCGCCAGCAGCTCGGCCGCGGCGAAGCAGGCGGTGGCCTGCTTGGCATCGGCGCAGGCGGTCTTGAGCACGGAGCGGGCCGTGTCCACGGCCTGTGCTTTCTTGTCCGCCTGGCGAGCGGCTCGGGCAGCTGCCATGCGCACTCCGGGATCTGGATCGCTCAGGGCTCTGGCAGTGAGCAGGGCAGCGGCCCCGTCCTGGATCGTCGAGGCGGCGTTGCAGGCGGCCTCCTTCTCCGGGCCGGTGCCTGCTTGCAGGGCCCTCGCGATGGCGTCCAGTAGCGGCTGAGTCTCGCCCTGGCGGTGCAGGACGCGGCCGGCGTTGAGCGCGGAGAGCAGGTCCTTGCCCGTGGCCAGGGCGCGCAGGGCGGGTCCGCTCTCGCTCCCTCCCAGCTTGCCCAGTGCGGCCGCTGCGGCCAGGCGCGCGCCCACGTAGGGGTCCTGCAGGGCCTTGACCAGCGGCGGTCGTCCCCGGCTGTCCCCCAGCTCACCGAGGCTGGTAGCCGCGGCCGCTCGCACGGCCCTGTCCTTGTCACCGAGCAGCTTCAGCAGCACGGGCAGGCCCCCCGCGCCGGTGTGGGCCAGGGCCTTGGCCGCGGCCAGGCGGACCTCCTCTTTTCGGTCCGTGGCCGCCTCACCCACCGTACCCACGGCCCGGTCCTTTGCGATGCGGGCCACCCACTCCAGGGCCAGCGCCCGGGCCCGCGGCGAGGATGAACGGAGCTGCTCGTCCAGCACCTCGGCGCCCTGGCTGGTGCGGGATAGGGCCACCGCCGCCCAGGTGCGCACGAACTCGTTGGGGTCGTCCAGGCGCCTGAGCATGTCAGCCATGAGGGGCGAAGCGTCGCTGCGGCGCACGGCCTGGATCCCCTCCAGGCGCACCTCCGTGGAGCGATGGGCCAGGGCCCAGCGCATGCTGGTCAGGCCGAGGTGGGCCATCATGGCCCGGTCCCGTCCCTCGGCCTTTTCAAAGCGGCGGTAGGCGCCGACCGCCTCCTTCCGCTGATCCAGGGCGAGGTGGGCGTGGATGGCCATGCGATAGAGCTGCTCATCCCCGGGGTTCTTCTTGAGCCCCGTCTCCACCTGCTTGAGCGCCTCGGCGTAGTCGCCTCGCTCCAGGTAGCCGGAGGCATGCTTTGCCTCGGGAAGGGGGGTGCAGGAGAGGAGGAGGAAGGCGGGGGTGAGGATGAGTGCGTAGCGGGACATGGTCATACATTAACGTATACGTCCACGAATACGTATACGTTCACGTTCAGGTAGACGTTCTTACAAGGTGGCGAAGCCGGCGAGGAGTTGGCCCGCCAGGTAGGGAGTGTCCGCCCGATCATCGGGCTGTACCTGGCGCAGGTAGCTGTTCTGGACCTTGTCTCGGTCCTTGAGGCGGCGACGGTTGGGCTGGGAGAGGTTGAGCCAGCCCAGGTGGGCCTTGCCCTGGCGTAGGTAGACAAAGGCCACGCGCGGGCCCGTGACCCCCACCACCAGTCCGGCCGCGGTGAAGGTATCGTCGAGGCTGCCGTTGGCGTTGCGGTCGTAGGTGTTGTGGAAGAGCACCAGGTCCCCCTGGGTCGGCCCCGTTCCCCTCAGCTTCAGCCCCTCGCCCAGCAGCGCCTTGGCCTGGACATCCCGGCCGAGGCACGCCTTGAGCAGGGTGCGGGTGGCCGTACTCGAGTCCCCGTTGTAGCGCCAGCCCACCCTCTCGCGGCACCGATTGGCCGACTTCTCGCCGCTGTCCTCGGCCGGCTTCGGCTTGGCGGCGGGCGCGGACACCCCTCGCTTTGAGGGGAGGAGGGGATCACGATCCTCCTGACCGATGACCGACTGGCGATAGCGGTAGCCGGCCTTGTCCCTGCGCACCTGCATGTTGCAGCCAGCCAGGGCCAGGATCAGGAGGATGCCTGTGAGACGGCTCATCACGGCATGATCCTGGCAGCGAGGTGGGCGGCGGGCAAAAAAACTGGTAGTTATTTCCGGGATGCAGTCGCAGTCTCTGGCTGCCGTGAACACCATGAATCGAGTGATCCTCATTCTTGCTGTTATCGCCCTTGGCGCCTGCGACGAGCCAGCGCCGGAGCGGATTGACTCCGGCGCGCCCGACGCCGCCGTCAACACGGGCCCCTTCACCCTGGTGGTGCTGCCGGACACTCAGTACCTGACCCTCTCCTATTTCCCGATCTTCGACTTCAACACCCGCTGGATCGTGGAGCAGAAGAAGAAACGGAACATCGTGGCCGTGCTGCACGAGGGGGACATCACCCACAACAACACCGACGCGGAGTGGAAGAACGCGGTGAACTCGCTGTCCAGGCTGGACGGTGAGGTGCCGTACATGCTCGCCGTGGGCAACCACGACATGAAGAGCGGCGGCGACACCTCCCAGTTCAACAAGTACTTCCCCCTGAGCAAGTTCAGCGGGCTCTCCACCTTCGGCGGCAGCTACCCGTCGGGCAAGATGGACAGCTCATATCACCAGCTGAGCGCGTGCGGGGTCGGGTGGCTGATCTTCTCCCTGATCTACGATCCATCGGACGCCGTGCTCACCTGGGCGGACTCGGTGGCGAAGCAGCACCCCGACCGCCGGATCATCGTGGTGACCCACGCCTACCTCTCCCCCACCGGGCAACGCACCAGCATCGGCGAGCGAGTGTGGAAGGGGCTGGTGAAGAAGCACGCGGGCATGACCCTGGTGTTCAACGGCCACTTCACCGGGGGCGTGGCCGCGCGCCTGGTGAGCGACGGCGACAAGGGGAACAAGGTGTACCAGATGTTCACCAACTACCAGCACGCCCAGATCAGCGGCTACGGCATGTTTCGGCTGGTGACCCTGGACCGGGCGGCCAAGACCATCTCGGTTAGCGCCTACGCGCCCATGAAGGACTGGGCCCTCACCGACGACAAGAACAAGTTCGTTTACAAGGACGTGGCCCTGGGGGCCGTGAAGTAGGGTACGCTCGGCGTCCCGGTTCTGAGCATGGAGTTTCTAAGGCGCATATTCCGTTCCCGCTACGCGCGCTGGATCGTGCTTGGGGCCATCCTTCTGCTCGTGGTGCGGATCGCATCCCGGCTCCCCTCCACCGTGGAGATCGAGTACCACTTCGGCGAGGCGCGGGTGGGCCTCCAGCGGGCCGAGATGCGCTACCTGAGCGGTGAGGAAGAGGTGCGGCGGGTGGCCTTCTCGTACGTCGGCGAGCCGGCGGGGGCGACTCAGATCCACGAGGCCCAGCTGCTGGACGGCGACTACGCCGTGCGGATTCGTTTGACCTACGCCGGCGGCAAGGACCGGCGCCTGGACCGCCCCCTCATCGTGCGGGGGTCAGGCCGGGTGTCGGTATATCTCGAATAGCCCGAGGAGGGGTGATGAGCATCAAGAACCTGCGAGCCGTCTTCATGGGCTCCCCCGACTTCGCTGTCCCTACCCTGGAGGCCCTGGCCGGCGCGTGCCAGGTCCTGGCCGTGGTGACCCAGCCCGACCGCCCCCGCGGCAGGGGCCGCACCCTGACCCCCGGGCCCGTGAAGGCGAAGGCCCTGGAGCTGGGCCTGCCCGTTCTCCAGCCCGAGACTCTGCGGAAAAAGGCGGTGCGCCTGGAGCTCGCCGCCCTGGGCGCGGATGTGTTCGTGGTTGCGGCATATGGCCAGATCCTGCGGCCCCGCATGTTGGCGACGCCTCCCATGGGGTGCGTCAACGTGCACGCCTCCTTGCTGCCCAGGCTGCGGGGAGCGGCGCCGATCCAGTGGGCCGTCGCCCAGGGCGAGGCGCGCAGCGGCATCACGATCATGCAGATGGACGCGGGCATGGATACCGGCGACATCCTGCTCCAACGGGGCTTCGACCTGGACCCGGGGGAAACCGCCGGGAGCCTGCACGACCGGCTGGCGTCCCTGGGTGGTCCCTGCCTGCTGGAGGCCCTGGAGGGGCTCGTGGCCGGGACCATCACCCCCACGCCCCAGGACGACGCGGGGGCCACCATGGCGCCCATGCTCACCAAGGAGGACGGGCGCCTGGACTTTAACAAGCCTGCGGCGGAGGTGGATCAACGCGTACGCGGCATGGACCCGTGGCCCGGGGCCTTCACCTCTCTGGACGGTAAGACCCTCAAGGTCTTCGGCGCCCGGCGGGGAGAGGGGCAGGGATCAGGCGCCCCTGGAGAGGTGCTCGCCGCCGACGACCGCGGGCTGCTTGTGGCGTGCGGCGAGGGCGCGGTGTGGCTGCACCAGCTGCAGCTCCCCGGCCGGAAACGCATGGCCGTGAGCCAGCTCATAGCGGGCCGGCCCATCCCCGCGGGGACCCGTCTGGGGGAGCATGCCTGACACCGCGCGCCAGGTGTGCCGTCGGGTCCTGCGCCGGGTGCGCCGCGACCAGGCGTACGCCAACCTCGCCCTGGCCGGGGAGCTGGAGCGTGCCCGCCTGAGCGACAGGGAGCGGGCACTGGCCACCGAGCTGGTCTACGGCGTGCTGCGGCACCGGCGCCGCCTGGATCACTGCCTGGCCCGTCGCAGCGACCACCCCCTGAGCAAGGTGGAGGATGACCTGCTGGACATCATGCGGGTGGGGGCCTACCAGATCCTCATGCTGGAGCGGGTACCGGCCCACGCCGCGGTGAACGACGCGGTGGCGGCGGCGCGGGAGGGCAGAGGCAAGGGGCCCGCCGGCTACGCCAACGCCGTGCTGCGGCACCTCTCCCAGGATGACCTGGACGCGGACCTCCCGGACGAGCCGGTGCTCGCCCTGGCCGTGGCCGGCTCCTTGCCCACCTGGCTGGCCAAGCGGTGGCGTCGGCAGCTGGGCCACGAGGAGGCAGGGGCCCTTGCCGCGAGCCTGCTGGAGCGGGCGCCGTTGACCGTGCGGGTCAACACCCTCAAGACCTCGCTGGAGGAGGCTCAGGCCCGCCTGGAGGGGGAGGGCGCCCGCGTGAGCCGGGGCAGCCTGGCGCCTGCCTCGTTCTCCCTGGAGGCCCTGGGCGATCCGTTCAGGACCCTCTCCTACCTGGAGGGCCTCTGGACAGTGCAGGACGAGGCGGCCCAGCTCGCCGCGGCGGCGCTCGGGCCTCGGCCCGGCATGCGGGTGCTGGACGCCTGCGCGGGCGTGGGCGGGAAGTCGACCCACCTGGCAGCGCTCATGGGCGACGAGGGGGAGGTGATCTGCGCGGACCGGAGCGAACGAAAGCTGGGGCTGCTTCGCGAGCACTGCCTGCGGCTGGGCCTGACAAGCTGTGAGCCCATGGTGGCGGACCTGAGCCAGGCTGGCGCTCTGGAGGGCGTGCTGGTGGACGCGGCGCTGGTGGACGCGCCGTGCAGCGGGCTCGGCGTGCTGCGGCGGCACCCGGAGCTCAAGTGGCGGCCGGTGCGCCCAGCCTTCGAGGAGCTGGTGCAGCTGCAGCGGGCCCTGCTGGAGCAGGCGGTGGGCACCCTCCGCCCTGGCGGCACCTTGTTATACGCAGTGTGCACCACCACCGTGGAGGAGGGGCCTGACCAGGCCACGTGGCTGCGGGAGCGCTTCCCCGGCCTGCGCCCGGCTCCCCCCACAGATGGCCCCCTGGCTGCGTTGGCTGGCCCCGACGGCGACATCGCCCTCTGGACCCACCGCCACGGCTGCGACGGCTTCTACATGGCGAGGTTCGCCCTGGAAGGGTAATCTCGGCTTCAAACCTGAAGGAGGTCCTGAATGAAGGCGCTCATCTCACCGTCCATCCTTGCAGCCGACTTCGCCCGACTGGGCGAGGAGGTGCGGGCCATCACTGACGGGGGCTGTGACTATATCCATGTGGACGTAATGGACGGCATGTTTGTACCGAACATCACCATCGGCCAGCCGGTGGTGGCGGCCCTCAAAGAGGTGACGCCGCTCCCCCTGGACGTGCACCTGATGATCGAGCAGCCGGAGCGGTACGTGGAGAGCTTCGCCGAGGCCGGCGCGGACATCATCTGTGTGCACGCCGAGGCGTGCAAGCACCTGCACCGCACCCTGCAGCAGATCCGCGGCGCGGGGAAGAAGGCCGCCGTGAGCCTGAACCCGGCCACACCCCTGGGGGACATCTCCTGGGTGCTGGAGGAGGTGGACATGGTGCTGGTGATGTCGGTGAACCCCGGCTTCGGCGGCCAGTCCTTCATCGGATCGGCCCTGGACAAGGTGCGCCACCTGCGCCACATGCTCGACGAGCGTGGCCTCACCGAGGTGGACATCGAGGTGGACGGGGGCGTGGTGGTGGACAACGCCGCCGAGGTGGCGGGCGCTGGGGCCAACGTGCTGGTCTCCGGCACCGGCATCTTCAAGACCGACGACTACGCCGCGACCATCGCGGCCATGCGCGCCCAGGCCGAGCAGGGCCTGGCAGGAGGAACAAAATGAAGCGGACCATCATGATCATCGCGGCCCTGACCCTGGCCTCCCCGGTTGTGGCTCACGCGGACGACAAGAAGGCGGCGCCGGCCAGGAAGAAGGCGGCCAAGAAGGCCAAGAAGAAGGGAGCCAAGAAGGAAGCCAAGAAGGAGGCGGCCAAGAAGGAGCACAGCTCCCAGTCCGGCCTCAAGTGGACCGTGCTCAAGGAGGGCAAGGGTGAGAGGCCCAAGCGCGGCGACAGGGTGGTGGTGCACTACACGGGCTGGCTCACCAACGGCAAGAAGTTCGACAGCAGCCGCGACCGCGGCTCCAAGTTCAAGTTCAAGGTCGGCGTTGGCCAGGTGATCAAGGGCTGGGACGAGGGCGTCATGCGCATGCGCCCGGGCGACCGCTTCAAGTTCACCATCCCGGCAAAGCTGGCCTACGGTGAGCGCGGCATCGGGCCTATCCCGCCCAACTCAACTTTGATCTTCGACGTGGAGTTCTTCAAGGTCGCGAAGTGAAGCCTCGCGGGTGAACCCGCCCCTACCTAGAATTCGCCGAACAGCTCAGTCAGCCTGACGTCCAGCGCGGTGGCCACCTTGAACAGGGAGCTCACCGAGGCGGAGCTCTCCGCCCGCTCGATCTGGGAGAGCAGGCTCACCGACAGCTTGGTGCGACGTGACATCTGCTTCAGGGTCAGGTTGCGCGCCTTGCGCAGGTCCCGGATGTTGCGGCCGATGGAGGCGTGCAGCTCGTCCTCCCGGCGCAAGATCAGGCCCTTCTTCTTGGCGATGCGCTGCAACACCTCGCGGAACTCCTCCGAGGTGAAGGGCTTCTTGAGGTAGGCGCTGACGTCGTGCTGGATTGAGGCGGTGGCCGTCTCCAGGGAGGGGTGCCCGGTGAGGATCACCACGGCCACATCATCGTCCACTCGCCGGATCTGCTGCAGGAGGTCGATGCCCGTCATTTTGGGCATCTTCAGGTCGAGAACGACCAGGTGATATTCTCTCTGCTTCAGCTCGGCCAGGGCCTCGGTCGGATCCGTAATGGTGGCAACCTGGAAGCCTTCCCGGTTGAGGAAATCGCTGAGGTATTCACAAACGTCGCGGTCGTCGTCGACCACCAGGATCTTGAGCTGAACCACGTGTTCACCCTTGGTTAAAAAAGGGTTTTGGTCGGGGCGAGAGGATTTGAACCTCCGGCCTTTCGGTCCCGAACCGAACGCGCTACCAGGCTGCGCTACGCCCCGAATCAGGCAGGCATGTAAATGGAAAAGGTTCGCCCTGTCAACAAGGAACCTTGACCCTCGATCCCTACCCTGACCCGACCCCGCCAGCATGGAAGCTAATTAACCAGTCCACTATAGCACAATTCTATAATGACGGGGGCTTACGATGACCCATGAGCCGGACCCTCCGGAGCCCCACATCCAGCACCAGCAGGCCCAGCAGCAGCAGGATCACCGTCGACCAGAGCTCCTTGTGATGAAGAACCCTTTCATTGTGGGCAGAAAAGACCTCCCCTGCAGCGGGATCCACCTCGCCACCCGAGAATCCGGCGGCCCGCGCCAGGCGATCCCTGTCCTGGATCAGGTGGGCGTACTCCTCCGGATAGGGTGCGCTGATCGCCGCCTCGCTCTGCGCGACGACCTTGCCATCTGTGCGGTGGCTGGCCCGGAGCAGCAGGGGCCCGTGGAAGGGGAGGGGGAAGCTGGCCGTGTACCTGCCGGCCGCGTCCTGCTCCATGGACAGGGTCACCTTGGCCCGGCTCGGGTTGCGCGGATCCATCACCGTGAGGGTGCTCTCCAGTCCGTTGATGAACCTGTCCGCCCGGTCCAGGGCGTCCACGGTAACCCGCACGGATCCCCTGTCCACCCTGGCCTTCATCTCGAAGGAGCGGCGCATGCGATGGCGCATCACCTCGCGCACCAGCTGGGCCCAGAACTGGGTGTATCCACGCCAGCGCAGCCAGTGGGCGGCCCAGCGGCTCTTGGCGTCGCTTGTGAAGGCAGCGGCCTTGCCCAGCCCTACCCGCCAGGTGGCGAGGATCGGCTCCCCATGGTTGGAGCTGGCCAGGAGCACCTCGCCGCCCGCCTTGGGGCGCGTGCTCACGTAACCGCGCAGGGGCGGGGCCGAAGACCAGTCGATGCCGCCCAGCACGTTGGCCTTCTTCACCGGGCGCACCGAGAACGACTCCTCCACCACGGCGGAGCGGGCAACCTGGGTGGTCTCCTTGGTGAAGATCTTCGGGATGCTGCGCGGGTCGTCGGTGTGATAGAAGCGGCCCCCGCCTCGCTCGGCGATCATCTGCAGCTGGGTGCGGTCCGCGCCGCTGCCCACGCCCACCGCCGAGACCGTGATGCGCGCCTGGGCCATCTCGTCCACCAGCTGCGGGATGCCCGCCCAGGATGACTGCCCGTCGCTGAGCAGGATCACATGTTTCACCCGGGCGGTGGCCGCGCCGAGCTGGCTGTACGCCTCCACCAGGGCCGGCTTGATGCTGGTGCCGCCGCCGGAGCGGAGCCGGGCGATGTCCCCCAGGATGCGCAGCCGGTTGGCCGCGCGCTGCAGACGCACCAGCACCCGCGCGGAGCTGTCGAAGGCGATCACGCCGATGAGATCCGAGCTGCCCAGGATCTCGGTGGTGGCCCGGGCGGCCTCCTTGGCCAGCTCCAGCTTCTCGCCGGTCATTGAGCCGGAGCGGTCGATGCAGAGGGCCAGGGCGAGGGTGGGCTGGTCCTGCCGCTTCTCGCTGTCGAAGCGCACCGGGAGGAGGCGCTCCAGCCGGGTGCCGTAGTACCCCCCGGCGCCGAAGCTGTTTGGCCCGCCGGCCATGATGAAGCCGCCGCCCAGGTCGCGCACATAGGCGGAGATGGCGGCCATCTGGCCCGGGCCCACATGGTAGGCAGGCACGTCGCTAAGGAGCAGCAGGTCGAACTTGGCCAGGGCCGCGGCGCTTCGCGGCACCCCGTGCGGGCCGCGAACCTCCACGGCGATTCGCTCGGCCTCCAGAGCGCGCCGCAGGGGGGCCGCGTGCTGGGGTTCGCCCTCCACATAGAGCACCCGCGGGCGCCCCTGCACCGGGATCACCGCGGTGGCGCTGTTGTTGTGCTTCCAGGTGTCCGCCGTGAGCCCGGCGGCCCGCAGCTTGTAGGTCACGGCGCCGGCCTCGCGCACCAGGGACTTGAACCGCACCCGGTTCTGGCCAGGCTGGAGCTTCACCTCCTTGCGGCCCTCGGGGGTGTTGATGTAGCCGTCCTTGTGCAGGGTCAGGGTGGCGGGCTGGGCGCGCGTGGCGTTCAGCTCCACGGTGAGGTCGAAGGGGGCGCCCACGCGCACCTCGGCGGGCGGGGTGAGCGCGCGCACCAGCACCTCGGGCTGGCTCCGGTCCGGGAGCTTCACCACATGGAGCCGCACCCCCCGGCTCGCCGCCTCGTGGCTCTCCGCCTCCAGGTCCCCGTGGGTTTCGTTGCCGTCGCTGAGCAACACCATGCGGCGTAGCATGCCCGGCGGGAACTGGCCGTAGGCGTGCTGCACGGCCGCCTGGATATCAGAGGCCTGGCCCTCCACGTCCACGGCGTGGCGGGACAGCGAGGCGGGCACCCCCTTGGCAGGATCGATTGACACGGCCTGGGGCCGCCTGGCGAAGGTGATCAGCCGCACCTCATTTTTCCCCCGCGCCTCCCATCCGGCCTGGACCGTGGCCCGCGCGTTCTGGAGCTGGTCGTCGGAGATGGAGGCCGAGACGTCCACCAGGTAGACAGCGCACACCCGCTGCTCCTCGGTGATCACGGCGGGGCGGGCCAGGGCCAGGGCGAGGCCGATCATGAGCAGGGCTCGGCTCGCCAGGGAGAGCGCGCGCTGGGGGGCGGAGAGGTCCACCAGGGAACCGGTGGACAGGAGCAGGAGCAGCGGCGTGGCCGCGACCAGCCCGAGCCAACGCGGGGCCAGCAGCTCCAGGTCCCTGCCCGCCAGGGTAAAGGCGAGCACCTCGACCTCCGGCCGGATGAGCAGCAGATACCACGCCCCGGCGAGCAGGGCGGTGAGGGCGGCAGTGATGATGGCGCGGGCGGTCACACCGTCACCCTCCGGTTGTAGGTCCACCACTCCAGCAGGAGCAGGGCGGCCGCGGCGAGCAGCAGGTAGGGATAGATCCTGCGCCGGGCGCCGCTGTCCGGGGTGTCAGGGGGACGCAGGATCTGGCCACCCAGGATCAGGGTCTTGCGGGCCCGGGTGTCTGACTCCTGTGCGTCGGCCAGGTTGGCGGCCAGGCGCATGGTGCCGGCTCCGTAGCGCACGGTGTAGAGGCCAACCTGCTGGCCGGTGAAGTGCGCCCGCGAGCCCTCCCTGGGGACGACCAGGGTCCGGCCCGCCGGCGTGGTCACTTTCGCGCTGGCGGCGCTGGAGCCAGGGTCCAGGCGCGCCACGGACAGGTCAATGCGGTCGCCCGCGCGGAAGCTCGTCACCAGGTCCTCGGCCTCGCCGGAGAACCAGTCCAGGCTGTTCATCACAAGCAGCGGGAAGGCCACCCGGATGGGCAAATCGCTGCGCGTGAGATCGAAGCCCATCACCACCGAGCGCACCGCGCCTTGCTGCCGCGCCACGATGAGGGGGGCACGGAAGCTGGACGCCAGCACCCGCACCTCCGGGGACCTGGTGAAGGAGAGGGACTCGCTGATGTTTACATCCTTGAGGGTGACCCACTTCATCACCGGGTGGGCGCTGTCCTGCTCGGTGATCATGGGGGCCTTCACCTGGGCCGCCACCTGCGCGGGGGCGCCATCCGCCGGGGGGGCCACCGCGAGGTAGCTCACCGGCGGCGCCTGGTCAGGGAAGGTGCGGTCAAAGATGACCGCGTCCACGGCGGAGGCTGCGGCGGCTGTGTACTCCGCGGGGCTGACCTTCTTCACCTCCAGCCCCTCCTCAAGGAGCAGGGCTCCCTCCAGGTACAGGTTCCCCTTGGTCACCAGCAGCACCCGCTGGCGCTCCCGGCGAGGGAGCAAGGACCAGGCGCGATCGTCCAGGGTGAAGCTGTCCAGGGCAGCCTTCCCCGATCCCTTTGGCGGCAACAGGCGCGCCTCCAGCAGCTCCCCGGCAGCCGCGAGCTTGCACCAGGCCGCGCGCCGCCCCTCGGGCGCCGCAGGATCACAGATGTAGCGGGTCCGCTTCCCCGGCGGCAGCCTCAAGCGCTGGACCTCGATGAGCTGGCCGTCGCTATAGAGGGCCAGATCGGCCCGGGCCGGCACCTTGCGCTGGTTGATCACCTCCAGGAAGAGCTCAAAGCTGAGCTTGTTGCGTGGGTACCGCCGGGCGTTGAAGGCGACGATGCCCACGTTGTCCTCGGCGGGGCTGCCCACGGGCAGGTAGCGCACCTCAACGCCGGTGAGGTCGATCCGGTCAAGGCGCGAACCGTCACCGCCCCCCTGGCGCTTGCCGGAGGGCCCGGCGTCGGTCGCGGCGGGGGAGCGCTTCACCTGCTCCAGCTGTTCCGCCGGGAAGGCCCCGTCGCTGATAAGGACCAGGAGCGGGTTCTCCCGTTGGCGCAGGGCGTCGGCGCAGAACTGCAGGGCCCGGGGCAGGTCGGCGGCGGTGTCTGCCGCCCGAAGCCCATCCAGGGCGCGCAGCAGGGCCTTCTGGTCGCCGGTGAAGGTCGACAGGGGGGTGGCGTGGGCTGCCATGCGAACGAGCATCAGCCGGTCGGCGCCCCCCATGCCCCGCACCACCTCCCGTGCCCTGGTCAGGGCCTCCTGCAGGCGCGCGCGGGGTTTGCCGTCCGGGCCCTCTGCCCCGTCGGTGGCCTGCATGGAGCCGCTGGCGTCAATGAGCAGGATCATGTCCCGCCCCTGGAGCAGCCCCTGGTCCAGGCGGGGATCGGCCAGGGCCCCACCCAGCAGCAGCAGGATCATGAGCTGCGCCAGCAGAGAGAGGAGCCGCTTGAGCCGCCTGAACAGGCTGGTGGACTCACGCTCCAGCTCCACGCGATCCCAGAGCGCGGCGAAGGGCACCGTCACCCGCCGCCGGCGCAGCTTGAGAATATAGAGAAGCGTGATCAGCCCCGCGGCGCCACCCACCGCCAGGGCCAGCTGGGCAAGGGGGAGCCCTAACAAGGTCACCGCAAGAACCCCCCGCGGCGGAAGATGTGCAGCACCAGCTCGTCGAAGGGCACGCTGGTGGATGCCCGGAAGAGGGGCACCTGGCTGCCCGCGCAGAACTCGGCCAGCTCCTGGCAGTACCGCTCGTGCTCGCGGGCGTATGCCCGGAGCAGCCGGGGTGAGACCGTGATCTTACGCAGCTCCCCCGTCTCGCAGTCCATGAGCTCCAGGTCGCCCCTGAGGCGGGGGCGGGCCTCGCCCTCGTCGATGATCTGGATGGCGAAGGGCTCGAAGCGGTTGAACCGTAGCTGGTTTATGCACTGCTCGTAGCCGGCTGGATCGTAGAAGTCGCTGATCAGCACGGCCAGGCCACGGCGCTTGTTCTGGTGCACGAAGGCCCCGGCGGCCGCGCCCAGGTCGGTGCGCCCGCCCGCCTCAACCGCGCGCAGGAAGTCGAGGATCTTGAAGATGCGGCCCTTGCCCCGGGCGGGGGGGATCCTGGCGCGCAGGCCCTCGTCCAGGGTGACCACGCTCACCCGGTCCAGGTTGGCCAGCCCCACGTAGCAGAGGGCGGCGGCCACCTGAACTGCGTGGCGCACCTTGGGCGGCCGACCCATGCCCATTGAGGCGCTGGTGTCCACCAGCAGGTAGATGTAGAGGTCCTCCTCCTCCTCAAACAGCCTGAGCACGAGCTTGTCCATTCGGCTGTAGATGTTCCAGTCCAGGTAGCGCAGGTCATCGCCCGGCGCGTAGTCGCGGTAGTCGGCGAACTCGATGCCCGAGCCCACCTTTCGGGTGCGGCGTTCGGCGCGCGCCCTGCCGGCGAACACCTTGCGCGAGACGATGTGCAGGTACTCCAACTTCTTGAGGAACGCCTCGTCGAAGAGGTCTTCGTTATTTTTGGTCGCGTCCGCCAAGGTCCCGTCCGCCTCAGCCCTCCTTCGTCTCAGAGAGGATCTCGGCGATCACATCGTCGGTGGTGGTCCCCTCCGCCTCGCCCTCGAAGTTAAGGATCACCCGGTGGCGCAGGGCAGGGGGGCAGACCTCCCGGATGTCCGCGCACGAGGCCGCGAAGCGGCCGTCCAGGAGGGCCAGGATCTTGGCGCCCATGAGCAGCCCCTGGGCGCCGCGCGGGCTGGACCCGTAGCGCACGTATTTGCGCGCAAGCTCCGGCGCGCCCGGCTGGTCGGGGTGCGTGGCTTGCACCAGCCGGATGGCGTAGTCCTGCACCGCCCGGGCCACCGGCACACGGCGGGCCAGGCGCCGCATCTCCAGGATCCGCTCCTGGTCAAGCACGGAGGTGGCCACCGGCTGCTCCTCGGAGGTGGTGCGATCCATGATGGCGTGCAGCTCCTCCCGGGCCGGGAAGGTCACGGTCAGCTTGAACAGGAACCGATCCAGCTGGGCCTCGGGCAACGGGTACGTCCCCTCCATCTCCAGGGGGTTCTGGGTGGCGAGCACCATGAAGGGAGGCTCCAGCTTGTACGTGGTCTTGGCCACGGTGACGCTCTGCTCCTGCATCGCCTCAAGCAGGGCCGACTGGGTCTTCGGGATCGCGCGGTTGATCTCGTCGGCGAGGATCACGTTGGCGAAGATCGGGCCGCGCTGCAGCTCGCGCCGGCGCTCCCCCCCCTCGTCCTGCAGGATCATCAGCGTGCCGAGGATATCGCCGGGCATGAGGTCCGGCGTGAACTGCACCCGGGAGTAGCTCAGGGCCATACACCGCGCAAGGGTGCGCACCAGCATGGTCTTGCCCAGGCCCGGCACCCCCTCCAGCAGGCCGTGCCCCCCGGCCAGGAGGCAGATGATCACCCCCCGCACGATCTCCTCCTGCCCCACGATCACCTTGCCGATCTCGTCGGACAGGCGCTTGATGTCGGCGCGAAACGCGCTCACCTCAGATTGGACGTCTTCCATGCATTACCCCTTCGCTGGGTTGTCGCGCTTCTCTCTATCTCGGCCGGATCAACTGGAAGTATCGTTTGACGTAGTACCGGTAGCCAAGGGGGACGTCCTCGCGCTTGAGCACATCCTCCACCACCGCGGTGTACGCGGAGTAGACCTTCTTGTAGTCCCGGGCGGAGAAGCCGTCCTCGGCTGCCCCCAGGATCACCTCGCTGCGGCTGGCGCCCTTGCCCTCCTTGCCCCTCACCAGGCTCTCCCTGTGCTTGCCCTTCAGCGCGGTCTGCTCACCCTTGAGCGCCCCCCCCGCCTCGAGCCCGTGGCCGTCAGCCGTGCCGACCACCTCACCGTACTGTTCCCCCTGCCCCTGTCCCTGTCCCTTACCCTCCACCATCACCCCACCCTCAGCCCCTCCCTCCTCCACCAAGATCTTCTCCTGGCCCTGGCCCCGGCCCTCGCCCTCTTTCCCTTTCCCTTTCCCTTTCCCACGCATTCCCCCCCCCCCAGCATAGAAATCCTTGATCCGCCCCGCCATGCCCGTGACCTTGCCCATGCCCCACC
>CAZCFB010000082.1:0-21417 GCA_964497805.1 uncultured Kofleriaceae bacterium
GCTTGACCACAGGCTTGGGCTTGGGCTTGAACACAGGCTCCGGCTTGGGCTTGGGCTTGAACACAGGCTCCGGCTTGGGCTTGGCCACCGGCTCAGGCTTGGGCTCTGGCTTGGCCACCGGCTCAGGCTTGGGCTCTGGCTTTGCCACCGGCTCGGGGGCCACGGGCTCAGGCTTCGGCTCGGGCGCCTCTGGCACGGGGGCCACGGCGACCTTAACTTCCTTGTCCAGGTTCAGGTCCAGCGTGAGCTGTTCCTTGCCCGCGAATACGAGCTTCTCAACCTTCTCCTGGAAGCCGTCCTTCTTCACAACCACCGAGTAAACTGCGGCCGTGTCCGGCGTGAAGGTGAAGGTGACAGGTGACTGCCCCTTGCTCTCCCGCTTGCCGTCCTTGACCAGGAAGACCTCACCGCCGGGGTTGCTCTTGACCTCAACCGAGAGCGCCGCCGAAACCAACATCGCGTGAAGCTCCAGCGTATCTCCCGAGCGGATCTCAAAGTCATGGACCCAGTCCCGCAGGGGTGGCTTGCGCACCTCCAGGCGGTTCTGCCCTGGCACCACCCGCGTGATCTTCATCGGGGTCAACCCGGGGAGCTTGCGGCCGTTAAGGAACGCCACCGCCTTGGGCAAGTTGCTGTACAGCTTGATGCTCGTCTGCGCCACCAACTCGGGCCGAACATTGGTGGTCTTCCCGCCCTGCACCTCCACGGTCTTGGTCCACCGCTCGAAGCCGGGCTTGAACGCCGAGAGCACGTAGAAACCTGGCTTGAGTTGGTCGATGGTGAGGGGCGTACCCGCGCTGGGCTGCTCTTTGCCGTCCAGGGACACCGTGACGTCGGGCGGCGTGGCAACGATCTCCACGGCGCCGGGCTGGCGCGCCATGACCAGGAAGTAGTACAGGGCCGCGCCGCACATGGCGAGGACCACAACGGTGAGGCCGATCCAGAGGCCCAGCTTGCTCCCCTTGCGGGGCTGCTCCGTCATGGGCGAAGGCTGGTACATGGGCGGCAGGGGCGACACTGACATGGTGGCCCGCGCCGGCATGGAGGCGAGGTCCTTCTTCCTGTCAGTGGACTCCTCCTCGTCCAGGTCGCCCTTGGGGGGCTCGGGCATGTCCAGCGCCGAGGCTGGATCGTCAGGCACCAGCGGCGGCGGGGTGAGCCCGGGGACCTCGCCAGGGGGCGTGGGCGTCGGCGGAATAGCCACGACATCCTCGGACGGCGGCTGCAGCGGCGCCACCACCTCGGGGGGCGGCTCCGGCGGCTGCTTGGAGGCGGCCTTGGCCTCGCCGGCCAGGGCGGCCAGCGGATCATCGGGCGGCTCGTCGTAGCCATCCCAGATCTGGGTCTCCACCTCGTCGTCGTCCCAGGTTAGCGCCGGCGCAGGATCCGCGCTCTCAACGCCCAGGGATGGCGGAAAGTCCTCGACGGTTTCGTCCGCGTCTACCTGAGCCTGGGCGCCGTTCCCACCGGCGGCCTGTTCGGGCAACGCGGGCGGCGGCGGCAGAGGAGGTGGCAGGGTGGCGGCTGAGGGCAACTGCCGTACAGGGTCCCCGGGGATCAGGTCCGGCACCGGCGGCGGGAGCGTGGCGCTGGGCGGGGGCGACGCCGGAGGAAGCGGCGGCACGGCCGGCTTGGGCGGAGGCTCCTGGGCCGCGGCGGAGGGAGTGCTGCCGTCCGGTGGGGGCAGCTTGCGGAACTCCTCCATCTTGCGGCTCTCGTCCGCCAGTTCCTTGGCGTAGGTCTCCTTCATCCACGCCGCCAGGTCCTTGCGCGAGTAGAAGGAGCCCGAGCTGTACATGAAGGCCTGCAGATCGTCATGCAGGTCGATGGCGTACTCGTACCGGTCCTCCGGGTCCTTGGACAGGGCGCGCAGGACGATCTGCTCCAGCTCCTCCGGGATCTTCCGGTTGTAGGTGCTGGGCGGCAGGATCTCCACGTTGCGCACCTTCTCCAGGGTGGAGAAGTCGCTCTCGCCGTAGAAGAGGCGCTCGCCGGTGATCATCTCGTAGAGGCAGATTCCGACGGAGAAGATGTCAGATCGACGATCCAGAGGCATACCCCGGACCTGCTCGGGCGACATGTAGCCGAACTTCCCCTTGAGGATGCCGGCCTGAGTCTTGGACGCCTTGCCCACCGCCTTGGCGATGCCGAAGTCCACCAGCTTGACCTCGCCCTCGAAAGAGATGAGCACGTTCTGCGGGCTCACGTCCCGGTGCACCAGGTGCATCTCCTGGCCGGTGGAGTCGCGCTTGTTGTGGGCGTAATCCAGGCCCTCGCACACCTTCATGATCATGAAGCAGGCCTGGGCAACGGGCATGATCTCGCCCTTGTCCTTGCACCGGTCAAAGATGGCGCGCAGATCCTTGCCGTTTACATACTCCAGGGCGATGAAGTAGGAGCCGTCCACCTTCCCGAGATCAAAGATCTGGGCGATGTTGGCGTGGTTGAGCTGGACCGCGATCTTCGCCTCATCGATGAACATGGAGATGAACTCTTCATCTTCAGCGATGTTGGGCAGGATCTTCTTGACCGCGACGAAGCGCTCGAAGCCCTCCACTCCGTAGGTCTTGCTACGGAATACCTCGGCCATTCCTCCAACGTTGACGCGCTCGAGGAGATAGTATTTTCCGAATGGTACAGGCCTCTTCACCGACAGGCCCTCTGCGAGCTAAGGGTTTGAAAATTCAGTGAGCGACAGTATTTCAGAGCCTTTTTGAAGTCAAGGCTATAAGTAGGACACCGACCCCGTGCTCCGGCTTGGGCACGGCCCCCTGCTACCGACTGGAGAGGGCGGCTGCCGGCTCCAGCCGGGCTGCCCTGTGCGCGGGCACAAAAGCCCCCACCAGTGAGAAGAGAACGGCGAAGCCCACCGCCGCCGCCATCAACCCCGGAGAGAAGACGAAGTAGGTATCCGGCTTGAACGGGAAGTCCGGGATCCGTGTGGCCGAGTACCAGTCGCAGGCCCTGGCCGCGCCCAGGGACAGGCCCACCCCTGCCAGCCCGGCGATCAAGCCCACGACTGCCGCCTCGCCCAGGATCACCAGGCGGATATGCCATCGGGAGGCGCCCACGGCCCGCAGCACCCCAATCTCCCAGCGCCGGTCGCTGATCAGCATCATGAATGTGTGGGAGATGTTGATGGCCGCGATTGAGATGATGATCACGCTGATCAGGGTGAACAGCACGGTGGCCAGGGTGATGAAGAGCCCCACCTTCTCCCCTTCGCTCTCGGCCAGATCGTAGCCCAGGGCCTTGGCGTGGGCCGCCAGGGGCGTGATGTCCTCCTTGGAGTCCACCACCACCACCACGCTGGTGTACTGCCTGGACTGGGCCTCGCCGGCGTATCGCTTGTTCCACCGCTTGACATAGCCCAGGGGCACGGTGAGCCCCAGGGGGATGGCCCGGTTGCTCACCCCCACCAGCTGGAGCCGCCGCTGCAGGAACTCCCCCCGCGCCAGGGGCGAGGTGGTGCCGATATATGACCGCCCCAACTCCAGGGTCATGGTCTTGCCGCGAAAGATGGAGGTGATGAAGTCCGGGATCTTCGGCAGCCCGGGGTGGGCCGGGGCGATGGAGGCGTTGTACAGCTCGATCATGTGGCGGGAGATGACCACCGGGATGAAGCGGTGGCACTGGTACAGGTCCCAGGCGCAGTAGTACCCCTCGGGGCAGGTGTTGCCCTGGCCGCACTTCTTCGGCTCCGACTCGCCGAGCCAGTCCTCGAACTTGAAGGGCGCCTGCACCTGCCCGTCCATGATCTCGTCGTCCACCCCGTCGAGGAAGCCGCTCACCTCGAAGTACATGTCCCGGCCCCGGCCGAGCAGCTCCTTGCCGCCCCAGCCCCGGGCAGGGAAGGCCAGCTTCATGCGCGGGTACACCGCCCTGGGCCGCGCGCCCACCTCGGGCGGAGGCTCACGCAGGCGCTTGACCGCGGCGTCGTCCAGGACCCTGGCCGAGCCGAACAGGGTGGACTTGGGCGGGATCACCTCCAGCCTGTCCACCGGGAAGATCTCGCCGAGCACCACCTTGCGCACCCCGCCGTCCAGGGCGAGGAAGAAGGCGAACGCGCCGATGCCCACCACGATGCCGATGGAAGAGAGCAGGTTATGCCTCAGGTTGCGGCGCAGGTTTTGCCGGATCAGGCGCCCCAGGCGGACCTTACTCATGATCGGCCCCATCCACGGTTTCCTGGACCACGCGACCGTCCTCCAACTGCACCAGGCGGTGGGCCGCGGTTGAAACCCGCGCCTCGTGGGTCACGATGATCAGGGTGCGGCCGTCCTCGCGGTTGAGCCGGCAGAAGAGATCGATGATCTGCTGCCCGGTGTTCTTGTCCAGGTTTCCGGTGGGCTCGTCGCACAGCAGCAGGGGCGGCTGGTTGAACAGGGCCCGCGCGATGGCCACCCGCTGCTTCTGCCCGCCCGAGAGGTTCGCCGGCAGGTCGTCGGCGCGGCCGTCCATTCCCACCCGCTCCAGCGCGGTCACCGCCCGCTCCCTGGCGTCCCCCTCCCCTTCGCGCTGAAAGGTGGCCGGCACCGCCACGTTCTCGGCGCAGCTCAGGTGGTCCAGCAGGTTGAACTGTTGAAAGACGAAGCCGACCTTCCGGTTGCGGAAGCGGCTCAGCGCCCGGTCGCTCAGCTCCTCAAGGCGTTGGCCCGCCACCATGGCCTGGCCTGTGAACCCGGTGTCCAGCCCGCCGATGATGTTGAGCAGGGTCGACTTCCCCGACCCGCTGGTGCCCACCACAGCCAGCAACTCCCCTTCCGCCACATCCAGATCGATGCCGTGGAGCACCGGCGTGGGGCCATACGCCTTGGTCACGCCTCGGAGGTTGATGATGGGTTCAGCCACGGCGAGGAGCTATACCATATCCTCCAGGGCCCCCGCCCGCTCCAGATCACAAAAAAGGAGGGTCCCGCCCACCGCCGCCATGGGCATGCTCACGCTGCTCAGGATCGGCACGGCCATGGCCCCGGCCATGATGGTGCCAAAACCAAACGTCAGGAATCGGTTTTGACGCAGCAGGCCTCGCTTCTGGGTCCAGCTCAGCTCCCGCCGGGCCATTGAGAAGTCCATAAAATCGTAACAAAAGAAGCTGGCGCTGAGCAGGAAGCCGCCCACCAGAAAGATCACCGGCCCCGCCACGGGGATCACGAGCTTGAGCACCAGCAGGGCCCCCATGCCGAGCACATAGATCCCCTGTTTCCTCGCCTCGTGCGCCAGGGCCACGGCCACCCCGCGGGCCATGCGGCCAGCAGAGGCGGGGGGCGGCGCCTTGCCATAGGCCAGCTGCTCAACCCGTTCGCTGAGCAGGTCATTGAATGGAGCGCTGAGGATCCCCTGCACCGCGAAGAAGAGCACGTACCCCATGAGCAGCACCATGGCCACCATGAACACGTACAGCACGTACCACAGGATCTTCCAGCCCCACGCCTCGGGCTGCGGCCAGATCCAGTTGATGATGTCGCCCCAGTAGTAGACCAGGCCCGTGGCCGCGCCCGCGAAGAGGACCAGGTTGATCAGCAGGGGGATCATGCAGAGCCGGATCAGCTCCCGATGCTCGGAGAAGACGAAGCGGTATCCGCGCATGAGATATCCGGCGCCGCGAGCCGCCCGGGTGGTGAAGATGCCCTCGCGAGGATCGGTTATTTCGGCGTCCATGGTTGGGATGCTAGCACGATGTTCTGAGTCGAGAGTCGAGAGTCGAGAGTCGAGAGTTGACGCAACATCCAGGCCCGCCGTCCGATAACCGTCTGTAGATTTTGGATGCGATGTTTTACTATTCGCAGAGGAGTTTCGAAACGATGAAGATCAAAGGCCCATCCGATATCGGCTCAGGCGCACCGCTCGAACCGGGTGAGGTTTCCGGGGAGGAGGCGGTGGAGGGGGCGCGGTTTGAGGACCTGCTTGATGACCCGGCAGGGGCGGCAGAGGGGGCCACGGCGGCCCAGCCCCTCAGCGAGCTGGGGCGGTTGCTGGAGGCGGGGGAGCTCTCCGGCGCGGGGGCGGCCGAGGCGCTGGTGGAGGCGGTGGTACAAGACCAGGCCTCGGTGTTGAGTCCGGAGCAGGCCGCTCAGCTCAGGACAGAGTTGCTACGAATGCTACGCGAAGACCCCCTGCTGGCCCGGCAGGTTAAAGCCCTGGGTGGAGGATAAGGCGTGCCCAGAATCAAAGATCTAGCCCTGGCCCTGGCCCTGGCCCCGGCCCTGTTTCAGCTGGTCATCCCGGCCCATGCCTTCGCGACGCCGGTGAAAAAGAAGGCACGGATGACCGTGTTCATCCTGCCTGAGGGTTCGGTGACGCAGAAGGCCACGGCGCGCATCTCTCACGCCTTCGTCAGGGCCCTGCGCGACAACAAGAACCTGCAAGTCAAGGACCCGGACAAGCTCCTGGTGGAGTTCGCAGGTGAGGTCCCTTCCGCGGCCATCGCCGACGCCAAGGACATCCTGGAGCGGGGGCAGAAGTTGCTCAAGGCGGGGAAGGCGGCCGAGGCAGAGGAGCAGCTCCAGCAGGCCGTCAGCAGCCTGGAGCCGAACCTCGCATTCATAAAAAAGAAGCTGCTCGCCGACGCGATCATGGCCCTGGCCGTGGCCCAGGCCAACCAGCGCAAGAAGCCTGCGGCCGTGATGACCTTCCTGGGGTTGCTGGTGTGGCGCCCCAAGCTGACCTACAACACTGACCTCTACCCGAGCAAGCACCTCCCCCTGTTCATCAAGGCCCAGAAGGCGATGAAGAAGCGGGCCAAGGGCTCCGCCGAGTTGACCACCACCCCGCCCGGGGCCAAGGCCTACATCGACGGCCGCTTCGTGGGCGTTACCCCCACCACAGCCTTCGGCCTGCGCTCGGGCACTCACTACGCCACCTACAAGATGGCCGGGTACGTCAAGGCGGCCCAGAAGCTCAAGATCAGCGGGCGTGTGCAGCGCCGCTACGAGAAGGAGCTGAACCGAAGCGACAAGTACCTGCTGCTCAAGCAGACCCTCACCAACCTCAAGAAGGACCTGGGCAAGGAGAAGGCCACGCCGCCCATGGCGGACCTGCGGTCCTTCCTGTTCATCGACCAGGTGGTCTTTGCCAAGGTCCTGCCAGGCGACGATGAAGAAGAGGTGACCGTCAAGGCATACCTCTACGACCTGCGCTCAAAGATGCGCCTGAACCAGGCGAGCCGGACCCTCACGGCTGCTCAGATGAACGACCTCTCCCAGTTGAGCCGGGAGATCTACCTCAACGCGCGCTATGACGGCACCCTGGCCGCGCCCGAGGAGCCGGAGCCGCCGCCCCCGCCCAAGCGCACCCCCTTCTACGCGACCTGGTGGTTCTGGACTGCCATCGGTGTTGGGGTGGCTGGTGTGGTCACTGCGGCCCTGGTTTGGCCCGAGTCACGCACCTGTGCCGAAGATTATCGCTGCGTTACGCTGGGTAACTAATTTTACTACATTGTAATTTTCCGTAATAACCATCACAATTAAATCTGCTAACAATCGGGTAGGATTATTGTGTGCAAGGTTCCGTACTCGTCATAGATGATGATCAGCAGCTGACCGGCAATGTCAGCCGGTACCTGAAATTGCTCGGCTACGAGGTGGCCAGAGCCGAGACTGGCCAGGCCGCCCGTAAGGTCCTGCGCAGCTTCTACCCCGACCTTGTCCTGCTCGACCTGGGCCTGCCTGATTGTGACGGGTGTGACCTGATGGCCGAGCTGAGGGGCGACCACCCCCTTCTCGACTTCATCGTCATCACAGGGGATCATTCGATCCAGTCCGCGGTCAAGAGCACCCGCATGGGCGCCCTGGACTACATGACCAAGCCCCTGGACATGAAGGAACTCCACCTCTCCATCCGCAACGCCATGCGGCAGCAGAACCTGGTGGACGAGGTGCGCCACCGCCGCTCCCAGGACCTGGAGCGCGCCCCGCAGCAGAAGATCCGCTACCCCTCCCGGGCAATCCGCCAGGTGCTCGTGCTGGCGGAGAAGGCCGCCGCCCTGGACGGCATGGTGTTGCTGCTGGGTGAGAGCGGCACGGGAAAGGACTTCATGGCGCGCTATATCCACAGCCTCTCGGCCCGGCGGGATGCGCCCTTCTTCTGCCTCAACTGTGCAGCCCTGCCCACGGATCTGGCCGAGTCCGAGCTGTTCGGCCATGAGCCAGGCGCCTTCACTGGCTCCCGAGGTCGCAAGCGAGGGCTGCTGGAGGTGGCCGGCGGCGGCACCCTGCTGCTCAACGAGATCGGAGAGCTGAGCCCGGCACTTCAGTCCAAGCTGCTCTCCTTCCTCGATACGCGCAGCATCGTGCGGGTGGGGGGCGAGAAGAGCATCTCCATCGATACACGGCTCATCGCCGCCACCAACCGTGACCTGGCCACAGAGGTGGATCAGGGGCGGTTCAGGGAGGACCTCTTTTACCGCATCAACGTCTTCCCCATCGTGCTCCCCTCCTTGCGCGACCGCACGGAGGACATCCCCCAGCTGGTCAAGGAGCTGCTCGAGACCCTGTGCAAGGACCTGGGCCTGCGTCAGATCCCGCCGGTGAGCGAGGCGCTGCTCAAGTCAATCAAGGAGCGCCAGTGGCCAGGCAACGTGCGGGAGCTGCGGAACGTGCTTGAGGCTGCCCTGATGCACTCCCAGGGCCGGGCCATCAAGTGGGAGCACCTGAACCCCACGAACCAGAGCAGCTCCAGCTGGAAGGTGGTGGTCAACTTTCCCAATGAGGGCGGCTCGCTCAAGCAGACCCGCAAAGAGGTTACCCGGCAGCTGGTTCTGGAGGCCCTGCGCAGGGGCAAGACCAAGCAGGAGGCTGCCCAGCTGCTCGGGATCAGCCGCCACGCCCTGGCACACCAGATCAAGACCCTGAATGTGAAACCGGAGTGACCCTGTTTGCGTGGTTTTCACGCATCCCCCTCACAAACCCCCCTCTCGCGTAACACCCCAATAATATAAGGCAATACTCGGCAGCGAGCTGGCGCCACCCGTGGCAGTGAGCGTTTTCCACGCCAAGTTTCAGAAACAGGGTCCATTCTGCTCCTATTCAAGGGCACTGCAATTTCGGCATTAAGTCTTAAATATCCGGCGGTTGAGTTATTTTTCCCGGCGGATGTGTGATCCGGCATACCAATTGCAATTTTCCACCAACATACATATGCGCAAAGCCCTCCTACTCATCGATGACCCACGCCTCACCAGAAGCATCGCCATGCCTCTCCGGCTGGCCTTCGAGAATCTCAAGCTGATCCTCACCAACACCTGTGCCGAGGCCCGCAATGTCCTGGTCAATGAGGTCCCCGAGCTGCTGATCATGGACACCCGGATCACGGACCAGAATGATGATGCCCTGATGGAGTTGATGAGGCTCCACGAGGACGGGGTGAAGATCATCTTCACCGGCTACCAGCTCACCATGATCCAGGGGGCGGAGAACGGGCAGGACGTGGTCAAGGTGATGGAGAGCCACTTCGACTCACACTACCTGGTGGAGCAGGTTGGCAACTTCCTGGGCATCCCCTTTCAGCTGCCGGTGGTGGACGACCTGCTCGAGTGCTCGGTGGTGGAGCACGACGAGAAGGAGTACCCGAGCCATGTGCACGAGCTGGCCAGCCACCTCACCGGGCTCATCGCCGTGATCCGCAGCTGCGCCGAGGAGATGAAGATCCACCTGCGTGAGGGGACCCTCAGCGAGGATTCCATCGAAGAGTGGAACGACGAGCTGGTGGACGAGGTGCGACGCCTCTGGGAGAACGCCAGGACCTGAGAGCCGCTGCGCGGCCCGGACGGCCTGGCGGGGGGGGGGGGGCCCTCCGGGCGGGGCCGGGACGAACCTGCGGTTCGTCCTCCGTTCTTTCGCCTGGCTCCGCCAGGCTGTGGCCGGTGGGCGCTTTCGCGCCACCGGCTGCTAGGAGCCTTCTTCCGTTTCTTTCTGCTTCTTGATCCGGTTCATCATCTGGCGCAGGGACGGGGAGAGGAAGTGTTCCTCAAGGTCGAAGCTGCTCAGGGCCTCGGCCAGCACCCCCAGGCGCTCGTTGGGGATCAGGCGCCTATCAATCAGTATCTTCCAGTTACCCCGCAGCTTGCATAGCCCGCCCGCGCTCATCCCCTCGCCGGTGAACTGCTCGTAGCTCACCTTCACCTGAAGCTTCTCGGCCAGAGCCTCCAGCTCTTCAAGGGCCGCCTTGGCGTCCATGGCCATGGGGTGCCTCCTACTCCTCTTCCTCGGAGGCCCGGTCCAGATCCAGGATCTGGGAGTCCCCGACATATGACTTGGTCTCGTAGCGGGTGATCTTGCCGATCTTGCGCACGATGTCCGCCATGCGCTCCGCCTCGCTCATGATGATGCCCACCGAACGGACGTTGGGGTCCTCATCATCCATTCGCCGCTTGAGCAGCTCGGAGTAGCCCATGATGGAGGTGAGGGGCTGGTTCAGCTCGTGGGCCGTTGTGCCCGCCAGCTCGGCGATGAGCACCTGCTTCTCGGTCTCCACCAGCTTCTCCTGGGCCTGGGCCAGCCGCTCCTCCATGCGGGCCCGATCGCTCAGGTCGCGAACGGAGATGACGATGCCCGGCCCCTGCCCTTCCCCGGCGAACAGAGAGGCGGACACGCTCACAGGCACCTCCTCCTCGTCGCCATGCCCCACCAGGATGCGCATGGTCTCCAGCCGCCCATCCTCTTCCATGCGGCCGGCCAGCATGTCGTCCAGCTTCTTGAGCAGCGCCGGATCGCCCAGGACCTCGGCCAGGGCGTGATCCCGCACCTCGTCCGCCTTCTTGCCGAAGATCCGCTCCGCCCCGCGGTTGAAGAGCACCACCTTGCCCCCGGACCCGGTGACGATGATGCCGTCAACCGTTGAGTCGATGAGCCGCTCCAGGTACTCCTTGGTGGAGCGCAGCTCCTCCTCCAGCTGGCGCGCCTCGGTGACGTCGCGGAAGCTGAGCACCACCAGCCCCTCCTCCAGCATCACCGCGTTGGGGGACACGGCCACGGTGATCGGGTCGCCGCTGGTGCTGATCAGGCGGAGGTCGAAGGACTCCGCCTGCCCCTCCTCGCGCAGATCGTCCAGCACCGAGGTCAACATGGGGCGGTCTGCCTCCACCACCAGCTTCTCCCACGACATGGCCAGGATCCCCTGGTACGAGTACCCGGTGATCTGCTCGCCGGCCAGGTTCATGTGCATCACCTTGCCGTGGGGATCGAGCACAACGATGCCGTCCAGGGTGCGCTGGAAGTACTCCTTGTACTGCTCCACCTCGGGCGGGCCCGGGGTCTCCTCATCGGCCCGCATGGTGGTGAGGTTGGTCTGCTTCTCCTGGCGGATGAGCGCCTCGGCGCCGCGAAGGGTCACCGAGATCACCCCGGCAAGGCGGCTGAGGAAGGTCCGGTTGACCGCGTCCACCCGGTCCTCCACGTCGAACCACACCTCCAGGGCGCCGGACACCTCCCCCTCCCAGAAGAGAGGCACCACCAGGGCAGCCTTGACGCTCCCCTCGCCGAGGCTCTGGGAGAGCTCGTCATCTCCGCCGTCCGGCTGTGGTCCGAGCAGCACCACGGTCCCGGCCTCCTCGGTGACCCGCACCACCTCCGGGTAGTTGCTCACGTTGAGCACCTGCCCCGCCCCCCCGGGCTCGTCGGTGTCGGCCATTTTCACCAGGGCCCCGTCGCTGCGGAAGTTCAACAGGATCACCCTGTCGCCGCCCACCCAGGTCTGGATCCGGTCCAGGGCCTCGGTGTAGACAAGCTCCTGCTCCACCCTGCTGGCAAGGTGATCGGTGAGATCCTGGATCGCCCCCACCTGCCGCCGGAGCTGGCTGGTATCGCGCTGGGCCCGTGTGCGGGCGGACATGCGCACCACCCGGGCCAGGAGGTTTTTGCGTCCCTCGGGCCACGGGATGGCGTCGTCGGCCCGGTCCAGGGCCTCCTCAAGATCCTTGAGCGAGGCGTCGGGGCAGATGGCCACCACCGGGCGGGCGCCCTCCCAGCGTGCCCCCCTGGGGAACTGCTCCAGCCGCGGCAGGGCAACCTGAGGTACCAGCAGCACCTCATCCGGCAGGGCGCCGCGGGGATCAGCCACCTCGTCGACGGCCTCGCGGATCCGCACTTGAACCCGCGACTGCTTCAGCAGCTCGTACACCTCCTCCATCTCCGGGCCGAGCACCAGGACGAGGACGCGCGGTGTGAACTGCTCTGTCGGGGTTGGCGTGTTCTGGTCGCCCCAGTTGCTCGTCATCGCCTATCCCTCCTGCGCCCTGTACGCGGCCACCGCGGCGGCGAAGATCTCCTTGAGCGGAACCCCACGATCCCGGGCCAGACGCCGGCAGGTTTCATACTCCGGCGCAGCGTTGAGGACCCGCTCGCCGTCGCCGTCTCTGGCCACCTTCATCTCCACCTCACCGTAGGGTGTGTTCACCCTTACCGTCTCCCTGGTCAGGGTCCTCCGCTCCACCCTCTGGCGCCTGAGACCGATGGTGGTGCTCTCCAGGAAGAGCATGTCCTCGGCCCGCGCCGCGTCACTGTGGGCGCAGAGCACGGAGATCTTGAGTGCGGGGCGGCCCTTCTTCATCACGATGGGGGTGAACCAGACGTCCCTGGCGCCCGCCTCGAACAGGCGCTCGGACAGGTGGCCCGTGCCTTCCGGGGACATGTCATCGACGTTGGCCTCGAAGAGAGTGGCCGAGGACTCGGCCTCGTCGGGGGCGCCAGCTTCAAGCAGGATCAGGCGCAGCTGGTTGGGCCGGTCTGGCAGCTCGCGGTCCCCGGCGCCGTACCCAGAACCGAGCAAGCTGCCCGGGGGGAGAGGGCCGAATTCAGGCGCGCAGCTCTGTACGATGGCCGCGCCGGTGGGGGTGCACAGCTCCAGCTCGGCTCCGCCGGTTTCCACCGAGGCGCCGCGCAGGATCTCCACCGTGGCGGGGGGGGGCACCGGCAAGACCCCATGGGCGCAGCGCACCGTGCCCTGGCCCAGCGGGATGGTCCGGCAGCTCACCGAGGCCGGGGACAGGTGCTCCAGGCAGATGCCGGCCCCCACGATGTCCACGATGCTGTCCACCGCGCCAACCTCGTGAAAATGCACGTCATCCGTGGGGACACCATGCACCTTCGCTTCGGCTTCTGCCACAAGGGAGAAGATGGCGAGAGCGCGGGTTTTGATTCCATCGGTGAGGGCGGATTTCTGGATGCCCTTGCGGATCTCTTTCCAGGCGCGGTGACCGTGATCGTGGTCGTCCACGATCACCTTCACGTCCACCCCCTCGATCCCCATCCTCACCGCGCGCTGAATCTGCAGCTCATACCCACCCCAGGGCAGCTTTGCCAGCCCCTCGCGCAGCGCCGCCTCTGGTACGCCCAGATCCAGGCAGGCGCCAAGGAACATATCCCCGGCGATGCCGGAGAAGCAGTCGATATGAAGATGCTTGCCCGCGAGGATTGGCATGAGTCTGCGCTTTATACGGAATCCTGTAAGCGAATACTATAATTCACGTTACAGGGGATTCACAAAAAGTCAGCTCTCCCGCCGGTTTATCAAGGTGGCCATCGCCCCGGCGCCGAAGCCGTTGTCGATGTTCACCACCGCCACCCCTGCCGCGCAGGAGTTGAGCATGCCGAGCAGGGCCGCCACCCCGCCGAAGCTCGCCCCATAGCCCACGCTGGTGGGGACGGCGATGACCGGCCTGGGCACCAGCCCCCCAACCACGCTGGCCAGGGCCCCCTCCATGCCCGCCACCACGATGACAACCGCCGCGTCCCTCAGCCGTTGGCGCTGGCTCAGGACCCGGTGGATGCCGGCGACGCCCACATCGAACAGGCGCCCCACCCTGTTGCCCATGAGCTCCGCGGTGAGGCAAGCCTCCTCGGCCACGGGCAGATCCCCGGTGCCGGCGGTTACCACCAGCACCTCACCGCGACCCAGATCCTCAAGCGGAGCCTGGCGCAACACCATGGCCTTGGCCTCAGGGTGATGGACCAGGGCAGCCCCGGCCCCGGCATCCGCCCCCTGGATAGCCAACACCTCCGCGGCCAGCTCCTCACCCACCCGGGTGACCAGCACGTTGCGCCCCCCCTTGCCCAGCTCTGTCACGATGCCGTTGATTTGAACCGCGGTCTTGCACTCCCCCAGCACCACCTCGGGGAAACCCAGGCGCAGGTCGCGGTGGTGGTCCACCCGGGCGTACCCGAGATCCGCGAAGGGGAGATCCCGCAGCTGCTCCACCCCTTCGTCCACGGCCACTTCGCCGTCGCTAATACGTTTGAGCAAGTCACGCAGGGTCGCTTTATCCATGCTCTACCTCTTCCTCGATAACCTGACCTGCTCGATGGACCGCGGCGTGGCCGCGATGACCTTGAGCGTAACGCCCCCCACCTCCAGGGCCTCCCCCACCCGTGGAATCCGCTCCAGCCGGTCCAGGATCAGGCCCGCGATTGTCTCGTAATCCTCGTCCAGGGGCAGCTCAACCTTGCAGGTTTCGTTGATCCGCTCAACCTCGGCCCTCCCGGCGATGAGGAAGGTCCCCCCCGGCTCCTGGCGGATGCGCCGCCGCTCACCCTGGTCGTACTCGTCGTCGATCTCCCCCACCACCTCCTCCAGGATGTCCTCGATGGTGACCACCCCGGTGGCGCCGCCGTACTCGTCCACCACCACCGCCATGCCCTGGCCGTCCCGCTTCAGGCGCATGAGGGTTTTCATGGCCGGCTGGCTCTCCGGCACAAAGATCGCGGGCCGCAGCAGGGACTCCGGGTTGTCCTCGCTCGAGGCCCGCAGCAGGTCGAAGGCGTGCACCACCCCCACCATCTGGTCCACCCGCTCCCTGAAGATCGGAATCCGTGTATGGCGCTTGGCCGTGATCTCCTTGGCCAGCTCCTTGAGGGAGGCGGTGAGGGGCAGCGCGCTCACGTCGCTCAGGGGCACCATCACATCCTCCACGGTGGCCTCCTTGAAGTCGAACAGGCGGGCCACCATCTTCTCCTCTTCCTGAGTGATCTTGTCCTCACCCTTGTGGCTGGAGAGGCGGAGCAGGAGGCGCAGCTCCTCACGGCTCATGTTGGCGCCGCCCCCCTGCTCAAGGCCGAGGACTCGGATCAGCTGGTTGCTCAACCAGGTGCCCACGCCAACGAAGGGGTAGAAGATGATGCGGCAGACCCAGAGGATGTAGATCAGGCGCACCACGGTCTGGTCGGCGAACTTCTGGAACAGGCTCTTGGGCACGATCTCGCCGAACACCAGCACCAGCGGGGTCATCACCGCAAGGGAGAGCAGCTCGGCCTGGGCCGGGTACAGGGGCAGGAGGCTCAGGGTCGCCACCACCGTGCTGAGCACCACGCAGATGTTGGTCCCCACCAGGGAGGTCGAGATCAGCTCGCCCGGGTCCTCCAGGAAGCCATCGATGAGGGCTGCGCGGCGGCCGGTGAGCTTCTCGGCGTGGGTGCGCAGCTTCACCTTGTCCGCCGAGACCAGGGCGATCTCCGCGCCGGAGAAGAAGGCCTCGAAGATGATGCAGGTGGCCAGGATGGCGACGGTGATGGTGAGGGTCATGACTTGGGCCCTCCCTCGTCCTCATGGGCCGGTGGGGCGCCTCCGCCGAACTCGCCGGTGGGGTGCGGCACCTCCTTCTCGTCCCGGATCTCGCCGAACAGCTCCTCGAGCAGGTCCTCCATGGTGATCAGGCCCAGCATGGCTCCGTACTCATCCACCACGATGGCCAGGTGGGTCATGCGGCGGCGGAACTCCATGAAGAGCTGGGCGCAGGTCACCCGGCGGGGCACGAAGAAGACCGGGTGGAGCAGGTCGGCCAGCCGCACCTTGCGCCCCTCCAGCCGGTAGGAGGTGGCCACCAGGTCCTTGGCGTAGAGCACGCCG
Organism: uncultured Kofleriaceae bacterium; assembly: GCA_964497805.1. Classification (GTDB taxonomy): domain Bacteria; phylum Myxococcota_A; class Polyangia; family CAZCFB01; genus CAZCFB01. The sequence goes on from CAZCFB010000082.1 coordinate 15,838, forward strand.
ACGATGCGATGCGGGGCCCCCTGGTAAATGGGGATGCGGCTGAAGCGGCTCTTCTTCACCTCGGCCAGGACGCGCCCCATGGGCAGGGTGTTGCTCAGGCCGAACACCGCGGTGCCCGGGGTCATCACCGCGCCCACCCGCCGATCGCCGAACTCGAAGATGTTGTGGATCAGCTCCTGCTCACCCTCGTCGATGACACCATCCTCGGAGCCGGCGTCCACCATGGTGAGGAACTCCGACTCCCCCACCGTCTCTTCGCCAGCGTCGGCCGCGGCGTCCGGCACCTTGCGCTCCACCAGGTGCACCACAAGATCGGCGATCTTCTCGATGACCCAGCGCAGGGGGGCCATGATGATGGCCAGGGCCCAGAGGGGGCGCGCCGCGGCCAGGGACCATTTCTGCACCAGGCGCACGGCCAGGTTCTTGGCCGTGATCTCGCCGAGGAAGAGGATCAGGGTCACCGAGATGCCGGTGGAGATGAGGGTTACCACCACATCGCCCAGGTGCCCGACGGAGCTGCTGATGGTGGAGGCCATGATGGCCGAGGCGCCGATGTTGACGAACTCGTTGCCGATGAAGATGGTCGCTATCAGACGCCGTGGGTGGGCAAGCAGCGAGCGGATCAGCCCAGCCTTGGGGTGCCCGTCCTCGCGCAGCTTGATCAGCTGCACCGGCGTCAGAGAAAAGAGGGCGGTCTCCGAGCCGGAGAAGAAGCCGGACATCAGCAGCAGGGAGAAGAAGAGGATAAGCCGGAGGATTTCTCCTTCCACTTCGGGCTAGCCCTCCTCGGGCAGGGGGATCTCTACGATGAAGGTGGCCCCGCTCCCCTCCGCCGGCTCCACCCACACCTTGCCCCCGTGAGCCTCCACGAAGCTCTTGACGATTGAGAGCCCCAGCCCGGTGCCCCCGTGTTCGCGGGTGGGCGTGGACTCCCCCTGGTAGAAGGACTCGAAGATCCGCTCGCGGTCCTCCACGGGGACGCCCTCCCCGGTGTCCTCAATCTTGAAGGTCAGGTTCTCGCCATTGGCAGCGGCGACCACAAGCACGCGGCCGTTGGCCGGGGTGAACTTGAGCGCGTTGCTCAGCAGGTTGGTGAGCAGCTGCTTCATCTTGGTGTGGTCAGCGCGCATGGCGGGCAGGTCGCCGGGCACCTCGTGCACCAGGCGGACGCCCTTGCGGTGGAACTGGCGCTCCATCTCGGCGAGGACCTCGTTGAGCAGCATGGTGGAGTTCACCTCGCCCAGCTCCAGGCGCAGGTTGCCCGCTGCGATGCGGGACATGTCGAGCAGCTCGGAGAAGAGCTCCATCAAGGTGGCAGACCGCTCCATGATCACGTCCACGAAGCCGCGCTGCCCGTCGGAGAGGCCGCCGGCCAGGCCGTCCAGGAGCATCTCGCCGTACCCCATGATGCTGGTGAGCGGGGTGCGCAGTTCGTGGCTCACGGAGGACATGAAGCCGCTCTTGAGCCGGTCCAACTCCTGCAGCTTCTCCAGGGAGTTGGCCAGGCGCTGGTTTCGCTCGGAGAGCTCGTTGTAGGCGTCCTGCACCGCGGCCAGGTGGAGCTGGGTGGTCAGGTGGCGGCTGTAGCCGTTCTGCACCATCACCGAGACCACCTCCCCGATGGCGTTTACGATCTCGTTGATGCGGGACCGCTTCATCATGGGGAGCTGTCCCAGCTCGTCCAGGGCGCCGGTGAGCCAGGGGTCGTCCGCTTCCAGCCCCTGCTCTGTCTGTACTGTGTTGAGCTGCTTGGCCACCTCGCCAGGATCCCGGGTGGTGAACGGTCCCACCAGGATATAGCCCACGGTGCGCCCGCGGTACGCCACGGCGAGCAGCATGTTCTCCAGACCGCAGGGGCAGGTGAGGGTCAGGGGCACGCCGGGGCTGAAGGGGTGATCGCTGGCCAGGATCTCCTCGTAGCCGATGCAGCTCACCCGCGCGCCCTTGCGCGGCCCGAGGTGGGTGCACGGAGCGCCTGGCGGGACCCCGTCCACCACCATGCCGGCGTGGCAGTCCACCACCGAGACGCCCGTGCGGTGTAGGTTCGCCAGGGTCTGGCAGAGCCGCTGCAGAGACTCGCGATCGATGATCTCGGCCAGACCGAGCTCGGCACATGGGCTACCAGGATTGTTCAACGGGGGCGCACCTCAACCCTTATATCTAGCGGGCCAGGGTGAATGACGCAATGCGTGGAGGGGAAATTAAAGGGAAATGGGGGCTGGGGCCGGGGCCGGGGTTCATGGCAAGGACGGACGCAGGGGGATGGGAACAAGGAGCAATACAAAGAGCACTAGCATGGCGACACAGAGGATCCTCCGCCCGCGGGAGAGGGTTTCTTCCCCCACCGGGGGGTGGTACTCGCCGCCGGTGGCGCGCTTCATGACGCGCAGGAGCACCCACCAGATGAACCAGGAGAGCCCCGCGGACCAGCCCAGGGCCACGGCCTTGTCCAGGGGCGCGCTGGCGGATAGCTCCCACACCGTGTAGGCGCTCCCGCCCACGCCCAGCAGGAGCAGCCCACTGTGCAGCCAACGCGAGGTGAGGTTGTGCCGCTCCCCGAAGAAGGCATAGGCGATGTGTCCGCCGTCCAGCTGGCCGATGGGCATCAGGTTCAGCATGGTCACCAGCAGCCCGACCCAACCAGCCCAGGCCACCGGGCTGAGGAACACATCAACGCCACCCGAGGGGAGGATCTGCCCCTTCACCAGCACCTTGGCCAGCAGATAGAGCACCGAGTTCCCCTCCAACAAGCCGCCCGTGATGGGCCCAACCTGGGAGATGTGCAGGCCGTACAGCAGCACGGGGATGGCAACGACGAGCCCGGCCAGAGGTCCGGAGGCGCCGATGTCCACCAGGGCGTCCCTGGAGCCCACCTTGCCTTCCATGCGGATCACCGCGCCCATGGTGCCCACCGGCGGCAAGGGGATCGGGATGAAGTAAGGCAGGCTCGCCTGCACGCCGTGGCGCCTGGCAAGCACGAAGTGCCCCATCTCATGGGTGAGCAAGATGCCCACGATGGAGGCCGCGTACGGCAACCCCTGGGGCAGGAGCGGAATAATCGTGGCCAGGTCCAGCCACGCCACCTCGGGGAACTTGTTGACCACGCCCACCCAGGAGGTGGTGAGGCAGGTGGTGAGGAAGAGGCCGATGTGGAGCGGGTAGTTGGGCCGGGAGGAATTTGCAGCTGGCTGTTCCATCGCGAGAGAAACTAGAAACGGGAAACGGGAAATGAGGAACGGGAAATGATCCGGGAATCGATACCTGGCCGTTTCCCGTTTCCCATTTCCCGTTTTGGCATTTCTGATTTCCTGTCCTTCACTCCTTGCTCCGAGCCTTCACCTTTCTCCGGTACTCCCTCTGCCGAGGCTCATTGTCAGCGGTCAGGCTCTTTGCCAGCTCATCCATGATCCCGCTCTGCTCCGCCCCCAACCCCACCGGCGTCTCCACCACCACCTTCACCAGCTGGTCGCCGCGGGCGTTGCCCCTGGAGAGCCCCCTGTGGCGCAGGCGGAAGGTGCGCCCCGACTGGGTGCCGGGGGGGATCTTCATGCGCACCTCCCCTTCAACGGTGGGCACCTCCACGGCGCCGCCGCGGGTCGCCAGCGCGATGGAGATGGGCACCTCAAGCAGCAGGTCCGCTCCCTTGACCGTGAAGAGTGGGTCCTCCTCCACCTCCACGATGACGTTCAGGTCCCCGGGCTTGCCGCCGTGCCGCCCGGGCTCGCCCTGCCCCTCCACCACCTTGACGTCCCCTGAGCGGGCGCCCCCCGGGATGCGGACCATGTATTCCCGTTGGCGCTCCACCGTGCCCAGGGCGCCGCACGCCTTGCACGCGGCCACGATCACGGCCCGCTGCCCCCCGCACCTGGGGCACTGTTGGGGCAACGAGAGCAGGCGGGAGCGATCCCGGTGCTCCCCGCGGCCCTCGCACTCCGGGCAGGTCTTGGTGCCCCCGGGCGCCGCGCCGGTTCCGCCGCACGCGCCGCAAACCTCGGGCGCGGTGAACTCGATGCGGCGGCTCACTCCGAGGGCGGCCTCCTCCAGGTTCAGGGTGATGCGGGCCCGCACATCGCGGCCGTCCCGCCGCTTGCGCGGCTTGCGCGCGCCGAGGATGTCGCCCACCAGCGAGCCCACCAGCTCGCGCGGCCCCTTGCCCTCCATCCAGCGGCTCCGGTCGTACTCCGCCCGGCTGTCCACGTCGGAGAGCAGGTCGTAGGCGTCGTTGCAGGCCTTGAACAGCTCGGCCGCCTCCGCGTCATCCGGGCGCTTATCTGGGTGGTAGCGCAGGGCCTGGCGACGGTACGCCGCCTTGAGCTGCTCCTGCGTCGCTGAAGGGTGAACCCCCAGCACCTGGTAGTGGTCTCGCATCAGTCTGGGGGGGGGCGGGGCGGCGCCTACTCCTCTTCCGCCTCCTCCTCTGCCCCTTCCTCGGGCTCCTCTCCCGCCTCCTCGTAGATCAGGGAGGTGAAGCGGTAGGAGGAGTCCTTGAGGTTCTCAACGGCCGCGGTGACCTCGTCCCAGCCGGCGTCAGAGCTGAGGATCTTGCGGCACTCGGACAGCCGCTCCTCGATCTCGGTGAGCTCCTCCTCGCCGAGCAGCTCGCCGTACTCCTTCATGGCCCCTTCGGTGGTGTAGATCAGGGCCTCGCCGGTGTTGCGCAGATCAGCCAGCTGCTTGCGCTGGATGTCAGCCTCCTGGTGGTCCGACGCCTCGCCGATGATCCTGTCGATCTCCTCCTCGGTGAGGCCGCTGGTGGGCACCACGCGCACGCTCTGCTCCTTGCCGGTGCCCAGGTCCTTGGCGCTGACGTTGACGATACCGTTGGCGTCGATGTCGAAGGTGACCTGAATCTGCGGCACTCCACGCGGGGCTGGCGGCAGGCCCACCAGCTGGAAGTGGGCCAGGCTCTTGTTGTCATCCACCATGGGGCGCTCGCCCTGGGCCACATGCACGTTGACCAGGGGCTGGTTGTCCATGGCGGTGGTGAAGATCTCCGACTTGCGGGTGGGGATGGTGGTGTTCTTGGGGATCAGCGGGGTGAACACGCCCCCTGCCGTCTCCACGCCCATGCTCAGCGGGGTGACGTCCAGCAGCAACACATCCTCAACCTCGCCGCGGATGACGCCGCTCTGGATGGCGGCCCCAACTGCCACGACCTCGTCCGGGTCCACGCGCTTGGAGGGCGCCTTGCCGAAGTACTCCTCAACCCGCTCCTGGATGCGGGGCATGCGGGTCTGCCCGCCCACCAGGATCACCACGTCCACGTCAGCGACCGTCATCTCGGCGTCGGTCAAGCAGGTGCGGCACGGCTCCAGGGTGCGCTCGACGAGCTCCTCGGTGAGCTCCTCCAGCTGCTGCCGGGTGAGTGTGGTGGTCAAGTGCAGGGGCTTGCCGTCCTTGCTCGCCGCGATGAACGGGAGGTTGATGTCGGTCTCCAGGGCGCTGGAGAGCTCATGCTTGGCCTTCTCGGCCGCCTCACGCAGGCGCTGGAGGGCCATCTTGTCGTCACGCAGGTCGATCTCGCCGTTCTCCTCGGAGAACAGGTCGGCCAGGTTGTTGATGATCCGGGTGTCGAAGTCC
>CAZCFB010000083.1:0-4985 GCA_964497805.1 uncultured Kofleriaceae bacterium
CGCCCGCGGGCGATCCGGACCATCTCGCAGCTTGCCCTGGAGCTATCCCGGCTGGAGAGCGAGGGAGCCCCCGAGGCGGACGCACAGGAGGAAGGCGGCGAGGCCCCGGCGCAAGAGGAGCCAGAGCTGGACGGTGATCCGGCGCGCACCAGGCTGTTCGTGAACTCGGCGGCGCCGCTGCCCGTGGCGGAGCAGCGCCATGTGCCCTGCAAGGGCCTGCTGGTCATCGTGGCCAGCGGTGATGGCGAGGACGCCAAGCTGGAGCGAGCGTTTGCCGAGCAGGGGATTGACACTGTTCTGAAGACCTCTGCCGAGTTGATCGCCCTGAAACCCGGCCCACTCGAGGCCCTCCTGGCGGATCGTGACACGCTGGTCTACGCCGCGCATGGGGAGGCCCTCCGGAGCGCCCCCCCGGCGGGAGATGACCTGCGAGAGCTGCTTAACAGGGAGGTGGACTCCCTCTACGCGCTCTTTTCGGCCCTGCACCCCGTGCTCTCCAAGCTGCCGCTGCGTGTGGTGGTTCCCCTGGCCCAGGACGGGCGCCTGGGATGCGGCGGCGCCTCGCCCGGGAGCCTGCTGGGGAGCTTCCCGGCAGGCTTCATCCGGGCGCTGGCCCAGGAGCTGCGCGGTTGCCGCTTTTCGCTGCTGGACTGCGGAGACGCGGACTGGGCAGAGGTCTTGCCCGCCCGAATCCAGCTCGAGACGCCCAACCTGGAGCTGGGGCTCAGCCCCTTCGGCCCCATGACGCCAAATCTGGCGCCGGTGGAGCCCGGGGAGGAGCGCTCCGTACCCCTGGAGAGAGGCGACCTGGTGTTGGTGGCGGGGGGCGCCCGGGGCATCGTGCTCGAGTGCATGCTCGCGCTGGCCAAGCGCACCGGATGCAGCCTCGCTCTCACCGGCCGCACCGTGGCGGCGGACGGCTCGCCTGACTGGCTCCGGACACCTCCCGATCAGATCGATGGGGTGATCCGGGCCATGGAGCTGGACCTGGTCAAGAAGGAGGGGATGAACCTGGGCGAGGCCAAGCGCGCCGCGGCCCGGGCCCGCAGCCAGTGGGAGCTGGCTCGCAACATGGACCGGCTGAAGGCGGAGGGGATTGAGGCCCGCTACTTCACCTGCGACGTGGCCGACCCTGAGGCGTTCAGCGCGCTGGTGCGTGAGCTCTCAGGGGAGCGCCCCATCCGGGCGGTGGTCATCGGCGCGGGGGTCCAGAGATCCATGCTCATGCCCGAGCTGACCATGGAGGCCGTGCACCTTACCCTCGACACCAAGCTGTCACCTATCTTCTCGCTGCTCTCGGCCCTGCCCTGGGACGGTCTGCGCCTGCTGCTCGGATTCGGCTCGGTTACCGGGCTGCTGGGCAACGCCGGCCAGACCGACTACGGCCTGGCCAACGATCTGCTGGCGGTGATGGTGGAGCAGCTGGGCCGCGAGCACCCCCACCTGATGGTCCAGACCGTGGAGTGGACCGCCTGGACCGGCACCGGGATGGTGACCGAACAGGAGGCCAAGAGGTTCGCTGAGAATGGACTGTTCCCCATCGACATCCCCACAGGGGTGGCGCTCTTCATGGGAGCCCTGTTCGGCTGCCAACAGAGCAGGATCGCCGCGTTCAACGCGGGCGCGGGCATGGGCGCTGGGCGGCAGCTGACGCCCGAGTATCCCATGACGCCGCGACCTCGCCAGAGGCTCCTCACCCAGGAGGACCCCCCTGCCCTGCACCTGAGCGTGGACCGGGACCTGTTCCTGGGAGAGCACCTGGTCAACGAGGCGCCGGTGGTGCCCGGGGCCTTCATCACCGAGATCTTCAGTGAAGCCGCCGCGACCCTGAGCCCGGGACTGACTCCGGCCCAGGTGATCTTCCGGCGGCCCCTGTTGCTTCGAGATCCGGAGCTGGCCCTGGAGGTGGTGCGGCAGGATGACACCTTGTTGTTGATGCCCAGGGACCGCCCCGAGCTCGCCCCTCAGAGCATGGCCAACCTCTCCTTCGCCACCTGCATACCGGCGGAGGATCGGCCGTTGGACGCGAGCTGGCTCCCGCTGCCCGCGGGCGGCGCGGTGGGCCTGCGGGAGAAGGCGTCCGGCAACAGCCCCTCGTTCTACGATCACCTGGCCGATAACTTCTCCGCGGCACTGAACACCGGGCCAATCTTCCAGGGGATCCAACAGGCGGTGGAGTTGGACAGGCGCTTTTACGGGCTGGTGACGCTCACCGACGCGGCCCTGGCCCTGCTCTCCACGCCTGGCGACTTCATCATCAACCCTGTGATGGCCGACATGGCCGTTCAGGTGGCGTCTGCCTGGGGCGTGACCACCCACGGCGCCCTGGCCATCCCGGCCGAGCTCGAGGCGCTCCATGTGGGCGGCCCGAGCAGCTCCCGGGACGCGATCGTCATCTGCGAGCGGCTTGACCACTCCGCCGAGGAGAGCCTGGTGAACATCGCAGTTCGCCAACCGAACGGTAAGCTGATCTTTGCCCTGGAGGGGCTGCTGCTCAAGACCATCGCCAGGCTCTAGCTGAGTGTCACCCCGGCGAAAAGAACCTGAAGGTTCCTACGACGCCATCGTCATCGGCGCCGGGCTGGGCGGCCTGTCCTGCGCCCTGGACCTGAGCCTCCAGGGCTTGCGCGTGGCCCTGTTCGAGCAGCACATCCGGGTCGGGGGCTACGCCCACAACTTCAGACGGAAGGGCTTTACCTTCGACGTGTCGCTGCACCACCTGGGCGGCATGGGACCGGGGGAGATTTGCAACCGCGTCCTCGGCCGGTTCGGTGTCCTGGAGCGGCTGGACCTGCTGCGCAGGGAGAAGGTCTTCACCTCTCGCTTTCCTGATCAGACCGTGGAGCTGCCCAACGGCAAGGAGGCTGTCCAGGAGTATCTCGGCGCCCTCTTCCCCGCTCAGCGAGATGGCCTCCACCGCCTCCTCGCCCACCTGGCCCAGCTCAAACACCATGTGGTCGATCCCTGGCTGGACCCAAACTTCCCGGTCCCCCCCGCCGAGCGCCTCTCGCTGCAATATCTGAACAGCACCTTCAGCGACCTGCTGAAGCAGTTCGTCTCCGACCCCACCCTGCTCGCCATCCTGGGACAGCTCTGGTTCTACATTGGGCTGCCCCCCAATCGCTCCACCGCCACCTTCTCGACCTGCGTATTCGGCAGCTCCTTTTGTGAGGGCAGCTACTACATCCGGGGCGGCGGAGGCGAGCTCACCAGGACCATGGCCACGAGGTTGGAGGAGCTGGGCGGGGCCTTCTTCACCCGCGCCCCGGTGGCACGTATCCAGATCCATGAGCGCGCTGTCACTGGGGTGGAGCTGGCCAGCGGCCAGCAGGTGAGCGCGCCGATCGTGATCTCCAGCGCCAACCCGTACCAGACCTTCTCCGAGCTGGTGCCCACCGGGGAGATCTCCAGGATCTACCTCCACCGCCTGGACCAGATGGTCCCCTCCCTGTCGGCCCACGCCACCTACATCGGCCTGGACTGCCCCCCCTCTGAGCTCGGGATCCCCGACGGGAACTACTTCCACAACCACAGCCTGGACCTGGAGGCGGCTTACCAGCGCGCCATGGCCGGCGACCTGGAACGGACCGACTGGTGCCTCTCCAACAACTGCGTGTCTGATCCAAGCCCCTACCCCGACGGGGGGGGAATCGTCGGGCTCGTGGAGCTGGCCCCTGTCGATGACTGGCTCACCCTGAGCGATGAGCAGTACAGGCGCAAGAAGGCGCAGGTCCAGGAGCGCCTGATGAACAAGTACGACGCGCGCTTCCCGGGGCTGGCCGACCACGCGGTGGTGCTGGAGCTGGGCACCCCCCGGACCATGCACCGCTACACCAGGAACCGCGGCGGCGCCCTGTACGGCCTGGCCCAGACCGTGGAGCAATCCAACGCCAAGCGTCTGCGCAACCGCACCCCCATCGGCGGTCTGTTCCTCACCGGCTCCTGGACCTGGGCTGGCGGCGGATACGAGGGCGCGCTGATGTCAGGGATCCAGACCTCCGCGTCGGTGATGAGCGACATGGCTCCCTCCCCCAGGGTGGAGCAGGTGAAGCGCCCCGTGGCAGCACAAGGAGAGGAGGAGATGATCCACCAGGTTTCGGTTTTTGGTGACGATCTGGACGCTAACGGGCAAACCAGCGCCTCCGCTTATTTGCGCTACTTCGATCGGGGGCGGGTGGAGTCAATCGAAGCGATCTGCTCGCGCGAGCAGGACCGCTCCTGGCTTGAGCAGTACATGGTAAACGTGTACCGCATCCGGGCCGACTTCCCCGGAGAGAGCGGCCCGGGAGATCAGCTGGAGGTGCACACCGACCTGCGCCGCAAGTCCAGCCATCGGGCTTCCTTCTTCCAGCGGGTGAACCACGCCGAAACCGGCGCGCTGCTGGCCAAGGCCGAGGTGGAGGTGCTCTTCCTGGACGCTGACAAGAACCTCGCCGCGGTCCCCGAGGTGATCCCCGCGCCGGAACAAGATCAGCAAGGTGTGGACGGCGAGGACCTGGATCCGGTGCCCTTCTCCAGGTTCGAACACTTCCGCCAGCGCCACCCCTTCCGTGTCTACTATGAAGACACCGACGAGCAGGGGATCACCTACCATGTCTCCTATGTCCGCTTCTGCGAGCGGGCGCTCTTTTCGCTGCAGCAAGAGCTGGACCAGCCAGCGCACCGGGCCCGGGTGTTTCACCTGGACATTCGTTACCTCCAGGCCTCCTCGTTAGGCGATCGCCTGGAGCTGCTCACGGGCGGCCGCCGGGGCCCCTCGGGCCGGGTGGTGCTAGACCAGCGCCTGGTCATCCCCGGGGAGAACCGGGTGGTGGTCGACGCCATGCTGGAGCTTGAGCCTTCAGGCGGCGCGGCCGGCAGCCACGAGGCCCTGCTCGCCCTGTGCGCCCCCGAGGAGGCCAGCGAACCGCAGCCACCGCAGGCGGCCAAAAAGCCCAAGCCCAAGCCCAAGAAGACTGGCATCGGTGACTTCCTGCTCACCCCCG
>CAZCFB010000083.1:5085-21200 GCA_964497805.1 uncultured Kofleriaceae bacterium
AAGCCCAAGCCCAAGCCCAAGAAGACTGGCATCGGTGACTTCCTGCTCACCCCCGAGAACCTGGAGCTGGTCAAGAAGAGCTCCTGGATGGAAGGCCGGACCCGCATGGTGGAGCTGGGCATGCGCTACTTCGACGGGCACCCCGAGGAGACCTCCTTGCTGGCCGCCAACCTGGCCAGCGTGGGCCTGGCCAGCGAGGGCGCCGACCTGGAGAGAGCGCTCCGTCACCTGGTCATCCACTACTACGAGAAGCTCTTTGTGCTGGTGAAAGACTACGAAGGCTACTGGATCGCCAAGAACCGGATCCACTTCGGGGACAGCCTGGAGCCGTTCGAGGAGGCGCGCCGCACCGGCAAGGCGGTGTTTATCGGCCAGTCGCACTTCGGCGCCACCTACCTCATGGGCCTGGCCCTGATGGTTCAGGGCTTTGACCTGTACTCCGTGGGCAACTTCCCCGGAGAGGTGGGCGAGGTCATGCGCCGGAGCGCGGATCACATCGCCCGCCGGTACGACACCGGGCGGGTGCACCTGCTCAACCTGGCGGATCCCGATACCGACGTCCCGGTGGAGATGATGCGGCGCCTCTCGCAAGGGGAGATTGTCTCCAACGTCTACGACGAGGCCAACGCCCTGTGCCGCCCGGTGCGGCTCCTCGATGCCACCGTCCGCGGCGGCACCGGGATGGATCGCGTCCTGTCCGCGTTCGACGATGATCAGGTCATCGTGGTGACCCCGTTCCTGGTCCGCACCTCGGAGGACAGCTTCAGCTACGAGCTGGACCGCCACCGGCTGTCGGACGGGGATATCGTGGAGAGCTTCTACCGGTCACTGGAACAGCGGGTACGCGATTACCCGCACCAGTGGTACTTCGCCCAGGAAGTGCACAACAGTATCGTCGAGTAGAATTTTTCCACTTATTCCAGCAACTCGGAAGATACTTCCTCAAGTAGATTGAGAGCCTCCATCACCGTGTCGCGCTTGAGGCACACCTCGTCGCCGAGCATGAAGGTTCGGTAGCCCAGGGACAGGAGGAAGGCCACGTCGGTGATCTCCGAGCAGCGGGGCACCGGCTCCCAGGCCAGGGAGGGGAAGATCCGGCTGGCGGCCATGGCTTCCGGATCCGCCTGGATGATCTGGCGCAGCGCGCTCACGACCTTGTGGGGCCGGGGCACCTCCACGTACAGGTCCCCCCGGGCGGCCATGAGCTGTCCCAGGTCCGCGCCCACCTCCTCTACCAGCGACAGCCCGCGGCTGCTCTCGATCTTGAGCACGACCTCCGCCCCGGGCAGCATGTGGTGCACCTCCGCGACGTCGTCCTCCAGCTCCACGTAGGAGAGCATCACCTTTGAGAGCCCCCGCTCCCGCATGGCCTCCAGGTAGGCGAGATCCTGCTCGGTGAGGGTTCCCTCCACCTGCAGATCGGGGTGCACGATGTTCAGCGACTCGCCCGGGCCGATGACCCTGCGTGGACCGGCCGCAAGGATCAGCCTGTTCTCCTTTACGGCCACCAGGCGGGCGTGGTCACGGCCGTCCTGGAAGTAGACGTCCGCGGGCAGGGGCACACGCACCGGGTGGCTCACCGTCACCTCGGTGAAGGGGGGGACCGCGCAGCCCACCACCCGAAGCTGCCGCCCTTTCAGGTCAACCCAGAGGGGCTTGCCCAGCGCGGCCAGGCGGTCCAGGGCCTCGCCCGGGCCCTCCTTGAGGGGCATCACAGTGTTGAGCCGGAGCCCCGCCACCAGGGGGTGGGCGCACACCTCGTCGAGGAAGTCGGCGTACGGCGGAGCGGTGACGACAGCCTGGGCGCGGGCCACGCCCTAGACCTCCAGGGTGGCCGAGCAGAACTCGCACTTGAAGCGCCCCACCGCGGCCAGGGGGATGGGCGCGTGGCACTTGGGGCACTCCAGCACGCGTGGGCCGTGGCGCTCCACCCAGCGGGAGACCTGCTCCACCGTGTCCTGGTCCTGGCGGGCCAACAGGTTGACGCGGAAGTCGTCCAGGTGCCCCCAGGCCCGGGCCACCAGGCCCATGGCGTAGTCCACGGCGCGCTCCTCCTCCCCGATGCGGATCACCTGGTCGTCGCCCACAGCCTTCTGCCACTGCTTCTCGATGGCGTCGCCGGGCCGGCCGGTGGGCCGCCGCAGGAACCAGGTGTTCCAGTTCTCACACACCTGGGCCCAGCTCTTGAAGGAGTCGGCGTCTTCCTGGGTGGGGATGCCGAGGATCTTCTGCAGCCCCTTGCGGCTCACCACCGGGTGCATGGCCGCGTCGCCGAACACGATGAGGAACGGCTTGCGCGCCTGGGGCGTGAAGACCCGGTTGTGGATGTACCAGGCCAGCATGCCGTAGCTCTCTGGCATGTCCCCGCCGCCGCCCTCGCCGTGCAGCCCCTTGAGCCGGTCCTCCAGGTCAAAGCCGGAGGCGAAGTCGGTGACCTGCATGGGCCACTCGTCACAGTGCTCGTCGCCGAAGGCGATGAAGGAGAGCTCCAGGTCGTCGCGGTAGGCGGAGAGCGTGTTGTAGAGCAGGGGGAGCCGGTCGAAGATCTGGAATGGCCAGTCCGCCATGGATCCCGTGACGTCCACCGCGATGATCATGGGGTTCTTGGAGTCCGTGCGGATGGTCTTGCGCGGATCCGTCAGCTGCGTGTTGGGCCGCCCCTTGCGCTGGTATGTGCGCGGGCCGGATGCCCGGGCGCGGGAGGCCGCCCGCTTGCGTTTCTCGGCGCCCTTCTCGCCGTACTCGTACTTGCCCTCTCCGTACCAGGAGGAGGGGTCCTCGTCCCATCCGTACATGCGTCGCTCCTCGTCGCGTGGTGGTGGATTATCTTGCCGCGCTCCGCTCCGCCTGGCGAGCCAAAATCTCGGGGCCGAACTCCTGGCGCAGGCGGGGGATCAGCTCCTGCTCCTGGAGGAAGGCCGCCACCTCGGGGGGGACCAGCTCCTGCCATGAGCCGCCGCTTGCCATGGCCTCGCGCACCAGCGTCCCGCTGATGGGCGCCCGCTCCTCCTCCGCCAAAAAGTGGATCGGGTGGACCACTGGCCAGAACTCGGCCACCAGATCCCCCACCCAGGCGTTTGCGCTGACGAAGAGATCCAGACTCGGCATCATCCCGCGCACCATCTCCGCCCAGCGCGGGCCGTCGCCCAGGTCCGGGATCTCCAGCAGCTCCACCCGCCCTATGTCCTCACCGAGCACGAGCTGGATCATTTCGGACGTCTCCGCCGCGGTGAAGGGGTTGGCCGCGTTGTACCGGTTGCTGCTGCCGATGCCGATGACCACATGCTCCGCCCGCGCGCACAGCCCGCGCAGGATGGCGGCGTGCACGAGATGCACCGGGCGCCAGCGGGCCACCATGCCGACGCGGCTCAGGGGGCCGGGCGGGATCTCTGTGAGGAGGGGGCTCATGGGTGACCATATATATACCAGGGGGCGTGGCCACGGTTGAGCGCGCCGCCCCGCGCTGCGATACTGGGCGCATGCGGACATCACTGCTCATCACCCTGGCCATGCTGCTGCCCCTGGGCTGCTTCGATCCTCAGTACGGCGACGGGGCCTACGCCTGCAGCTCAACCAGTGACTGCCCCGGGGGATTGGAGTGTCTGCCCCAGGGGGCTGGCGGCAAGAATATCTGCGTGCCGGGATCCACCGGGATCAAGGTGCTGCCCGACCCGCCGGTCACCATGGATAGCTACAAGATCGGGGCGCCGCAGCGGCCCAGCCTGGCCCCCGGATTGGGTAACGAGCTCATGGCCGTGTACACCACCGGGGGTACCCTCACCCCCCTGAACAGGGAGATCGGCGCCAGCAAGCTCAAGATCAACAGCAAGGGTGTAAGCGCGGGGTTGATGACCAAGGTCAACGCCCACACCGCTGACCAGTCCGCGCCGGTGATCTCGTTCGACGGCAACAAGCACTACCTGGTGGTCTGGAGCGACAAGCGCAACACGGGCAGCGCGCTGGACCTGTACGCCGCCCTGGTTGACGTCGACGGCAAACCAGCCTCCGGCTTCACCGAAAAGAAGCTGATCAGCGCGGCCAATAATCAGTCAAGCCCCTCGGTGGCCAGGTCGAACTCCGGCTGGCTGGTGACCTGGGACGACGAGCGCGTCGCCTCCAAAAAGTGGGACATCCGCGGCGTGATGTTGGACAACAACCTCAAGCCGATCCGTGAGGATTTCGCCATCTGCTCCAACGAGCACCCCCAGGCCCTCTCTCGGGTGGCCTATGCCAACGGGAGCTTCCAGGTTGTGTGGCAGGATACGCGAAACGGCCTGGGCAAGGGCTATGACCTGTACGGTGCCCGGCTGGACAGCACCGGCAAGCTGAAGTCCGACCCGGAGGGAGAGCTCATCATCTCCCGAGACAAGAGCCAGGCATTCCCGGACATCGCCTTCGACGGCACTAACTGGGTGCTGGTCTGGCAGGATGACCGCAACAAAAAGGATACGGGCGGCGGCACGGGGCTCGATCTCTACATGGCGCGCCTGGATCACATCCAGGGCAAACCCAAGGCGGGCGACGCGGATGGGGTGAAGGTCTACGTCGGCCCGCAGGACCAGCGCAACCCGGCCGTGGCCTGCAACCGAAAGGCCGGCAAGTGCCTGGTGGCCTGGACCGACGGCCGGGATAATACCAAGAACGACCACGGCGACATCTACGCCACGCGGGTGGATGTGAACTCCTTCAAGGTCCTGGATCCCAAGGGCGTACCGCTCATCAAGTCCACCAAGTGGCACGACTTCGTGGGCGTGGCCTCCCAGGGCGCCGGCTTCGTGGCGGCGTGGTCCACGTTCGTCTTTATCAACAGCGGCATGGTGGAGGCGGCGCTCGTCGTCCCCTGATCCCCAGAACCGAATCCAGGAGAAACAATGAAGCTGCTTTACGGCGTCGTCGGCGAGGGCATGGGCCACGCCACCCGCTCCAGGGTCGTGCTTGAGCACCTGCTCTCCGATGGGCACGAGGTGGAGATCATCGCCTCCTCCCGGGCCGCGGACTTCCTCTCCGCGCGCTTCCCCGAGGTGCACCGCATCCACGGCCTGCACATCGTCACCCGCGAGAACCGGGTGAAGAAGGGGCGAACCTTCCTCTCCAACCTGCTCAAGGGGGCCGCCGCCCTGCCCGGCCAGCTCGAGGCGTACTTCAACATGCTGGAGGACTTCCACCCCGAGGCGGTGATCAGCGACTTCGAGTCGTGGAGTTACATCTTCGCCAAGGCTCACAACCTGCCGGTCTTCTCCATCGACAACATGCAGGTGATCAACCGCTGCGAGATCCCCAAGGAGCTGCTAAGGGGGGCGCGCGCGGACTTCGAGCTGGCGCGGGCCTTTATCCAGGGAAAGCTGCCCGGCTGCGACCACTACTTCATCACCACCTTCTTCCACCCGCCCATCGACAAGCGGCGCACCAGCCTGCACTACCCGATCCTGCGCCCGGAGATCCTGGAAGCCGAGGTAGAGCGCGGCGACCACCTGCTGGTGTACCAGACCGCCGAGGGGAACGACGACCTCACCGAGGCGCTGGCGGGATCCGGGCTGGAGTGCCGGATCTACGGCATGCGGCGGGAGATCCGCGAGGAGCAGCGAGAGGGGAACCTGCGCTTCATGCCCTTCTCCGAGGCGGGCTTCATCCGCGACCTGGCCACCTCCCGGGCGGTGCTAACCGGGGGCGGCTTCACGTTGATGAGCGAGGCGGTGACCCTGCACAAGCCGATCCTCTCCGTGCCCATCGAGGACCACTTCGAGCAGCTGCTCAACGGGCGCTACCTGCAATACATGGGGTACGGGCACACGGCCGATGAAGTGGACGGCCAGGTGCTGGGCGCGTTTTTGGAGGCCCTGCCCGACTGCGAGCAGGCCCTCTCCAGCTACCACCACGACGGCAACAAGGAGCTGTTCGCCGCGGTGAATGAGCATTTGGATTTATCCGCGGTTGGGTATTACTAGCCCTACTTTGGCAACCTCACCTGGCCCGGGTTCCATTCGTCCTTGATCACCGGGCGGGCGTCGGCCTTCTTCAGGATGTTCTTGGGTACGGCCCAGCGCGGCACCACCACATCCTCCACATGGTGGCGCATGTAGTCGTCGTACATGTGGAACAGGCCCCTGTCGCCGGCCTTGATGCCGTGGCTGTTCTCCACGCGCCACTTGCGCACCTTGCCGCGCTTGCCCGGCACCGGATCGTACCCGGTGATCGCCATGGCGTGGTTGGCCCCGGCCAGGCCGGCGTTGAGCTTGTCCCGCTTGGCCAGGCGCGAGCTGGGGATCAGGTTGCGGTAGTTGAACGCGCTCAGACTCAGGATCCCCTTGGAGTCCCGGGCGCCGCCCTTGATGTCCGCGCGGTGGGGATTGTCGCTGTCCACGTTGACCCCGAAGAGCACCGCCTCCCCCTTTCGGACGGTGCGCTTGATCGCCTGCTGGATCACGTTCATGGAGACGTTGTACTCGTTGAACCTGGGCATGCCGGGCGACACCCCGCTCTCGTAACGGCGGTTGTAGCCGCGGTTGGAGTAGTTGGTCAGGGTGACGTAATCGAGCTGCTTGTCGCCCACCTTCAGGTACTGCTTGGCGAAGGTCTTGGGCGTGTACTTCTTGCCGTTGTAGGTGAACCGCTTTGGCGGCTTGCCCAGGGCGGTGCCCAGGAGCTGGTCCACCTGCTTGGTGTAGCGTTGCAACAGCTTGCGCTGCTCTCCCTTGCCCGCCTTGGCCTTGTTGGCCCTGGTGAAGTCTCGCTGGGCCCTGGCCAACATGCTCTGCAGCCGGTTGATGTACAGGCCGGGCTTGCTGCCGTCAGCGGTCAGCGGCATCTTATCGGCCGGCACATAGCCGTGCTTCTTGATGATGTCCATGGCCCAGATCTGGAAGCCGCCCTCGTCCGCCTCGGCCACCCGGGAGAGGTCTGGCGCGCTGCCCTTCTTCTGCTTGGCGAACTCGGAGAGCAGGGCCCGCGCGGTCTGGCGCATGTTGTAGTAGTTGACGAAGCTGGAGCTGAGCATGGGCGCCTCCCGGCCCTTGCTGTGCATCTTGCTGGCCAGCACCCTGCCAGAGGCGAAGATCCAGCAGTTGCCGCTGCCGCACTGGTCGCGGACCTTGTACTTGGCCGGCTCAGGGATCTTCACCTTGTACTGGCTGGTGTGCTTCTTCACGAACGACCGGCGCAGGGCCACGGCCTTGAGCCCGTACTTGCGGATGGCCCGGTTCAGCGTGCGCTTGGGCAGCTTGGCCTTGGCGCGGTCGCTCATCTTGAGCACCTGGCTCAGGTCGTACGGCTTGCGGGCTGTGGCCACGCCAGGTAAGGCGGTGGCCGCCAGCACGCAGATAACGCAGGCCCACCTCGCAGTCCAACCCCAGCTGTACCTCGCTCCCATACTCCCACTCCTTCGGCGCGGCTGTAGAGATCACGCGCGTCATAGTTATGAGCAAGGCGCATGCCAGCCGCGGCGGGGGCTAACCTGCCGGAATCACGTTACTGGCCTGGTTGTTTGATGTTCGGAATTCGGAGCCGGAGTGGCTGCCCTACCCGCCGGCAGTGCGCGCCTGGGGTTACGGCTCGTACACCTGCTCCACGACCCGCTCCACATAGCAGGCCACCGAGTCGAGCCCCACCTCGTAGTCCAGGTCCGAGTGGGCCTCCACGGCGAAGAGGTCTACCCCCGAGGCCATCTTGTGCCGGCGCACCATGGAGAGCATGGCCTTGAGAGATTCTGTGTGCTCACCCCGATCGCCGCCCAGCGCCGCCTGGATGGCGCGCATCACCAGGCGCCGGTCCTCCTTGGACAGCTTGCGCACCTCCAGTGAGAGGCCCAGCCGCTTCACCGCCTCCTTGTAGATCTTGCGGATGCGGCGGGTGCCCAGGGCGAGCAGGATGGAGTGCCCCTCGGCCGCCGCGGTCTGCACCACCGCCTCGGGCACCGTGGGGAAGGCGAGGTCAACCTCATCGATGAGCCGGGCGCACAGATCCTTGCGCGCGGGATCGGGCGGCGCCCCGGCCTCCTCCAGCAGGTCCATGACGCCATCCACCGTGGAGAAGCGTTTGGCCAGGCTCCAGTTCACCTGCGCCAGGGAGTCGCTGGGCAACAGCACCTTCACCCTGCGCACGCCGCGCATGACCGGGCCGCGCATGGCCTCCAGGCAGAGGTGCCCCAGGCGGGCCTCGATGTCCTTTGGCTGCAGCCCTCCGGAGAAGCCCACCTTCACCGAGGTGTCCAGGGGCTTGCCCGCATCCCGAAACGCGGCGATGAATGGCTCCTTCACGTGGCGCACCTCGCCGCGCAGGGCGATGCCGATGCGGCGGTACTCGTCGAAGAAGGCCGCGCCCGCGGGCAAGGCTCTCTTTATCCGCTGCCGCTCCGCCCGGGCCAACTCGTTGGCGAATCGAAGCGCCGCGTGCCGGCCGAAGTCACTCAGGATCACGGCGAGGCACGGTTCGGCGTACAGGTCCATCTTTGCTCCTCCCGGTGCAGCTATTTGGCCACCAGCACCTCTCGGACGATGGCCTTGGTGTCACCCGAAGTATGGTACACGAAGATGTGTCCGTCCTGCCGGCGGTAGATGGAGGGCATGTCGTTGCCGCAGCCGGCCGCGGTCTGGGGGGACAGGCCCATGGGATTGCTCGCCAGCGCGGACCAGCTGATCAGGTCCTTGCTCCGGGCCAGGCCCCAGCCGTAGCGGTTCTTCTTTTCGCAGGTGAAGTCCGTGTTGGCCCCTTCGAAGACCATGTACACGTAGGCCCCCTCGCGCAGCAGACGCCCCATGGAGTGTTGCCCCTTGTCCCAGCCCGACGCGGGTGGCTTGAACACCGGGTTGCCGCTGTATTTGACCAGGCTCGTCATGGAGGTCCCCGAGGCGAAGCCGATGCTCATGTTCTTCCCGCCCTTGGGGAAGCCCGCGTAGAACACGTACACCTTGCCCCCCTCCACCAGGATGCCGGGGGTGGCGATGGCGCCCTGGTCCCAGGCGCCGCCCTTGCCATGCTTGAGCAGCTGGCCCTTTTTTGACCAGGTGATGCCGTCGCTGGACTCCGCCCAGTTAACCGCGGCCACGTGCGACTCCTCGTAGACCATGATCCACCTGGCGCCGAGCTTCGCCACCGCCGGCGCCACCGAGAAGATGTGCCCGGCGTCGGGGGCGATGATGACGCCCTTGAATGTCTGGAAGGCGTCCCCCTTGTTGCTGGAGATGGACAGGCAGATAGAGGTCTTCCCGGCGGGCATGAAGCAGCGGTGGTACATGTAAACCGTGGTCGCCGAGATGTCGGGCCGGGCAACCGCGAACGCTTCACGGTGGCCGGGGCCACCCTTTACAGGCACCGAGGCCTGGTCCACCTTGAACTTGGCTTTGCCCTGCCAAAGTTGAGCCAGGGTGGGCAGGCCGGGCCAGGGCGCGTCCGGGGTGGGGCCGCGGTCCGGGGCCAGGAGGTCCGGTGAGGAGGCCAAGTCCGGGCGCGTGGCGTCCGGGAGGGCGCTGTCAGCCGGCGTGGCGCTGCCGTCCGGGGCGCTGGACGTATCGTCGCTGCAGGCAGTGAACAGCAAGATGATCAGGGCGTATGTGCGTGGCATGGCGGTTCGACAAGCATACCGTGGGGAAATACACTTTCGATACACCCAACTCCAGAGGGGCTGAGTCCATGCAACGTTCCTTACTGTGTTTGATGATTTTTACGCTCAGCCTGGCGGGCGCCACCGCCCAGGCGGCGCCCACCATCGTGGAGGCGGGCTGGACCAAGATCCGCGAGATCTCATTTTCCGGGGCCCAGAGCGCCCGGCTCAACCCCAAGGACGGGGCCATCTATGTGGGCACGAGGGTGCCCAGTCGCGGCGTGTACCGCATCGACGCCTTCGGCCTGGACACCAAGCTGGCCAGCGCCAGCTACGTGGCCGGTATGTTGGTGGCGCCCAACGGGGACCTCTTCTGGTCAGAAGATCACGGCGGCTACATCTACCGGATCAAATACAAGACCACCACCAAGCAGACCTGGGTAAGCGGCTTCCACTCCGGGGACGACGACCCGGTGGGCATGTCCATCGCCCCGGCCAACCACACCTCCGCGCTGCTCAAGCCGGGGGAGGCGATGGTGGTGGATCGCGGCTATAACGGCGCAGATGAGATCTGGAAGTGGACGCCGGCCACCACCCAGGGCGAGGTGCAGGTGCACAAGGACAACGGCACCCTGAGCAACGCTTTGGACGTGGCCATCGACAAGGTCGCCATCTACGTGGTGGATGACGGCAGCTCCGGCGCTGGCAAGATCTACACCGTGGGGACAGGGGGAAAGCTCACCGCGCTCAAGACCGCCTCGGCCATCGCCCAGCCCATCGGGATCAGCGTGGAGGCATCCACCGGGGAGCTGCTCATCGCGGACCAGAGCACCAGCAAGATCCTGCGCGTGAGCCCCACCAGCGGCAAGGTGAGCACGGTCATCTCCGGCCTCACCATGAAAGGCGACAACTGGGCCGGGATCCAGCTCACCCCCGACGGCAAGCAGCTCGTGGTCACGGGCAAGGACATGATCTACGTCTTCGCCCGCTGCGCCATCTCGCCTGCCGGCTCAACCGGAGACTGCGACGCCAACGGCAAGCTCGACATGTGCGACATGGCCCAGGGAACCGCCCTGGATTGCAACGACAACGGCGTGCTCGACAGCTGCGACATCAAGAAAGGCACCTCCACCGACTGCGACAACAACAAGGTGCCTGACGAGTGCCCTGTTTGCTCCCCGGTGGAGGCGGTGTTTGTCATGGACCACTCCTCCTCCATGAACGACGAGGCCAAGGCCCTGTGCAGCAAGCTCACCGCGGTTAACAAGGCCCTTGCGGCCAAGGGGATCAAGCTCACCTCCACCATGCTCGGCATCTCCGCCACGCCCGGGGGGGCCTACTCCTGCCTCTCCAACTCCGTGACCAAGCTGTTTGGTACGGCGGTCCCACTTAACCCGCCGGTAAACCAGACCACCCTGGGCAACTGCCCGGGAGGCAGCCAGGTGGCCTCCGAGGACTGGGGCCGCGCCACCTCGGTGGTGGCTGGCAAGAAGGCGTGGAAGGCCAACACCATCCGCATGGTGGTGCCCATCGCCGACGAGGGTCCCTGGTGCGGCGACCCCGCCGACGATCCGGGCAAGGACCGGGACTCCATCACCCATGCCATC
Source organism: uncultured Kofleriaceae bacterium (assembly GCA_964497805.1). Classification (GTDB taxonomy): domain Bacteria; phylum Myxococcota_A; class Polyangia; family CAZCFB01; genus CAZCFB01. The sequence goes on from CAZCFB010000083.1 coordinate 16,228, forward strand.
AAGGTGGCCAAATATTACAAGACCATCGTCTCACCCATCACAGGCACCGGCTCTTCAGCCACAGTGAAGAAGCTGGCCGCTGACCTGGCCGCGGGCACCAAGGGCCAGACCATCGCCTCCACCCAGCCTCAGAGCGACATGGCCCAGGCCGTGCTCAAGATCATCAAGAGCGCCTGCCTGACCTTCAGCGACTGCAACAAGAACGGCACCCCCGACGACTGCGACATCTCCCTGGGTAAGAGCAAGGACTGTGACAAGAACAAGGTGCCCGACGAGTGCCAGAGCCCGAAGCCCACCTGCATCAAGCCGGACATGGGCGTGCCCGACATGAGCGTGCCCGACATGATGCCGCCCGACATGATGCTGCCCGACGCCATGCTGCCGGATCAGTCCGTGCCCGACCTGCCCGTGCCCGACCTGCCCGTGCCCGACCTGCTCGTGCCGGATCAGACCGTGCCGGATCAGACCGTGCCCGACCAAACCGTGCCGGACCAAACCGTGCCCGATCAGGCCGTGCCCGACATGCCCGCCCTGGACATTGAGACGCCAGACCAGGCCGCGCCCGATACGGCCGCCACGCCTGACACTGGTAGCAAGACCGACCTGGCGACCAAGCTCGACGGCCCGCCAACCACAAACGATGAAGAGGGTTCCGTCAGCTGCGATTGCGCCGTAAACCCGGCGCCCCCCTCCCCCGTGGGCCTCATCTTCCTGGCCCTCATCGCCATGCTCCGCCGCCGCGCCCGCCAGTAAGCGCCTCACTAAAAAAAACGTTGAAGGTGGTAAGGTCCGCCTTTCCCAGGAGAGTCCTATGAGAAGCGAATCCACTGTCACACCCTCGTTCTGTGCACGCGCCCTGCTCATGGCTGTCTGGTTCGGCGTCTCCTTCATCGGCTGCAGCTCGGAGGACGCTGACCCGCCCTCCGAGGTGGGCCAAACCTATACTCGGAGCATCGGCAAGGCCGGCGGAGAGCTGGCCACACCGTCGGGCAGGGCCGTGCTCTCCGTGCTGCCAGGCGCCCTGGACAAGGACGTGACCCTCACCCTCAAGGTGCTGGATCAGTCCGGCTACGCCGACGCCGCCAAGCTCGCCACCCCGGTCTACGAGCTGGGGCCCGACGGCACCAAGTTCGACAAGGCGCCGGCCGTGCTCACCCTGGACCTGGGCTCCAAGCCGGCCAGCGGCGGCGTGGTGGTGGCTGGCTACGACGCGTCCACCAAGAAGTGGACCCAGCTATCAAGGACCGCCATGAGCGGCAAGTACGCCGTTGGCTGGCTGGACCACTTTTCGGCCTACGCCGGGTGGCGCACCGACACCACCCCGCCCCAGCCCATCACGGGGGTCAAGGTCACGCCCGCCAGCCTGATCAGCCAGTGGCCCGTGAACCGGGGCACCATCTTCAGGTCGGAGTGGGAGGCCGACAGCCCGCTGCTCACAGTGGAGGGCACGGCGTCGCCGGACGGGGACGGATACATGCAGACCACCACGATCAGTGACAACAAGCCGGCCACCATCCCGTTCAAGATCAAGGGCGGCACGTTCAAGTTCACCTTCGACGCCAGGAAGCATGTGAGCGGGCCGCTCATTGGCAAGCAGGGCAGCGCCTACTTCATGCTGGTGGTCTGGTGCAGGACCAAGTGCCGCGGAGTGGACGCCGGCCTGCTTGACGCGGGCACACCGCCGGACGCGGTCCCGGGCCCGGTGGATGGAAGCACACCGCCGGACGCAGTGCCCAACCTTGACGTCATGGGCGGCATGGTGGACATGGGCAAGGCGGCCAGCAAGATCGTGATCTCCGAGATTATGGCCAACCCGAACAAGGTGTACGACAGCAAGGGGGAGTGGTTCGAGCTGTACAACCCCGGCCCCGGCGTCATCGACCTGGCGGGCTGGACCGTCACGGACGGCAAGTCCCAGACCTTCATCATCGCCACCTCGGGGGGCACCACCAAGATCAACCCCGGCCAGTACCTGGTGTTCGGCAACAACAAGGACAGCAAGACCAACGGCGGCCTCACCGTGCACTACCAGTACCCCTCCTCCTTCGGCATGTACCAGACCGCAAAGGGTGACGCGGTGATCCTCAAGGACAAGGCCGGCGTTGAGGTGGACCGAGTTGTGTGGAGCTACTCAACGGGCTGGACAATCCCCACCGGTGCGTCCCTGTCGTGCAAGGACTTCGCCAAGGACAACAACCAGCCCACCAACTGGTGCGCCGAAACCTCGGCCTGGACCGGCTCCGCAGGCGACAAGGGCTCGCCCGGCACCAAACGCGTCTGCCAGTAACGCCGCGCCCCCCTCGAGCTAGGAGCGTTCCCCCGCGGGCCTGGCCACGCACATGCCGTCCTGGCATTTCAGGTCCGGGTAGCAGAGGTCATACCTGCAGCAGGTCTGTCCGGGAGCGCCACACCGGTCCCTGAAAATGCATACCCCTTCTTCGTGGCAGTAATCGACTTCCAGTGCCTTACATTCATGATGCTCCGTACAGTTGGTGGCGCAAAAGCACACCTCGCCATCCCCGTCGCAGACGTAGGTTTCTTTGCCCTCGACGCAGTCGCCCTCCTCACAGCCAGCGACGCCCCAGAGGGCCAGGAGAATGACCGCCAGAGGCCACATTGAGCTCATGTTCCACTTGCCGTTTCGAACAGGATGGGTGGCGAGCATTAGAAACCTCCAACCTGAAGCGTGATGCCCATGAACTGGCCAGATACCGCAGGAGCTACCAGGATGGTGGATCGCTGCAGGGCGTTGCCTCGAGCCTCCGCCGGCTTCTTCCAGACCAGCCCGGTCACCAGCATGGCCGCACCGGCGACCTGCGCCACGGTGTCTATCACTGAGAGGGCGACCACCGGGGCCACCAAATCCCTGCAATCGTAGGAGCTCGTTCCAGGGCTATCGATGCTCACCTTGACGTGGTTGGGCCACTGGCTGGCCACCACGATGGGGCCAGCAAGGGGTATGAGCCCATAGATGGCAGATTCCGAGCACACAACCCGAGAGGGGCTCTCTCGTCCTTCCACGGCCGCGCCGATGATCGCTCCAATGAGCGCCAGCCCGTACCCTGCTCCAAGGGTAACCGCGCCGGCCGTCACCAGCCCCCGCCGCGCCACCATCTTCTCACTGGCTTCACCCTGTACCTCGGTTCCCGGGCGTTCATCAGCTCGAGGAGCCGGCGAGGGTGCAACCTTGTCCACCACCTGGGGCTTCGGCGCGGGCGGCGGCGGAGCAGGGGCCGCCTGCTTGACACAACCCGCGCCTGCACCGGCCCAGCCCTTGGGGCACCGCGGCGGCCCATCACACCGCCCCCTGTCGTCAGACCAGGCCTGGCCCGGCCAACAACAGTGCCCCTTGGTGGCCTCGGAAATCGTCATCCCCGGGGCGCACCCGGGCGCCGTGGGTACCGTGGACTGGGCCGCCGCGGAGCTGGTCACAAGCAGCGACAATGCGAGGGCCGATGGAGTGATATAGCGAGAGAGGAGGCGCTGTTGACGTCGAACCATGGCAATCCCCATTGATGAACAACGCGATTAACGGCCAGCAATCAGCTTGTCGGTGACATGAGCATACCAAATGGCGCATTCGCTGTTCAGCGCGCTCACCATCCAGGGCCTGGCTCTATCTCCTCTACTCGGAGGGCGGGGATGGAGCGGGAGCCGGGGCGGCAGAGGCCGGCGTCCAGGCACGGGACAGCGTATCTGCCACTGCCCGCCCCAGCAGGATATGGCCCTCCCGGCTGGGGTGAACGTTGTCCAGGAACCAGCCCAGGCCCGCCCCCGCCTCCTTGAACACCGCCGGCCCATCCACCAGGGGTTCATCGTACCTTGCCGCCATCTCACGCAGGACCGCGCGAAACTTCTTTACTGAAGTCTGCTGGTAGATGTCGCCCGAAAAGTCCATGGGCGCGGGCAGGATCAGGAACAGGACACGGGCCTTTAGCTTCCTGGAGGCGGACACAATTTCCTGCAGGTTGTCGCGGAAAATATCAGGCGATGAGCACGCCGGATACTCCCTGGAGGCTCCTTCTTCCCTGAAGTTTGAAGTCATCCAGTCCACCCGGATCGGCCGCAGCCCAGGGAGCCATTGCCGGATCATCCTGTACAGGGAGAGGCCTGCCAGCGGCCCCCGGAGCAGCTCTCTTCGTCGAACCTTGACCAGCGTATCGTAAGGGCAGAACACATCGCTCCACAGATTCCCGATGATCACCCAGGTGGGCTGCACCCTGGCGCCGTGGCGTTTCAGCGTCTGTAAGGAGCGGTATGAATCGTAGCCAGGAGTCGCCCCGATTACCGCGCTCACCGGCGCGCCCCAACGGCGGGTCAGCTCTCGGGCGGCCACGGTGGAGAACACGTCCTTCTCCGGCACCCCGATGCCGAAGATGCTGGAGTCGCCCAGGGTGAACAGCCGCTGCTCCTTGTCACCCCTGGGCTTTACCTCGGGCCCGCGCATGCCCAGGCTATTGGTCCGCGTGACGCCGCCAGGGCGGGCCGCCTCCCCATCCCCCTCAGGCAAGGCCCACCCACGCTCACGGTCATCCACCATGACGACGCTGTGCCCCACCCCCTCCCGCAGCTCCTTGAAGCGCTCTGCCACCGCTCTTCCGCGTTGCCTGTTCAGGGGTATTGGGGGGGGGACACCAGACAGGAGCTCCCAGCGCTGCCATTCAAACAAGCGCGCCGCGGCCTCGAGGAATCCCATGGCCAGCACCGTGGCAATAAACGCAAAGAGAACCTTGCGCCGCAGGGACATCCGCCTTGAGGTCATTGTCATGAATCCGGCTCTGATGATTTGAGCAGATCCTAGCACTTCACCAACAGCAGAGCCCGAGAAAGGCGAGCAGCAGGCGAGGCCGCAAATTTCGCCACCCCTCCTCCCCCCACCGTCTTGACACCGGCACCACCCGGTGCTAATTCCTCTCTCCGTCCTGGGGCTGTAGCTCAGTTTGGGAGAGCGCTAGAATCGCACTCTAGAGGTC
>CAZCFB010000084.1:0-2493 GCA_964497805.1 uncultured Kofleriaceae bacterium
TCCCCGCCGCCGATGTCGCTGAAGAAGTGGTTGCCCACCATGCGAAGGCCCACCTTGATGTACCGCTCCAGCTCCTCACGGCTGCGGGTCTTCTTGAGGGTTTGCCAGATGTAGCCAGGCCTGAAGTAGAAGCTGTAGTAGGCCCGCTTCAGCTCCTGCTCCAGCTCATCCTGGGGCATGTCGATCCAGGGCATGGGGAGCCGCTCCTCCCCGCGCTCTCCCCGGATGAACTGGGCCCAGTAGTTCTCGCCGGTCTCCTCCTGAAGCCGCCGGTCCAGCTCTGTGCCGGGTTTGGCGATGGTGCGGCAGATCTGCACATAGTCCAGCTTCAGGCTGCGGGCGAAGCGGATGGTCTGGCGGATGGTGTCCCTGGTTTCGCCCGGGTTGCCCACCATCAGGAAGCCGAGGGTGCGGATCCCCTGGCGGCGGGTGGCCAGCATCGCCTCGCGGATCTGGCCGGTGTTGGTCTGCTTGCGCACGTTGTGCAAGATGGCGTGGGACCCGGACTCGATGCCGTAATAGATCATGCGGCACCCGGCCGCGCGCGCGGCGGCGAGCAGCTCGTCGTCCACCACATCCACCCGGGAGCGGCAGGTCCACTCCAGGTCCAGGCCGCGCCGGCGGATAAGCTCCATCAACGCCATGGATCGGTCCCTGTTCAGGAAGAAGGTGGCGTCGAAGAAGTCTATCTCCCGCACGCCGTGTTCCCGGACGCAGTGCTCGATCTCGTCGGCCACCAGCACAGGATCCCGGGCGCGGACCTTGAGCGGCACGATGGCGCAGTACACGCACTTGAAGGGGCAACCGGTTGAGGTGAGCATGATGGTGAAGTTGCGCCGCTGGGAAACGAAGGAGCGGTACAGGTGGTTCGGCAGCAGGTGGCGGGCGGGCAGGGGGTAGTCGTCGAAAGGGACAGCCTCGGAGGAGGGCGGGTTGAAGATGACCTGGCCGTTGTCCCGGTGGGCCACCCCGTCCAGATCGGCCGGCACTGGATCCCCCGCCTCCAGGGCCCGCAGAAGGCGCGGGAGCCGACCGACGGCCTCGCCCATGATGGCGTAGTCGATCTCGGCGTGGGTCATGACGTCTGCCGGATAGTCGGACGCCGCGATGCCCCCGGCGATGATCTGAAGCCCGGTGAGGCTCTTGAGCCGGCGCAGCCAGGCGATGCTCTGCTGGAAGCCGTACACGTCCAGGCGCACGCATATCGCCTCGGCGCCCATGCGCTGCACCTCCGCCGCGGCCTGCTCCACGGTGAGCCGGCGGGCGTGGGCCTCCACGATGGCGGCCTCGTGTCCGGCCTGCTCAGCGATGGCCGCGACATAGGCCAGGATGATGGGCGGCGAGAGGATAAACTCTTCATCTACTACTTTAAGGTTTTCCGAAAACCTTCGGTGACCAAACGGGATATGGACAAATGCGATCTTCATCAGGTCAGGCGCTCCAGGCCCGCTCGCGCCAGCTTGAAGCTCTCCTGTACCGCGTACCGGCCCAGGGTGATGTTCCCCCCCCGCACAACCTGCCGGGCCATGGAGATCATGTAGCGCGGCGACAAGTATACCTGCCGCATCATGCGCCGGACCAGGTCATCCAGGACCCTCCGTTCCGGTGCCCAGGGCAGCCGGATCCAGGGCGGATCTTCGGTCTGGGGGCTCCAGTCCCCCACCAGCGTGCCAGCCGCGCGGGCCTCTTCGTGGGCCGCGGTGCCGGGGTATGGTCGCAACACGCCGATGTTCACGGTGTCGGCATGGATGGCGCGGATCAGAGCCTCGGTTTCGGCCACGGTCTCGAGAGTCTCGCCGGGGTAGCCCACGATCCAGCTGGAGTGGCAGTGGATGCCGTGGCGCTTGCACAGGGCAGCGGCCCTGGCATTGAGCGCGGGGGTGACCCCCTTGGCCATGCGGTCGAGCATTCGCGCGGAGCCGGACTCCATGCCGAAGGAGACCATGTACACCCCGGCCCGGGCGGCCCGGGCGGCCAGCTCCTCGTCAAACACGTCCACCCGGCTCTTGATCCGGAACGAGATGTCCAGCCGGCGCTTGATGATCAGGTCGAAGATGGCCAGGGCTCTGGCCCGGTTCACGGTGAAGGTATCGTCGCAGATCTCCACGTCCCGGATCCCGCCCCGCCGAATGAGCGCGAGCTCGTCAACCACCTGTCCGGGGGAGCGAGCGCGGTAGCGGCGGCGGAAGTTGTAGCAGAAGCCGCAGTCAAAGGGGCAGCCGCGGCTGGAGATGAGCGCATCCACTGGCCGGGTACGAACCATGAGCGCGTAGTACCGGCCATGGTCGTATAGATCCTGGACCAGGTCTCGTGCCGGCAGGGGCAACGCCTCAGGATCGGGCAGCTCCATCTCCGCCCCCTGGAGGATCTCGCCGTTATCCCCTCGCCATAGCAGGCCCGGGATTGTCGCCAGGTCCTGCCCACCTGCCAGGGCCGGGAGTGACGACTCTGCCTCACCCCGCAGGACATAGTCCGCCTCGGGGAATTGCTCCA
>CAZCFB010000084.1:2593-21136 GCA_964497805.1 uncultured Kofleriaceae bacterium
AGTGACGACTCTGCCTCACCCCGCAGGACATAGTCCGCCTCGGGGAATTGCTCCAAGGTGCGCCGGGGCCATGAGGTGGCGTGGGGCCCGCCGAGCACCAGGCGGATGCCGGGGCACTCCGCCTTGAGCATGCGGCCCATGCTGTGCACCTGGGCCAGGATGTCGGTGTAAAGGGAGATCCCCACCAGGGCGGGGCCGCTCCGCCGCACCTGGCTCACCAACTCGGCGTCCGACAGGGCCAGGGCGTTGGCCTCAAGGAGAACGGGCTCAAATCCATGCTCACGCAAGGACGCGGCCAGGTAGAGCAGGTTCAGCGGCGGGAAGACCTTCTGCGCGATCTCATGGATGTGCGTGGAGCGCGGGTTTATCAGCACGACACGGGGGCCGGGCCTGGTGGCAGGATGGGGAGCCATTCTGTGGAATAGTCTGACATAATTCGGATGCCATGATGATCACAGCCATCATCCCCTCCCGCGACCGCAAGAAGGAGCTGGGGCGCTTGCTCGACTCCCTGGCGCCGCTGTCCAGCGCGGACCTGGAGATCATCATCGTGGACGACGGCTCCGGCGATGGGACCTTCTCGTGGCTGGGAGAGCGCTATCCGGCGGTGAGAGCCCTGCGCAATGACACCCCCCTCGGGGCTGCTCGTGCCAGGAACCAGGCCGCTGCCGTGGCGCGGGGGGAGCTCCTCTGGTTCCTCGACTCGGACAGTTTGGTGCCGGATGAGAGCCGGGTGCTCACAGCCGGGCCGGCGCTCCTGGCCTCGGCCCAGGATGTGGGCGCGGTGGGGGGCGAGATCTACCGGCTGCCCGACGGCACGCTGGAGTGGCGGCAGAAGACGCTGCTCCCCAACGGAGAGACGCGCACAATCCCCCACGCTGGCGGCTATGGCGGCGTGCTCACCGTTGATTACCTCCCATCCTGCAACCTGATGATGCGCCGGGATCTGTTCCAGCGGGTTGGGGGCTTCGACCCGGGCTACTTCTACCTGATGGAAGACACCGACCTGTGCCACCGCCTGGGGCGGCTCGGCTTCCGCTGCCTGGCCAGCGACGAAACCGCGGTGGAGCACCGGCTTGTGATGCGCGGTCGGAGGGGCGACCTCTTCCTCTCTCACCGCAACCGGATCCGCTTCGCCATGCTCAACTTCCCGGCCTGGAAGGCGGCGGCCTTGCCGCTCCTGGACCTGAGCCTGCTGGCCTCGCCTTACAAGGTCAGCGCCCTATTGGAGGGCCGCATCAGCGCGGATAAACACCTCGCCCCCGAGGTGCGCGCCCTGGGCAAGCGCCGGAGCACCGTCCCCCTCAAGGTGGCCCTGGCCGGGGCGGACTACCTGACCTCCATGGCGCGGGGTTACCTGTGGAACATGGCGCGGCTGCCCGGCTGGGCGCGGCTCCGGGCTCAGGAGCAGCGGGACTTCCTCACCGAGGACCGCTAGACTAATTCCAATGCGCGTCGCCCTGGCCATCGTCCCCTGGTCTCACGCCGAGACTTACCCCCCATCTCAGGGCCGGAGCACCATGCTGTCGGGGAAGTTCGGCATGCTGGGCGGGGCCACTCCGCCCCTGTCGCTGCTCTACATCTCCGCGCACCTCAAGGAGCAGGGCCAGCACCAGACCTGCTTCGTGGACGGCTTCTTCGTCAAGGACCAGGCGTGGCTCGACGCGGTCCTCGGCTTCAAGCCGGATCTCATCGGGCTCTGGTGCAGCCAGTTCTCCTGGGAACGCACCAAGGCCGCGGCCCGGGCGCTCAAGGAGCGAATCAGCGGCGGCGACTCGGTGAAGGTGGTCGTGGGGGGCACCTTTGTCTCCGCGCGCCGGGGTGTCGGGCTGGAAGAGGCCGGCGCCGACGGGGTTGACTTCCTGGTGCGTGGCGAGGGGGAGGACGCCATGGTGGAGCTGGCCCAGGCCCTGGCAGGGGAGCGCCCGCTGGCCAGCATCAAGGGCCTGGCCTGGCGTGACGCTGACGGCGGGGTGGTGGTCAACGAGGCGCGGCCCTGGCGGGAGGACCTGGACAGCTTGCCCTTCCCGGACTACGGCCTGCTCGATCTGTCGGACTACGCCCCGGCCATCGGCTCGTACAAGTGCCTCCCCTCGGTGAACATGATGACCGTGCGCGGGTGCGCCGGAGACTGCGCCTTCTGCCACGCTGCCAACAGCCTGCGGGAGCGCAGCCTGGACAACGTGATCGAGGAGATTCGCTGGCTCCAGGAGAACCACGGGGTACGGCACCTGCTCTTCTTCGACGAGACCTTCACCTACTTCCGCCAGCGGGTGCTCGAGTTTTGCAGCCGGCTGGAGGAGGAGCGGATCCAGGTGTCATGGACCTGCAACTCCAGGGTCGACACGGTGGATCCGGAGCTGGTCGATGTCATGCGTCGGGCGGGCTGCTGGCGCCTGCAGTTCGGGGCCGAGTCAGGGGTGCAGAAACAGCTCGACACCCTGGGCAAGGGCGTGACCCCGGACGACATCCGGCGCGCGGTTGAGATCACAAAGGCCGGCGGCCTGGATGTGTTCGCCTCCTTCATCCTCGGCATCCCGGGCGAGACCTACGAGGAGGGGCTACAGACCATCCGATTCGCCAAGTCCCTGCCGCTGGACTACTGCAACTTCCTCAACTTCATGCCCCTGGCCGGCACCCCGTTCTGGGAAGACCTGGAACAGCACGGCACCCTGAGCGGCCCCACGGCCTTTCACCTGATGTCCTTCGTACCCCACAGCATGACCCGGGAGCAGCTGGCCGATCTGATGGCCCGCGGTCCGCGGGAGTACTACTTCCGCCCCGGGTACCTGGTGCGGCGGTTTCTGGCGCAGCGCAGCCTGGAGGATGTGAAGCGGAACGTGCGGGGGTTCTTTGCGTTTATCCGGAGCGACGCGCGGAAGGATTATTTGGACGTGGGCTAGAGCCTGTCACGGATAGCCGGACCGAGCCGGAGTGGTGAGGCGCCGCGCCAGCAAGGCAAGAGGAGGGAGCAAGCTGGTGGCACGTAACCGACGAGCCCCCCGTTGTGCGACTTTTCCAGCGAGCTGGAAAAGTTGGACTGGGTCAACGGACCGGCCAGAGGCCGGGTCCAAGTTCACACAGCTGGCGTGGATGGATCGCCGCTCCCGGCGACGCGGAGTGCTATCCGCGACAGGCTCTTAGGTGCTGCAATACATGCTCATGGGCGCGAGCCTGGCGTTCGCGGCCTCGGTCCAGCCCGGCCCCTTGCAGGCCTACCTCCTCTCCCGTGTCACCGCCATCGGCTGGCGGCGGACACTGCCCGCCGCGTTGGCCCCCCTGGTGAGCGACGGCCCCATCGCCGCGCTGGCCCTGCTGGTTCTGGGGCAGCTCTCCACCGGCATGCAAGGCGCCTTGCGGCTGGCGGGGGGGCTCCTGATGCTCTACCTGGCCTGGGGCGCGCTCAAGCAATGGCGCCGCCATGGCCAACCCGCCCCGGAGCAGGGCGGCAAGGTCCCGCGCACGCTACTGGAGGCGGCGCTGGTCAATATCCTCAACCCGAACCCGTACCTGGGCTGGACCTTCATCCTCGGGCCCCTGGTGGTGGCGGCCTGGCGCGAAGCCCCGGCCTGGGGCGTGGCCGTGGTCGCCTCCTTCTACGCCACCATGGTGACCATGTTGGCGGTGTTGATCTTCTCGTTCGGCAGCGCGCGGTTTTTGGGCCCGAGGTTCCAGCGAGGGCTCTTGCTCCTCTCTGCGCTGATCCTTTCGGGGCTGGGGGTGTACCAGCTTGTGATGAGTGTGGGGGATTTCGTGGCGGGGTGATCGGCGAGGGCGAGGATCAGTCCATGGGCAGGTGCATCTCGGAGACATGGTCCTTTACCGGCGTCTTGCTGTCGGGGTGCATGTAGAGCACCTGGACCATTGAACGCACCTGCTTGCGCTTCATCTTCCTGGCCTCCTTCTTCAGGGTCGCGGCCAGGGTCGGGGTGTTCTTGGTGTAGTCGCCGATGCCGAACACCCGCAGGTACTCGTCTCCCAGGCGCTCGAACAGGGACCACTCGCCCTTCCACGTGCCCTTGGGCGCGTGCCAGGCCTTGTCCTCCACCGGGTAGCACACGTCGGTGACCCAGCGGGCCGCGGCCCTGGGCGGCCCCTTGCGGTGGACGATCTGGGCAGGACCCTCGGTGATGTATCCGAGCTCCTTGATCTTGGCGCCGATCTTGTCCAGTGCGGCGCCGAGCCCGTCCAGGGAACCCTTGAGCTTGAGGCAGGCGAGGTTGACGTTCGCCGTGTGTTTCAGGTCCACCTTCAGGTGCTCCACCTGCTTGGGCTCGGCCATGGCGGCCTCCTTCACGCCCTCGCAGATCAACCCGGAGATCTCCTCCACCATGTACGCCTTGCCGTCCAGGGCGTACTCGCGCTTGGTGGGCACCACCGCGCCGCAGTTCTTCTCAAACTTGGTGAAGGCCACCTTCAGCTCCCTGGCCTTTCCCTCCAGCTTGGTCTGCATCTTCAAACCCACCACCCGGTAGTTGTCGGGATCCAGCAGCAGGGTGCCGAGCTCCTGGTCGGCGGAGACGGTGAGGGTCTTGAACTTCTTGCCGGCCACGTCCTCGGTGCCTGGCCTGGTGGAGAGGCTCTTGTCGGTCTTGAGGGGCCAGATGTGCGCGGCGCGGAACAGGCCGGCCAGCCTGGCGGCGTGGGCGCGCTCCTCGGCCGGGCACGGGATCACCGCCTTGTCGTACTGCAACCAGCAGTTGGATATGCCCGCCACCTGGTGCAGCGGCGTGTCTCCGGCAGGGTTGAAGTACTTGAGGCGATGGCTGCCGTGGCGGTAGCGGATGGTGCCCTTGATCTTAACCTTGCCCTGCTCGGCCTTGTACCGGGCAGAGAAGGTGCTCCCCTTCTTGAGGACCCCCACCCCGCCGGCCAGCTCGATGGCGCCAGCCACGATGTCCTCCTTGGCAGGTGCGGTGGGTTTGGTCTGCTCCTTTTTGCAGGCCACGAAGCTGACGCAGAGGGAAAGTGCCAGGGCGCACGGGATCAATCGCAGGGTCGTCATCAGTCTCCTCCTGAACATGGCCTCCAGTGTACAGTACTGGCCAAGGAGAAACATAGATGCGCCATACGACATTTCCCGTTGCTGTAGCCGTAGCCATGGCCGTGGCCTCACTCTCCGGCTGCAAGAAAAATTCTGAGCCCGCCAAGCCGCCAGCCCCGACAGAAGAGAAGGCAACCGAGCCGGCCAAGCCAACGCCCCCGCCCAGGGTCGCAAAGAAGCCCCCGCCACCGCCCAAGGTCACCGCCGAACAGCGCAAGGCCTACCTGGAGGCGCTCAAGGGGGGCAGGGCCCTGGCGCGTGAAAAGAAGTGGGCCGAGGCCAAGGCCCGGTTCGAGGCAGCGCTCAAGGAGATCCCCATGGACAGCATGGCCCTGAGCGAGCTGGGCTGGGCCGCGTTCCAGGCCGGGGACATGGCCACGGCGCGCAAGGCCAACCGGGACTCGGTCAACGCCGCAACCGCGGACAAGATCAAGGCCGCCTCCCTGTACAACCTGGGCCGCGTGGCCGAGGCGCAGGAGGAGCTGGGCAAGGCCGCGGGGTACTACGCGCGCTCCCTGGCCCTGCGTCCCCACAAGGTCGTGGCCAAGCGCCTGGCGGATGTATCTGCCAGGGCCGGGTTGCCGGCCGAAGGAAAGAAGAGCCCCGTGGCGCCGGACAGGGACTTCATCCGCTGCCCCGGACTGCACGCCGGCCTTGAGCCGCTCTGCGAGTGCCTCAAGGCGGGCTACTTCTCGGACCACCAGATGGGTGAGATGAACACCAAGGATGAGATCGAGTGCGGCCCGGCGGAGGGGACCAAGGCCGGCCGGGCCCGGGTCATCTCGGTGCGCAGCGACATGATGTACCAGGAGGAGCACTTCCTGGTTGCGACCCAGCCGGGCGGCAAGCTTGAGGTGCTGGCCCACCTGGCCACGGCCTACAACCCGGGCGCCTTCGGCATCCACGAGGGGATCACCCACAAGCGGTTCGAGATAGAACAGCGGGGCGGCCAGGGCGTGCTCTGGAGCGAGACCTGGCACTACCGCTTTGACACCGACATGGGGATCGCCGAGGAGGAGTCCAGGGACCTGAAGCGGGTCACCCTCTGCCACATCCCTCACCAGGATGACGCCCCGGTGACCTGCCCGATCCAGGTGCCTGTGCTGGACGCCTACGAGCGGGTCAAGTCCGAGCACCACAAGGAAGGGGACATCGATGAGAGCATGGCCACCAAGGGGCTGCCCATCAAGACCCGCACAGAGCTGTCGGTGACCCTCGCCGACGACGGCAAGGTAACGGTCCTGTTAAAGGCCGGGAAGAAGACCGACCGCGTGGGGGAGATGCTGGGCGACCACAAGCTCTGGTAGCGGCCGCGGCAGGGGGGCTACTTCACGGTCAGGGTGAAGGACCCGTAGCGGCCGGTCTGCCTGGCGTCCACGGCCAGGTGGTAGATGCCCGACTTGCTCGGGGTAAAGGTGACCGTCTTGGTGCTGGTGCCGTAACTGGTGGAGGAGACGGCGCCGGTCTTGCCGCCGGAGGAGCACGCCTGGTTGATGGGGGTGACGCCGCACGCGGCGCCGAAGATGTAGAAGGCGTTGTAGTAGTAGCTCGCGTTCAGGGCGAAGGTGTAGGTCTTCCCCGCGGTGAGGTTGAACTTGTAGTAGAGCTGGTTGCCCATGAAGATCGTGCTCACGTTGCCGCAGTAGATGCCGGTGCCGTACTCGTTGGTCATGCCGGTGGTGTCGCCCGTGATGGTGGTGGTGCCGCTGCCCAGGGCGACCAGCTTCGCCCCGCTGCAGGTGTAGTTCTTGGGCGGGGTGTACGTGTCGATATCGAGGGTGAACTTGCCCTGGGAAGAGGAGCCCGAGGCGTTGGTGCTGTCCACTGCCACGTGGTAGGAGCCCGTGGTCGGCGCCTTGAAGATGATGGTCCTGGGTGAGCTGCTGGAGGCGGACCACTGCACGGCGCCGGTCTTCCCATTTGAGCCGCAGTCCGTGTTGATGGCCGTCGCGGTGCAGCCCGTGCCCCAGATGTACATGCCCGCGGACAGGCTCCCCGAGGGGGTAAGCACGAAGCTGTAGTACTGCCCGGCGGTGAGGCCCACCGTGTAGTAGAGCTGGGGGCCGTCGAAGTTGTACTGGGAGCCGGATCGGTTGCAGTCAACCGAGGAGCCGAACTCATTGGGTATACCGGTCGTGTCGCCGTTCACCGAGGCCTTGCCGTTGATCAGGGTCACCTTCTGGGCCTTGGCGCAGGTTCCGTTCTGGGGCGGCGTGAACTCCTCCACGGTGAAGGTGAAGGTGCCGGAGTAGGTGCTGCTTGTCCCCGTGGAGTCCACGGCGATGTGGTAGGTGCCGGTGGCCGGCGCGTTGAAGATGATCGTGCTGGTCTGGCCGCTGTAGGTGTTGGCGGTCACCGTGCCCGTCGAGCCCCCGGAGCCGCAGTCCGAGTTGATGCTGGAGGCCACGCAGGTGTTGCGCCAGACGTAGAGCTTTCCGCGGAAGTTGGGGGAGAACTTGAAGCGGTAGCTCTTGGCCCCGTTCATCAACATCTTGTAGTAGAGCTGGCTGCCGTCCAGGGCGTACCAGCCGCTGGAGCCGCACCGGATGGTGTTGCCGAACTCGTTGGCGACGCCGGAGGTGTTGCCGCTGACCGATGCCTTGCCGCCCGTCAACGAGATGCTCTGGGCGTTCTTGCAGGTGGTGTTTGTTGCCTTCTTGTACTCGGTGACCGTCATCTTGAACGCCCCGTGGTAGGAGGGCGTGCGGCCGTCCACGGCGATGACATAGTCCCCGCTGGTGCCGGGCTTGAACTGCGTATTCTCGCCGTTCTGGCTGATGTACAGGTTGTTGGTGCCGTTGGCGGCCGATCCCCCGGCGCAGTCGTTGTTGATACTGGTGGCCGAGCTGCAGGAGCCGGCGCGGAAGATGTACACCCCCGAGTAGGCGTAGGCAGGATTCACGTAGACGTTGTAAGTGTTCCCCGCGGTCATGCTCACCTTGTAGTAGAGCTGAGGGCCATCCATATCGATGGCCTGGCCGCCGGAGGTCTGCTTGCACCCCACCGATGTGCCGAACTGGTTCTGAGCCCCGGTGGTGGAGGCCGAGACCGTGGCCGTACCGTTGACCAGCGTCAGCTTCTGGGCCTTGCCACAGGTTTCGTTGGTGGGCGGGGTGAACTCCTCGATGACCAGGGTGAACGCGCCGGTGTAGCTGCCGCCGGTGCCGCGGCTGTCCACGCCGATGTAGAAGGTGCCGCTGTAGGGGGCCTTGAACACCTTGGCCCCGGAGCCGTTATTTTGCACCGCGTCGCTGACCAGGCCGCCCTTACCGCCCGAGCTGCAGGCGGTGTTGATCGCGTTAATGCCGCACTTCTGGAAGATGTAGAAGTAGGCGTAGTTGAACTTGGGCGACAGGGTGACGCGGTAACTGGTCCCGGCGGTGAGGGTGATCTTGAAGTACTCCTGCGGACCGTAAAAGATGGTCGAGGTGCTGCCGCAGTTGATGCCGGTGCCAAATTCGTTCTTCTTGCCCTGGGTGGTGCCGGTGACCGTGATCTTCTTGGCCCCGGTCCAGGTCAAGGTCTTGGCGTTGGCGCAGGTGTCATTGGTCAGCGCGCCCTTGTCCGGCTGGGTCACCTGGCCGTCCTGCGGTGGTGGAGGCAGGTCTGGCGGAGTCAAGGGGAGGTCTGGCGGTGGTGGAGGCAGGTCCGGGGGCGCTATGGGTAGATCCGGCGGCGGGGGCGGCATGTCCGGTGGCCCTATGGGCAGATCCGGGGTTCCTATGGGCAGATCAGGCGTAACCACGGGTAGATCTGGCTGCGGTGTTCCCCGGTCCGGCTTGGGTATGGGCATGTCGGTGCCCGCCTCAGCGGGGGGCGTTCCCCCGTCCGGGAGGTCCCCGGCCGGTTGGCGATCACTGCACGATGCGAGCATGAATCCGAGCAAAAAGAGGGCGATGGCCAACGACTTTTTCAAAGCAATCCTCCCGAAGGCAGTTATCAGTTATGCAACTAAGTAGGAAATTGCGATGAAAAGAGGACACCAGGAGTGTCCGGAGGATTCGGGGCGGCTCTACACGTCGTAGTTGTCGTACACGAACTTCAGGTCTTCCCTGATCCGATCCTCGTCCAGGCCGAACTTCTCCAGGGAGTACTTGTGGCTGCTCTTGCGGCTCTTCTGCTTCTCGGCTTGTACGGCCAGGCGCTCCCAGAACTCGGGGACGGGATCAAGCTCGCAGAACTCGGAGATGCGCCGCACTGTGTTCTCCAGGTCGTTGATCAGGGCGGGGTAGGGCACCACCAGGACCTGGTCCCGGCTCAAGGTGCCCGACTCCAGCATTTCGTGGAAGGAGCGGTAGGTGTGGCAGGACGCCTGGTACAGGTTCTCCAGGTAGCGGGCCCGGTCCTCCTCGCTGGTGGAGCCCCACACATCATAGGACTGGCTCAGCACCCCGGTGAGCAGGGACATGCCCGAGGGGATGGTGGCCAGGGGATCGCGCATCAGGTAGATCAGCTTCGCCCCGGGGTAGCGCCGCAGCAGGTCCGGCGCCTGGGAGGTGAGCATGGGGGTCTTGGCGATCACGCGCGGCTTGTCGTGGGCCACCATGTTGCGCTTCCAGCTCCCCTCCATGTAGCGGTAGAAGCGCGCTTGCTCCGCCGGATCCGAGTCCAGATCAAGGGAGCTGCGGCACAGGTCGCTGCCCCATGTGTCCTGCCAGGCGTGGAAGTAGGCCCATACGAATGGCCCACGCACCGCGTGAAACAGCCAGAGGGGCTCGTCGGTCTCCACGTCGCGCAGGCTGGTCTCGTGGGCGTCCGAGCTGTGGTAACGCGCAGGGTTGAGCGGGGCCAGCCGATCCACCAGCCCCCCAAAGATGCGCCGCGCCGTGACGGCCGGGAACAGCATCTCCCACAGCTGGAAGGCGCAGAGCCGCTCGCTGTGCAGCAGGAAGCGGTGCACGAAGGTGGTTCCGGAGCGCGGGTTGCCGAGAATGAAGATGGGCCGGTCCAGCTTCTTCTTGCGGATGGAGGGGAAGAAGATGTGGTCCAAACCCCGGGTGACGCCGTTGATCAGCCGGTGGAGCTGGAGCAGTAGAAATGTGCCGATGGGGCGAAGCCGGAATCCAAAGGTGCGGCAGATTGAGCGGTAGAGGCGGAGGTATCGGATCATTGACCTACTCGGACCAGACGCCGGCAAGGCTCACCATGCTGAAGCCTGCGGCGGCGCTGGAGAAGATCACGCGGTCCCCGGGGGAGAAGGTGCGGGCCTTGAGCATCTCGTGCATGTTCAGAGCCACGGTGGTGCTCACGGTGTTGCCGTAAACATGGTGGGTGCCCATGCCGCGGGCCGGGTCCACGCCCAGGTCCACCAGGACCTTCTCGTTCATGACCTCGCTGGGCTGGTGGAAGACGAAGTGGTCCACCTGGTCAGGGGTCCAGTCAGCCCTCTCTATAATGCGGGCAAGCTCCGGGGGCACATGCACGTTGAGCTTGAACAGCTCGTGGGAGAACGAGGTGAAGGTGCCGTCGATGGGCGCGTTGCACAGGCCGTAATGCTGGGGCAGGGAGTAGTTCCTCGCCGCCACCAGGCGCGCGCTCCCGCCGGGGTATGGGTTGCGGCCCACCACCCAGGCCGCGGCCGCGTTGCCGATGGTGAGGCCGGCGAGCTTGTACTCCAGCTCGTCCGGAGACTGCACATCGTAGGCCAGGAACTGGCGGGTCAGCTCCCCGGACACCACCAGGGCGTTGCGGTACTCGGGGTACATACCCAGGTAGGCGGAGGCAATGTGGATCGCCTCCAGCTGGCCCACGCAGGCGGAGGTGACGTCGAAGGCGTGGATCTCCTCCATGCCTATCTTGGCCGCCACCTCCATGGCCGTGGCTGGCTCGAAGTACTCGCGGGCGACCCCGCCGTAGATAACCAGGTCGAGGTCCTCGGCGCTGATGCCTGCCTGATCCAGGCAGGCTTGCGCGGCAAGCGCCGCGATGTCCCCCACACGCACCGCCGGATCTCGCTCGATATAGCGGTGCTCGGAGTTGCAGCGGGCGAACACCTTGCGCACCGCGCCCTCGATGATGGGCCAGTGCTCGGGGGCCCCGGCGTAGTTTTCCTGGATCTCCGCGATTACCTCTTCGTTATGGTATCGCTTGCCAGGGAGGTGGATGGATGGACGGGAGAGGTATATTTCTGGATAGGTCATAGGCTTACATGAAACATAGCGCAGAATTCGGAGGATCGCGCCTTTTAGGCCTGTTTGTGGGGGGAGGGGCCGGTTTCGGCCCCAGGAATTAGCGGCGGCGGAGGGCCAGGGCGAGCAGGGCGAGCAGGGCGAACAGCGGCGGCGGAGCGGGGGAATCCGGGGCGCCAAGGCTGCACCCGGCGCCCACAACCTGGCCCGACGCGTAGGCGGCGGCGTTGTCCGCGAGGTTGGGCGCGCACACGTAGGAGCCGCCGATGGAGCCGAGGCAGCTGGAGCCGGAGGGGCAGGAGGTGGGGCTGGTGACATTGCAGGTCTTGGTGCAGTAGCTGCGTTGCAGGGAGGCGTCGTGAGCGCACATGCCGCTCTTGCAGTCCTTCCAGTCGGTGCAGTTCTGGCCGTACAGGCCCTTGGCCGTGGAGCCGGAAGAGCCAGGGGGCTTGGGCGTGGGGGAGGAGCCGGGGGGCTTGGGCGCGGGGGAGATGTTGTTCGATCCCTTGGGCTTGGCCGGGGGCGCGGTGTTGGCGGTGACCTTCACCGTGGCCTTGCCGATGTTCCCAGTCTTGTCCATGGCCTCCACCACGATGGAGTGGGTCCCCTTGGAGAGCCGCACCTTGAAGGTGTAGGGGCCAGTGGTCAGGGTGCCACGGGGGGCGCCGTTCACCCGTACGGTGGCGTACTTGACGCCGCCGCTGTCAGTGGCGGTGGCGTTGACCGTGACAAGGGTGCCAGAGACCGAGGCGTTATTGCGAGGGGAGGTGATGACCACCTTGGGCTTTGTGGTGTCCTGACCCTTGGGCGGGGTGACGCTTCCGCCGCCGGGGGGGGAGGGGGCTTTGCCGCCCTTGTTGGATGGGTGCCCGCACACCTTCAGGCCCGGGACGCTGGTCTGGTGGCAGCCCGCGCCGCTGCAATCCGCGCTGCTTTTGCATCGCTTGCTGCAGTATGGATTGGCTGAGGGGCCCTTGATGCAGTAGCCGGAGGTGCACTGGCTGCCCGTCTTGCATGATTCGCCGAAGCCCTTTTTCGGCTGAGACGGGTTCGGGTTAGGATTCGGATTCGGATTCGGACCGGGGTTCGGGTTGGGACCGGGATTCGGGCTCGGATTTCCGCCGCCCGGGTTGTTGGGATCACACCCGCCGCCGCCAGGATTGCCAGGTTGGCCGGGGAACCCGCCCCCGGGTGGGGTCGGTCAGCCAAAGGGGGAGTAGCCCGTCTCCTCGAGCACAACCTGGATGGAGCGGTCGCTCTCTTCGCCGACCTCCATGGGGCCGCAGCCCAGCAGGCAGAAGGAGAGCATCAGAGGGAGGTGAATCGTTAATTGTTTGGCCTGGTTTCTCATCGTGCAGAGATATAGTGCAATGGGCAGGCCAGCCCACCTGCTGAACTACCTTGAATAGCTTTTGTTGCGAATGCTGTGTACTTACAAGGCGATTACGCAGTTAGTTGATCCAGATTCTAGATATGTGAATTAACCTGGGTGCGGGGATTGACCCCCGAGCAGGGGGCTCCGACCCCCACGGGGTGCCCCCACCCCACCTAGTCGAACTTTTTCCGGTACCAGGTCCCGGCCTTGATGGTGAGCGGGGCAATCAGGGGGGAGAGGCCAAGGGAGAAGATGACATCGGTCAGGTAATGGGCCCCGTGCAGGATCCGCCCCCAGGCCACGGCCAGGCCCCAGACCACCGTGATGGAGGCCAGGATCGCCGCCAGCTTCCGGCGCCGATTCCGCCAGGCCAGGATGGCCACCGGGGTGAGCACCACCGAGCTGGCGACATGACCGGAGGGGAAGGAGCGGCCGCCGAGCCCCGGGGTTGGCAGGTAGAAGGGGTTGAACCCGGCCCCACCCGCCCCGAGCTGGTGGAAGCGCAGCCGCCCGAACAGGAACTTGAGGCCAGAGGTGATGACAAGAGGGTGGATCAGGGCGTGGGCCAGGAGCACCGCCGCCAGCAGGGAAACCAGATCCGAGCGGCGGCGCAGGGAAGGCACCGACAGGAAGATGATCGCGGCCAGGTAGAGGAAGCCCGAGGGCCAGGTGCCATGGTGGTAGATGATAAGCGCGTAGGGGTGCGCCGGCTGAGCCATGGCCGTGGAAAAGCTCAGGTCATGCGGCACGGCCAACGCGATGGCGCCCGCCCAGACGAAGAAGAGGACAATCCGGGCGGTCATTCACTCGCTTTGGGGGCGCTGCTCGGCTTACTTCCGCCGCGCCGCCGGCGTCGTCCCCTGCGACCCGAGGAACGCTTCTTCTCCCCGTCGCCATCGGACTTTTCCTTCTTCTGCTCCCCGCCTGAGGCCTGGGCCCCGTCCCCGGAGGCGGCCTTCTTCTTGCGCCGACGGCGGCGGCGGCGGCTGGAGTTGCTCTTCTTCTCCTGGCCCTCGTCGTTGCCCTGAGCGGTGGTCTCTGGCGGCGCCTTGCCTTCTCCCTTCCGGGTCTGGTCCTCTGCCCTCGGCTTCTTCTTGCGCCGCCGCCTGCCGCCTCTACGGCGGGAGGAGGAGGACTTCTCCTGCTTCGGCTCCTCCACCACGGCCGAGGTTTCAACCTCCGTGACCTCGGCCTCCTCGGGATCAGGCCCCTCGGCGGGAAGCGGCGGCTCCAGCGCAACGCCGGGCCGGGCAGCCGGCGGGGAATCCTCGGGCGTCACCGCCGGGCCAGTCCTGATCCGGAACTCCAGGCGATCCTCGCCGGGGTGCAGGGCCGGGTTGGTCAGCACCTCAATGTTCAGGTGGTAGGTCTGTTCCAGGGCCGCGAGCTGACCGCGGCGCTGATTCTGGAATCCCTGGGCCACAGCCGGGTTGAGGTGGATCCTCACCCCCGCCAGGCGGCCGTCCGCCGCGCGGGCCTCCACGCGCCTGAGCAAGCTCAGGGCGATGACATCCTCGCTGGGCAGCCACCCCACGCCGTTGCAGGCGCTGCACTCCACATGGGTGCGCATGGTGAGCTGCTGCCCCACGCGCTGGCGGTTGATCTCCATCAACCCGTTGCTGCTCAGGCGGCTGGCGCGCGCACGCGCACGGTCGCCCTTCATGGCCTCCTTGACCATCTTCTCCACCGCGCGCTGGTGTTTCTGGGTGCGCATGTCGATGAAGTCCACCACCACCAGCCCCCCAACGTCGCGCATGCGCAGCTGCCGGGCGACCTCATCGGCGGCCTCCAGGTTGGTGTTGTAGGCGGTGTCCTTCTGGGTGTCGCCTGCGGTGGCCCGGCCAGAGTTCACGTCGATGGCCGTCAGGGCCTCGGTGTGGTCGATGACCAGGGACCCGCCGCTGGGCAGCGGGACCTTGCGCCGGTAGATGGCCGCCACCTGAGGCTCGAGCTTGTAAACGGAGAAGAGGGGTGTGCGGTCCTCGTACAGGGTGAGGGGGATCTTTTTGCGCGGGGACACTGCGGCCAGGTAGCGGCTGGCGTGCTCGAAGAGCACCGGATCGTCCACCAGGATCTCGTCCACGCTGCTGTCCAGGTGGTCGCGCAGCACCTGGATCACCAGATCCTGGTCGTCGTACACCAGGCGCGCGCCGCGCCCATTCTCGCTCTCGGCCAGGGCCTGCTTCCAGAGGCGCTTGAGCCGGTCGAGGTCGCCCTTGAGCTCGGTCTTGGTCTGGTCGGCGGCGTTGGTCCTCACGATGAAGCCGAAGTCCCCGGCCACCAGGTTCTTGACCTTTTCCCGCAACTTTCGCCGCAGGTCCTCGTCCTCCACCTTGCGCGAGACGCCGCGTGAGTTCTCGTACGGTTTGAGCACAAGGTAGCGCCCGGCCAGGCTGATGTTGGTGGTCATGGTGGCGCCCTTGTTGGCCACCGCGTCACGGGTCACCTGCACCAGGATCGGCTGCCCCTTCTGCAGCACCTGGTCGATTGCCGGACCACCCTTCCCCTTGCCCTTACTCTTGCCCTTGCTCTCCTCGCTCTTGTCCTTCTTGCCCTTCTTGCCAGCCTTCTTCTTTGTTTGGTACGCGGCCTCGACAACATCGTGGCGCTTGAGGAACCCGTGGCGTCCGGCGCCGTACTCGATGAAGGCAGCGTCGAGGCTCGTCTCGATGTTGGCCACAACGCCTCTGTAGATATTGCCCCGCTCCACCTCTGCCTCGCCCATGGCCACACGGTAGCCCTGGAGGCGTCCCTTCTCGTCAACAATGGCCACGCGAAGTTCTTCCGCGTGCCGGCCATTGATAAGCATCCTAATAGTCACATTTTCTCCAATTCATGTCGGGGGAGGATCCCCCTCATTTCGGGGCGTCAATGTAGGGTGAAGGTGCAGGGGGGGCAAGGGTGCTGCCCAAAGAAATCCAAAATAGGGGTTGACGGACGTATCACAATGTATCACAAGTTGTATTACAAAGTGACACGGAGGGTCCAAGATGGCTCCAAAACCTGAAGAAGAAAAGAAAGAACGCGTGATACACACCCGCATTCCTCAATCCCTGGACGATGAAATCCGCGAGCACGCGGCCAAGTTGGGGGTCTCGGTTTCCAACCTGGTGCGCAACGTGTTGCAGAACGCGGTGGGGCTTGTGGGCGACATCGTGGCCGACTCCGCATCCATCGCCAACGCGGTGAAGAAGAGCGAGGAGGCCGCCGCTGGCGCCAACGCCGTGGTGCTGGGCTGGCAGAAGGTGGTGCTGGAGGTGAACGCCGTGTGCGATCAGTGCAACGAGATCCTGCCAAAGGGGAGCGAGGCCGTGGTGGCCCTGGCCGAGGGCCAGGCGGTGCGGCTCATGCGCTGCCTCAAGTGCCTGCAGAAGGAGGAGCCCAATGACGACGCCAAATAGCGAGTTGAACATCAAGGACCTGAGTAACGAATTGGGCGAGGCGGCCGGTGATCTGGTGGGGCACCTGGGCACCAACGCGGCCCGCCTGGTGGGGGGCGTCATGTCGGACGCGGCCCAGGTTTCGTGCAGGTGGCACGAGCTGGGCCTGGCCGTGGGCCTGACCTACTTCAAAACCGCGGCCAAGGCCGTGGAGGGCTCGGTGAAGCGGATCCACAGGGAGCTGAACCTGTAGGGGACGCTCTTTCGTCCCGAACCTCCTCCTCTCCAGCCGCCCTGTCTCCCCCAAGAACACAAGATCAGGTGATGGCCAGGTTTTGCGATGACAGGTGCAGGTTGCGGTTGCGGAGCTTTATCGCCACATCAGCGCCCAGTACGTTCTGGACGGACTTGCCGATGGCGGTTTCCTGATCCATGTGTCGGCGCAAGACTCCAGACGGCCAGGCCAGGTATCGGGCGGGGCTCGTGGCCACCACATCAGCCGAGGCGGTACCATCGGTGATGAAGGCCAGTTCTCCCACAAACTGCCCCTCCTCCATGGGGATCGGGTCGCGGCCCTCGATGCGCACGGCGAGGGCGCCAGAAGAGAACAGCATCAGCGCCCGCGGAGCCTCTCCCTTTTTGATCAGCAAGTCTCCTTCCTCGGCGTCCTTCCACTGAGCGAGCTCGACCATCTTCTTGAAGACCCGCGCGTTCATGGCAGGGAAGTGCCGGTGGAAGATGCGTTTCTCCTCGGGGGACATACCCACGGGGCGGCGCTCCAGCAGGAGGATGCCGATCTGGTAGATGTTGATCACGTTGAACAGGCTTATCCAGAAAAAGGGGATCCACATGACCTTCGGCTGAAAATAGAAGAATGGCAGCAGGCACCCCCCGGCCAGGATGGTCAATACGCGCAGCCAGAGGATGTCCCGTACCGCATAGGAGGCCAGGTAGAGGACATAGGAAACATGCCCGAAGATCTCCATCGAATCCTCCAAGTTGTAGGAATTGGAGGTCATCATACCAAGGGCCGCGGCATGTTGGAAAAGAACCAGGGCGGGTGATGTGAGGTCCGCGCCTCGACGACCTTACCGAGTAGCTGATGGCGCCAACACACGGAAGGCGCAGTACATGGCGCGTAGCTCCTCGTTGATCAGGTAGTCATCCTCATGGCGCTTCAGCAGCTGGCTGACGCCGGCTCGCTGGAGGGCCTCGATTTTCTGGTCGTAGCCCTCCTTGATGAAGACGCCCTCATGAATGGAGATGCATACGAACCCACCGGGCCTGGCCACCCGGAAGAGCTCGTCCATGGCGTCGGGCCCCAGGTGGGCATGGGTGAACAGGCCCGCCCCGATCACCGCGTCGAAAGAGTCAGGGGGAAGGTCCACGGGGCCGGACATGTCCCCGGGCAACAGCCGCTCGTAGACGCCTTTCCGCGCGGCCTGGTCCAGCATCTCCCTGGAGATGTCCATGCCCACCAGGTGGCGGAACCCCGCCCGGGCCAGCTCCTGGCCCACCAGCCCTGTGCCGCAGCCGGCGTCCAGCACGCGGCCGTCATGGTCCTCCAGCAGTCCGGCCAGCAGGCCGGCCAGAAGCACCGGCCCCACGTAGCCGAGCTGGTCCAGAGTGTCTCCTTCATAATCAGCTGCCCACTGCCGGTAAAGGTCCTTGAGCTCCTCCGGGTTCTTGACGCTATATGCGCGCGCCAATCGTTGGTCCAGCTCTGACAAGTCTCTCTCCTTCGGAGGTGCCAGCAGGTCGGAGCTATTCGTCGCTCCGACCCGGAAAACACCCAAAATTTCAGTGTACAAAAAGGAGTTTCAGTGAAGCACAAGACTCGCCGGCAGGACAAGCACGGAGGGATCTAGCGGCTCTCCCGCTCGATGTCGCCCTTGGCACCGTACCGCTGGATCCGATCAAGCTCCCCCTGTAGCTCGGCCGTGTAGGGGCCCAATCCCCCGAAGGGCGCGGCCAGTGCGTCCAGGTCTCCGCGTGGGGGCTTGTTGAGCAGCCGCACCCCGGGCCATTGCTTGCGGCAGGTGAGCCAAACCCGGCGCTGGCGGTGGGGCAGGGCAACCAGCAGGGCGGAGGTGGGGCTCAGGTCGTGTTGGCCCAGGACCTCCTTGAACGCCAGGACGTTCTCCAGGGTGTTGGTGCTTTGCGGCTCCACCAGGATCGCGTCCCTGGGCACCCCGGCTTCCATGGCGTGTTCGCGGAATGCCTCGGCCTCAGGTTGTTGCAGGTCCCCGCTGCCCGCGCCTACCCCGCCGGTGAAGAGGATCTTCGGGCCGAGGCCCCGGTGGTACAGGTCAGCGCAGCGGCTGGGCACCGACATGCAGAACACGCCGAACCCAACGATGAGATCCGCGGGGGCCGGAGGATCCTGGGGCGCCAGGTGGGCAAGCGTCAGCCGCGCCGCTCTGCGCTCCTTGAGCGCCTCCAGCACCTGCCGCGTGGCCGGGTCCTGGATCACCTCCCCGGAGCGGAAGAACTCCCCCAGGTCCTGCTCGCCGCGAGCCTCGTAGTGCTCTGCCTGGAGCACCATCTCCAGGGTATCCAGCTCCTTGACCAGCCGCCCCTCCGCGCTGCCTCCGCTGGCCATGTCGCGCCACAGGG
>CAZCFB010000085.1:0-18441 GCA_964497805.1 uncultured Kofleriaceae bacterium
CCCGCACCAGCCCCCAAGGCCTCGCCCAACGTCTCCAACCGCGGCAAGACCCACATCGCTGACGAGGTCGTCTCCGTGATCGCGCGCATCGCCGCCGAAGAGGTGGAGGGCGTGCACCAGCTTGGCGACTCCAGCCTGCGCGGTGTCATGTCCAGGCTCGGCCGCAAGAGCGGCATCGAGTCCGAGGTGGGGCTCAAGGAGGCGGCCATCGACGTGGACGTGGTGGTGGAGTACGGCTACCCGATCACCAAGGTCACCTCTGATCTGCGCACCCAGGTTATCGAGAGCGTGGAGTACATGACCGGGCGCAGGGTGGTGGAGGTTAACATCAACGTCGTGGACGTTCATGTGCCCAGGGTGGAGCAAGAAGCCCCGCCGCCCAAGCGGCAGCTCGACTGAGCCATGGCACCCCGTCAGCCAAGCAAACCACACCTGCAGCGCGCCCTCTCCTTTGATGGAGACGGACAGGGCGCATTCATGTTCGAGCGCGCCCTCCTCTGGCTGATCCTGCTGGCCATCACGGCGGCGGCCGCCTACATCTTTCTCGGAACCCTCGGCCTGGTGGAGATGGGCCTGCGCACCCCCTTCGGCTGGACCCTGGCCGAGGGCCTGGGCCTCAAGTCGGATCCCACCGGGCTCCACCGCCTGGGCGTTGGTGCCGTGAGCCTGGTGGTTGGGCTGCTCTTTTGCAGCGTGCTGCTGAGGCGCCTGTTCGGGACGCCGCAAGCGCCGCAGAAACACATCCTCTCCGCCGACCAGGCGGGCATGGTGCTCATCGACTCTCGTGGCGTGGCCGCGGTGGCCGAGGGCGCGGTGAAGCGGACGCCCGGGGTCACTGACGTGCGCGTGCAGGTCGTGGGCGCCTGGGCTGAGCCGGTGCGGCTGAAGATCGTGCTCTGGGTTTCGGCCGCGGCCGAGGTGAAGGAAGTGTGCGAGGACGCCCGCGCAAGAGCCGCCACGGCCATCGAGAGCCAGGTGGGCCTTGAGGTCAAGGACGTGTTGATCAAGCCGGAAGTGGTCCCCCTGGAGCAGGTGGGCCGCATGCTCGAGTGAGCGTGATGACCATCCGTCAGCTCTTCAACGGACTGCAACGCCCCACCGACAAGCGGCTCCTGGCCGGCGTGTGCGCGGGCCTGTCCCGTGCCCTCGTGGTGGACGTCACCCTGCTCCGGCTCGCCTTCTTGCTGCTCGCCCTGGCCAGCGGCGTCGGGCTGCTGATCTACCTGGGGCTCTGGCTGTTCATCCCGGCCGAGGGGAGCCAGGCCCGGGAGGGGGAGCGCGTGGTCTGGACCAACATGCGCGGCGTGCGGCGTGAGCTTTATGAAGTCGTCAAGCGCCTGCGCGCCATGTGGGCCGAGGAGGGGCGCAACCCCTGGCCTCTGCCCCTGGACCGCCGCTGGTTCGCGCTGGGGCTCATGGCTGTGGGTGCGGTGGTGGTGCTCGTGTCCATCGGCGCCTTCTCCTGGCTCGGCACCACCCAGGCCCTGGGGCTGGCCGCCATCGTCGTGGGCGCGTCGGTGCTCATCACTCTCGCCCCGGATATCAGGAGGTAGGACATGTCAGCCCCGCTCCCCCCGCCCCGTTCAGGAACCAACAGCCCACCGGCCGGCGGCGCTGGCCTGCTCACCGCCGCGGCCCTCTTCGCCGTACTTTGCGGCCTGATCCTGCTGCTGACAGGCGGGCTCGCCGCCCCCACCGGGGACACCCCCGCGCAGGCCAGGCACAAGCGCCTGGTCAAGGCCAGCGGCTCGGCGGCCAAGTCTGCCTCCAAGGCCAAGGGGGCCCTGGAGAGCGCCAACTACGGCGCCGCCAGGCGCATCATCGAGCAACAACAAAAAGAGATCACGAGGTTGCAGGTCGAGCTGGAAGCAGCCGCCCCGCCAGCCCGCGAAAAGTAGATTTTTTCATTCCACAACCAAGCAGGATGGAGGTAAAAAAAAGATGCCAACGAAAAAGGATACGATCATGGTTTCAGACACCCCTAGCAAGGAAGGAACGGTTGGCGGCAAGATTGAGATGTCCGAGGACGTCGTCGCCACCATCGCCAACTACGCTGCCCGCGCCGTCAACGGCATCGCCAACCTGGGCAAGGCCGGCATCCTGTACCGCTCCATCGGTGATGACCCGACCCGCGGCGTGGCCGCCGAGGTAGGCGAGACCCAGGCTGCAATCGATCTCGAAGTCGTCATTGAGTACGGCTGCGACATCCAGAAGACCGCCGGCGAGCTGCGCCAGAAGATCGCCGACGAGGTGGCCCGCATGGCCGGCCGCCAGGTCATCGAGGTGAACATCAAGGTTGTGGGCATCCAGATGGAGGAGGAGAAGGCGGAACCGGCTCCGGAGCCCGCGCCCCGCGTGAAGTAGATGTCGCACTTCAAGGAGAAGTCGCGCAAGACCGACGAGGACGACGGCATCGTCATCCTCTTCCAGGACGGCCACAACGCCTGGTACATCGGCAAGGAAGACGACGACACCTGCCACCCCCAGCCCATGGGCGCCTTCCGCACCAAGGAGGCCGCCCAGAAATGGGCCGACCACAACTTCCCCGGCGGCGAGTGGCGTTAGGTTCCACCACCGTCCTGCACAATCTGCCCTGAGACGCCTTCGTCTGGATGATCCCGAATAGCGGACCGTATGTCCGGCCCTCTACGGTTGCCTCCCTGGTACATCCATCGGGTCGATAGGCCCCTGCACGTTTCTCCAGCCCACACGCAATAGCCAGGTGTGGGGCCTGGCCACGGGTGGCGCGCGCCCTGATGCGGGTAAGGCCACCAGGCCGCGCCAGCCATCAAAGTGGAAGGCCGAGGAACGGTGATCGAGCAGGGAGCTGTCCAGTTGACGCCCCTGCTGGGCGGCGTGGCGGCGGGTGTTGAGCAGCAGGTAACGAAGCACCCGGTGCACCTCGGTGGGGGTGCGCAGGATGCGGGCGTGGTAGCGCTCCGGGAAGAGCTGGCCGGACCGGCCGAGCAGCTTGTTGAGGCCCTTCGCCAGGCGCACGGAGAGCCCCTTGATGCCACGGGACAGGGCGACCCGGTCCCTGGCCTCACAGAGCAGGTGCAGGTGGTTGCCCTGCACAGAGAACTGCACCACGCGGAAGCCAAAGCGCTCCTTGCCCCGCACCAGGCAGGCCTGGATGACAGTGAACAGGTCCTTGCGGCGCAGGCTGGGCAGGCCTTTGGCGACCTTGAGGGTGACGTGGACGGGAAACCGGGAGGCCAGGAGGGGACGGGCAGCGTGGGGAACCTTGGGTTTCTTTCCTAGCGGCTTTCGGCCGGCTCCTGGGCGTTTCCCTCCCCAGGTTCGGAAGGTCAGAGAGGTTTGCTTTGGGGTGAGTTTCATAGCATCTTGATTTAGGCTAACATTGTGACGTTGTCGAGGAGAAGGTCAATGGTCCGATGCAGATTGCTTGGTTGTTTGTGGCGCGGCTGTGGTTGCTTTGGCACCTTGCTTTGTTCCTTTGGTAAGCTCCCCATGGCAATGCACTGACCACAGGGGAACCGATGATCATCGATGAACGCATTGGAGAGGAGCTCCTCGCTCACCATCAGCGTCTGCTCGCCTCGGGAAAGCTGCTCCCGGTGGAGAAGATTGACCGCTACCTGGATGCCTTCCGGGAGCGGTTCGCGCCCGAGGTCCTGCTCGGCCTGGACGGCAAGCTGCTGCTCCGCACCATGCATGAAAACAGCGACCACGACAGCCTGGTCTACTGGCTGGAGTACAAGAACGATGAAGAGTTCCCCTCCCCAAATTTCGGCGGTATCGCCGGGGGCAGCGCCCTGAAATACGGAATCTACCGGCGCAAAGACACCGGCCTGTGGATGACCGGCGCTCCCTCCAACCAGCGGTCTATTTCCGAGGAAGAGGCGATCCAGGCGGCCCGCTCCCACAGGGACCAGTTCGTGGCCGGGGCGGAGGTTCTCGAGCGGTTCTCGACCATCCCCTTCAATGAGAGACATTACCAGGATCTGCAAACCGAGCTGGAGCGCGCCGCTCCCGATGTGCAGGGCTCATCATGGGGTCACAAATACTTCTCCTTGCTCTTCCCAGGGGTCCTGGACGACTACCACAACGCGGAGCACCAACGGTTCCACCTGATCAAGATCCTGCTGGAGCCCCCCCCGGGAGAGGGCCGCTACCTGTGCGCTGGCCACTACATTCAGGCCAGCGAGGAGCTGGATTTGCCACCAAACCACTTCACCTCGGTCCTCAACGACAGGGACGGGGCTCCACACAGCTACTGGCGGGTGGGGACCAGCTACGGCAAGGAGCGCCGCACCGGTTGGCCCGCCATGCTCGCCGACAACTTCGTGGGTATTGGCTGGGACGAGCTCGGTGAGCTTGGCTGGGTGACCTATGACATGAAGGGAAAGGAGGCGCTCAGGGCGTTGGTCAAAAAGCACTTCCCAAGCACGCCCCAGCAGGAGGGGAAGGACACCGCCCAGCTCTTCAAGTTTGTCGCGGGCGGCGTGGAGCCTGGGGACCTTGTCATGGCCATGGACGGCGCCACGGTGCTGGGGGTTGGGCAGGTGAAGGGAGACTACTACCATGCCAGCGGGGAGACGTTTTCGCACCGGCGGGAGGTGGAGTGGCTCACCACCGAGGAGTGGAAGACGCCCGAACATGAGGGTCTGCGCACAACCTTTTGCCAGATGAAGAAGCCGGTGAACCTGGTGGCCACCGAGGCCAGGGTGATGGCGGCGATCAAGATCCCCCAGCCCCCTCCCCCACCGCAGCCTCACAAAAAGAAGCCCGCCCGGCTGAGCGGCACCCCCGGGGCCATCCAGGAGGCTCTCCAGAGAAAGGGGCAGGTGATCCTGTACGGTCCTCCGGGGACAGGGAAGACCCACTGGGCCATGGCCACGGTGAAGGAGCTGATGGCCCGCGCCGTGTTCGGGTGCCGCCATGAGGACCTCACCGACGACCAGCAAGGGAGCATCTCGGTTTCCATGTGTACCTTCCACCCGGCATATGGCTACGAGGATTTCCTGGAGGGCTACCGCCCCTCCGACCAGGACGGGAAGCTCCACTTCAAGCTCCGGGACGGAATATTCAAGGCGCTCTGCGGCCGGGCGGCCAAGGATCCGCGCCCGCACTACCTGATCATCGATGAGATCAACCGGGGCGACATCCCCCGAATTTTTGGCGAGCTGCTCACCATCCTGGAGAAGAGCAAGCGAGGCATCCAGATCACCTTGCCCCTGAGCGGGCAGCCCTTCTCGGTGCCGGAGAATGTCCATGTGGTCGGCACCATGAACACCGCGGATCGTTCCATTGCCCTGCTCGACACCGCCCTGCGGCGGCGCTTCGCTTTCATCGAGCTGATGCCGGACAGCTCGGTGCTTGGGGACGCCACTGTGGCGGGCATCCCACTCGGGCCATGGCTGGACGCGCTGAACACCAGGGTCCGGCGGCACCTGGGAGCCGACGGCCGCAACCTGCAGGTGGGGCACTCCTACCTGATGCACGATGGACACGCGCTATCGAGCTTTGCCCAGCTCGTGGCCGCCCTCCGCGACGAGATCGTGCCCCTGCTGCAAGAGTACTGCTACGAGGACTTCCAGGCGCTGAGGCAGATCATTGGCAAGGACCTGGTGGACCTGGAACAGCAAGAGATCCACGCGCATCTGTTTGACCTCCGCAAACGCGATCAGCTCGTCCAGGCCCTGCTGGCGCCGTGCCCCGAGGTCACCGCCACGGATCAGGCCGCCGCAGCCGAAGCCCAGATTCAGCTCGACCTGGAGGTGGAGCAGGGTGATGACCCGGCAGAGGAAGGATCGGAGTGAATCGCCGGAGATGAGCCAGGCTGAGGTCATACGGATCCAGCTCAAGGAGTGGAGTTCACGCTCCGCTGCTCAGGGGCGGGATCCCGCGCTGGTGGGAGTGCACCTGGAGGACGAGGCCAGCCGGGCGCAGGCCGCCGGGCTCACCAAAGAACGCAAGCTCCTGATCCGTGACCTCTCCTGCGGGCTGGAGGTCGCGGCCACCTCCTATGTCGGCAGGATCTGCCTGGGGAATGTGCAGATCACGGTGGAGCCGAAAGTTGGCGGGGACCTGCTCCTGAAGCTGTTCCGCTACGCTTATGGCTTGCGCCACCTGAACCTGCTCTCGAGGGCGACCTACATCACGGGAGGCGGGCTCTTCGTGGAGTTGCTGGTGGCCCAGCTGCAGGCCGAGGTCAGGGAGCTCCTGGGCCGAGGCCTGCACCGCCGCTACGAAGCTCGCCATGAGGTCATGATGCGCCCGCGAGGGCGCCTGGACATGAAAGACCTGGTCGCACGGTGCGGCCGCATGGACCAGGGGCTACGCTACCTCCACCACCCTCGGATCGAGGACACCACCATCAACCGTGTCATCCTGGGCGGGCTCAACCTGGCCGGACACCTGACCGCTGATACGACGCTTCGCGTCGCCTGCAGCCGGCTCACTGCCCAGTTGAAGCTCTCGGTCAAGCAGGTGCCCCTCACCGCATCGCTCCTGAAAAAGGCGAAGCAACAGATGAACCGGCTGGTGGCAGCCTACCGCCCCGCTTTCGCCATTGTAGAGATCCTCCTGGCTGGCCGGGCCATCTCCATGGACGAGGCAAGCTCCTCGGATCGTGCCTTGCCAGGCCTGCTCTACGACATGAACAGGTTCTTCCAGGCCCTGTTAGACCGCTTCCTCAAGGAGAACCTCGACGAGCGCCTGACTGTGCTGAGCGAGCTCCGGCTCCGAGGCATGCTGGCATACACCCCGGGCAAGAACCCGCTGAACCGCAGGGCCCCCACGCCCCGTCCAGACTTCGCCATCATGGAGAAGGGCCGCGTTGCCGCGTTGCTCGACGCCAAGTACCGTGACCTGTGGACCACCTCCCTCCCCCGGGAGATGCTCTACCAGCTCAGCCTCTACGCCTTGAGCCAGCCCGGCGCCTCCGTCGCCAGCATCCTATACCCGACGGTGGCACCTCACGCCACGGAGCAGCAAATCGAGATCAATGAAACGGTGGGCGGCCGGCAGCGGGCCCGGATCGTGCTCCACCCTGTCAACCTGCCGCGCCTCGCTGAGCTTCTGGACGAGGAAGTCTCTTCCAGGCAGGAGAGGTACCGTTTCGCGCAGGAGATGCTCCCGGCCGGGTAGCCAGGAGGGGACAATTCTACGGCTTCCCCTCCGCCCCTACATTCCTACTCCGTCCAGAACCGCCGCGTGCAGGTTTTGCCGCCCGAGGGCAGGGCCTCTGTTGTCTCAACCTTGAGGTTGGTCCCCAGGGCGGCGTTGATGTCGGCCACGGTGGTCTGGAACCAGATATCGCAGCCGGGCTGGTCCTCGTGCAGCAGGTCGAGCTTGCGGTGCCAGTGGACCCAGGGGCAGTCGTCGTGGATTACGAATGCCTCGTCCTTGCCCTCGGTGACCTTCAGCTCCGCGGCCTCGCCCATGCACACGCTGCTCCAGACGATGCTCGCCGCCACCTGGGGGGCCAGGGGCTTGTCGGCGTCCAGACGCTTGATGTATGCGGCCGCGGTCTGGTGGCCGGTGATCTCCCACATCTTGTCGGTGACGGCGGCCACGTCCGCGTCCGGGAACATCTCCTTGACCGCGTCGTGCCAGGCGAAGTGCTGGGCGCGGGTGATCTCGGTGAGGATGGCGAACTTCTTTTCAACGGGGATATCGGCCACGGGGCACCTCTTGTAAGGAATGGGCCCGGAAAGGATACCAGACGACGGCACCCCGGGTAATTCACCTCTTTCTCCGTCGGGTAGTGCGCTCACCTCCTGCCTGGGTTAAAGTCACTCACTCAAGTGGTTGACCAGAAGAAGATAGACCCCCTCCTGGTGGAGGAGGAAGGGCACGCCGCCTCCCTGCTGGGTAACGAAGCCATCGTCCGCGGCGCGCTCGAAGCCGGGATCGGGTTCGCCTCCGGGTACCCCGGCACCCCGTCCTCGGAGGTCACCGACTCGCTGGCCCGCGTGGCTGGCGCGCGCGGCGTGGTCTTTGAGTACTCGGTAAACGAAAAGATCGCCCTGGAGATGGCCTTCGCCGCCTCCCTGGCCGGCACCCGCGCTATCTGCGCCATGAAGCACCTGGGCCTGATGTACGCGGGCGATCCCCTCTCCACCATTCCCTACATGGGGACCCGCGGGGGCATGGTCATCGTCAGCGCGGGGGACCCCTCCTGCCGAACCAGCCCCAACGAGCAGGACCAACGATACCTCGCCTCAATGCTCGGCATCCCCACCCTGGATCCGTGCACGCCGGGCGAGGCGTACCACATGGCGCGCGCCGCGTTCCGCCTGTCGGAGCAGGTCCGGCTGCCCGTGATCCTGCGCCCCACCACCCGGGTCTGCCACTCCCGCGGGGTGGTCACCTTCGGCCCGCTCAAGGCGCCCGAGGTGAAGGGGTTCGTGCGTGATCCCACGCGGCTGATCCCCATCCCGGTGTTCGCGCGCCCCATGCGCCTGGACCTGGAAGATCGCCTGGCCCGCGCGGCCGAGCTGTTGGACGAGACTGACTTCGTCCGCGCCTCGGCCGGGGAGGAGGCGGCGGCTGCGGTGCACGGCATCATCGCCGCCGGGGCGCCCGCGTCCACCTGCAAGGACCTGCTGCTGGAGTACGACCTCGCGGACAAGGTCCCCGTGCTCACTGTCGGCGTGGTCCACCCCCTGCCCGAGAAGAAGCTGGTGGAGTTCCTGCAGAGGCTGGAGCGGGTGCTGATTGTTGAGGAGTTGACGCCCTACCTGGAGGACCTGGTGCTGGCCCTTTGCTCGCGGCACCGGCTCACGGTCCAGGTGCTGGGTAAACACAGCGGCCACCTGCCCGTGCCCTTCGAGTATGAGCCGGAGATCCTGCGGCGCGGGCTGCATGGCGCCCTGGGCCTGGGCCCGGAGCCCACCCGGCGCCCTGACGCGCCCGAGGTGCCAGTGCGCCCGCCGGTGCTCTGCTCCAGCTGCCCACACCGCACCTCCTACTTCACGGCGCGCGCGGTGTTCGGGCCGGAGCGGCTCTTCTTCAACGACATCGGCTGCTACACCCTGGGCTTCGCCCCGCCCCTGGAGAGCGGCGACGCCCTGCTCTGCATGGGCGCCGGCATCACCCTGGCCGCCGGGGTGGCGCGGGTTACCGGGGAGCGCACGGTTGGTTTCCTGGGCGACTCCACCTTCTTCCACTCCGGCATGCCGGCCCTGCTCAACGCCATCAAGGAAGAGGTGGGCATGGTGGTGGTGGTGCTCGACAACCAGGTCACCGCCATGACCGGCTTCCAGGAGAGCCCTTCAGTCGAGGCGCAGGACGGCCAGCCGGTGCGGCACCTCTCCATCGCGGACGCGGCGCGGGGGCTGGGCGCTGCTCATGTGGAGGTCACCGACCCGGCAGACCTTCCGGGCACCATGGCGGCGCTGGCGCGTGCCCGTGACGCGGACGGCGTCTCGGTGGTGATCATGGAGCACCCGTGCCCGGTGTACATGGGCCGCATCGCCCCCGAGGCCCCGCCGCCGCCGTACCAGATTGACCAGGAGCGGTGCCAGACCTGCGGGCGGGAGTCCGGCGGCCACCGCTGCGGGCTCGAGCCTGACCGCAACCTGATGCGGCACATGGCCCGGGCCACTGCGCAGCAGACAAAGGAAGAGGTGGGGTGCAATCCGGGGAAGGCGCCCTGCTCAACCAGGTGCCCGCTCTCCCACTGCATCCAGGGCTATGTGGGCAACATCGCGGCGGGCAACCATGCCGAAGCCCTTGAGCTGATCCTGGAGAAGAACCCTCTGCCCGAGACGGTGTGCAGGGTGTGCCACCGCCCGTGTGAGGATGCGTGCGTGCGCGCGGGCGCGGATCAGCCCGTGGCCATCAACGATCTGAAGCGGTTCCTGGTGACCTGGGCGCGCGAGCAGCCCGAGGACGCCCTGCCTGCCGCGCCCACGCCGGCCGAGGAGAACGGGCTGGGTGTGGCCGTGGTTGGGGCCGGACCGTCGGGCCTGGCCGCGGCCCACGAGCTGCGCATGCGCGGATACCGGGTGACCCTGCTGGATCGAGAACAGGAGCCGGGCGGCCTGCTGCTCACCGGGATCCCGGAGTTCCGCCTGCCACGCGCCGCCCTGCGCAGAGACGTGGAGCGCCTGCTCTCCATGGGCATCGAGTTTCGCGGGGGCGTGGAGCTGGGCGAGGACG
Organism: uncultured Kofleriaceae bacterium; assembly: GCA_964497805.1. Classification (GTDB taxonomy): domain Bacteria; phylum Myxococcota_A; class Polyangia; family CAZCFB01; genus CAZCFB01. The sequence continues at coordinate 10,132 of CAZCFB010000085.1, forward strand.
TCACCCTGGAGGGTCTGCTCCATGAGCACGACGCGGTCTACCTGGCCGTGGGCGCGTGCCGGGGCGTGCCGCTCAAGCTGGAGGAGCCGGCCGACGTTGCCGGGCCGGCGCGAGTGGACGCGCTCCCTTACCTGCGCGCCGCAAACCTGGGCCTCCCGATAAAAACGGGGAACCGGGTGGCCGTGGTGGGCGGAGGCAACGCCGCCATCGACGCCGCGCGCACCGCCAGGCGGCAAGGTGCGCAGCAGGTAACCATCGTCTACCGCCGGCGCCGCCAGGAGATGCCAGCCATCGACCACGAGATAGAGGCGGCCGAGGCGGAGGGGATCTCCGTGCGCACCCAGCTGGCGCCCATCTCCGTGCAGGAGCTGGGCCTGGAGTGCGTGGAAACCAAACCCGGCGCGCCCGACGCGTCCGGCCGCTGCTGGCCCGAGCCCGTGGAGGGTAGCGAGGCCGTGGTGCCCGCGGACCAGATCATCCTGGCCATCGGGCAGGTGCCCGAGGAGCTCGCCCTGGACACCGGCGCGAACAACCAGGCGCTGGACCTGGAGAAGGACGGCTGCCTCAAGGTGGACGGGGAAACCTGCCGCACGGCGCACCCCCGTGTGTTCGCCGGGGGCGACGTGGTCTGGGGAGAGCGCACCGTGACCTGGGCCATGGGCACGGGGCAGCGCGCGGCCTGGGCCATGGACCGTGAGCTGCGCGGTGAAGAGGCCGCTGGGTTGCGCCCGCCGCCGCCCCTGCCAACTACACCTCGGCTGGGCTCGGAGCAGCCCCCCATTGCAGGGTTCCCCCCCGCGGCGCGCATCCAGCCAGCTGAGCTTGATCCCCTGGCGCGGTCCAGCACCGGCGACGAGGTGGTGGCCGCGCTCACCGAGGAGGAGGCCCGGGCCGAGGCGGGGCGCTGCCTCTCCTGCGGCATGTGCGGCAACTGCCGCTCCTGCATCGATCTGTTCGGCTGCCCGGCCTTCTACATGGATGGCGGTCATGTGGCCATCGACCCGGCCCTGTGCAACGGGTGCGGCGTGTGCGCCTACATCTGCCCCAACCAGGCCATCGGGCCCGTGGAGCGCAAGTGACCGGCTGCGCCAAACGCTTCCGGCTGGTGATCACCGGCGTGGGCGGCCAGGGCGTGCTCACCGTGGCCATCATGGTGGGGGACGCTGCCCTGCGTCAGGGCAAGAACATGGTGGTGGGGCAGCTGCACGGCATGTCCCAGCGCGGCGGCAGCGTGGAGACCACCGTGCTCATCGGACCGGGCGAGAGCTCCTTCGTGGACGCCGGCGGGGCCCACGTCGTGCTGGCCTTCGAGCCCCTGGAGGCCCTGCGCGCCCTGCCCTACATGTCCGGCGAAACCCGGGTGCTGGTCAACGAGGGGCGCGTGGTTCCCTTCCCTCTCTCCATGCGGGGGCTGCCCTACCCAGACCGTGACGGGATCCTCGACCAGATCCGCCAGGTGACGCCCCACGTCGTCACCATGCCCGGCACACGCCTGGTCACCGAGGAGGTGGGCGAGCAGCGCTGCCTGAACATGCTCATGCTCGGCGCCCTGGCCGGCCTGGACATGGTGCCTCTCGCCAGCGACACCCTGCGCGCGGCCACCGAGGACAAGAGCAAGCCGGCCCACCGGGAGATCAACCTGAAAGCGTTCGACCTGGGGTTCGCCCACGTAATGGACCAGCGCGGCTGAAACCCTAGCCCTCGATCTCCTTGATCACCGCCGCTGGCTCGAGCCCGGCCAGCACCTTCATGATGCCCGGCAGGTAGCGGTCCATGGAGACCACCGAGGTGTAGCAGAAGTTCTTGAGGAAGCCGGTGGTGAGCTCGATCCCCTCGGCGTCCACGCTCACCTTGTAGCGCATCTCGCCGTCGCTCAGGTCGAGCTCAAAGTTGCCCACCACCATGCCGTAGTTGGCCAGGGTGAAGAACTCGGCGATGGCCATCCTGGCGTTCTCGGTGGCGTTGAGTGGGGCCCGGCAGTAGAACATCAGCTGCTTCTCATTGGGGCGTTCCTGGAACCAACAGTCGTACTGTCCGTTGCGCCCGCTGTAGCGGCTGCGCACCATGGGGTGCTCCTCAATCCGCTCGTACGGCCACTCGTCAGCCTCGAAGAAGGCGACGCATGCCTCAAGGAGGGGGGTTCCGCTTGTTGGTTTCTCTGGCATTGTCACGAGGGCTCCGCTCCCTCCTCGCGCGCCTGCTCCCGCGCGCTCATTCCCTACTCGTCGGTGAGATTGTAAATGTCCGAGGCGGCCTGCTCGCTGATGTACCCCTCACGCAGGTCCCGCCGAACAAGCTCACGGTCGCGCCTGCTCGGGTCGCCGAAGCCGCCGCCGCCGGCCGCGTCCATGGTGACCTCATCGCCTGGCTGCAATGAGGTGAGGCCGTATGGGTTGCCGGGCTCACCGTTGACCAGGAAGCGGGCCAGCCCACCAGGGCGCCCGCCGAACAGCCCCTCGGGCGCCAGCCGGAACCTCCCCGACTGGATGGCAAGGCTCACCGGGCCCTCGGGTCCCTCGTCGTCGTCGGGCACGCGGAACACCACTCGGCGCCCCAGCCCCCCCCGCCGCTCCCCCGCGCCGCCGCTGTCCGGCAGCAGCTCCCGCCGCTCCACCATGAGCGGCGTGTCGCTCTCCAGGATCTCCACCGGGGTGTTGGCCCCGTTGGCCGGGAAGATGTAGCACTGCTCTCCGTCCGCCGCCCTCGAGGCGCCCATGCCGCCGCCGCGGATGATCACCGTGTGCCACGGGGCGCCCCCCTTCCGCTTGCCGTAGAACACGTTCATGGTGGCCGGGGTGCCGCCGCTGCAGGCGAGGACCCGGTCCGGAAGGGCGTCGGCCAGGGCGTTGTAGATCACCTCGGTGAGGAAGTGGCCGATCTGCATGCGCGCGGCAACCGCCGCCGGGAAGTTGCAGTTCACCACCGTCTGCTCCGGCGCGCGCAGCTTGATGGGCGCGGCGCAGCCGTCGTTGTTGGGGATCTCTGGATCGAGCATGCTCTTGATGCCCATGAACACGTAGGCGTAGGTGAAGTTGAACACCACGTTGCCGCCCCAGCTCACCTGCGGCGACGAGCCGTCCAGGTCCACGGTGATCTCGCCTCCGGCCACCCGCACCGCGGCCTTGATCACCACGTCATCCTGCCCCTCCATTTGCTCGATGCGCCCCTCGCCCCGGTAGGTTCCGTCGGGCACGGCGGCGATGGCCTCCCGCATGCTCCGCTCGGTGCGGCCGATGATCTCGTCGGCCAGCGCGTCCAGGCTCTCCAGCTCGTAGTCGGTCATCATGCGGCACACCTGCTCGGCGCACACATGGTTGGCCGCGATCTGGGAGCGGATGTCGCCGATCACCTCCTCGGGGGTGCGCACGTTGTACCGGATCATCTCCAGCACGGCCTCGTTGGGTTCACCCCGCTCGTGGAGCTTCACCAGCGGGATGAAGAGCCCGTCCTCGAACACATCATGGTTGTCCGAGGCCACGCGCCCGCCGATGTCGGCGTGGTGAAAGACGCAGGCGGTGAAGCCGGCCAGGCGCCCTCCGTGGAAGATGGGGCTCATCACGCACACATCGTTGAGGTGCCCGGCCAGGGCCCACGGGTCGTTGGTGATGAACACATCCCCCGGGTTCAGGCTCTCCTCGGGCATCCTGTCCACCAGCCCCTTGATGCCCAGGGCCATTGCCCCGGACTGGCCCGGCGTGGCGAAGGTGCCCTGGGCCAGCTCGCGCCCCCGGCGGTCGGTGAACATGCAGGTGTAGTCGTGGGCGTCCCGCAGCAGGCTGGAGAAGGCCGTGCGCGCCACCGACGCGTCCGCCTCGTCCACGATGGAGATGAGCCGCCGCCACAGGATCTCCAGGGTGATGGGATCAAAAGCCGCCCCGCTCATCGCTTCACCTCCTCCATCTCGATCCAGATGAAGCCCTGCTCGTCGCAGCGCACCGTGGCGCCCTCCCCCACCACCACCGTGGACTCACGCTCCTCGATGATGGCCGGGCCGGGGAACACGGCCCCCGGCGGCAACAGGTAGCGGTCGTACACCGCGTAGGGGATGAAGGCCCTCTTCCGCCCGGAGTAGGCCGGCCGTTCGCCCTTGAGCGCCGCTGAAAGGTCGCTGCCTTTTGCCTCCAGGACAGGCAGCCGCAGGGGCCGCTCGGGCAGGCTGGCCCGCACCCGGAAGCTCACCAGCTCCAGGGGCGAGTCCGGATAGGTGCGGCCGTACAGGCGCTCGTACTCGGCGTCGAACAGCTCTCGCACCCGCGCCGCCGTCAGCTCGGAGAAAGGCGCGTCGGGCAGGGGCACGTTGGTCTCGGCCCCCTGGCCCACGAAGCGGGCGTCCATGGAGCGGTCGAAGCGCACCTCCTCCGGCGCGGCCTCCGCCTGCAACATGCGCACCCCCTCGGCCTCCATGCCGCCGTAGAGGCTGTCCAGGGCGGCGAAGTCCGCGCCACTCAGGGCGACCTTGTGGCTGCGCACCAGGTCAAAGGCCCGGGGCGCGGTGAAGAAGCCCAGGGCGGAGCCGACCCCCGCGTTTGGGGGCACCAGCACCCTCGGCGCGCCCAGCTTGCGGCACAGGCCGAAGGCGTGCACCGGCCCCGCCCCGCCAAATGCCGACACCGTCACCAGGCCCGGGTTCCCCCCGCGCTCGGCGATGTGGGTCTTGGCCGCTGCGGCCATGGTCTCATTAATAAGGTCGTGTATGCCCCAGGCCGCCCGCTCCAGGCTCAGGTCCAGGGGCCCGGCGATCTGCTCCTGCAGCGCGCGCTCCGCCGCCGCCCTGTCCAGCTTCATCTCGCCGCCCAGGAAGTAATCCGCGTCCAGGTAGCCCAGCAGCAGGTCCGCGTCGGTGACGCACGGCACCTTGCCGCCCCTGCCGTAGCATGCCGGGCCCGGATCCGCGCCGGCGCTCTGGGGCCCCACCTGAAGGGTGCCCATGCGGCTGACCCTGGCCTGGCTGCCGCCGCCGGCGCCGATCTCCATCAGGTCCACCACCGGCACCTGGATGGTCAGCCCGCTCCCCTTCATGAACCGCTGCACCCGCCCCACCTCGAAGGTGGGCACCACGTTCACCTTGCCCCCCTGGATCAGGCATGACTTGGCCGTTGTGCCCCCCATGTCGAAGCAGAACATCTCGGGCAGGCCGAAGAGCTTGCCGTAGTACTGCCCGGCGATGACCGCCGCGGTGGGGCCGGACTCGATGATGCGCACCGGCACCTGCGCCGCCGTCTCCACCGACGTGATGCCGCCCGAGGAGAGCATGATATAGAGGCGCCCGCTGAAGCCGAGCCCGGACAGCCGCCCGGACAGGCGGGACAGGTAGTCCCCGGTGAGCGGCTTGACGTAGGCGTTGGTTGCCGTGGTGCTGGTGCGCTCGTACTCGCGGATCTGGGGCAGCACGTCGCAGGAGATTGAGACGCTCAGCCCGGGCGCCTCCTGGGCGATGACCTCCTGGATGATCCGCTCATGGGCCGGGTTCTCGAAGGCGTTGAGCAGGCAGACGGCGATGGACTCCGCGCCCAGGTCAAGCAGCTCCCGCACCACCTCGCGGGCGTGGTCGCGGTCAAGGGGCCGCAGCACGCTGCCGTCGGCGCGCACCCGCTCGTCCACCTCCAGCCGCAGCTGCCGCGGCACCAGGGGCTCCGGGTACTGGGCGAAGATGTCGTACGGCGCGTAGCGGATCTCCCGGCCCAGCTCCAGCACGTCGCGGAAGCCGCGGGTGGTGATCAAACCGGTGCGGGCCCCCTTGCGCTCGATGATGGCGTTGATCACCAGGGTGGTGCCGTGGATGATCTCCTCCAGCTCCTCCATGAAGCCGGGCGCCTGGGCGGACAGCTCGGTGATGCCCTGCTCCACAGCGTCGGCGGGGTTCCCCGGCGTGGTGAGGCACTTGTTGATCCGGATCTGCCCGCTCTCGTTGTCCAGCAGTACGAAGTCGGTGAACGTTCCACCGATATCGCACCCGAGGCGGAAGCTGCGCTGTGGCATGGAGGCTCCCTTGATTGTCCTGATCGAGCAGAAAGAGGCTCGCACGATCCAGCGCTGATTAACAGGGGTGGTTGACCTCTCTGGCCATGTAGTCTATACGTGGACTAGTCGATCGCTGGCATACATCATCAAGGAGGATGAAGATGTTGATTCAGGTGCTGCTCTGGGGGCTGGTTGTCGGGGTCATTCACTTCATGGTGGTGGGGCTGCTGTACGGGAACCCCTTCATCGACAAGTTCTACAAGGAGGCGCAAGCCAACGAGCCGGGCGTGCGCAAGTGGCCCTCGATGCCTGCCTACATGGTGCGGCAGTTCCTGGGAACCCAGGTGGAGGTGTACATCCTCACCGGGGCCTACCTCTGGCTCCGTGGGCTCGTCCCATTTGAGGGCATCACCGCCGCCCTGGTGCTGGGGCTGCTCTTCGCCGGGATCCGCGTCTACCCCAGGTTCTGGAACATGTGGATCCAGTCCACCTACCCCAACCGCTTGCTGGCCATCGAGTTCGTCAACGGGATCATCTCCACCCTGGTGATCACTGTCGGGATCCAGCTGTTGGTTTAAGGAACCATGAAGCGCACCGACACGCACCCCTTGCCGTCCACCCAGTTCCTGGTCCTCGCCCTGCTCGCTGAGAAGGAGGCCCACGGCTACGAGCTGGAGGGTATGGTCTTCACCCGGGGCTTCAGGTACTGGACAGACCTGAAGCGGTCCTCCATCTACAGCGCCCTGAAGCGGCTGGAGGCCGACGGCCTGGTCAAGGCCCGGCTCGCAGAGGGGCGGGGCGGCCCCATGCGCAAGATCTTCAGCACCACCCCGGCTGGCCGCAAGCGCCTGTGCGCCGATGCGGTGCGGCACCTGGCCACCCCCGCCCACCCGCGCAGCGAGGTGGACCTGGGGATATATGCCCTCCCCTTTCTCCCACAAGAGGAGGCCCTGGAGAGCCTGCGCGTTTGCCGGGAGCACCTGGAACAGCGGGCGGCCTTCCTCACCGAGCGCCTGGGCTGGTGCAGGGGGAAGCGCCTGAAGATGGTGGCGCTGAACTTCGAACGCCCCCTGCTCGCCCTGCGCGCCGAGCTGCGCTGGTTGCGCAAGGTGGAGAAGGCCCTCTCTGACGGGGACCTGGAGCTCTCCTGCCAGTGGGATCAATACGAGTACCTGGAGCCGCCCGGCTCGGACACCGCCTGAGGGGTAGGAGGCCCAACGCCACGGCTGCCCGCTCCGGTAGGAGCGTGTACACTTTGGGCAAGTGACAACTTCAGATTCCAACACGGGCCCCGTCGAGGCGGCGCCCACCTCTGTGGTCCGCCCAGGCGCCCCCGGGATCCTGGTCGCCCTGCTCCTGGCCGCGACCGGCGTATGCCTGCTGCCGCCGGTGTTCACGCGGTCGTTCACCCTGGAGGAGGCCGTCGGCGTCCCGGGCCACTGGCTGCCGGGCTGCGGCCTCCTGGCGCTGGCGCTGGGGCTCGTGTTCCTGCGCCGCCGGCTGCCCGCGGCCGTGGTGGCGCTGCTCCTGGGCCTCCTCCTGCCCCTGGGCGCGGAGCTGGCATTCCGCGCGGTGGCCGCGGGGACCTTCTCGACCATCAAGCGGGAGGAGATGGCCCGGGCCTACAGCGCCCTGTTCCAGGATCGAAGCGGCAGGAACTTCCAGGCGCACCCCTTCCTGCACTACACCGGCGTGCCCAACACTCCGGGGTTTGGGCCCCTCGGTTTCCTCACCCCCATGCCCGGCCTCAGCCGTACGCCAGGGGTGGCGCGCATCGCCTGCGTGGGCGGCTCAACCACGGCCAGCGGCTTCCCGGACAAGATGCAGGCCTTCCTCAACGGGGAGATGGCGCCGAACCGGGTGGAGGTGCTCAACTTCGGGCTCGCCGGCTACTCCAGCGTGCACTCTCTGGTGAACCTGACGCTCAACGTCACCGACTACAAGCCCGACTACCTGGTGATCCATCACGGCTGGAACGACCAGGGGACCTGCGAGGTGCCCTGCGCCAGGGGCGACCATTCCCACAAGTACCTGCCCAAGATCTTCCGCCGACTCACCGCCGGGGAGAAGCTGCTCATCCAGTGGAGCTACATCTACCGGGCCCTGGTGCTCCACCGGGTCAACGACTGGTTCGAGCCCATCGCGCCCATGGAGGAGCGGGAGTACGGGCCGTGCAAGGTGGACCTGTGCCAGAAGGGGGGCCGCTTCTACCACTACAGGCGCAACCTGGAGACCATGATCATCGTGGCCCGGGGGCGGGGCCTGGGGCCGGGGGTGACCCCCAAGACCCCCCCCCCCCCCGCGCCCACCGGGCCCCCGCCCCCCCCGGGCCCGGGCCACGAGGGCCCC
>CAZCFB010000085.1:18451-20909 GCA_964497805.1 uncultured Kofleriaceae bacterium
GGCCGGGGGGGGGGCCTTGGCCCGGGTTACCCCCACCAGCCCCCACGCCACCGAGGCGCCATCGGAGCAGCAGCACCGCCTGGCCCGGTTCAAGGAGGCCAACGAGACGGCGCGAAAGGTGGCCCGGGCTCACCAGGGCCAGGTCATCTTTGTGGACCTGGATCTCATGATGACGGGCAAGATGGAGAAGCACTTCATGGACCTGGGCCACATGTCGCAAGCAGGGCAACGGTTCAAGGCCAAGGCCATCGGCCTGGCCATCATGGAGCACATGGGCAGGCAGGGCGGCGAGCCCGGCAGCGACGGGTGATGTAAATCGGGCCAGCGTCGGATAAGATGTCGTCTCCCGAATTTGCCAGGAGCCCGAGCCCATGGACTTTTCCCTCTCGGAAGACCAACAGGCCATCCAGAAGACCTTCCACGACTTCGCACAGCGGGAGATCATCCCCGCGGCCCAGGGGCTGGACCAGGAGCCCCGCTTCCCCAGGGAGCTGTTCCTCAAGGCGGGCGAGCTGGGCTTCTTCGGCATGCGCTACCCGGAGCCGGAGGGGGTGGGCGCGGACCTGCTGTCCTACCTGCTGGCGGTGGAGGAGATCGCCCGGGGCAGCCTGGCCGTGGCCGCGGCCTGCACCATGCAGTCGCTCATGGGCACCTACTTCGTGCACAAGTTCCTCGAGGGTGACGACCGCCAGCGCCTGCTGATCCCGGCCCTGGCGGGCGAGGTGGTGGGCACCATCTGCATGACCGAGCCCGACGCGGGCAGCGACCTGTTCGCCATGAAGACCCGCGCCGAGGAGCGGGACGGCAAGTGGTACCTGTCCGGCCAGAAGACCTGGATCACCAGCGCGCCGGTGGCTGACATGTTCACCGTGTTCGCCCGCACCGGCGACAAGGAGCTCTCCATCTTCCTGGTTGAGAAGGGGGCGCCCGGGCTGGAGGTGGGGCGCGCCATCGGCAAGATGGGGGTCAAGGCGTCCCTCACCTCGGAGGTGGCCTTCGACGAAACCCCGGCCACGGCCCTGCTGGGCCAGCGGGGAAAGGGCACATCTTACCTGCGCGAGATCCTGGCCGAGATCCGGCTGATGACCGCCTGCCTCTCGCTGGGCGTTGCCCGCGCGGCATGTGAAGCCGCCCTCCAGTACAGCCAGGAGCGCAAGCAGTTCGGGCGCCCCATCGTGAAGTTCCAGGCCATCCAGGCCCACCTGGCCGACAACGCCGTGGAGCTTGAGGCGTCCCGCCGCATGATCCAGTGGGCCGCCTGGCGCTCGGCCCAGGGCATGCCCAACGACAACGAAGCCTCCATGACCAAGCTCTTCGCCTCCGAGGCCGCGGCGCGAATCTGTGACCGCGCGGCCCGGGTGCTGGCTAGCTACGGCTACGCCCACGACTACCCGGTGGAGCGCTACCTGCGGGATGTGCGCTTCACCCTCATCGGAGGCGGCACCACCGAGATCCTCAAGGTGAACATCGCCAGAGGACTTCTTTAGGAGTTGACCAATGACTGATCGACGCATCCGCGTGCTCATCGCAAAGCCCGGCCTGGACGGGCATGACGTGGGCGCCAAGCTGGTTTGCCGGGCCCTGATGGACGCCGGCATGGAGGTGATCTACACCGGCCTGCGCCAGTCCCCGGAGGCCATCGCCGCCACGGCCCTGCAGGAGGGCGTGGACGTGGTGGGGCTCTCGGTGCTGTCCGGCGCCCACCTGCCCCTGTGTCAGAAGGTGGGTGAGGCCATGCGCGACAAGGGGGTCTCCGACCTGCTCTGGCTGGTAGGCGGCAACGTCCCCGGCCGGGATCACGCGGCCCTCAAGGAGCTGGGCGTACGCGAGGTGTTCCCCACGGCCACGGACTTCGACGCCATCGTGGAGTTCATCCGGCAGGAGGTGGCCTCATGAAGAAAAATAAAGGCGACATCCCGCCCCTGCGCTGGGAATCCGGCCTGGAGGTGAAGCCGATCTACACGGCCGAGGATCTTGAGTCCAGCGGCGGCAGCGACGGCATCGGCGCCCCGGGCGAGTTCCCGTACACCCGGGGCATCCACCCGGCCATGTACCGCGCGCGCCCCTGGACCATGCGCCAGTACTCCGGCTTCGGCACCGCGGCCGAGACCCACGAGCGGTTCCTGTATCTGATCAAGCACGGCCAGACCGGGCTCAACGTGGCCTTCGACCTGCCCACCCAGTGCGGCTACGACTCGGACGACCCCATGGCCGAGGGCGAGGTGGGCCGGGTGGGTATGGCCGTGGACACCCTGGCCGACATGGAGGAGGCGTTCGCGGACATCGACCTGAACAAGATCACGGTGTCCCTCACCATCAACGGCGCTGCGGCGCCCATCATGGCCATGTACTTCGCCATGGCGCGCAAGCGCGGCTACGACCTGTCCAAGCTGCGCGGCACCGCCCAGAACGACCTGCTCAAGGAGTTCATCGGGCGGGGCACCTGGATCTTCCCGGT
>CAZCFB010000086.1:0-20164 GCA_964497805.1 uncultured Kofleriaceae bacterium
CGGCTCTACCTGGCCGCCGGGCCGCGGCAGCTACCTCACCGGGAGCCTCTGCTCGCCCTGGCCCTACCCCAACTGCTTGACTCCCGGGGTGCGGGCCTGATGGAGATCCTGGCCCACGCCGCGGGCCGCCCCCTGCTTGGCTGGAGCGTGAAGGTGACGACCCCGGGCTCATCCCCCTCGGACAGCGCCCGAAGCGCCGTCCCAGAGGAGCGCACTACCCTGCTTGCCCGGGGCTGGCTCCGCATCCCCCTCTGCCGCCTCTCCACCGTGCGCCCTGCTTACACCGACGCCGGCGCGGATCCATCCTTGAGCTCCGCGGGCAAGCAGCGAATCAAGGCCGACGACCTCAAGGACCTGCGCCCCACCGCCCCTGCCGGACCTCTCACCGTCGAGAACCGCTCGCCCACGGCCGCCATGATCTACCTGGACGGCGCCCTGCTCGGCTGGGTGGCGCCCTTCAAGAAACACAGCTTCAAGGGGATACCCGCCGGCTTCTATCGAGTGTACGCGCGGACGCCGCTGGGGACGAGGGCGTGGGGGCCATGGGATGTGTATGTTCCCGGGCCGGTGGTGCTGCGTTGATCTCAGCCGAGAACGCGGAAGCGGTCCTCGGCTACAGCCCGGCGGAGCCGGCATCACGGCTTGTACTTCATCTCAATCCGCCCCAAATTTCCGCTCACCTCCCCCGCCACGGCGCCGGCCTGTTTCGAGTACAGGTTTGCCTGGTAGACCATGCGCGTTAGCTTCACCGAGACGTTGCTGATCTTGGTGGTGTAGGTGCCGGTGTTGCCGTAGGAGTTCTTCAGCGAGCTGGTGCCGCGGCAGCCGAGGATGCCGATGTGGTCGCCCTTCTTGATCACCAGGTTGGCCGAGACCGGGGTGCTTGCCGGGGCGCCCTTCTTGTAGAGCAAGGTGGTGTGTGTGCTCGTGGTGGTGGACCAGTTGGGCACCGCCTTGGGGAACTTCATCACCTGGATGTTCTGCACCAGGGTGGCGCCTGCGGCGGCCGGCACGTAGAGGGAGATGATGGTGAAGTTCACCGGCGAGGTGAACCAGAACCCGCGGCACATGGAGGCGGAGTAGGTCTTCACATGCTTGCCGATGTCCAGGTCCATGGAGGTGCAGCCCGCGATCTTGGTCCAGGAGGTGGTGGAGGTCTTCGGGTCGCACTGGAAGCAGCCCAGCTTGTCCCCGGAGTTGTAGCACTTGTCATTGATCAGGCAGGTGTTCGCCTTGGTGACGGTCCAGGCGTTGGGGCTCGTGGCGGCCACGCACTTTCCGCAGCCGCCGCTGTGGGCCGTGCCGTCGGCGTAGCACTTGCTGTCGATCTTGCACATGCCGCTCTTGGCGGTCCAATCGTACTTGTTGCTGGCCGGCACACACGAGGCGCAGCCGGAGGTGTCAGCCGTGCCCTTGGCGTAGCACTTGTCGCTGATCAGGCAGTGGGTGGCGCCCTTGACGGTCCACTTGCTCGAGCTCACCGAGGGGTCGCACTCGGCGCAGCCGCCCGTGTTCTTGGCGCCCTTGGTGTAGCACTTCTTGTTGATGAAGCAGACGCCCTTGACCGGGCTGTAGGCGTACTTGTTCACCGTGGGCTGGCACGAGTTGCACCCGGTGCTGTCCTTGGCGCCGGCCACCACGCAGGCGTTGCTGATCAGGCAGTGGGTGGTGCCCTTCACCGACCAGGCAGTGGCGCTCATGGCCGGGTCGCACTCGGCGCAGCCGCCGGTGTGCTTGGTGCCCTTGGCGTAGCACTTGCCGCTGATGGAGCAGGTGTTGGTCACCGGCGTCCACGCGGTGGTGCTCTTGCTCGACACGCAGGCCAGGCAGGTGCCGTTGGGGTGGGGGGCGCCGTCCTTGTAGCAGGTCTTGCTGATGAGGCAGTAGCCCTTCTTCAGCGGGTTGCCCAGGCAGCCGCCCTTGCCGTCGCACTTGTCCTCGGTGCAGCTGACGCTGTCGGCGCACTTGCTGCGGTAGTTGGTGCCCTTGCAGATGCCCTGCTGGCAGTAGTCGTTCTTGGTGCAGGCCTCCCCGTCGTCGCAGTAGCCGCCGTTGGCCGGGCTCCACTTCTTGTTGCTGGTGCCGCTGGACGAGGCGTCCCCGGAGGTGGGCGGGTCGCACTTCATGCACGGGTCCGCCGGGTTTCGGTCCTCGGCGTTGAAGCAGCAGTGGATCGACTCCATGGTGGTGGGGCTGACGCCGGAGTCGTCCGCCACCCCGGCGTCGAACTTCGTCTTGGTCCCGGCGTCGCCCTTGATGGCCGCGCAGGTGGTGCCCTTGGGCACGCGCACCAGCAGCTTGCAGGTGCCGGCGATGGGCTCGTTGTTGCACATACCGAGGCCCACGCAGGTGTCCTTGGTGCAGGCGAGGTTGTCGTTGCAGTTCATCACCGACTCTGGCCGGCACAGGCCGTCCTTGCCGCAGATCGGGTTGATGGCGCACTTGTCGTGGGCGTTGCACGCCTTGCCCGGCTTGGTGCACTTGTAGAGCGGCCCGTACCCGTCGGGCAGCCCGGGGGTGGTGTCAGGCGGGCTCACCGTGTCAGAGGAGAGGTCGGTGTACCCCCCCTTGTCCGCCTTTGTGAAAAAGTCGTCGTCGGAGCAAGCGACGCTGGCAATCAGGAGAATGAGCGAAGAGGTGAGCAGGAGGCCATTGGAAGGATTCATGGCTACATCGTACCCGATCTCCTGTAAGTCATGGAACGTTGGACCTGGTCCAGGACGTCGCTGTACGCCTCCACCCGCTGGGCGGGGAGGCGCAGGATGCCGATGATCACCAGCTGGCCCACGCGGCGGAACAGGTGAACCTGGTGGAAGACGCCCTCCTCGGCCTCCGCCCTCACCGTGGCCCGCGCCAGGCCGGCGCCGCTGGATGTGGGTGACCCGTGCACCCTGGCCCGGCGCACCTGCTTGATGGAGGCGAGCCGGGCCGCCTTCTCCCGCGAGTACGCGGCGGCATACTCCACCAGGTCCAGATCAGCGGCCTTATCCAGCACCTCGAAGTGCAGGGTGGGCGACCAGTCCAGCAGCACGTCCTGGAGCACCAGCTCCTTTTCGCCCATGTTCATCCAGTGGGCCGGCGCTGTGACGCTCAGCCCCCCCTGGTTCATCTGCGCCCTGGGCAGCCGCTCCAGCAGCCCCCGGGAGGTGCTCAGGGCGGCCATGGCCCCGGACAGGATGGTCACCGCGGCCAGGGTCAGGGCCAGGGGTGTGAGCAGCCGGCGCCCGGCCACGCTCGCCGCGGTCCCGCCCCCCTGCCCCGCTCTGGCCCGGATCAAGAGGAGCCCCACCAGCACGCCCCCCACCAGCCCCCCCATGTGGGCCGAGTTGTCCACCCGCGGGATGGCGTAGCCGATATAGAAGTTGAGGGCGATGACCACCAGCAGGTTGGTGGCCACCTGCTTGCGCCACGCCTCGGGCACATGGCCGCGCAGGCGGATCATGCCCACCAGCCCGGCGCCGAGCAGGCCGAAGATGGCCCCAGACGCCCCCACGGAGAGCCGCTGAGGGCCGCCCAGGTAGGCGGAGGCCGCGGAGCCCACCACCCCGGCCAGCACGTAGATGATCCAGAACCGCCTGGAGCCGTACAGCTGCTCCACGAAGCGGCCCATGATGAACAGGGTGTACATGTTGACCAGCAGGTGCAGCCAGCCGGCGTGCAGGAACATGCTGGTGATCAGGCGCCACGGCTCGGAGCCGCGGGTGGCCAGGGCCAGGTTGGCGCCGAAGCGGGCCAGGGTCCAGCCGTCCTGGCTTCCGCCGGCCAACTCCACCGCGACATGCACCAGGACGATGAGCGCCATCAGCGCGGCGGTCACGGGGGCGATGAGCCAGACGCTCCCCTTGAACCGGGGCATGGAACGATAGGTGGCCCCTGCCGCCGCGATGTGCTCGCACAGGGTCGCCATCTCGCCGTCGGGACACCCCTCGGGCGTGGGCCGCAGCGGGGTCTCCAGGCGGTTCACCACCGCCTGCACCAGCTGGGGGTCTCCCTCACTGCCCACCAGCTCGTGGAGCACCTCACGTGAGGCCTCCTCCTCCCCCGCCCGGGCCAGAGCCACCGCCCGCCAGAGGGATCGCTGCGCCGGGCTCAAGCCGGGCAAGAAGCCGCTCGTAGGGTCCAGCAACGGGTCGAGGTGCTCCACCTGGCCCAGGTGCGCCAGGAAGACCAGCCGGGCCTGGTTGAGCAGCAGGGCGTCGGACACGCTGCCCCCCGCCTTGCCGTGCTCCAGGATCCCTTGCAGCTCGGCCGCCTCCTGGAATCGGTCCAGCTCCAGCAGGGCGCGCACCGCGGCAGCGGCTGACGAGGCCGACACCGTGGCCAGCGCCACGCCCCCCTCGGCCTCAAAGAGCGCCGCCACCTCCTCCCACTCACGGCCGTGGAGCAGGAAGGTGAGCAGCTGCTCGGTGACGGTGATCCGCAGGTGCGGCTCCAGGTCGCCCTGCTCCAGCTGGGCCCGGCGCAGGGCGATGGCCTCCTCCATGCGGCCCTCGTGAACCAGGGCGATGCCCCGCAGCTGCTCCAGGTCGCGATCCAGCCCGGACCAGGGCTGAAACATCTGCCGCGCCTGCACCAGGCGGGCGGCGCGGTTCAGGTCCCCCCGCCGCAGGGCCCGGCGCATGAGCACCCCGATGCCTCCGGGCACCAACACCAGCACGACGAAGGCGGCAATGGCGCCGAAGGTGAAGGCCCGGTGCGCCTCCGGCACGCTCAGGGCGTAGAGGGCCACGCCGAGGTTGACGCCCAACAGCACGGAGAAGCCCACGGCCCGGCGGCCCCGGCGCCGCAGCAGCAGCACCATGGAGATGAGCAGGCTGGCGGCGACGATGGCCAGCAAAAGAGGCTGGATTGTGCCTTGATCCACCGGGGCCAGCTACTCCTCGAAGGCGCCCATGACCCGGTACTTCTGGTAGCGCTGCTCAACGAGCTCATCGGGGTCCATGGCGCACAGCTGGTCCAGGTGGCGCCGCAGCGCCTCCCCCAGGTTGACGGCCGCCTTCTCCGGGTTGCGGTGGGCCCCGCCCTTGGGCTCCGAGACCACCTCGTCAGCCACGCCCAGGCGGTGCACCTCGCTGGCCGCCATGCGCATGGCCTCGGCTGCCTTGGACGCCTTGGCAGCGTCCCGCCAGAGGATGGAGGCGCACCCCTCCGGCGTGATCACCGAGTAGGTGGCGTACTCCAGCATCAGGATCCGGTTGGTCACGCCCAGGGCCAGGGCGCCGCCCGAGCCGCCCTCGCCGATGACCACGGAGATGGAGGGGATCCGCAGGCCCGCCATGACCTCCAGGCTGGTGGCGATGGCCTCGGCCTGGCCACGCTCCTCGGCGCCGAGCCCAGGGTAGGCGCCCGGGGTGTCGATGAAGGTAACCAGGGGCAAGCCGGACCGCTCCGCCAGCTTCATCAGGCGCTGGGCCTTGCGGTACCCCTCCGGGTTGGCCATGCCGAAGTTACGCAGCATGTTCTGCTTGGTGGTGCGGCCCTTCTGGTGGCCGAGGATCATCAGCGGGCGGCCGTCGATCTGGGCCAGGCCGCCCACGATGGACGGGTCATCCTTGTACACCCGGTCGCCGTGGAGCTCCACGAACTCCTCGGTGATCGCCTCGATGTAGTCCAGCGTTGTGGGCCGCTCGGAGTGGCGGCTCAACTGCACCACCTGCCACGGGTTCAGCTCGCTGAAGATCTGGTCCAGCAGGCGCTCTGCCTTGGCCTCCAGCAGCCGGATCTCCTCGGAGAAGTCGATGCTGCCCTGCTGCAGTTGGCGCAGCTCCTCGATCTTTCGCTCCAGGTCCAGGAGCGGTCGCTCAAATTCCAGCACCTGCTGCACGATATTACCCTCTCTCCGTCCGGTTCTGCTCCAGCCAGCGCCGCGCCGTGGTCATGTCCAGGGCGTCCGGGCGCTCAATCCAGGTTAGCTCAGGCTCCTCTTTGAACCAGGTGAGTTGACGCCGGGCGAAGCGCCGAGTATCTCGCACTGTCTGACGCAGAGCCTCCTGCAAGTCAAGCTCTCCCCGCAGGTGGTCGCGCAGCTGGCGGTACCCCAGCGAGCCCATGGGCCGCGTCTCCCCAAACCCGCGATCCAGCAAGGCGCGGGTTTCATCCAGCCAGCCGGCGTCCATCATGACATGCACCCGCCGCTCGATGCGGTCCCACAGCAGCTCCCGCTCCGGGCAGAGGCCCAGGGATAATGCGCGGTAGCGGGGCGGCCCCTCCCTGTGCTCTCGCTGGAGCTCGCTGATGGCCCGGCCGGTCTGCTCGTGCACCTCCAGGGCGCGGGAGATGCGCACCAGGTCGTTCTGGTGGATCCGGCCGGCTGCCTCGGGATCCACCTCTGACAGGCGCGTGTGCAGGGCCGGCGCGCCCATGGAGGCGGCCTCTTCCCGGTGGCGCTGCCGGATCTCCTCCGACGGCGGGGGCGCCTGGAACAGCCCGGACACCAGGGCGCGCACGTACAGGCCAGTGCCCCCGGCGACGACCACGGCGTGGCCCCGGGCCTGTATCTCCCGGGCCGCCCGGTCCGCCAGCTCCACGAAGCGGGCCGCGGAGAAGGGCTCGTCCGGGTCCACCACGTCCATCAGGTGGTGGGGCACGCCCTGCATCTGCGCCGGGCGGAGCTTGCCCGTGCCGATGTCGAAGCCCCTGTAGACCTGCACTGAGTCGGCGCTGATGACCTCGGCCTTGAGCTCCAGGGCGATCTCAAGGGCCAAGTCGGACTTGCCCGCCGCGGTGGGCCCCACCACCACGACCAGCGGGGGGCGATTGGAGGCGCCAGACACCTGAGGCTCAATCCCCGCGGCCGGAGCCGGCGTCCCCGACTGTGGCCGATCCATCGTCCAGAGGAGAAGTTACAGGTACGGGGTTGGGTTTGGGGAGCCAGTGGGGCCCCCGTTGCACCCCGGTGTAAACCAGGTATCCCACGGCGGCGATGGTGCCCAGGGCCAGCAGCACCGAGAGGATGACCATCATGCCCATGGGCCGGTGTAGCTTGGCGGGCGGCATCACGGGCGCCAGCTCATCCACCTCATCGATGATGTCCTCCAGCGGCACCAGCGGCAGCTCCTCAACTTCCGCGGGGGCGGGGGTGCCGGGGTTGCCGGAACTGCCGGCAATCTCCAGCGGCCAGGGCGGCGGCTCCCTGGACACGAGGACCTGCTCCTTGCTCGTGGCGTCCGGGTCCCGGCGGAGCGCAGTGTCGAGGTCCATGATGGCCGCAGGATCAGGATCCACGGGCATGCCCCTGAGCGGGGTCGGGGTGCGGTTTAGCTCGGCGGGCCCGCTCCCCTCGCCCCCCTTCCCTTTCAGCCGCCGGCCCAGGCCCTCGGCACCGCCCCTGGGGATCAGGGGGCGCTCCAGGCGCTTCTTGAAGGCGCGCTTGATCCACTCGGACAGCTCCCGCCGGGTGAGGGGCGTGGTGTGGGAGAACCGCTCCAGCTCCGCCTCCATTTCGCCGGCGGTGGCGTACCGGTCGCCCGGGGCGTGGCTCAGGGCGCGCAGGCAGATCGCCTCCAGTTCGGCCGGCACGGAGGTGACCAGCTGTGAGGGCGGCGCCGGCTCCGCCTTGCGGATCCGGTCCAGGGTGATGAGCTCGTCGGCGGCCCGGAATGGGTGCTCCCCCGTGAGCATCTCGTACAGCACGGTGCCCAGGGAGAAGATGTCCGAGCGCATGTCCAGGTTCCCCGCGGTGACTTGCTCCGGGGACATGTACGAGCACTTCCCCTTGAGGGTGCCCACCGCGGTCTCCTCGGTGCGCTTGACCGCCTTGGCGATGCCGAAGTCGATGAGCTTCACCTCCCCCTCGAAGGAGACGAGCACGTTGGTGGGGCTAACGTCCCGGTGGATGATGCGCAGGGGCTGGCCGTTGTCGTCAGGCTTGTGGTGGGCGTAGTCCAGGGCTCCGGCAACCCTGGAGAGCACGTACGCCACCAGCGCGGGCGGCGCCACCTCCTCCTTCTTGTGGTAGTGGGTGAGGATGGCCCGCACATCCACCCCGCGCACATACTCGATGGCGATGAAGAAGGAGGACCCGGCCTGACCGAAGTCGAAGATCTGGGCGATGTTGCTGTGACTCAGCCCTGCGGAGATGCGCGCCTCGTCGATGAACATGCCCACGAAGCTGTGGTCCTCGGCCAGGTGAGGCAGGATGCGCTTGATGGCCGCCAGTTTCTGGTAGCCCCCCTGCCCCTTGGCCCGACCCAAGAACACCTCGGCCATGCCCCCCTTGGCCAGCCGCCGGAGGATCTCATAGCGGCCGATCTGGGCAGGGAGCGGGGGTTTGGAGGTGGGTGGCATTACGGGTGGATGATACCCGGAAATACCAGAAACCAGGAACCAGGAACCAGGAATGATCCAGGCCCTACTGGACCTTGTTCTCCTTCGCCGCCCGGTCCAGCACCTTCTTCAGGGCGGTGTGGAACTCTTTGGTGCCTCGCTCTCTGCCGAACTCCTGCACCAGCTCGCGGCCCAGCTTCAGCTTCACGCCGGCGCTGCCGCCCTCCACCTCCTGGCCCACGTGGTCCATGATGTAGAGGAAGCCGACGAAGAAGACGCCGCTCAGGAGCGCGCCCGTGACGCCGAGCACCACGCCCGCGGTGCCGGCCCGGGTGGACGCCTTCGCTTCGGTGGCCCGCCGCCGGCCGAACACGCCCAGGAGCACAGCCACCAGCCCCACCCCCACCCCCGCGAGCTGGGTGAGGCCCACGGGGATAATGGCCAGGACCAGAGCCAGGATTCCGATGGCCACGCTGAGGGCTGCCAAGGTTGAGCTCCAAAAGGCTGGTAAGTTGTTAGAGCTTATATCATAAACTCGTGCCCATGAACGCAGAGGACACCACAACCAAGCAGGACCAGCCCAACGGTCACACCGGCTTCGTCGCCCTGGTGGGCAGGCCAAACGTAGGCAAGTCGACCCTGCTGAATCGGGTGCTCGGCCTGAAGCTGGCCATCGTCAGCAACCGCCCGCAGACCACCCGCAACCGGGTGCTCGGCATCCACAACCAGGGCGATGACCAGCTGATCATCGTGGACACCCCGGGGCTGCACCGCTCCCGGGCCAACCTGAACCGCTTCATGATCAAGGAGGCGCTGGAGGGCCTGGCCGGGGTGGACTGCGTGCTGCTGCTCACCGAGGTTTACCCCCGCCAGCTCAAGGACGCCGGAGACACGCCCCTGGAGCTGAGCAAGGAGGACGCCTTCGTGCTGGAGCAGGTGGAGATCCACCGCCCGGACACGCCGGTGATCATCGTGCTCAACAAGGTGGACCGGATCCAGGACCGCAGCCTGCTGCTCCCCCTCATGGCCAGCTGGGCCGAGCGCGGCTTCAACGAGATCTTCCTGATCTCGGCCCTCAAGGGCGAAGGCGTGGACGAGCTGCTGGCCCGGGTGATTGAGCTGCTCCCGCAGGGGCCGCGCCTCTACCCGGAGGAGATGTACACCGACCGCGCCGAGCGATTCCTGGCCGCAGAGCTGATCCGGGAGCAGGTCTTCCTCAACTGCCGCCAGGAGGTGCCGTACGCCACCGGCGTGGAGGTGACCCGTTTCTCCGAGCGCCCCAACCAGGGCGACGTGGTCATTGAGGCGATCATCCATATCGAGCGGGAGAGCCAGAAGGGGATCCTGATCGGGCGCAAGGGGGCGATGATCAAGAAGATCGGCAGCGAGGCGCGAGAGGAGATCGCAGCGGTCATCCAGTGCCCGGTGCACCTGAAGCTGAGCGTGCATGTGCAGCGGGACTGGACCCGCTCCGAGCAGGGCCGGCGCCGCCTGGGGTACGACTCATGAGGATCCCGATCATCGCCATCGTGGGCCGGCCCAACGTGGGCAAGTCCACCCTGTTCAACCGGCTGCTCCACCAGCGCACCGCCATCGTGGAGGACCGCCCCGGCGTCACCCGGGACCGGCGCTACGGCACCACCACCCTGCTCACCCGCCGGGTGAACCTGGTGGACACGGGCGGGTTCGATCCCGAGGCTCAAGAGGGGCTCGAGGGCGAGATCCTGAGCCAGACCCGCATCGCCGTGGAGGAGGCGGACCTTGTGCTCCTGCTGCTGGACGCCAAGGAGGGCCTCACCGCCACCGACCGGATGGTGGTGCAAACCCTGCGCAAGTCCGGGCGGCCGGTGCTGCATGCGGCCAACAAGGTGGACGGCCCCACCCAGGCGGCCGAGGCGGCGGAGCTGCATGCCCTGGGCGTCCCGAAGATCATGCATGTGTCCGCCGTGCACGCCGTGGGCCTGGACGAGCTTCTGGAAGAGATGGAGGCCATGCTGCCACCGGCCGAGGATGCCGGCGACGGCGAGAGCGACGACGACGGCGACGCCACGATCAAGATTGCGTTGGTGGGCCGGCCCAACGTGGGCAAGTCGAGCTTGCTCAACTTCCTCGCCGGGGCCCCGCGCTCCATCGTCTCCGACGTGCCGGGCACAACCCGCGACCCGGTTGATATCCAGCTCACAACCAAGGCGGGCGCCTTCACCGTGGTGGACACCGCGGGGGTGCGGCGCAAGCGCAGCGTGGAGGCTGGCATGGAGCGGTACGCCGTGATCCGCGCCCTGCGCGGCGTCACCGAGGCGGACGTCACCGTGCTGCTGCTGGATCCCATCGAGGGTGTGGTGGAGCAGGACGCCAAGCTGGCCGCCCTGGCCCTCGAGACCGGCAAGGGGCTGGTGCTCGCCTTCTCCAAGCGCGACTTGCTGCCCGAGCCATACCCGCCCGAGCGGCGCCGCCTCACCGAGGACGCCAGGGACGTGCTTCGCTTCGTCCCCCACGCCCCGCTGCTCTTTTTCTCTTCCAAGACCGGCAAGGGGGTCAACGGCCTGCTCCCCGAGGTGCGGCGCGTGCACCGCCAGTCAGGCCGCCGCATCCCCACCGCTGACCTGAACCGCTTCCTGGCGGACACCGTGGAGTCCCACCCGCCGCCCGTCCACCAGGGCCGCCCCGTGCGCCTGTACTACATGACCCAGCCGGAGACCAACCCGCCGGTGTTCATCATCAGCGTCTCCACCAAGAAGGGCATCGCCGAGTCGTACCGCAAGTTCCTGCACAACCGCCTACGTGACGCGTTCGGCTTCGACGGTGTTCCCCTGAAGATCTGGCTGCGGCGGAGGGGCAAGAAGAAGGCCCAGGGCAAGAAGAGGCGGCGCAAGTAGGCGGCGCCCCGAGGCCGCGCGGGGGACTATCCGGGACAGTTAAACCGCTCGCTCCATGCCTGGTACCCGGCCGTGTTCTTGCCGGCCGGCAGCCACTCGGGTGGGACTCGCTGGGCGCGGTAGAAGTAGGTGATCTGCCCCTTGTCTCCCACGGGGGGCTTGTGAACCCAGACCTCTTCCCCCTTGCTGGTCACCTCAACGACCCGGCCGTTGTAGCCGTCCGTGATCAAGGTGTTCCCGTTGGGGAGGCGCTGGACCCCGCCCAGAAGGAGGTTGAAGAAGTGGCCATTGACGCCCTTGGGCCCGCCGTACTCCCAGACCTTCTCCATGGTGATCGGGTTGAACTCCAGCACCCGGCTGTGGGTGCGGATGGCCTTGTTGTCGCCGTAGCCGGCCAGGCCGCCGTTGTCCAGCAGGAGGACGTTGCCCGCGCCTGGTAGGCCGTGCGGGATTATATGAACCTGGTGCTGACCCACGATCTGATCCAGGGCGTGTTCGGGTTGCCCCTCGCCGTAGTCCGGGCCCACCCGCCAGACCACCCGCCCTGTCTCGCGGCTGATGATGGCCATCATGTTGGCCTGGCGGGAGCTGATCATGATGTTGTCCGGGTGGAACCGCTCATCCCCCATTTTCTCGTACCATCGGTTGCGGCCCAGGGTGGACATGGCGTTGAGATGAATCCAGTCGCCAACATTATCGGCGGCCTGAACGTTCGGGTTGTCGCTGATCTCCTTCCGATCCTCGGCGTCAAAGCCGAACTCATCCACATGGTCAGACGCTCGCCAGTGGAAGGGGGTAGTGAGGCCGTCCGCCGTGTACTCCAGGATGACATCGTCGACGATGAGGTTATCGCTCACCGCCGGGGCCCGGAGGACGGTGTTTGAGAGGATCAGGGTCCGCCCGTCCGCTGTTGGGGCCTGCCCCGGGGCGAAGTAGCCCACCGGGTTGGGGAAACGCTGGAGATCATGATGCTGCCGCGTTGCGGCCAGCTTCCCCCCTGACCGTGAAGGCTTGGCGATCCACTCTCTCTCGCCGGACCAGCTTTGCTGGACCAGGTCCGGCCACTGCTTCGCCGCACCCGGCTTGACCGTGATCAGCTTCCGCCCCAGGATTCCCCCCCCTGGCAGCATCAGGCCTGGATCTCCCAGCAGGCGCCAGCTCTTGATGACGCCTCCATTCATGTCGATCAGGTCCAGCCTGGGGAAGCCGCCTTCATTTTCATGGATGGTCAGGAGGGTGTATCCATCGGCGGTTTTGGAGGCGTCGCCATGGGATGTGGTCTCTTCACACGCCATGGAGGTCTCAGTGTTTTCTCCGGACGCCTCCTCCGCGTTGAGCAGTTCAACTGCGGAGGTGTCCCCGCACCCAATGACTGCCATCGCAAAAACCGCCGGAATGTAAAGGTATTCTTGACCGAGCCTGGTGCTCGCCTGGGCTGATGTGCTCATGCCGTCTCTCCGAGATTAGTTGCAGCTACTTTAGTTAGTCTCGGTTACGGCAAGAAAGATTCAAATTATTTTTTGTTAATCAGCCGAGTGCTCCTTTGCCAGGGCCTCGTATGCCAGGGCCGAATCGAGGATCCAGGCCAGCTCGTCGTCGGACACCTGCCCCTTGACCCGTCCTGGCGAGCCCACGATGAGGGAGCGGGGCGGATAGGCCTTGCCTGGCGGAAGCAGGCTGCCCGCGGCCACAACGCACCCCTCGCCCAGGTCCACGCCGTCCAGCAAGATGGCGCCTATGCCCACCAGACAACGGTCCCCGACATTGCAGCCGTGGATCACGGCCCTGTGCCCCACCGTGACCTGGTCCCCGATCCGCGTGGCGTGCCGCTCCCGGGTGACATGCACCACGCTCAGGTCCTGAATGTTGGTGCATTTGCCCACGGTGATGCTGTTGACGTCGCCCCGCAGCAGGGCTCCGTACCACACCGAGCTGCCCGCCCCCATTTCCACCTGGCCCATAACCAGGGCCGAGTCGGCCACGAAGACACCCTCCGCCAGGGCCGGCGTGTGTTCCTTGAATCGCCTGATCATGATCGCGTCATTCTCCTTTGCATCTGGATGCCCCGGCTCCCCGCGCCGATGAGGGCGCCGAGGAAATCCGCGGCCACGTCCCGCACATCCGGATGGCGAAGGGGGACAAAGGCCTGGTGCACCTCGTCGGACACACCGTACAGGCCCACTAGCAGCACGGTCACGCCCACGGTCACAGGGGCTGACCAGCTCGTCTCTCGCTCCAGGGCCCGGCAGAGCAGCCAACCCAGCGCCCCGAACACCAGGGCGTGGGCCACAAGATCCTGGAAGCGGAAGATGTGCAGGGTGAGCTGGTTGCCCGGGATGGAGGAGAGGCCGAAGATGACCAGGACCAGGGCCGCCACGGGCCCCCATGAGCCTAGCTTCTGCTTCGTCACACCTTCAAACCTCCCTCTTGAACTCTCCCCTGTGATGCTACCAGCTAACCGCCTGCTCCCAGGGCTGGTCTGCCATGGCAGCCAGGATGGCCAGGATCAGGGTGCGTTCCTCCAGCTGGGCCGCGCGGAGCTGCTCCCTGGCGGCGGCCCCGGCGATATCCTTCACCAGCCGGTCCTCCCCGGCGAAGAGCAGCCGCACCTCCTTGAGCAGGGCCTGGTAGCGCCCTGACTTACGCTCCAGCGCCGCGCGAGCCATCCGGATGCGTTGGGCCCGCTCGGCGCCGTACCTGCGCATCAGCTCCCCCTTCTGCCCCTCGCTGAGCCCCAGGGTGGCAGCAAACTGGGCCACCTCCTTCTCGGCATCCTTGCGTTGCTTGGCAGGATCCTTGAGCTCCTCGAGCAGGTTGGCGGCGATCTTCTCCCGCTTGCCCTTCCAGCGCTGGCGCACCTTGCGCTTGGCCAGGTCGCAGAGAACTGACTGCTGGAGCTCGAGGTCCACCGCACGGGGTGGCGCTCCAGGACCCGGGGCAGGCGCCGCTCCATGCTCCCGGGGGGCTGCGGGCGCGGGCGGCGGTGCGAACACCCTCATTACCCGCTCCATGCCCTCCCTCCGGCAAGCCTTGAGCCGGGACCGGCACAGATCAGCTTCGGCGGCCAATGCATCCGGGGCGCCGGTGCGCGCTCCCTCTGCCAGGCCGGTTGGTGGATCGTCGCGGTCCCGCCCCTCAAGGAGCAGCACGACGTTCAACACCAGGGAGGCCGCCAGGATGGCGCCAAAGATTGCCACACGTACAAGTGAGCGTTGCCTCATGGCTCTGGATCCTGTCCTTGCCAGGGGATTCTTTGCTGCTCTTACTCGCTGGTACGTCCTTGACCGGGGACGACCTCCCCTCTGAGGGAGTGGCGCCCGGCGTGGTCAACGCGCACCACCACGAGATCCCCGGGGGCTGTGCCCGTCTCCTGGTCCGGGAAGTTGACCACCTGGTTCCCCAGGGAGCGGCCGCTCATCTGGCCACCACCCCTGCGGCTGGGCCCCTCCACCAGCACCTCCACCTCCCGGCCCAGCCAGCGGGCGTACCGGCGCTCACCCACCGCCCCGATGACATCCTGCAGTTGCCTGAGCCGGCTGGCCTTCTCCGGCTCCGGCACCGGATCGCCCAGGGCCTCAGCCGCGGTTCCTGGCCTCACGGAGTACTTGAATGAATATGCGTAATCATATTGAACTTCCTCAACAAGAGACACTGTCTCCAGGAAGTCCTCTTCGGTTTCTCCGGGGAACCCCACAATCAGGTCAGTCCCGATGGTGACCTCTGGCCGCTGGGCGCGAACCGCCTTGATCAGCCCCAGGTAGTGCTCCCGGCTGTAGCCCCGGCTCATGAGGCCCAGCACATGGCTGGAGCCCGACTGGACGGGCAGGTGCAGCCAGGGGCAGAGGGTTTGTAGGGATCCAAAGCAGGCGGCGAGGTCCAGGGTGAAGTCCTTGGGGTGGCTGGTGGTGAAACGCACGCGGCGCAGGCCGGGCACCCTGTCCACTTGCCGCAGGAGCTCCACGAAGCCCACGCCGTCGCCGCCCCGGTAGGAGTTGACGTTCTGGCCGATGAGGGTGACCTCCCGGGTCCCGGCAGCGGCCAGATCGCGGACTTCGTCCAGGATCTCGCCGGCCGGACGGCTCACCTCCGGCCCGCGAACCGAGGGCACGATGCAGTAGGCGCAGTGGTTGTCACACCCCTTCTGGATGGTGACCAGGGCGCCAGGGCCGCCCTGCCCCGCGCTGGCTGGATCCGCCTGGAGGAAGCGGTAGCCTTCCACCTCGGAGAAGCCCACCTGCACGGTGCGTTGCCCCTCCCGGGCCCGGGAGACCAGCTCTGGCAGGGCCGCGATATGGTCCGGGCTCATGACCAGGTCCAGATCCGGGGCCTGATCCAGCAGGCGCCTGCCCTCCTGCTGGGCCACGCAGCCTGTGACGCCCAGCACCAGGCCTGGCCGGGTCTCCTTGAGCGGGGCGTACCGCCCGATGGCCGACAGGACCTTGACCCTGGACTTCTCCCGCACGGTGCAGGTGTTGATCAGGATCAGGTCAGCCTGCTCGGGGGCCTCTGCCTGGCCGAAGCCGTCGGCCTGCAG
Source organism: uncultured Kofleriaceae bacterium (assembly GCA_964497805.1). Lineage (GTDB taxonomy): Bacteria > Myxococcota_A > Polyangia > CAZCFB01 > CAZCFB01. The sequence continues at coordinate 15,676 of CAZCFB010000086.1, forward strand.
CACCTCCAGCATGCGCTGGCTGTCGTGCACGTTCATCTGGCAGCCGAACGTTCTTATGAAAACTCGATTTTTAAACAACTTCTGACCTCGCAAAAAGGCGCGGCTGATTATGCCACAGGGCGACCTCCCGGCCAGGTGTTCAAATGTAGGATATTTGACTCCATCCACCTACCACCTGACAATGGGCTCAAACAGGTGGAGGATGTCCGAAGTGAATATGCCCAAGCCGAAACCCGACAGCGACCGCCGCGGCAGCCTCCGGCTGGATACCATGTTCCCGGTGCAGGTGGAATCCCTGGCCATGGGGCGCGACCTGGACTGCGTGGCGCGAAACATCTCCCGGGGCGGCATGATGCTCCAGTCCCGCCGCATCATTCCCCTGGGTAGCCCGGTTGAGATCCGCTTCACCCTGCCCGGCGGGCTCATGGGCGGCATCCGGGCGCGGGGCGAGGTGAAGAACCACTACTACCTCAACTACGGCGACCCGGATAACCCCAACCGCATGTACGGCATGGGCGTACGCTTCATCTCCTTCTCCGACGACGGCCTGGAGCGCCTGGACCACTCCATCACAAGCATGGCCGCCAAGGCCACGGCGACGGTCCACTAAAAACTCCACGCACCCGCGACAAGTCCACGCCTTTCCCCGTTTCCCGTTTTCAGTTCTCCGTTTCCCGTTCCTGGTTTTTGGTTCCTGTGATATCGCTGAAAGCGATGCTCACCAGGCTGCTCATCGTAGTTACGATGCTCACCCTCGCCTGTTCAGGGGAGGAGAAGGAGTCTCTGCCAGACGCTGGTAAGGTCGCCGCCCCAAAGAAGAAGGCCCCTCCACCCCTCCCCCTCTCCGGTGATCTCCTGGAGCAGGCCTCTGGCATCAAGGGGCTCACCCTGGAGCAAGCCCGCGCGGCTCTGGCGCCGGGCAGCAAGGAGGCAGCGCGCGAGGCCATGGTGGCCAAGCTGCTCGGGGCCACCGAGGCCGACGCCCCCACCCTCCACGGCTGGCTCCACCGCGAGGTCAAGATCCCGGTGGCGGACATGAAGAACATGCTCCGCGCGGTGGGCGCCGCGGTGCCTGACAGCAAGGGCAGGTTCGCCAAGCCGGCCAGGATCAAGGACCTGGACTGGCTCGACGCCCTGCTGAAGTACGACCCGGCAAAGCTGAGCCCGGCCCTGAAGGCGGCCCTCACCGAGTGCCGGCTCACCACGGCCCTGATCCGCGCCACCGCCGCCACCTCCCATCCCGACGCCTCCATCTCCCTGGTGCGCTTCGGCTACCGCCACAAGGGCGCCTTCCGCGACGAGTGCGGCCGGCAGATTCGGGCCATGGGCGTGGCCGCTGTGCCCGGCCTGGTGCGCACTCGCAACCTCAAGGACGAGCTCGGCTTCAAGATGGTCCGATACGCCACCTACCAGATGGACCGCATGAACTGGACCCGCCCCGGCCGGGTGCTCAAGCTGGCCGGCCCGGACCTGCAGGCCGAGCTGCTGCACGCCTACGGTGAGGTGCGCGATCCTGCCGCGGTCAACGGTGTGTTGGCCCACGCCGACGCCACGGCGGAGAACGTTCGCAGGGCAGCGCGCTGGGCCACCTTACGCTACGTGAGCGGCCGGCCGCCCAGGGCCATGAAGCGCAAGCTGAAGCTGGTGGGCGGGCGCAAGACCCAGCGGGCCCGTTCCCTCTATTACACCTACCAGCAGCTGGCCACCCACGCCCTGGCCACCCGCCTGGCCAAGGCCCTCTCCAGGCGCCGGGGCCGCCCGGTCGCGGAGCTGCGCAAGGAGCTGCTCTCCGGCGTGGAACCGCGCCACCTGGCCGAGCGCCTGTTCGCCGAGCTGGATCGTGAGCAGGCCCGGGGTCGAACCCGGCAGCTCAAGGAGGCAGTGGCCCAGGCCCGCGGCGGGAAGCTCGAGGCCGCCCTGGCCCGCTTCGACATGATCCTGGCGGCCTCCCCCTTCCACAAGGGCCGCGCCGAGATGGCCCCGCACTACTTCCGGCAAGGCAAGGAGAAGTACGACAAGGGCAAGATGAAGCAGGCCATGCTCTACCTGACCAAGGCGATCCACCTGGCGCCCGCTGGCGACTTCGTGGTCCAGGCCCGCGCCATGCGGCTGGTGGCCGAGGCGACCCTCGCCCCGGAGGGCTCCACCGTCAGGGAGAACCGCCTGCGTCAGGCCCTGGCCCTGGATCCCTCCCAGCGGCGGGCAGAGTGGGAGCTTGACCGCCTCCACAGCCGCCACAGGAGCCGGCTCACCATGGCCGGCGGCGTGGGAGGCGTCCTGGCCCTGGTCCTGGTCTTCGGCCTGACCCTCGCCCTCAGGAGGGCAAAGAGCGCATCATGACAACCGTACGCGGAAAGCTCATCGCCCTGGAGGGCATCGACGGCGCGGGCACCACCACCCAGGGGACCCTGCTGACGCAGCACCTCGGCGACGCGGGGGCGCCTGCGCACCTGACCTGCGAACCATCCACCGGGCCGGTGGGCAAGGTGATCCGCCAGGCTCTCAGGATGGAGCTGGGGGAGGTGGATCCGGCCGTGGTGGCGTTGCTCTTCGCGGCGGATCGGGTCGACCACCTGCGCCGGGAGGTCGAGCCCATGCTGGCCCGAGGCACGCACGTGGTCACCGACAGGTACGTCTACTCGTCGCTGGCCTACCAGGGCATCGACCTGGAGCCGACCTGGGTTGCCACGGCCAACCGCCTGGCCACCGAGCCGGATCTGACCATCTACCTGCGCGTGGAGCCGGAGCTCGCCCTGGAGCGGCGCGCGGCCCGTGGAGGCGCCGAGGAGCTGTTCGACGCCAACGAAACCCAGGTCAAGGTGGCCGCGACGTACGACCGGCTCTTCGGCAGCGGCCCGGGCGACGGGACCTGGGCCCTGGAGGGCGGTAACGCCACAGCCCCGGCGTGGCGCCAGGTAACGCGCGCTCCGCGCCCGGCGGCAACCGAGCTTGGCCGGACCCCTGCCTGGGCTGTGCTCGACGGCGCCCTCCCCCCTCAGGCGATCCACAAGCAAATTCGCGCCCTCGTCCTGAGCCTGGTAGGCATTGGTACAGGCGGCGACCCGAACCACGAGGAGAAACCTTGATGCTCTCCCCCAGGCTGTTGATTTTCAAACCCCTGGCCCTGGCCCCGGCCCTGGCCCCGGCCCTGCTTCTGGCCCTCACCCTGACCCTGGCCCCCGGCTGTGGCGGCCCGGCCACATCCAAGAAGGCGGACACAACCCCGAACAAGGCCGCCGCCGAGCCCGCCAGCAAGCCTGCCCCGGCTGCTGAGAAACCTCGAGCGAAGGAGCCCGTCGTGCCCGAGGGCTCCATCCGCAAGTCGATGGTCATGGCCTACCACAAGCGCGGCGCGCAGAAGTTCATCGCCTCGGTGCGGGTGAAGGCGACCTTCCGCCGGGGCAAGTTCTTCGGCTGGCGGATCCTCTCCTACCGCGGCCCGGGTCCCATCGCCCAGGGCGACGTGGTGATCGACGTCATCGGTATGCCCCTCGAGCGGCCAGACCAGTTCATGAAGGTGTGGGAGAAGCTCCCATCCATCACCGAGCTGACCGTGAAGCTGCTCCGCCAGGACAAGACCCTGACCCTGAGCTACCCGGTGGTAGACGACACCCGGGCGATGCCGTAGGGTTCTAATCTGCAACCGCTATTAAGCCCAGGATGGAGGCAGGCATGATCCCATACGAGCAACTGTGCGCGGCGCTTGACCGCTACAACGGCGTGGCTTCCGAGCCAGAGCCCGCCCTCGAGGCTGTGACCACCGCGGAGGTTGTTGAAGAGATGGTGGAGGCTGTCGACCCCGTAATGGAGGAGGCCCCGGTGATGACGGAGGCGCCCGCGGCCGAGGAGGGGTTCCTCCCGGGGCCCACCCCTGGCCCGGATGAGCTGGACGCCGCGGTGGGCGGCGCGTTCCCAATGGAGCCTACCCCGCCCCCCTTTGAGGAGCCGCCCATGGAGGAGGTTGTGCTCTCCTCTGCTGGTGAGGACGCCGCGGCGACTTCTGGCTTCATCGGCGGCGAAGCGACCCCCGCGCCGGCCCTGCCGGATGAGGGCTCCATCCAGGTTGAGCCCGGCCTGCAGGACCACCGCATGGACAACACCGACGAGGTGAGCCTGGACGACATGGAGCTCGTGGGCGAGGACTCGGATCCCCAGAAGTAATCTGAAAATAGCCCCGCCTCATGCCAAATCAGGCCCCCACCCAGACCACTGAACAACTCAAGGTTCTGCTCACCGCCCCGGCCGCGGCTGAGGCGGGTGCGCCTCCGAGCTCCCACCCCGGCGGCGTGCTGCTGGGGCTAAACCCCGAGGGGGAGGCGCGGCTGTGCGCGGGCTACCTGCCGTGCGGCGCCTGCCCTCCCTGCGGGGCGGCGGCTCACCTGAGCTGTGGCTCCCCCACGCGCCCGGGTATTGGGGGGATTCCTGGTGGGGCAGCCGGTGACGTTTCCCTCCCCGGTCGCTTCCTCGCGCGCCCGCTGGGGGCCACCGA
>CAZCFB010000087.1:0-19851 GCA_964497805.1 uncultured Kofleriaceae bacterium
GGGGGGGTTTGGTGGTGAGCGGTTTATGTACGCCTCCCCGCGCGGTGGGTTGCCCCGGTCCCCCCGGGCACGGCTCGGCCAGCCACCCGAGCAGCTCGGCCGCTGCCTGCCGCTCCCCGGGCTGGCTCATGGTCACCAGCTCCTCCAGCTGGTCCACATAGATCACGACCCCCCGGTCCGCGCCCTGGCTGGCCCTGATCTTGCGCCACACACCGCCCGGGTCGGACATCACCTCCTGGAACAGCTGCTCCTCGGAGACCCCCACCACCGGGGCCAGCGCCACGCAGAGTGAGGAGACCGGATGGCGCCCGGGCACCAGCCGCGCCACCTCCCAGGTGCGCCCCGTGCTCCACTGCCCGGCCCGGGGAAGGATCCCGGCGCGGCAGAGGGATGACTTGCCCACCCCGGAGTCCCCGGCCACCAACACGAAGGGCTCGGCGCCCAGCCGCTCCAGCACCAGCTGGATCTCCGAATCCCGGCCGAAGAAGAGCCCGCGGTGCCGGGTGCCGAAGGCGTGCAGGCCACGGTACGGGTTCCCCCGCGGCAGGGTGTCATCCCCCCCGGCCCGCGGGCGTCAACTGCACCAGGGCCGCGCGCAGGTCGTTGCCTGTGGCTGGCCTCAGCGACGGGTCACGCTGGAGGCACTGATGGATCACAGCCGCCAGCCCGGGCGCGATGCCCGGCGCCAGGGAGGTGAGCGGCTCCACCTCGCCGTCCCGGGCCACCTGGCGCCCCAGGTCCTCCAGGGTGTCCCCGTCCAGGGGCGGCTTCCCGGCGGCTAGCTGGTAGAGCAGGGCACCCAGTGAGTAGATGTCCGAGGCCGGCGTGGCGGGCCTCCCCTCCCACACCTCGGGCGCCATATAGATGGGCGTGCCGAGGATGGTCCCCGCCCGGGTCAGGCTTTCCCGGGGGTTGTCCAGCGCCTCATTGAGCACCTTGAGCCGGCGGGTGTTGGCCTGGGGCTGTTGGCGTTGTTGCAGAGTCCGGGCGGGCTCCGGTCCGGCCCCTACAGTTGCAGCGCGGGCCAGCTCGGCGCCCCCTCCAACAGCGGTGGCTTCAAACGGATCCGCTACCCCTGCCTTCATGGCCTGCACCGTGGCCTCCAGCCCAATTGGCCGCCCGCCGGGCGTTTGGCGCCCGGCCACAGCGCGGCCTTGCCGCGCGAAAGAACCAGGCGGACCGGAGCTCCGCAGCCGCACCCCCCGGGCCCCCACCCCCCCCGCAGCCCCGAAAAACAATGCATAACCCCAAACCAGCCGCCTGACCAGCCCCGGCGGCCCGCGCCCCCCAAAACCAGCCGCCGGGCCCCCCGGCCCCCCGCGGCTCCGCCGGGGCCCCAAGCCCCGGCTGAGCCGCTATCAACTTGGCTATCCCGAAGTCGAGCAGCTTGACCTGCCCCTCAGCGGAGAGGATGGCGTTGGCCGGCTTGATGTCCCTGTGCACAACCCCCGCCCGGTGCGCCATGGCCAGCCCCCGGGACAGGCCGAGGCCGATCTCCAGCAGCCGCCCCTGCTCCATGGGAGTGGCCAACTCGTCCAGGGGGGTGCCGTCGATATACTCCGAGACCAGGTATGGCAGCCCCTCATGTTCGCCGATGCGGTAGATGGTCACCACGTTGGGGTGCTGCAGCCGGGCGATGGCCCGAGCCTCCACCATGAACCGCTGCCGCGCCGTCTCGTCCACCTGGCCGGCCGCGATGAACTTGATGGCCACCGGGCGCTCCAGCAGCAGGTCCCGGGCCAGGTACACCTCCCCCATGGCCCCCTGCCCAATACGCCGCTCCAGCTGGTAGCCGTCCAGGTCGCGGCCAGCCCCGGGAGGGGTCACGCCCTCAGCCCCCCGCCGCGCTGGCCCCCTCGAGGGAAATCTCCCAGTCCATGGACCTTGAGCTTGCTCACAAAGGTGCGCAGCGGCATGCCGATGAGCGCCGCCGCGTTCTTGCGCACGCCGCCGGCAGACTCAAGCGCCTCGGCCATTCGCCTCCGCTCCAGGGCGCGGATCTCCTGGGCCAGGGGCTGTGGCTTCCCCTCCTCGCGACCATCACCGTTGCCGCTGGGCGTCACCGAGAGCCAGGGGGCGCAATCCTGCCCCAGATCATCTGGTAGGTCCTTCGCGCTGATCTTGGCCCCGTCCGACACCGTGGCCAGGTAGGCCATGCGGTTGCGCAGCTCCCTCACGTTGCCCGGCCAGGAGTGCGCCTGCAATCGACGCAGGGCGCCGCTGGTGAGCCGGGCCGGTGGCCTCCCGGCCTTGAGCCCCTCCTCGGCCAGGAAGTGGCGGGCCAGGGCGGCCAGGTCGAGCTGGCGCTCCCGCAGCGGCGGCACCGGGATGGTGGCCGCGCTCAGCCGGTAGTAGAGGTCCAGCCTGAAGGCCTTGCGGGCGATGGCCTGGCCCAGGGGCTGGTTTGTGGCCGCGATGACCCGCACATCCACTGGCCGCTCCTGAACCGACCCCACCCGGCGGATCATGCCGGTCTCCAGCGCGCGCAGGAGGCTGGCCTGGACCTGGGGCGAGCTCTCCCCCACCTCGTCGAGGAAGATGGTCCCCCCGTCGGCAGCCTCCAGCAGCCCCTGCTTGGCAGCCACTGCCCCTGAGAAGGCCCCCGCCTCGTGGCCGAACAGCTCACTCTCCAGCAAGGTCTCCGCCACCGCCGCGCAGTTGAGGGTCACCAGGGGCGCGTCCTGGCGTGGGCTCCACTGGTGCAGGGCCCGGGCGAAGATCTCCTTGCCCACGCCGGTCTCGCCGGTGATCAGCACCGGCAGGCCGCCCCTGGCCAGGGAGCGGGCCAGGCCGAACAGGTGGCGGGTCTTCGGGTCAACCGCCACCACGGTGCCGCCACCGGGCACCTCAATGCGATCGTGCCCCTGGTTGGCGGACCCCACATCACCCGGAGCAGTGCGCCGCGCCGCGCCCCGGGCCGCGGTGAGCAGATCGTCTGCGCACAGGCCGTCGTCGGGGAAGACCGCCAGGCCGGCCCGCGCTCCGGGCCCCAAACCAGACACCGCCTTGAGCAGCCGCCGCGCGGGCACCCGCGCCGTGTCCCCTGTCTCGGGCAGCAGCACCATCACCTCCAGGCCGCCGTCCCACCCGACCAGATCCACGCAGCGCAGAGAGCCGGACACTGCCCGCCTGAATTGCGCCCGCTGTCCCCTGTCTGGTTTGCGCCCAAGCCGGATGCAAACCACGGCCAGGGAGTGGTTGTACCGGCTGGCCCGCTCCACCTCCTGCTCCAGGCGCCGGGTCAACTCCTCGGCGCCAAGCAGGTCCGCTCCGGAAGTGCGCCTCGGGTCACGGTAGAAGACGACCCGGTCCCTGCCAAAGGAGAGCACATCTCCGGCCGTAAGCCCTCGCCGTCCCTGGGGGATGTGACCATTGATCTTCACGCCCGCGCCCGCGCCTTCCAGCAGCGCCACCACGCCGTCGCGCACCAGCAACCGCGCGCCACCCGGAACCTCCCCCTCCTCACCCACCATGAACTGTCCGTCTGCCCCGCGGCCGAGGCCCACCTCGCCAGCCTCGGGCAGGGGCGTCATGGTCGCCTTCTCACCGCTGAAGACAAGCAGATATGCGTGGGCGGATCTGGCCATGGCTCAATACTGAGCGATTCCTCCATAACATGCAATATTGTTTTTTAGCTCAATTCATGTGCTTCACCCGCACGCCCGTGCACACGGCGAACGATCTGGATCCGCACACCTCCACCTGCGCCGCCAGGATTTGGCGCCACCTGGGGGAACAACTGTCCGGTTTTACAACGGTTTCCCCTCATTCCGCCTGTCTGCAAATCCCTGGCATCGCCCTTGCTTTATCAAATGAGCAAGAACCAACGAATCAAACCAGGAGAGGCTGATGAGAAACAGCCATTACAAAACTATGCAGATTAGCCCGGCTGGAGATCATCGGATCCGCCTGGTGAGCTTGCTCGTCCTGCTCACCCTGGCGCCGGCCGGGTGCATGTTTGGCCGCCCAGGCTGGGCTGGCGAGGAACCGAGCATCACCTCTGTGGCCGTTTCCAGCTACTCACTTGATCCGTCCTCCCGCGCCCCTGACTTCACCTTGCTGAAGGTGAAGGTGAAGAATCCCTGCCAGGACCGGGTAGGCGGGGTCATCGCCTGCCTGGCCGACCATGGCCAGCAGCACAAGGCCCTGGAGCACCCCTTCAGGGTGGCGCCGGGCAACGACACCCGATTCACGATTCCTTTCGATCGAAGCAAATCCTTTTCCTATTCCGTCCGCTGCAGGCTTCACTTTTTCAGCGAGGAAACCGGCGCCATCCGCCAGCCCAGCCCCTGGGTAAAGGTGGAGGTGCCCGCGCCCGCCGAGTCCCGGCGCGGCGCTGTCTCGTTTCTTCACTCGGACGGCCAGACACCGAATCAGACCAGGGAGAGATAGTGACCATGGAAGCGATCCAGGCAGCACCGAGGCAGGAAGAATCAACCGAGCAGCGTGTCCTCATCGTCGACGACGAGCCCATGGCCAGGCGCTCCCTGGGCAGGATCCTCTCCGGCGCCGGGTTCGACTGCCAGTTCGCTGGCGACACCGACGAGGCGCTCCGCTGGCTCGAGGAGCACCAGTTCACCCTGGTCCTCTCCGATCTGGTCATGCCCGGCCGCTCCGGCATGGAGCTGGCCGAGGAGGTGAACGGCCGCTACCCCGACACCGAGGTGATCCTGCTCACCGGCGCGGCCGACACAAACATCGGCGAGATGGCCATTGAGCACGGCGTGTTCGGTTTCCTGAGCAAGCCGTTCAAGCCGGCGGACGTGGTCACCATGGTGCGCAGCGCCCTGCACTGGAAGGCCAGGGAGGAGCGCCAGCGGGACCGGCTGCGTGAGATGGAGAGCTCCATCGTCCACTACTCCGCCGAGGTGGCCAGGCTCAACGACCAGCTGCGCCGGGTGCGCGGGAGCTCCTACGAGGGGATCCTCCACTCCCTGGCCCGGGCGGGCGCCCTCAAGGACGACGAGCCCGAGCGGCACCTCAAGCGGATGAGCAACTACGCTGCCCTCATCGCCGAGGGGGTGGGCATGACCGAACGGGAGTGTGACCAGCTGCGCATCGCCGCCATCACCCACGACATCGGCAAGATCGGCGTGCCCGAAGCTATCCTGCTCAAGCCGGGCGCGCTCAACCCGGCCGAGCATGAGCTCATGCGCAAGCACACCACCCTCGGCCGCAAGATCCTCTCCTCCGCGGCCAAGTGGCTGGAGAAAGAGGACCCCGCCTCGGCGGAGGTAATCACCCTGGCGGCCTCCATTGCCCAGACCCACCACGAGCGCTACGACGGCTCCGGTTACCCCATGGCCCTGCACCGCGACCGGATCCCCCTTGAGGGGCGCATCTGCATCATCGCCGACGTGTTCGACGCCATGACCAGCCAGCGGGTCTACCGCCCTGCCCTGCCGGTTGAGGAGGCCGTCAAGTTCCTGGAGGAGCAGAGCGGTCAGATGTTCGACCCGGCCCTGGTCGAGATCTTCGTGGGGAAGATGGACGAGGTCCTGGAGATCAAGAAGCAGTACTGCGATGAGCCGGCTGCCCCAGAGGCCGAGACAGAGGAGCAGCGCTAGCCGCCGCCCGGATGTAAAGGAGCCAAGACAATGAAGAAGACAATCTCCATCATGATCGCCACCCTGCTCGCCGCCGGCTGCGGCGGGGAAACGGTGAGTGAGGGGACAAACACGACTCACTACGCCTCCATCACCCGCACCCAGGGCACCGGCATCCAGGTCTTCTGCCACAACGACGCCGTCCGCGATACGGGCGCCCTCACAGACGCCATCGGTGAGGCGGTCAACGGCGGGGAGATCATCCTGAGCAGCAACACCTGCCGCATCGACCAGACCATCAACATCTACGGCAAGAACGGCCTCTCCATCCGGGGCCAGGGCCGCGGCTCCGGGGGCACGGGCACCCTGCTGGAGTGGCACGGCCAGGCCGGCTCGCCCATGTTCCAGATCTGCCGCTCGGCCAGCGGCCGCATGAGCAACCTGGCCATCATGCCCGGAGACGGCGCGACCCTGACCTCGGCGGTGGACGTGCACAATTACTGTAGGGGCGCGGCCATCACCGGTAACGACACCCGGAGCTGGACCTTCGCCGACGTGACCATCAGCGGCCGCGGCAAGGGCCAGCGCGGGAGCGTCAAGTACGGGGTGCGGGTCCTCCCCTCCGACATGACGGCCACGGCCGGGGTGACCAACCTGGACAGCGGCAACGGCGGCCACACCTTCAACAACGTCACCGTGGCCAACTTCGTGGGCGCCGGCTTCGTGTTTGAGGGGAGCTCCTCACGAGGGAACACCCTGGTGGGCGGCGGCTGCAAGGGCGGGGCGGCCTGCGTGAGCACCTACTCTGAGGAAAACCCCGACCTCTGGACCGGAGGCTCCTTCTCCTGGCACGGCGGCAACACCGAGTCGTGCCGCGACGCGGACATCGTCCTGGGCGAGGTGAACGGCCCGGTCACAGTTTCCGGCCTCACCTCCATGGGCGCGGGCATGCTGGTGAAGCACAAGGCTCACGCCAACCAGAGCGCCAAGCCCTCGGCCTACCCGGTCTACATCATGGGCGTCCGCTTCGACGCCAGCTACGTGGTGAGCACCCACAGGACCGTCATCGACCTGCACCACCGCGGGCCCCTGGTGGTGACCGGCAGCACCCTGGGCAGCGAGGGCGACAAGATCTCCGAGCCACACACCGCGGCCGTATGCTTCCGGCCCGTGGACAGCCGGGGCGCGCCAGGCACCGCCGCCTTCACATTCACAGGCAACGCCGTGGTGGCGCCAAAGTTCGACCCGGATCACCAGAAGGACAACCCCTTCTCACCCGCGGGCTACAAGGGCTGCCTCTACCCCACCGACGCCAGCTCCAACCTGGTCTTCCAGGATCCGGACCGTGAGTGGATGCCCATGCCGCACCACCCCACCATCCACCGATCCACAAGCCAGGCCAGCGCCGATGTCCACGCCGTGTCCACCAGCCGCCGGGTCTTCATCCTGCGCAACTCCTCCCGGTTGAGCACCCTCACCGGGGGCACGGTTGGCCAGATCATCCGCATCCTCAAGCACGACGACGGCATGGACGACAAGCCGGCCACGCTGCTCGACGCCAGGGTCAAGGGTAACCAGGGCAACCTGTACCTGCGGACCACCTCAAAGGGTGATGCCACCGACCTGGGCATGTACAACGGAGACACCGTCACCCTGATGCTCATGCGCACCAAGGGGAACAAGTCCTTCTGGAACGAGCTCCACCGTTCCTACAACAGCACGGTCGTTCCCTGAGACAGGAAAATGAAAGAGCCCAGGACCGAAAGCATTATCCAGCCGGGCGTTTGGCGCCCGGCCACAGCCGAAGGCGAAAAAACAAGGCGAGCTGAAAGCTCGCAACGAATCTGGTGGGGCCATACCAAACTTGGCGCAATCACGCTCTGCAATCTGTGGCCCCGCCAGATTCGTTAACGCCGCACCGAACCGGGAGACGCTTCACAAAACCAGTTTTGCACTGAAAACCAGATAAGCTGGCAGAGCAAAGACCTGAAAAAAATGACAAAATCCAACATTTCCCCCGCCCCCTCTCCCCCCTCCCCGGCTCTTCCGGCTCGGCGCGGTTATCCTGTTAATTCGAACAGTTATGTCAATACTGGCAGTACCCTCCCAGAAAGCATCCTTCTTGACAAGAAACGGTTTTCAGTCTATTCAAAGCATATTAACAATAGCGAGCAAACCGACTCCAACATGCCCAGCCCTGTCCCACGGCTTTTCCTGGTCCAGCTCGATGGTCCTACCTGCGCCAGCGTGCAGGCGGCCCTCAAGGCGCGTGAAACCGCTGTTGAGATCCTGCGGATCTCCGGCGTGGATGAGCTCTCGGCGGCCCTGGAAGATGCTCCAGCTGACCTGATCATGCTGGCCGACCAGGATCCGGAGCTCTCCCCGGAGCAGGTCCTTGTTCATCTGCAAGAGCGTGAACGGGACATCCCCGTGCTGGTCCTGGCCGAGACATATGACGAGGACCGGGCCATGGCCCTGGTGGCCGCTGGAGCCGCGGACTATCTCGACCTGCATGACTCGCCCCGGCTGGCTCCAGCGGTGATGCGTGAAGTTCGGCAAGCGGCTGTCCGCGCGGACCTGCGCCAGGACGCCTCCAGCATGATCACCAGAGACCGTCGCCTACAGGCCCTGATCTTCCAGTCCGACCGCCAGGCGAGCATGGGCATGCTGGCCGCCGGGGTGGTGCACGAGATCAACAACCCCCTTGCCTATATCCTCTACAACCTGGAAGGCCTCTGCGACGACCTGCCCATACTGCTCGAGGCCCTGGATGATTGCCAGGAGGCCCTGGCCCGCCGCGCTGGGCCCAGGGAGGCCAAGCAGGCCCTGGGCGAGGCCGCTGAGCTGCTGGATCCGGAGATGCGGGAGGAGCTGCTCGACAGCGCGCGGGAGGCCCTGTCCGGGGCGTACCGAATCAAGGACATCACCTTCGGCCTCGGCACCTTCAGCAAGTTTGACGACCAGCCTGCGCCGGTGGAGATCAAGTACCCCATCGAGTGCGCCCACACCCTCGCCTTCAACGAACTCAAGTACCGCGCCCGGCTGGTCAAGGAGCTCAACAAGGTGCCGGTGATCATGGCCTCCGAGGGCGGCCTCTCCCAGGTGTTCCTGAACCTGCTGGTCAACGCGGCCCACGCCATTGACGAGGGGAACGTCGCCAACAACGAGATCAGGATTCGCTCCTGGGCCGCGGCCGGCTGGATCCACGCCGAGGTCAAGGACTCCGGCCGGGGCATCCCTCCCGAGGAGCTGGAGCACATCTTCGAGCCGTTCTACACCACCCGTCAGGGAGGCAAGGGCACTGGCATGGGCCTGCCCATTTGCCGCGACATCGTTGAGAGCTACGGCGGCCGTATCCAGGTGGAGAGCGAGGTTGGTGTGGGGACCCGGGTCAAGGTCAGCTTCCCGGTGGGCGCCTCTTCCAGTGATCAGCCCGAGGGCATGGCCGAGGAAGAGATCACCCCGACCCACAGAGGGCGAGTGCTGGTTGTGGACGATGAGGCGCCCATCCGCACCGTGCTCAAGCGCATGCTCGGCAGGGAGCACGAGGTGGTGGCCGTTGCCTCGGGCGAGGAGGGCAAGGCCCTGCTGGAGAAGGAGACCGGCTTCGACCTGCTCCTGTGCGACATGATGATGGCGCGCACCTCCGGTGTGGATCTCCACCGCTGGCTGACCGAGAAGGACCCTGGCCTGGCCCAGCGCACGGTGTTCATCACAGGCGGCACCTTCACACCCAAATGCCGCGAATATCTGGACAGCGTTGATAACTTGAAGATCGAAAAGCCGTTTGATACCAAAACCTTGAAGAAGATCGTGGCCGACATGGTGGCCCTGGCTCGCGAATAGCACGCCAGCCCCGGCCCTGGCCCCGGCCCTCCTTCCCTCTCCCCCCCATAACCAATTTCTCTCAAACTGTGCACTTTTAGCGCAATTCGCTAATTGACTTTTTGGCAGTTTTAGCTAGATTTATATCATTAAGCCCGTTTTGCACGATTTGAAAGAGGGGTACCAATGCTCAAGGTCATCATCGTTGACGACGACGTCCTCTTCGCAAGAACATTGACCCGTATCGCCAGCTCCGCCGGACTGGAGGCCAGCATGGTCCACTCCGCCGAGCAGGCCCTGACAGTGGTTGAGCAAGATCAGCCGGATCTCGCCTTCATCGATGTGGGCTTGCCCGGCATGAGCGGCATCGAGCTGGTGGAGAAGCTGACCCACGGCGAGCGGCCGGTGCACTGCATCATGGTCAGCGGTCAGACCACCTTCCAGTCGGCGGTGGACGCCATGCGCGCCGGCGCCCTGGACTTCATCCCCAAGGCCTCCGAGGCGCCGGAGATCCAGTTCCGGGTCAAGAAGGCCGTGGAGGTGCTGCGCATGCAGCACCACCTGGAGTACCTGCAGGCCGCCGCCCCGGGGGTGGATCAGATCATCGGAGAGTCCGTGAGCATGCGCCAGGTCCTGCGGCAGATCGCGGAGGTGGCCGGCACGCCGTCGAGCACGGTCCTGATCCTCGGGGAGACCGGCACCGGCAAGGAGCTGGTGGCCAAGGCGATCCACAAGCAGTCTGCCCGTCGAGAGAAGCCCTTCATCTCGGTGAACTGCTCAGCGGTGCCCGAGCAGCTGGTGGAGAGCGAGTTCTTTGGCCACGAGCGCGGCGCCTTCACGGGCGCTGACCGGGCCCGTCACGGGTTGGTGGAGCTGGCCGACCAGGGCTCATTCTTCCTGGATGAGATCGGCGAGATGGATCAGAAGCTTCAGGCCAAGCTGCTGCGGCTCATCGAAGAGCGCAGCTTCAAGCGCGTGGGCGGCAGCCGGGACCTGGAGGTCGATGTTCGGTTCATCGCGGCCACCAACCGGGACCTGCCCAGCCTGACCGCGGAGGGCCGCTTCCGCGAAGATCTGCTCTACCGGCTCAATGTCTTCCAGATCCGGCTGCCCTCCCTGCGCGAACGCGGGCGGGACATCCTGCTGCTCACTGACCACTTCATCCAGATCTTCAACCGCGAGCTGCGCAAGAGGGTTCGCGGCATCGACGACGACGTGGAGAACGTCCTGCTGGAGTACGCCTTCCCGGGCAACGTCCGGCAGCTGCGCAACATCATCGAGCAGGCCATGATCCGCGTGCGCGGGGACCTGCTCACTCCGGACCTGTTCAACGGGCTACACGAGCCTGGGACCGCGCCGGCGCGTTCCAACGGCAACGGCCAGGCCATCCACGCCGGGAGCAACGGCGGGAACGGTGGCGGCGTTTCGGACAAGGACGCGCGCTGGAGCGACCTGGAGCGGCAGCAGCGCCAGGCGGCCCGAGAGATGCTCAAGGGCGCCCTGGCCCAGGCGGGGGGCAACAAGTCCCAGGCAGCCCGCACACTCGGCATCAGCCGCTACGCCCTGTTGCGGCGCCTGCGCCAGCTGGAGATCAACTAGGTGCGCAACCCGGCGCACAGTTCCCCTGCCGCACGGCTGTGCTCGCGCCGCACGATCGCCGGGCGCACAGATCCAGCGACGCCCGAAACCGCATCAGCGCAACTCCTGAAGATCATTGCACCCTCAAGTGGCTCCAACGCGCACGGAGACCTGGCATCCTCCTTGCTCTTACAAGGGGCATGGAAGCTGCTCAGCGAAAACCCCGACGCCGCACCCTCCCAGGGAAGTTGATCATGTGCTTTGGACTGGCGCTGGCAGTGGGCTCCCCTTCCAATGTCTCGGCCTACTCATTGCGCCAGGGCAAGGACGGCGTGCAGCTGCACTGGAAGGTCGACACCCTCGGCGTGGAGGTGGACACCAAGTCCCTGGCCGGTGTATCGGGGCCGCACCTGATGGACCAGGTGCGGGCCGCGTTCGTCACCTGGTCCGCCAACGGGGTGCCCTCCCGCAGCACCTTCCGCGACCGGAAGGGCGCGGCCACCGCCACCAAGGACGGCCGCAACATGGTGCGCTGGATCAAGTCAGGCTGGAGCCACGGCAAGGAAACCGTGGCCATCACCATCTCCTGGTACCGGGTCAGCACCGGGGAGCTCCTGGAGAGCGACATCGTGGCCAACGCCCAGGACCACCGCTGGGCCATCAACCCCAAGAAGGGGAGTGGCCTGTACGACGTGCAGAACATCATGGCCCACGAGGTGGGTCATTTCTGGGGCGTGGGGCATAGCCAGGAGAAGAGCGCCACCATGTGGATCGACTCCATGCCCGAGCAGGTGAGCAAGCGCTCCCTGGCCCGGGATGATCGGGACGGCATCGCCGCCCTGGTGGCCGCGGTCAACGCCAGCACCTCGGCCGCCCACAACCCCGAGCCCGGGGAAGCCGCCCCCATGACTACCCGCGCCGGAGGGTGCAGCGCCGCGGGAGATATCCGCGAGGGAGGCTACGCCCTGCTGCTGCTGATCGTCCTGCTCCTGATGTCCCGGCACCGCCGCGGGGTCATGGTGCTGCTGCCGGCTGCCCTGATGCTCTGGGCGGCCCCGGCCGAGGCCGACAGCCGAGCCGGCTCCTCGGTGGAGCGGCTCGCCGACCAGGCGCCTCTGGTGTTCCAGGGGGTGGTGACGCGGAGCGAGAGCCGGATGTTGCGCGGCCTCATCGTCACGGACCATACGGTGCGGGTGCGGCGTTGCTTCAAGGGCCCCTGCCCTGCCGAGCGCACTTTGCGGACCCTGGGCGGTGTTGTGGGCGACCTGGGCATGCACGCATCGGGCGAGGCCCAGCCTCGGCCCGGCCACGAGCTGGTCATGTTCGCTCAAGCAGCCTCGGGTGGCGTCGTACGCGCCCTGAGCCGCGGCGCCGGAATCTACACCATCACGGATGAGGGCGCGGTGGAGTCCGCCGGGTGCAGAGCCGCAGCCGCCGGGAGTCGGCGAACGAACCGCTCCCACCATCACCCCACCCGGCTTGTGCAGTTAGTCAACCAGATAAAGCGCGTCGTGCCCGGCCCGGACGCCGCGATGAAGCCCAAGAAACAGAGCACCAAACAATCGGCCCCTCCAGCGGCGCACAGCGACACGCCGGAGAAGCGGGACCAAAAGGAGAAGAGATGAGCCAGCTAAGCAGCAACGCCGAAGAGCGTCCCCAGTGGAGCGAGCGCCGGGAACACCGAAGGATCACCTTCGTCGCCGACATCAGCTTCACCAGCGACAGCAACTTCTACACCGGCTTCACCCGGGACATCAGCGAGGGGGGCGTGTTCGTGGCCACCTACAACAGCTTCCCGGTGGGCACCATCATGGAGCTCCAGCTGCAGATGCCCGACGGCGGTGATCCCATCAACGTGAAGGGAGAGGTTCGCTGGTACGCGGAGCACAACGAGGAGAGCGACGGCCACCCGGGGGTGGGCCTGCGGTTCGTCGACCTGACGGAGGATAACCGCCGCCGCATCGATCGGTTCGTCACGGTGCGCGACAGTATCTTCTTCGACGACGAGTGAGAATAGAGTCACCCTGAGCCACGAGCAAACTTGATGGAGGAGCGCAAATGAAGGCCGCCACACAGGGGAACCCGCCAGAGCCCGCCAGGATCCTGATCATCGATGACGACCAGCTCATGTTGGAGCGCCACAAGCGGGTCCTCTCGCGTGAGGGGTACGACGCAACCTGTGCCTCCAGCGGTGAGGAGGCCCTGGCCATGATGGCCAGCAAGGAGTTTGACGCCATCGTCAGCGACATCTCCATGCCAGGCATGAGCGGCACGGACCTGCTACGCGAGGTACGCACCATCGACTGCGACATCCCGGTGATCCTCGCCACCGGCGCCCCCTCCCTGGAGAGCGCTGTGGAGGCGGTGGAGCTGGGCGCGCTCCAGTACCTCGTGAAGCCGCTCAAGGTGGAAACCCTGCGCTCTGTGGTTTCCCGGGCGGTGCGCACCAGGCAGGAGGCGCTGGCCAGCCGGGAGGCCGCCGGCCTCTTCCCCGACGGCCCGCTCTCCGGCGCCAGCCGCGAGGTGCTGGACCAAACCCTCACCGAGGGCATCGAGCAGCTCTGGATGGCGTACCAGCCCATCGTGCGCTGGCCCCAGCGCGAGATCTACGCCTATGAGGCCCTGGTCCGCACCCGGGCCGAGGGGATCCCCCACCCAGGGGTCTTCTTCGACCTGGCAGAGCACCTGGACCGGGTCCAGGAGGTCGGTCGGGCCGTGCGGAGCACCGTGGCCACGGACATCCTGTCGGTCCCGGATGGTGTGAACATCTTCGTCAACCTGCACGCCCTGGACCTGCAGGACCCGGAGCTCTTCTCAGCCGGCTCCCCCCTCTCCACCAAGTCCGAGAAGGTGGTGCTTGAGATCACCGAGCGCACCTCCCTGGACCTGGACACCCAGCTTCGTGAGCAGACCGCCCTGTTGCGTCGGCTCGGCTTCAGGCTGGCCGTGGACGACCTGGGCGCCGGCTACGCGGGCCTCACCGCCCTGGCCCACCTGGACCCTGAGGTGGCCAAGATCGACATGTCCCTGGTGCGGGGCATCGACCAGAACCCCACCCGGCTGACCCTGGTGCGGTCCCTCGTGGACGCCTGCCACCAGCTCGGGCTGCTCATCGTGGCAGAGGGGGTCGAGACACCGGAAGAACGAGATGTACTGGCCGAGATCGGATGCGACCTGATGCAGGGATTCTTCTTCTCCCGGCCAGAGCCCCCCTTCACCGAGGTGAAGTGGGAATAACTCTGACGGTCCGGTGGGCCCCGTGCGCGCAGCGGGGCCGACGCCGGACCAGAGGTTTAAATAGATGAGCGACAGGCCGAAGATCCTCTTCGTGGACACTGAGCCGGGGCACCAGCTCGCCTTCCGGCAAATGATGGGGGACCAGTATGAAGTCCTGACCGCCTCATCTATTGAAGGAGCCCTCTCCAGCCTGGATGACCACCAGGTGTCCGTGATCCTGGTTGACCAGCGCATGCCCGACGGCTCGGGCACGGATCTGCTGGCCAAGGTGCGCGCTGAACACCCGGATGTGGTGCGCATGCTGGCCACCACCTACACCGACCTCGACACCGTCATCAACGCGGTGAACGAGGGGCACATCTTCCACTACTTCCGCAAGCCGCTGGTGACCGAGGAGGTCAAGCGGGTGATCGGCCAGAGCATCCGCTTCGTGGATCGCCGCCGGCAGCTAACCCTCACCATGCATGGGGTGGAGAAGGCCCTGCACGGCGTGTTCCAGATTGGCCCCGACGGCAAGGTGGTGTTCGTAAACCAGGCCGCCTGCGCCACCCTGGGCTACACGCGCCAGGAGCTGAGCGGGCTCTGCCTGTTTGATCTGGACATGAGCCTCAAGGCCTCGCAGTTCGAGGCGCACTTCGAGCGCATTCGTGTGGCAGGGACCATCGGGGAAGAGACCCGCATGCGCCGGCGCAGCGGCGCTCCCCTGCCGGTTTACCTGATCTGCACACATGTGCGCGACACCCGGCGCGAGCTGCTCCAGTGCACCTTGCTGGATCTGTCGGAGCAGAAGGCGGCCGAGGATGAGGTGCGGCGCCTCAACGGCGAGCTTGAGGAGCGAGTCGCCCAGCGCACGGCCGCCCTGGAGGAGGCGCTGGCCTCGGTGCACCAGTGGGAGCGCGAGCTGGAGCGCGCCCAGGAGATGGCCAAGCTCGGCTCCTACTGGATGGACCTGCACACGGGCGAGACCCGCTGGTCCGCCGGGCTGAAGCGGATCCTGGGACTGCCCGTGGGCGCAGAGGAGCTGCCAGCCCTGTCTGACCTGGTCCTGCCCGAGGACCGGCACCGGCTCACCGACTCATTGCCCGACATCCAGGGCGGCCAGGTGGCATTCAGCCAGGCGTACCGTGTGGTGCGCCCCGACGGCAAAGTGCGCTACATCCAGGACCGCGCCGAGGTCGACCAGGACGAGGAGGGCCGCCCGGTTGCCATCTTTGGCACCATGCTGGACGTCACCGAGGCCAAGGAAGCAGAGGCAGAGCGCGAGCGGCTGCTGCGGGCCATGGGGGCCAGGGTCAAGGAGCTCAACTGCCTGCTCGGGGTGAGCCGCGCCGTGCAGGACAACGACAGCGTCGGGGGAGCCCTGCGCCAGGCGGTGAGCATCATCCCCGCCGCCCTGCAGTACCCGGAGATCACCTCGGCCAAGGTGGAGGTGGACGGGCTGGCCTACCTGTCGGCCGGCTACCACGACGCGCCGTGGCACCTGACCAGCCAGATCCGGGTGGACGGGCAGCCGCGCGGCTCGGTGACCGTGATCTACGAGGAGGAGCGCCCCGACGTCGACGAGGGCCCCTCCCTGGCCGAGCACCGCTACCTGCTCGACGGCATCGCCGGCATCTTCGGCCAGATGTTGGAGCGCCTGGACATCCAGCAGGCGCTCAAGGAGTCGGAGCAGAAGTACCGCGCCCTGTTCGAGCACAGCCCTGACGGCATCGTGATCCTGCACCCGGAAACCGGCGTGCTCTCCTTCGCCAACACCGCCATTGGAGAGATCCTCGGCTACCCCCCGGCCACCCTGGAGACCATGACCCTGGTGCAGCTCTTCCCACCCAGCGTCATGGAGACGGTGCGTGCCGAGCTGGCCTCCATCGCCCGCCACGAGAAGACCCTCACCGAGGGGTTGCCCTGTCTAACCAAGGAGGGGGGGCTGGTGTACGTGGACATCACCGGCTCGGTGATCACCATCAACGGCGAGGAGCGCCTGCTCTGCGTGTTCCGGGACACCACCGAGCGCATGGAGGCACAGGACGCCCTGCGGGAGGAGAAGGAGCTGGTGGAGCAGCTGGTCAACAGCCTGCCCGGCATCTTCTATCTCTTCGACGAGGAGGGGACCCTGCTGCGCTGGAACGAGAACCTGGCCCAGCTCGCGGGGCTGGAGGGGGACGACCTGGCCGGCAGCAACCTGCTCGACCTGGTGGTGGAGGAGGACCTGCCCCGGGCGGCGGCCGTGATCCAGACCGCCCTCCTGGCGGGACGCGCCACCGAGGAGCTCCGCCTGCAGACCAGCGAGGGGGAGGAGCAGCTCTTCTACTTCGCCTGCTCCCGGCTCCGGATCAAGGGCAAGAACCTGGTCATTGGCTCCGGCATCGACATCAGCTCCAGGGCAGCCGTGGAGGCGGATCGGCGGCGCCTCTCCATGGCCGTGGAGCAGTCCCCTGCCTCGGTTGTCATCGCCGACGCCCATGGCACCATCGAATACGTCAACCCGAAGTTCTGCGAGCTGTCCGGCTACACGGCCGAGGAGATCCAGGGTACCAACCCCCGCCGCAAGGGGGCCAACGCCGAGCCCGCCGGCCTGTACCGCGCCCTCTGGCGGGCCGTGCAGGTGGGGCGGGAGTGGCGCGGAGAGTTCTTCAGCCGCCGTAAGGGGGGGGAGCTCTACTGGGAGCGCGCCTTCATCGCCCCCATCAAGGACAGGTACGGCCGGGTCAGCCACTTCGTGGCGGTTACAGAGGATGTCACCCGCGAGAAGTCCGTCAAGGAGGAGCTGCGCCGGGCCAAGGAGTCGGCCGAGACCGCCAGCCAGGCCAAGAGCGCCTTCCTGGCCAACATGTCTCACGAGATCCGCACGCCCATGAACGCCATCCTCGGCTTCTCCCAACTCCTGCTGCGCGACAGGGAGCTCACCAAGGACCAGCAGCAGAACCTGCGCTCCATCATGCGCAGCGGCGAGCACCTGCTCGACCTGATCAACGATGTGCTGGAGATGTCCAAGATCGAGGCGGGCCGGCTGGAGCCGCGGGTGACCTCATTCGACCTGCCGCTCATGGTGGCCTCTCTGGAGGACATGATCCGCTCCCGCCTGGCGCGCAAGGGGCTGAACCTGACGGTGGAGATCGCGCCGGAGGTGCCCCGCTATGTGGCCACAGACCAGGGCAAGCTACGGCAGATCATGGTCAACCTGCTGAGCAACGCGGTGAAGTTCACCCACGAGGGGGGCGTCACCGTCGAGCTGTCGGCCCGCCCCGAGGGTGACCGGTGGCAGGTGGCGGTGGCCGTGCGCGACACCGGCGTGGGCATCGCGCCCCACGAGCTGAGCCGGATCTTCGAGCAGTTTGAGCAGACCGCCAGCGGCAGGGACCACGCCGAGGGCACCGGCCTGGGCCTGGCCATCAGCCGCTCCTACGCGCGCCTGCTGGGCGGGGACCTCACCGCCGAGAGCAAGGTTGATGTGGGCTCGGTGTTCCGCTTCGAGATCCCTGTGGAGCAGGGCGATGAGGAGGGGAAGCGCATCCAGACTGGGCTCGGGTTCAAGGCCGTGGTCGCACCAGGCCAGCGCACCCCCACGGTGCTGGTGGTGGACGACATCGCCGACAACCGCACGGTGCTCGCCCAGAGCCTGGAGGACGTGGGGTTCAAGGCCGCCATGGCTGGCAGCGGGGTGCAGGCCATCGAGCGCATGGCGGAGCAGCGCCCGGATGCGGTCCTGATGGACCTGCAGATGCCAGAGATGGACGGCTTCGAGGCAATCCGAAACCTGCGCGCCATGCCGGGGGGCGAGGAGCTGTGCATCATCGCGGTGAGCGCCAGCGCCTTCGACGTGGACCGCCGGCGCGCCCTGGAGGCCGGCGCCAACGCCTTCGTGGGCAAGCCGTTCAAGCTGGGGGATCTGCTCACCTTGCTCCAAAGCGGCACCGGCATCGACATGATCCAGGACCCGGTCGACCAGATCCCGGACGAGCCGACCCCACTGGTGGTGGGGAGCGAGCTCACCGCTGCGCACCTGGCTGAGCTGCCAGCCGAGCTGCTGGAAAATCTGCGCAGCGCAACCCTTAAGGGTGACCTTGACCAGCTCGTTGAGCTGCTGCGGACCTCCGATGTGGCAGATCCCACGGTGTCCTACGGGCTGATGAAGCTTGCTGATAACTACGACTACGAAGCCCTCGGGGAGTTGCTCGGGGTATGAGACAGGGGAACATGACAATGGAAAACGCGACAAACATCCTTGTGGTGGATGACAACCCGGCCAACCTCCAGGTCCTCAACGGGATGCTCAAGGAGAGGGGCTGCAAGGTCCGGCTGGTCACCAGCGGCCCCCTGGCCTTGCGGGCGGCGGAGGCTGACGCCCCGGACCTGATCATGCTCGACATCAACATGCCCGACATGGACGGCTACCAGGTCTGCCGGCGCCTCAAGCAGATGAACGGGCTCGACGAGATCCCGGTGATCTTCCTCAGCGCTCTCACCGAGACCGTGGACAAGGTGGAGGCCTTTAACGCGGGCGGCGTGGACTACATCACCAAGCCGTTCCAGTTCGAGGAGGTTGAGGCGCGCATCGAGCTGCACCTGAAGTTGCGGCGCATGCAGAGCCAGATGCAGGCACAGAACCAGCGGCTGGAGGCCAGCTACGAGCGCCTGCGGGAGCTGGAGGGCCTGCGCGACAACCTGGTGCAGATGATCGTGCATGACATGCGCTCCCCCCTGGGGGCGATCACCACGTCCTTGCAGCTGCTCAAGGAGGACCTGGACGGCAAGATCCCCCTGGAGAACATAAACGATATCGAGTCGGCCATGATGGGCGGCTCCGCCCTGATGAATATGCTCAATGACCTGCTGGACGTGAGCAGGCTGGAGGCGGGGCAGATGCCCCTGGAGATCGAGAAGCGGGACCTGGTGAAGGTGGCCCGGGAGTCGGTCACCTCCCTGACGCCCCTGGTGCCCGGGCGGGAGGTGGCGCTCACCGGGGAGGAGAAAGTCGTGGCGAGCTGCGATGCCAACGTGGTGCGGCGGGTCATCGACAACCTTGTGGCCAACGGCCTCAAGCACACACCTGCGGGCAGCACCCTGGCCGTGGATGTGAAGCAGGCAGACGAGGTGGTGAAGGTCTCGGTGTTCGACTCCGGCCCAGGAATCCCCCCCGAGTACCTGGAGCAGATCTTCGAGAAGTTTGGCCAGGTGGACACCCGCAAGAACGGCAAGTACCACTCCACCGGCATCGGCCTCACCTTCTGCAAGATGGCCGTGGAGGCCCACGGCGGCACCATCGGCGTTGAGAGCACCCTCGGGGAGGGCAGCACGTTCTGGTTCACGCTCCCGGCCTGATCCTGGTCCAGCAAATCCCGCGCGTAATTCTGGTGAAAACCTGAGCTGGTTCCCACCCCCGAACCGGGGCAGGGAGAGGTCATCTATTGGGGGGGCTCAGGACCGGCGCCGCCTGGCGATGATCCAGAGCGCCAGGAAGAGCGGCAGGGCCGCGGCGGGGGAGCCGGGACCACGGGAGGTCACGCTGCACTCGACGAAGATGTCCGGGATGGTGGGCGGGCAGGTTGTTCCGTTGCCGCCGGCGTCTTGCGCGGTGTGGCCCATGCCGGCGTCGGCGCGCGGCTGAGGCTGCGGCCTGGGCTTGGGCTGAGGCTTGGGCTTGGGCTGAGGCTTGGGCTTGGCCACT
>CAZCFB010000088.1:0-5389 GCA_964497805.1 uncultured Kofleriaceae bacterium
GGGCCTGGTTGTTGATGATCCGGGTGTCGAAGTCCTCGCCGCCCAGGATGGTGTCGCCGTTGGTGGCCTTGACCTCGTACACCCCCTCCTTGAGCTGGAGGATGGAGATATCGAAGGTGCCGCCGCCCAGGTCGTACACCGCCACGCTGCCGGTTTCGCCCTCGGTTTCGAGGCCATAGGCCAGGGCCGCGGCCGTGGGCTCGTTGATGATCCTGAGCACGTTGAGGCCGGCGATGCGGCCCGCGGCCGTGGTGGCCTGGCGCTGGGCGTCGTCGAAGTATGCGGGCACCGTGATCACGGCGTCCTCCACATCTTCGCCCAGGTACTCCTCAGCGATCTCGCGCATTTTGGTCAGGATGATGGCGGATAGCTCCTGAGAGGAGTAGTCCTTGCCGCGCACCCGCACCCGCACGTCGCCGTTGTCCGCGGCCACGATGCTGTAGGTGCAGTTCTCGATCATGCGCTGCACCTCCTCGTCCTCCTCCTTGCGCCCGATGAGGCGCTTGACCGCGTACACCGTGCTCTCGGGGTTGGTCACGGCCTGGCGCTTGGCGATCTGCCCGACGAGGCGGTCTCCACTCTCGGTGAAGGCGACGATGGATGGGGTGGTCCGGCTCCCCTCCGTGTTCGGGATTACCACCGGTTCGGCGCTCTCAAGCACGGCCACGCAGGAGTTGGTGGTCCCGAGGTCTATTCCGATTGCCCTGCTCATGCGTTCGTCATCTCCTGTCCGGGACCTGGCTGTGGCCTCCGGCGCATATCAATCTGATCCAGCGGTCAGTCTTTCTCTGGTTCCGTGGCTTGCCCGTCCTCTTCACCTTCGGGCTCTTCCCCGGCGTCATCTTCCACCAGCACGTCGTCCACGGCCAGGGCATCGTCCTCGGCGGCTTCATCGTCAATGACGATCTCTTCCTCCGCCTCGGCAGGCTCTGGCTCATCCGGTGCCTTCTCTTCCACCGGCTCTGGCCCCTTGGACACCACCACCATGCTGGCCCGCACAAGGCGGTCTCCCCGTATGTACCCCTTCCTCATCTCGAAGCAGATTGTGCCGAGCTCCTCCTCCGAGTGAACCTGCTGGATCGCCTCGTGGCGCTCGGGGTCAAAGGTCTTCCCTACTGCTTCTATCTGCTTGATATTGTACCGTTCCAGGGTGGCAAGGAACTGCTTGTACACCATATCCACCCCGGATCTCAGCGCCTCCGCTTCTTCTGGCAGATCGCCCGTGTGCTCCAGGGCGCGCTCAAGGTTGTCGGCCACGCTGAGCACGTCATTGATGACCCGCTCCTCCGCCAGCTTGGCCCGCTCTCGCATATCCTTGGCGGAGCGCTTGCGGAAGTTGTCGAAGTCCGCGGCGGTACGGAGGAGGCGGTCCTTGTTGTAGGCCGCCTCCTCTACCAGCGCGGTGATGGCCTGGGCCAGGGAGGACTTGGGGGGTTCTGGCTCGGGTTCTGGCTCGGGCTCGGGCTCAGGCTCGGGCTCAGGCTCGGGTTCGGCCTCGGGATCTCCCTCCGGATCGGAGAGATCCTCCTCTGCTTCCGCTTCGGCCTCACCGCCGCCTTCCTGCTCATCTGTATCGGAGGTGTCCTGCTGGTCCTGCTCAGCAGAATCGTCGGCAACCTCGCCGGTTTCCACCTGGGATTCTTCTCCGGTGTCGCTAGTGGCCATCGCGCGTCGCGTCCCTCGTAAACGTGAAGCGATATTATTAAATTACCTGCGCTTGAAGGACAAGCAGTTTGGCACTCGGAGTGGTACTCAGGCGCGGCAGAGGAACTGGGTCAACAGGTCGGCGGTAAAGTCCACCAACGGCACCACCAGTGGGTAGTCCATACTCGAGGGCCCCAGCACCCCCAGGGTGCCAAGGGAGTTACTGCTGCCATAGGAACTGGCGACCAGTGAGAAGCCGTTCATGGGCTCCACGCCGGTCTCCGCGCCGATGAACACCTTCACCCCATCGGCGCGGATGGTCTCGTCCAGCAGCCGCAGCACCAGGCGCTTCTCCTCCACCGCGCGCAGCACCGCCTTCATCTGCTCCATCTCCGGGGCGCGGGCCTTGCCCAGCAGCCTGGACTGACCCTCCACCAGCATGTTGGCTGGCTCTATCTCCTCGTCCTGAGGGATGGCCCGGGCGGCCAGGCGCAGGGCCACCTCTTCCAGCTCGTGGTACCGGGTCTGCTCCCGCTCCAGCTCGGCCTTGACCACCCGGTGCAGGTCGCGCAGCTCCCGGCCGTGGCACAGCTCGTTGAGGTAGTTGTGCACCCCCTCCAGCTCGTCCGTGGAGAGGGGCTGGTCCGCCTCGAGGATCCGGTTCTGCACCAGCCCGGCGTCGGTGACGAGGATGGCGATCATGCGATCCGGGGGCAGGGGCACGAACTGGATCCGTTGCACTCTGGCTGTCTCCACCCGAGGCACCAGGACCAGGGCGCACTGCTGGGAGATGTCGGACAGCAGCCTGGAGACCTCCCTCAGCATCTCCTGGAGCTCCACGTTGGAGAGCTTGTAGCGGGCCATGATCTGTTGCCGGTCCTCGGCGGTGATCTCGTTGACGTTCATCAGCTGGTCAACGAACAGGCGCAGGCCCTGGTCCGTGGGGATGCGGCCCGCTGATGTGTGGGGCTGGTGGAGCAACCCCTCGTCGGTGAGCCGGGACATGATGTTGCGCACGGCCGAGGCGCTCTGGGTTAGCTGCTGGCTGCGCACCAGGCGCCCGGAGGCCACGGCGTCACCGCTCAGGATGAACTCTCGCACCACCGCGCCGAGGACATCCCGAGATTTGGGGTCGAGGACCATGGGTCAATTCTTGGGGCCGAGAGGGGGCGTGTCAACCGAGGGACGCGGCAAGCTCGTCTGCCAGCCAGATTCCATCGGGGGTGGGGGCGATGCTGCGCGGCCCCACCGTGACCAGGCCGGCCGAGATCATGCGCGCCAGGGGCTGTTTGTACAGGATCGCCGGGTCATGCCCGAAGCGGGCGGCGAAGGCGGGGCGGGAGATCCCGTCCACCGTACGCAGCCCCAGGAACACCTGCTCGAAGCGGGCCGCCTGGTCCGGGATCGTCTCCCAGCAGGCGCGCCCCCCGGCCAGGTAGTCGGCGGTGGGAGGGTTGAACCCCCGGTGGTTGGCCGTTCCCCGGGGCAGCATTGAGTGCGCGTGCGGTCCCAGCCCCAGGTAGGGCGCGCAGCGCCAGTAGGCCAGGTTGTGGCGGGCGCGGCGTCCGGTCGTCGCGAAGTTGGAGACCTCGTATTGGTCCAGGCCGTGGCCGTGCAGCAGCTCGCGGCCAGCGTCGAGGAGGTCAGCCAGGTGATCCTCCTGGGCCGCGCGCCACCCCCGCCGGTGGAGCAGGCTCCCGCGAGAGAGTGAGAGGGCGTAGGTGGACACATGATCCGGCGAGAGGTCGAGGAGGTCCCTGAGTTGATCCAGGTGTTGGTCCACGGTCTGGTCTGGGAAGCCGAGCATCAGGTCGCAGCTGATGTTGTCGAAGCCCTGCCTGCGTGCTTCGGCCACTGCACGCCGCGCGGTTGCCGCGTCATGGCGCCGGCCCAGGGCGGCCAGCAACCCATCGTCCAGCACCTGCACCCCCACGCTCAGGCGGTTCACACCATGCTCCCGCAACGCACGCAGGCGCGCGGGCGAGAGGTCTCCTGGGTTCAGCTCCAGGGAAACCTCCACGCCATCCCGGTGATGGGGGAAGCGCTCCAGGGCCGCCCTGATCACCGCGCCCGCCTCCTCTGGCCGCCAGAGAGAGGGGGTGCCTCCGCCCAGGTAGATGGAGCCGAGGGGGGCGTCGTCCAGATCCCCTGCCCTGCGCTGGAGCTCCTCGATGACCGCGCGCGTGAAGCGCTGCTGCGGGATACGCTCCGAGGCCGCGGAGGGGAAGTCGCAGTAGCCGCAGCGGGAGCGGCAGAAGGGGAAGTGGATGTATATGGCAAAAGGCTGCATTTGAACTGGAATGAGAAACTAGAAACGGGAAACGGGAAACCGAAAACGGGAAACGATCTTCCCTTCGTGCATTTCCCGTTTTGGCATTTCCCGTTTTGGCATTTCTAGTTTCCTGCTCTCTTCGCTATAACTACCCCAATGACCCAAACCGCTTACCTTGACAATGCTGCAACAACCCCCTGCCGTCCCGAGGTGGCAGCGGAGGTTGCGCGTGTTCTGGTGGAGGCCTACGGCAACCCCTCCTCCCGCCACCGGGTGGGGCTCGCTGCCGAGCGGATCCTGCGCGGGGCGCGGCAGGTCATGGCCCGGCGGCTGGGCTGCGCCCCCGAGGGGATCATCTTCTGCAGCGGCGGCACCGAGGCCAACGCCCTGGCCGTGCTCGGCGTGGCGAGGGCGGGCGGCGGGGGCGGTCACGCGCTGTTCTCCTCGGTGGAGCACCCGTCGGTGCTCGGCAACAAGGAGCCCCTTGAGCGGGAGGGGGTGGCGGTGGATCTGCTGCCCGTGACCGCCGGCGGCTGGGTGGACCCCGAGCGCGCCGCGGCGCTGGCCCGGCCCGAGACGCGCCTGCTGGCCCTGATGCTGGTGAACAACGAGACCGGCATCACCCAGCCTGTGGCCGAGGTGGCCCGCGCTGTCCGGGAGCGCGCGCCAGGGTGCAAGGTGCTGGTGGACTGCGTGCAGGCCTTCACCGCCATGCCCGTGGACCTGGCATCCCTGGAGGCGGACCTTCTCTCTGTGTCCGGGCACAAGGTGCGGGGCCCCAAGGGGGTGGGGTGTTTGGCCGCGGGGCGAGGTGTGAAGCTCGCGCCGGTGTGGGGCGGCGGCGACCAGGAGGAGGGGCGGCGGCCCGGGACCGAGAACCTGGCAGGCATCGCGGGGCTGGCTCGGGCTGTTGAGCTGGCCCGTCCCCACGGGCCGGAGCTGTCCACGCGCATGGATCGCCTGGAGCGGGCGGCCCTGGAGAGCCTCCCGGGCGCCTACCTGGTGGGTGACCAGGACCGGCGGGCGCCCCACATCCTGTCCATCGCCACCCCGGCGCTCCCCTCAGAGGTGCTGATGAACATGCTGGAGCAGGGCGGCGTCTGCGTGTCCAGCGGCTCCGCCTGCCACAGCCGGCGCAGCCTGCGCAGCCATGTGATGGCCGCCATGGGCCTGGCCAGGGACCACGGGGTGATCCGCTTCAGCCTCAGCAGCGCCACCACCGACGCGGAGGTGGACCACGCGGTGGAGGCGATGGGGGAGCTGGGGCTTTGACCATGTTCGGGAGGCCAAGCAGATGATCGTCCTTCGATACGGTGAGCTCTTCCTCAAGGGCGCCAACCGGCCCCACTTCGAGTCGCTGCTGCGGCGCAACGTCGAGCGGGCCCTGGCAGGCCTGCCCGGGGTGAGGCTCAAGCGGGCCCAGGGGCGGCTCTTTGCCACCGTCCCCCAGGAAGAGGAGCCAGAGGCTGCCCG
>CAZCFB010000088.1:5489-19260 GCA_964497805.1 uncultured Kofleriaceae bacterium
ATCAAGGTGGACCTGCACAACCCGGAGCTCAACGTGGGCGTGGAGGTGGGCTCGACTCAGAGCTTCGTCTTCATCGGAAGCGTCAAGGGCGCGGGCGGCCTGCCGGTTGGGGCGTCGGGCAAGGTGGCCCTGCTCCTCTCCGGTGGCATCGACTCGCCGGTGGCGGGGCACCTGATGCAGAAACGGGGCTGCCAGCTGGACGCCGTCTACTTCCACTCGCCGCCCTACACCGGGGAGCGCGCCCGGGACAAGGTGGAGCAACTGGCGGGCAAGCTGGCTCTGGCCCAGGGCGGCAGCCTCCCCCTGCATGTGGTGCCCTTCACCGCGGTGCAGGAGGCCGTTCGCGACGGCGCGCCGCCCGATCTGGCCGTGGTGCTCTACAGACGCTCAATGCTGCGCATCTCCCAGGCCCTGGCCCACGAGCGGGGCTGCCTGGCGCTGGCTTCGGGGGAGAACCTGGGCCAGGTGGCCAGCCAGACCCTGGCGAACATGGCTTGCATCGAGGCGGTGAGTGAGCTCCCCCTATTGCGGCCTCTGCTCACCTTTGACAAGGCCGAGACCATCGCCCTGGCCAGGTCCCTTGGCACCTACGATCTGTCAATCCTGCCGTTTGATGATTGCTGTTCGCTTTTCGTGCCCCGGCACCCCGCCACCAAGGCGAAAGCGAAGACGGTGGAGAAGTTCGAGGGCCGGCTTGAGCTGGGGCCGATTGAGGAGAAGGCGGTGGAGGAGACGGAGTTGGTGGAGGTGGAGGGGGCCTGGTAGGGCCAGGGATCAGCTACCGCGGAAGATGATCGGGAAGACGACGGTCTGTTCGCCTGCAGCCGGGAAGGGCCAGCGTTTGACCACGCGGCTGAGGCAGATCTGGAGCTCCCTGCTGTCGACCTTGCCCACCTTCACCTGCTTGACCGTGCCGCTGTCGCCGATGGTGACCTCGATCTCGGCCTTCACCTCGGTGAGGGTGTTGTCCCGCTTGAGGGCGCGCTCGTAGCAGGCCTTGAGCGCCTTCTTGTACCGGCGCTGGAGGGTTCCGATCTCCGAGGCGCTGATGCGGCGGGCCGGCCCGCGCTTCTTCTTCTTCACGCTCGGCAGCGCGGAGGGCAGCTCCGACGGCCGGTCTGAGCCGCCCTGGGCCCCGCCGCCGTAGAGTTTCTGCAGCCGCTTCTGCTCCTCGGTGAGCTCGGGCCCCTTGGGCTTCGCAGCCGCCGTCTTCACGGCCACCGCCGCCTTCTTGGCAACAACCGTGCGCTCCTCGGTCTTGGAGCGCTCCACCTCTTCGGCGGGGAACTCGATCTCCACCTCGCCCTCATCCTGGGGCGCGGGCTTGACAGAGGACACCCGATCCGGCGGCCGGGCGGCCTCCATCTGCGCCGCCAGCAAGGCCGGGTCCTGGGCCTTGGGGCCGTCGATGAAGATGAAGTAGATCACCATGACCAGGCCGGTGATGGCGGCTACCACACCGCCCGCCGCGGCGAGCTTCATCGCCAGGGGCGTGGCCGGCGCGGAGACCAACGGCGTCTGCATCGGGCCGAACGGAGGGATGGGCGCGGCGCCGCTGTCCTCCTGAGTGTCCGGCATGGCCAGAGGATCGGCCCCGACATCTGCCGCAGCGGCCGGCGCCGCCTGCGAGGCCGCGGACGGGATCGGCTCGGCGAAGGGGGTCGGCTCCATGTTCACGTCGAGGGAAGGGAGCGGCGTCTCGGTCCCGGCGCCCATGGCGTCGGCGGCCATGGCGCTCACCTCCTCGCCGCGCACCTCGCTGTCCGGGGGGCTCTCCTTGGCAGTGGGCGGCCCCTGGGGAGCCGGCCCGTCGGGCGGGAGGGTTTCAGGAGCGGGCTCCGATGCGGGAGCAGCTGCCGCGGGGATGGGCGTGGGCTCGGGCTCCGGCTCCAGGACAGGTTCCTCCACCGCTGGACCCGTCGGAAGATTCAGCAGGCCAGACTTGCCCTTGGGCGGGGGCGGCGGGTGCTTGGGGATGTGAGGCGCCAGCTCCTTGACCTCTTCCAGGTCACGCCAGTCCTCGTACCCATCCCGCCAGACATACGCCTCGGCCTCTGCCTCGCCCCGCCCCACGCGGGAGCACAGCTCGGCGAAGCCCATGGGCCCGAACTGGTTCCCCTCCACCGCCAGGTACCACTCGTCATCAGACGGGGCATCGGCCGTGAGGGTCGCGAAGTCGGGCGGCGCGGAGATGCGGGTGCTCGCCTCGATGAACTCCGACGCGGCGCTCTTCTTCTCCCGGGCGTTTTGGTCCAGGGCAGCCACCGGCGCAAGGTGCAGGCCGCCGCCAGCCTCGCCGGACGGTTCCTTCAGGGCGCCGTCAAGGGCCCTGCTCAGCGCGCCCCCCTGCTTCTCCGAGGGCTTGGTGCTCTTCTTGGCCAGGCCGGGCGAGCCCTTCTTCTTCTTTTTCTTGTGCTCCCTTACCGTGATGATGTTGGAACAGTTTTTACAGCGGATCTTAAGGACCTTGCCTTTGACCTTGCTGTCGGCAATGGAGTACTTGGTCTTGCACTTCTCGCAGATGAATTTCATCGCTTGTTCGTCACCTACACCAGGAGTGTCCGGTCATCCTCTCACCCTAGATATACCATCTAAATGAGGAGGTTCTTGGGGAATATGTCACCGTTTTTTTCGATCTGGTCGGATATATTGGACTTATGAGCGCCACAGACAAGGCCGCCGCGAGGGCGGAATACACTGCCAGAATCAATCGTGTGCTAGATCACATAGAGGCGAACCTGGATAAACCCATGCGCCTGGACGATCTTGCCCGTGTGGCCTGCTTCTCCCGGTACCACTTCCACCGCGTCTTCTCGGCCATGATGGGGGAGCCGCTGGGCCAGTTCATCGGGCGGGTGCGACTGGAGCGCGCGGCAACCCGGTTGCTCTCCAACCGGCACCTGGCGGTGACGGACATCGCCCTGGACTGCGGCTTCACCAGCCCGGCGACCTTTGCCCGCGCCTTCAAGGAGGCCTTCGGCGTCAGCGCCAGCCAGTGGCGGGCCGGGGAGGGGCAGGAGAGCAAGATCCGCAAAGCCCATGGCAAGGCGGGCCAAGCGGACCGCAAGGCCTGCGAAGCATGGGCAGTGGCCGCCCACTACCTTCACTCCACAACCCGTAACCAAGTGTGGAGGATGGAGATGAAGAACGAGACGAACCCAGCCGAGCTCAAGGATTTCACTGTCGAGGTGCAGCAGATGGACCCGCGCAACGTGGCGTACGTACGGCATGTGGGCCCCTACGCCGGTGACGCGGGCCTGTTCGAGCGCCTCTTCGGCAAGCTGATGGCATGGGCCGGCCCCAGGGACCTGCTGCGCTCACCGGACATGGAGCTGCTCGCCGTGTACCACGACGACCCCGGCGTCACAGACGAGGAGAAGCTGCGCATGAGCATCTGCCTCAAGGTGCCCCAGGGAACCGAGGTGTCCGGCGAGGTTGGCAACATGACCATCGCCGGGGGCAAGTACGCTGTGGGGCGGTTCGAGATACACACGGACCAGTACCCTCAGGCCTGGGCCGCCATGATGGGCGGCTGGCTGCCCGAGAGCGGCTACCAACCCGACGACCACCCCTGCTTCGAGCGCTATATCAAGAGCCCCGATGACCACCCGGAGGGGAAGTGTGTGACAGACATTTGCATCCCCGTGAAGCCGCTGTAGCGGTGTATGCGAAGGGCGGCTGCGTACGGGTACGGAGCTGTTATTTTCGCTGACGCTGAGGTGGCTTGGGCGGTGGCGTGAAAATAACAGCGCCGAATCCCATTTGTTTGGCGTTGGGATATGGTTAGCGGGTGGATGAACCGCTCACAATCAATCTCGGCGGGCCGAGCAATGAACGTTTAATCGGCCAGGCGCCCTCCCCTGTTCGGCCGCGCGCCGAGGTGTTGGCGGATCTGCGGGCGGCTCGGGATGGTGGCGCGGGGCGGGTGCTGCTCACCGGCGGCGAGCCGACCCTTCGCCGGGACCTCCTCTCCATCGTCCGGGCGGCCCGGCGGCTTCGGCTCGGCGTGGGGCTGGCCACCAACGGGCGCACCCTGATCTATCCGCGGCTGCGGGAGGCCCTGCTCACCGCGGGGGTGGAGCACCTGCGCGTCAGCCTCCATGCGGCCACCGCGGCAATACACGACCGGATGGTTGGGGTGCCGGGCGCCTATGGTCAAACCCTCGCGGCCCTGCGCGCCCTGCTCTCCACGGACCACGCCCTGCCCCCGCGCGTGGAGATCACCTACACCCTCACCGACGATAACGCGGATCAGGCAGGCCCCCTGGCCGAGCTGGTGGCCACCCTGCCCGGCCAGCCCAGGCTGGTTCAGCTGCGCCCGGAGCCCATCCCAAACAGCTTCAACTTCGAGCTGGACAGGGACCTCCCGGAGTTCACCCTGGATCCCGCCGCATGCTCCGCTGGCGACCTGGCCCTGCCCGATCCGGAGCGCCACCTGCTGCTGGCGCAAGAGGCCGGGGTGAGCCTCTACCGAACGCCCACCCGCGACTTCTCGGCCCGCCAGATCAGGCAGGTCAAGGAGGAGACGGAGCAGCTCTACCTTGACGTGAGCGGATCCGCCGCGGTGGGAGCTCAGGCGCGGAATGTGCGGCGGGCGCGAGCCCACGAAGCTTGCCAGGGCTGTGAATACCGCCCCACCTGCTGCGGCGCGTTCGCCCTGCAGGAGGGGGACCCCTTCGCCGCGGAGGAGGCCTGGCTGCGGGGGGTGCTCGGGGAGCTCACCGGGAGCGTGCTGGATGTGGGCTGCGGCGAGCAGCCGTACAGCGCCCTGCTCGAGGGGAAGATCCAGGCAGGCGAGATCACATACCTCGGCCTGGATCCTGACGGCCCGGCCCTGGCCAGGTTGCGTGGGCGCGGCTTCCCCGGCCGGCTCGTGCAGGCCCAGGTGGATCACGCCCCCCTGGCTGGCGCCTGTTTCGACCAGGTGCTGGCCCTGCGCACGGTGAACCATGTGCTGGACCTGCCCCGCGCCCTGGCCGTGATGGCGCGCCTGCTGCGTCCAGGGGGGCGGCTGCTCCTGTCGGACATGACCATCTACGGCCTGCTCAGGCGGCCCGAACAGGTAGCGCGGGCCGACGCCACGGGAAGGGATCAGGAGCACCACCAGAACCTGGACGGCGCGGGCGTGCTCGCGCTGTTGGGTCCTCTCCCCCTGGAGCTGGTGGAGCACCGGCCCGTTACCCGACAGACCTCCAACGAGTGGTTCCTGTTGCTGCGCCGCCTCCCGGACCAGGAGGCCCCGGCGTGAAGGTTACCCTGGTCCATGTGCCGCGCCCCGAGCACCGAAATGGCCGGCTGGAGCGCACCTTCATCATGATCATGCCGGTGGGCCTGCTCGGCCTGGCCGACCTGCTGGACCGGCAGGGGCATGAGGTGGATGTGATCCACCTTGGCCTGGCGACGCTGAGGGATCCGGACTTCGACCTCGCCCGGCACCTGGGCCAGCGGAGGCCCGGGCTGGTGGGCTTCTCCCTGCACTGGCACCAGCAGCTGGCCGGCGTGATCCATGAGGCTGAGCGAGCCCGCGGGGTCCTCGGCCCGGGGGCCAGGATCGTGCTTGGTGGGTTCACCGCGTCAGCCCTGGGCCAGGACATCCTTGAGCGGTTCCCCTTCATCGATCATGTGGTGCGCGGCGACGGCGAGGGAGCCCTGGCCGCCCTGGCCGCGGGGGAGCCGCCGGCCAGCGTGCCGAACCTGGTCCACCGAGGCGACGGCGGCGCGGTGCAAAACGCCATCACCTACGCCGCCACCTCGGCCCAGCTCGACGAGCTGGATCCCACCCGGCTGGACCTGCTGCGGGACGCGGACCTCTACTCGGCCCAGTGGTTCCTCAAGCCCGGAGACACCCCTGCCTCTTATGGCAGCCAGCGCAAGGTGTTCTACCTGGCCGGCGGTCGGGGCTGCACCGTGAACTGCACCTTCTGCGGCGGGTCAGCCCGGGCCCACCGTGAGCTCGGCCGCGACAGTATCTCCCTGCGCTCCCCGGAGCGCCTGGCCGAAGACGCCCTCAAGGTGACCGCCGCGGGGTACGACACCCTCTACCTCTGCTTCGATCCTCCGGGCCTGCCAGCGGATCACTACCCTCGCTTCTTCGCCCTGCTCCGGCGGCTCGGCCTGGAACCCGCCATGCTCTTCGAGTGCTACGGGTTGCCGGACAGCGCCTTCCTCGACGACTTCGCCTGCACCTTCGACCTGCCCCACAGCCAGCTCGCCTTCTCTCCGGACTCGGCGGACGACCGGTCCCGAAAACGCCACAAGGGGTACACCTACAGCAACGCCGACCTGGAACGATGCCTGGAGGCGTGCGCCAGCCGCCAAATCCCCACCACCGCCTACTTCACGCTCATGCCCGGCGACGGGCCCCAGGAGATGGACCGCCTGCGCGAGTTCCAGCGCCGCCTACGGGAGTCGTGGGGCTGCCAGGTGCTCACCCTGCCCATCGAGGTGGAGCCGGGCGCGGCCTGGCAGCTCAATCCAGAAAAGTACGGCCTCACTGGCGGCCCTTACGACCTGGACCACTTTCTGCGCCGGCACCGCGCCATCGCCACTCCACCGGGGCCGGCGCGCTGGTACAGCGAGGAGATGGAGTCGTTGCTCGAGTCGCTGGAGACCTAGCCGGCTTCAGACCAGCCGCACCTTCCCCTTCTTCGAGCGGTCTCCCGATCGCAGGTGCGGCGCCAGGTCCGCCAGCTCGTCGGCGCTGATCGGTGTCAGCTCACCGTGGCCGCGGGCCTCCACGTACCGGCGGTACACGCCAGCGCACACGGGCCGCGCGGCGCACTCCCGGCACGGCCCTTCCTGCTCTCTCAGCACCAGATCCTTGCGGGCCCTGCCGGTGGGGTAGTAGTCCCGCTCTTCTCCGGCCACGGTCGCCCCATCCTCGCCGGCGTCGGCGCCAGGGCAGTGTTCCTGGAGGCCGCTGGAGCCCACCGCCTCATACTGTGTGAACGCCTCGGGCTCCCCCCACAGGGAGGGCGGCAGGGAGCGCCCCACGCACACCGGCATGTCCACAAGCGCTGCGCGCGGCAACCAGGCCGGGGACGTCTCCGCCAGCGACGCCAGGGCGCGGGCCACCTCGGTGTAGCGGGGCACGATGGTTCGGAAGCGCCGGGCGGCGCGGCCCACAGGCATCACCATGTTGAGCACATGCTTGTCGGGCGCTCCCCGGCTCAGGGAGGCAAGCACGGCCCCCATGTGGGGCAGGTTGCGCCGGGTGATCACCGTGGCTGTTCGCACCTCCAGCCGCCCCCTCTGCCCCCCCGCGGCGCGCAGGCGGAGCAGGTTGGACAGCGCGGCGCGGCTCTGGGCGTGGGATCCGGGGGTGCGGGTGAGGCTGTCGTGCAGCCGGGCGGTGTGGCCGTGGATGGAGACGGTGACGCGGTTAATCCCCCGGGCCACCAGCCGCCGGGCCACCCCCGGGTAGGCGAGCAGGCGCCCGTTGGTGATGAGCCCGATGGTTCGGTACCCCTCCTCACTGGCCCACTGCACCAGCTTGAGCAGGTCCGGGTTCAGGGTGGGCTCGCCGCTGGTGAAGAGCACCTCCTCCCGGTCCTCGTGGTGGGCCAGCATGGCGCGCAGGTCCTCCAGGCGCTGCCCCCCCACATGGGCCGCCCGGGCCTGCCGGTCCTGCTCCATACAGAAGAGGCAGTTGTTGTTGCATTTGGCGCCGGTGAGCAGGTGGAGCATCGTGCTCTACGCCTCCGTGGGCTCCACGGGCCGCAGGGTGCGGTAACCGTGGGCGCGCAGGTTGTTGAGCAGTTCCCCCTGGCACTCCGCGTCCAGGGCGCATCCAGCGCACCGCAGGCTCTTTGAGCGGAAGCCATGGCGGATGAAGGAGGCCGTGAAGCCGTGCAGGTCCAGGACGGGGGCGCCCCGGTGATCCAGAGTCAGGGGGCGCCGCAACACCTCCGCGTCGAGCAGGTCCCCCGCCGGGCGTGGGGCCTGGCCGCTGATGCAACGCACGATCCCCTCCACCGGGGCAGCGCCGGGGTAGCGCTCGAAGAAGGCCGGCAGGTCGGCGTCCCGCTCCCTGGATGCGGCGGCCTCGCCGTGCTCCAGCCGGGTGAGCATGAGCCGCGCCGGGGGATCGGGCAGCTCGCGCAAAAGGTAGCGCGCCACCTGAGCGGTGAGGCAGGCGGCCACCTCGAAGTCCCCGGCCGTGGCCAGCAACAGCTGCAGGCTCTCCACCGAGTCCGCCCGGGCCTGCTTCAGCGCGGGCCACGGCTCGAACCCCTGGTACCGATCCAGCTCCAGCACCACCTCCTCGTGAGGGATCTGCTCAAGCACCCGGCGCGCGGCGTCCATGTCCGGGGCGCGGATCCAGAGCCTGCGGACGGGCCACGGGGGCGGAGGAGGCCCAGCCTCGTCCCCGGGCTCAACGCGGACTCGGTATGTCTGCAAGCTGGCGGGATCCCCCAGCCGCTCGAGCAGCGCGTTCATGGCGTCGCACCAGGGGGCGAGGTAGCAGTGGGCGCATCGCTCCGGCTGCCGGCAGCGGATGGCCTCCCCCCTGGTGAGCAGAAGCTCCAGCTCCTCCTCCCGGCCCCGCGCCTCGTCGTGGAGCTTGTGCGGATCCTGGATCAGGTGCTCGTGCCCCTCCAGGTAGGCGGGCGGGAAGCGGTTAAACCAGACATGCACATCCGGCCGCGCGGCGACCTCCAGGGCCCGCTCCAGCTGCGGGCGGGCCGCCTCCAGATCGTAGGCCAGGTCCTCCAGCTTGCCGTCGGTGAATGCCCGGCCAAACGGGATCACCTGGAGCAGATCGAACTCCCGCACGCCCATGGCCAGGCACCGGCCCAGGATCTCGCCCAGCCGCCCAATGTTGCGGCCGTTGAGGCAGACATCCACGCTGACGATGAGGCGTCCGGAGCCCAGGGCCATGCGCAGGGCGGCCTCGGTCTGGGCCAGGGCCCCGGGCACCCCCACCAGGGCGTCATGGGTGGCCGGGTCGGGCCCGTGGATGGAGAAGGTCACCTCGTCCAGCCCGGCGGCCATGGCTCGCTCCAGCAGGCGCTTGTAAGAGAACATGCGGCCGTTGGTCACCACCTGGATGTGGGTGTACCCCAGCCGGCGCCCCTGGCGGATGAAGCGCACCAGCAGGGGGTGGATGGTGGGCTCGCCCCCGGACAGGATCAGCCGCCGCGCGCCGCGCTCCCGGCCGCGCCGCATGTTGGCCAGCACCTCCTCCTCGGGGAGGATGGCGCCCTCCCGGGTCAGGTCGTCCAGGCAGAAAGAGCAGCGGTTGTTGCAGGCCCGGGTCAAGCGCACCCAGTGGCGCTCCTCGCGGGCCATCTCGTCGCGGGCGTCTGCAGGCCGGCTCACGTCCCCACCTCGGGGCGAAGGGGAGGCATCGTCCGCCGCTCCAGGTATTGCCGATACAGGCCCGGGCAAGCCTGCTTCAGGCCGCACCCCTCACACGGCGCCGGGTGGGTGAGGTTGTCGGCGTCCACGGGAAAGAACCCCTGCTCATGGGCCTCGCTCATGTGGGTGAAACCGTCCTGGAGCAGGCCGCTGGCCAGGCCCTCCCGCCCGGGCATGAAGCAGAGGG
This sequence comes from uncultured Kofleriaceae bacterium, assembly GCA_964497805.1. Lineage (GTDB taxonomy): Bacteria > Myxococcota_A > Polyangia > CAZCFB01 > CAZCFB01. The sequence continues at coordinate 15,037 of CAZCFB010000088.1, forward strand.
GGATCCCCTCGTGGGCCAGGCGCAGGCCCGGCGCCACCTGGGCCGCGTGGTCCATGGCCTCGCACACCCGCCGCCCCACCTCCTCCGGCGGCGGCACCAGCTCGTCGAACCGCTCCAGGGCCGCGCCCTTGGGTTCCACCAGGGAGTACTTGAGCCGCACCCCCTCCAGGGCGGCCAACAGCACCGGCACCTCCTCGAGGGTCTCCAGGTTGGGGCGGGTCACCACCACGTTGACGGTGAGGTCCACCCCGGCCAGGTGGAGCCGCAGCAGGGCGGCCACGGTCTGCTGGAAGGCCCCCGCCGCCCGGGTGATCTCGTCGTGCACCGCCTCGTACCCGCTGTGGAGGGAGACCTGTGCGTAGCTCAGCCCCTGCCGGCGCAGCTCCTCCAGCAGCGGGGCGTAGGAGAGCATGCGGCCGTTGGTTATCAGGCCAAAGGGGAGGCCGAGCTCACTGGCCAGACGCGCCCAGGCGGGCAGCTCGGGGCGCATTGTGGGCTCCCCCCCGGAGAAGACCACCATGGAGCAGCCCAGATCCGCCGCGGCGCTTACCTTGGCCTCAACCTCCTCGCCGCTGGATCTTGGGGGCGCGCTGCCGTGGCTATGGCAAAAGACGCAGCCGTTGTTGCAGGCATAGCCCACCTTGATCAGGGCGCGGCCCACCTCGCTCACCCTCCCTCCTCCCCGGCGGACCTCACCGGCAGGAACTCGCTCCAGCCGTACATCTCCGGGTATTCGCGCCACGGCCCCTCGCAGCGGCTGGCCAGATCACACCGCTCGCACGGCGGCCCGTGGGCCTTGCCCTCGGTCAATCTATATTCAGTATAATCGGCCAGCGTTTGGTCCGCGTCGCATACCCGGGTCCTGGGGATGATCTTCTCGGCCACATGCTCCTCATAGCCGGCCATGAGGCAGTACGGGATCGCCTCGGTCATGCAGCGCACCCCGGCCGCGCGGCCGATGTCCAGGCCCTTGCGCACGTACGGCATCACCTCGCGCTTGCGCGGCACCAGCCACTCCCTGTTTCGCCGGGCCGTGCCGAGGATGTGCACGAAGGCGAACTGGAACTGGAACACGCCGAGCTCCACGAGCAACCCGGCCAGGGCGGGCAGGTCCTGGTGGTTGACCGAGGTGATCACCGAGTTTGTGATCACGCGCTGGCCAAGCGCCACCAGCACGCGGATGCCGCGCACCGTCTGTACGTGGCTCCTGGGGGCCGCAGTGAGGCGGTCGTGGATTTCTGGGGTGGAGCCGTGCAGGGCCGGCGAGAACTCGGTGGCCCCGGCCTGGATCAGGCGGCGGCACACTTTTGGGTAGGCGAAGAGCCGGCCGTTGCTCTGCACCTGGATCTGCTCGTAGCCAAGTTCCCGGGATCGCTCCACCGCTGCCAGCAGGTCCTCTTGCAGGGTCGGCTCACCCCCGGTGAACACCACCCCTGTGGCGCCCAGGGTCCGCCCCTCCTCAAGATCCACGAGCACCTGCTGCAATGGCCGCGGCCCGTGATGATCCCGCTTGTCCCCTTGCACGCAGAACATGCACCGGTTGTTGCAGGAGAAGCCGAGCTTTATGTCGACGCGGTGCATGGCTTTTAACCTACCATTCGTGTCACTGAGCGTCCCCCCTTCTTGACGGCGGCTGGGAGCAACGGATACCCTTTCTCGAGGGTCGGACCGAAGAATCCCCGGCCAGTGCAGGCGCTTTGCAGGCGCCGAGGATGGAGAACGTGGAGCTGAACAAGACCGACCGCCGCGAGGCGATCAAGATCATCGGGGGCCTCATCGTGGTGGGCGCTGGAATGGCGCCCCTGTCCGCCCTGGCGCGCAAGCCCCGCGGAGCGGCGGTCAAGGACCTTCGTGTGGATCCTGCCGCAGGAGGACCCCCTCCCGGCGCCCCCCTGCCCGCTCCCCCGCGGATCAAGCTGAACAGGCTCCCGGGCGCGACCCAGGAGGCCGTGGTGGCCAGGCTGCTCGGCCCGGTCAAGCCCGGCGCCATGTTCGGGGCGGCCTCGGTGGTGGGCGTGCACGGCGTGCGCCTCGGCGCCGCGTCCGTGACCCTGAAGCTGCGCACCGGCGAAACCTGCCAGGTGGACATCTGCAGCAGGGACACCTCCGCAGGCGCTCTGGAGCCGGTGGCATCCACCCGCCGGTACGACCTCTTCCTGGCCAACGGGGCCAGGGGACGCCGCCACACTGGCCAGACCATGGCCCGCCTGGTTCATGAGCTGGCCCGGATCATCCGGGGCAACGAGACCACGGCGCCGCGCCTCTCCCTGCTCCCCCTGCGCGAGCGCCTGCGCCGCTACCCGCGGGGCCGGTTCGACGCCTCGCTGTAACCTCACCCTCCACGCCACATGGAGGCCGCCCTCCAGCCCCGCCTGTCCCGCTCCTGGACCGCCATCCTCACCGGCTACGCCTGCAACAACCGCTGTATCTTCTGTGCCCAGGGCGCCCTGCGAACCGCAACCGTCAAGGCGGCGGCCCAGTCCGGGGAGCTGATCCGCCTGGGACGAGGCCCACGGGTCCTGTTCCTGGGCGGCGAGCCCACCCTGCTGGACGACCTGCCCGCCAGGGTGGCCAATGAACGTGGGAACGAGCGGTCCGCGCAGCGGGTGGTTATCCAGACCAACGCCAGGAGGCTGGCCTACAAGGCGTACACCGCCGAGCTGGCCGGGGCCGGCGTGGACGCCCTGGACATCTCCCTTCAGGGGCCGGCGGCCGCCATCCACGACCACCACACCCGCTCTCCCGGGAGCTTCGCCCAGACCGTGGCCGGGGCGAAGGCCGCCCTCAAGCTGGGCCTGGAGGTGGGCCTCACAACGGTGATCACCCGCTCCAACCACCGCCACCTGGTTGAACTGGTCAGGCGCGCGGCCGAGCTGGGGGTGCGCCGCCTGCACATGAGCCCCGCCCTGGGCCTGGGCGAGGCGCGACGGCTCCTGCCCAGGGTGCTGCCGCGCCGGGAGTCGCTGATCCCGCACCTGGAGGCCGCGGCCCGGGAGGCGGCCCGCCTGGGCCTGGACCTGCGCGCCTCGGGCCTGCGCCAGGCGGATCCTGTGTACCTGGCGTACCACGGCGAGGCCGGGGAGCTCCCCTGGGCCAGCCTCCCCGGCCCCCTGGACGACGACGATGACCTGTTCGCCGGTGTCGGGTGGACGGAGGCGGAGGTGGAGGAGGCGCCGGGTGGCTAACATCGGCTACATCCAGCTGGTGCGCCACTGTGACCAGGCGTGCCGTTTCTGCTCCAACCCGGCCACGCCCAACGTGCTCACCGAGGAGCAGGCGCGGCGGCAGGTGGACGACCTGGTGGAGCGCGGCTACTTCGGGGTGGTGCTCACCGGCGGCGAACCCTCCCTCTCCACCGGCGTGGCGCCCATCACAAGGTACGCCACCGAGCGCGGCCTTCACGTACGTATGATCACAAACGGCTCGAAGGTGTCGGATCCGGCCCAGGCCAGGCGCATGGTGGAGGCCGGCCTCTCACACTTCCACCTCTCCCTGCACTCCTCACGGGAGGAGGTCCAGGACCACCTCACCGGCACCCCCGGCTCCCACCGCCGGATCATGGCCGCCCTGGAGAACCTGGGCGCCCTGGGCGCGTCGGTGGACATCAACACCGTGATCAACCGCCACAACGCGGATCACCTGGACCTCACCGTTCGCCGGGTGACCCGGGCCTTCCCCTTCGTGCGCCACTTCGTCTGGAACAACATCGACCCCTCCATCGGCCACGCCCGCAAGCACCCCGACACCCGGGCCCGCCTGAGCCACTTCGAGCTCTCCCTGGCCAGGGCCATGGCGTTCCTGGACGGCGCAGGGTGCACCTTCAGGGTGGAGCGGATCCCCCTCTGCTACATGGCGGAGTACGCCCACTGCTCCACCGAGACACGCAAGATCATCAAGGGGGAGGAGCGGATCGTTCACTTCCTGGACGACAAGGGCACTGTGCGTCAGACCGACTTCTCCCACGGCAAGGCCGCGGTTTGCCGCCAGTGCACCCTTGAACCCATCTGCGCCGGGCTCTTTGATCCGGGAGGCTGGTACGACCCGGCGGAGCTGCACGCACTCTTCCTGCCGGTGGAGCCGATCATCGCGCGGGTGAAGAAGGGGGAGTAGCGGCGCTGCTCAGCGCCGGGTGTTTGGCGCCTGGGCCCCGGACAATACGTTATCTACCAGGAGCCGTGGGAGCCGTGGGAGCCGTGGGAGCCGTGGGAGCCGTGGGAGCCGTGG
>CAZCFB010000089.1:0-19238 GCA_964497805.1 uncultured Kofleriaceae bacterium
CGTACAACGCCCCCGTCGTCTTTTGTGAACAAGTACAGGCAAGAAGCCGCCTGTATCCTGGCGCACCCGCCTGCCCTTCCAACGGGTATTTGCCCTCGAAACGAAAATCGAGGTGACAGTTCCTATGCCTTGGAGCGGCCGGAGACCGACTGAGATTGGATTCTATTGCCACGGCTGACACCGTGGAACTGTGTTTCAATGGTTCGCAGAATATATGGGGCAAAGAAAGAGCGATACTTGGAGCCAGCCAGAAACTCCCAACCCTCGGCGCGTGGGCTGGGGCGCAATCCATGGCGCCGGGGTCCTCTTCTTCCTCGGCATTGTCGTAATTTCTCAGCACTTCCAGAGGCCGTTCTACTACCTCACCAATGAGGACTCGGTCATCATCACCGATATTGAGCCCGCGGGGTTCGGCTGGCGGATCATGGAGGTGGCGCTGTTTAACTGGATCGGCCTCCCCCTCTTCCGGGAACACTGGCAGGGCTATGTGGTCCTGAGCAGCCTCGTCTCGCTGGGCGTCGCCTTCTTGGTTTACCTCCTCTGGTTGGAGCTGGCCCATCAACTCAAGGACAGGAACGGAGCAGCCCTGGGGGGGCACGCTCCCGGAGTTCTGGCCTCATTCTTGACCGCCCTGGCTGGCTTCAACCATTCCGCTGACCTCACCGGTGTGTCCTACCGGGCAGCGGCCCTCTTCTGCCTGCTCACCCTGGTCTTCGTCTTTCGCTATCACAGGACCGGGAATCTACGCTGGTGGCCCTGCGCCATGCTGTCCTACCTGGGGGCCTGCCTCTCCCACAGCTTCGGCTGGCCGCTGTGGATCTTGGTCCTGCTCCTCGAGGGCGCTTTGCGGCGGCACGATCTCGCCCCGGGCGCGGGCCGGCGCACGGTGGCCCGGACTGTGTTGCTTCTGTGTGTGCCCCTGGCGGTGGTGTTGATCACCGCCCCCATGCAGCTGCAACAGCTCCTCATGGACGGCACCCTGGCGCCTGTGAATCCCGGAGCCGAGATTCGGGTCCTCATGCTCTGCCGGATGTTCTATGTGGTCGCTGTCACCACCCTCGTCCACACGCTGTCCGCCATCATCCCCCCCCTGCCCGGTTCCATGGAGTGGGTGGCCGAGGTCGTGCTCCTGGCGGCCATCGGGCTTGGAGTGGTGCGCCTCCAGCGGAGGAACGGGCTGGACATCTTCGACCTGCTCGTCATCTTCGTCGCTGGCTGGTTCCTCCTCGCCATACCCAGCCTGTTGATAGGGAACCTCATATGGTCCAGCGGCAGCCACCGCTTCAACTTCCTGCTCCCAGGGCCGATCATTGTCCTCTCCTACCTGCCGGTGGCATTGCTGAACCGAGGAGGGCGTCTGGCCTTTCGTTTCTGGAGCCCCCGCTGGGCAGGGGCGGCGGTATGGGCCGCGGTGCTGATTGTGTTTTCCGAGTCGCAGCCCATGTATTCCATAGAGCGAGCAGTGGAGGATGGGGACCTGGGATTACAGAATCCATGCCCCGCGCTTGAGGCGTGCGGCGTCATGAGCGAGCCGACGGTGGCGCAGCTTCATGCTCGGAAGCCGGCTCCTCAACTCAAGTGTGCCGACCTGACCATGAAGGTGCTCCGCGGTCACAGCTTGCAGGGAGCGGATCTCAGCCGGGCCAACCTCAGCGGCGCCCATCTCCACAGGGCCAAGCTGACGCGGGCCCGACTACCCCACAGCTGCGTCTATTACGTGGACCTGCGCGAGGCCAGCCTGGAAGGCGGAGACCTCCGCGGCGCGCAGATCATCGGCGCGTTCCTGAACCGGGCCAACCTGAGCCGGGCAGACCTCAGGGGCGCGAGCCTGCGCTCCACTCATGTGGGGGAGGCGAACCTGAAGGGGGCGAACCTGAGCGATACGGACCTGGTCCAGGCGTCCTTTCATGGCGCTGACCTGCGCGGGGCCAACCTCACCCGGGCCAACCTCTCATTCAGCAATCTGGAAGATGCAGACTTGCGAGGCGCTGATCTGCGCGGCGCGGTCCTGCTCAACGCCAACGTGTACGGCGCGCGTATCGAGGGAGCCAACCTGGCAGGCGCCACTATCTGTCAGCAGAACGCCGTGTGGCTGTCCGAAGCCGGTTCCATCAAGGGGGCGCCGTCCGTGGTTTCGTGCCGTAGCATGCCCAGCGAAGACTTCCTCTTCCAACCCTGCTGGGAGCGAGAAGATCCTTCCGCCGAGCAGAAGAACTGCCGGTAAGGCACAGGCGCCAGACCCGCCTGCCCTTCATTGCACCGGAATTGGCCGTTCCGAGCCGGGCCTCACTTCCTCTCTATGCTCTTGAGCAGCTTCTTCGCCTCGTCGTCGTAAGGGTAGTTCTGTATCGACTTGCGCAGCAGCTTGCGCGCCCTATCGTACTTCCCCTCGCGGATGTGGATCCGGGCCAGGCCGTTGAACTTCTTGAACTCGATGTTCGGGTTGATCTTGATCGCCTTGTTGAAGCTGTCCCGGGCCTTTTCGATCTTGCCGGCCCGCAGGTAGATCAGCCCCAGGCCCTCGTGGGGGCAGGTGTAGCGTTCGCTCTCCTGCTTGAGGGCGGCCTTGAACAGCCGCTCCGCCGCGGCGTCCTCGCCCCGGTTGTACTTCACCAGGGCCAGCTCGGCCGTGGCGTACCTGTTATCCGGATCCAGCCGCAGCACCCGGGTGAGCGCTGCCTCGGCCGCGTCGAGCTGGTTCAGGGCGTTGAGGGAGTTCCCCTTGCCGATCCAGGCGAAGGTGTCGTCATCCATGCTGTTCAGGATCTTGTCGAAGTGCTTGATCGCCTGGCGGTGCTGGTTGGTATTGGCAGCGGCCCAGCCGAGGCCGAGCAGGGCCATGCGGTGCACCATCCAGGGGTATGGCCTGGCGTCCAGATCGTCGACGCTGTGGCCCTTGAAGAGGGATTCGCCGGCGGCGACCGCCGGGACCAACAGCTGGCTGGCGCGGGCATTGTCCTTGCGGACCAGGGCCAGGTGCCCCTGACCCACGCTTGCCCCCAGGGCGCCCTCCTTTGTTGTGGCCGCGGCCTGGAACATCTCGTCCGCCAGCTCGTACTTCTTCTCCAGCAGGTGAAGGAAGCCCTGCAGCACCCGTAGCTGTGCGGTCCAGCCGGTGAGCGCCCGGGCCTGCTCCAGGTGCCGCCCGGCCGCCTCGAAGTAGTTGCTGCTGAAGGCGTCCACAGCCAGGGCCAGGAGCCCGCGGCTGGGGTCCTCTCCTTCAACATCCTTGTGCCCCGCCGAGTTCGCCCTGGCTCGAAGGATCCTTCGCTTGAGGCCGGCGTAGGTCGGATCTTTCTTGAGCGCCAGGGCCCGCTTGATGTACTTGAGCGCGTTGTCCAGATCGTCCACGCGGAAGCTCTTCATGGCGGCCCGGTACTGGACCCAGGGAGACTTCGGCTCCCGCTCGGCGGCCTTCACGTCCATGGCCGCGGCCTTCTTGTTCTGTCCTGTGGTGGCGTAGAGTTCACCGAGGGCGGTATAGGGGCAGGCCACGAGCTTGCGCTGGTTGGCTGACGCCTTCTCGGTGATCCTGGCTGACCGCTTGAGCACGGCCTCCGCCTCACTGAACTTGCCCAGGAGGTGGTAGACCTTGCCGAGCTTTTCCTGAGCCTTGACCAGGGCCACCAGGTCATCTCGGCGCCGGGCGTTCTGTTCGGCCTGGAGCAACTCCTTCACGGCCTCATCGTAACGGTCCAGGTGGAGAAGGATCTCACCGGTGAGGATCTGGTCCAGCGGGTTCCCCTTCCGGATGGCCACCTTGCGGCGGTGCACGGCCAGCGCCCGGGCGGGCTGCTCGCTGTACATGTGGTAGCGGGTGAGCACGCCAAGGGCACGGGGGTGGGCCGGGTTGATCTTCAGGGCACGCTCGGCCAGCTCCCGGACCTGATCCGGGGGATGCTTTGACCGATGATGGTAGTCATGCTTGTTCAGGGCCAGGGCTGCCCGGGCGGCCAGGACCCGGTCCTGCTCCATGCCACTCGACTGGGCTGTCCTGAGCAGCTCATCGCCCTGGTCGAACAGCTCCGGCTTCCGCTCCTCTGCGGCCCGCTCCATGAGCCGCTCCACCTTGAGCTCCAGATCCTGGAAGTTACCAGGCGGCTTGCCAGCCGGCGTCTCGGAGGGGGGGTGGAGCAAGAAAAATCCCGCGCAGAAGAGCGCGGCCCCCACCCCGAGAACAACGAGGAGTCGAATGTTGATCCGGCCTGACATCAGGTGATCATACCTGCTTCGTTAGTTCAGGGGATCAATTGGCACGGACCAACTCAACATGGCAGTGGTGCTGGTCCTCGGGATCATCGTACAGCAACAGGTCCTCCCACCTCCGCGCCCTGAACCCGTGCTGCTCCAGGATCTTGATGATCCGCTGACAGATCGGCTCGCCAGGGGCGGGCAGGTGGCCCGTATTGTCGTCGAACACCTCCAGCCGCCCCCCCGGTTTCAGCGCCGCGTGGATGGAGGCCAGGCATGATCTGGCAGCCTCCGAGAGCCGGGCCTCGCCCATCTCGGGGGTGTAGATGGGGGTGTTGAGCAGAATGGCCAGGTCCACGGAGTTCGGCTTCAGGGTGGTGTCCCGGTGCTGGGACTTGATGACCTTGATGCGCTCCCGCCCCTCCAGCTTGGACGCCTGGAGGATCCAGGAGAGGAACTCCAGGGCAGCGCCGTCGATGTCCAGGGCGTAGAGGGTCTTGAAGGGGACCTTCCGCTCCAGCAATGCCAGCTCCAGGCCGCCGGTGCCGCAGCCGATGTCGGCCACCACCTCCCCGGGCTTGATGGCCAGCCGGTCCACGATCTTCTCCGATGTGGAGCGGAGGCTGTAGAGGCTGGACAGGGTGTCCCCGTCGCGGATGGCCGCACGCACGATCTCCTTGTACTTCCTGGCGGCCGGGACCTCCGGGGGGACGAAGGAGCTGGGGATTTGCTCACTATCGTCCAGCACCTGCTCAAGGACGATGCCGGTGCCGAGCCCTGCCAGCACGAGGGCCGAGATCGCAACGATGCCGACGATTCGCCGCTTCACCGCTGGCCTCGAGCTGGTATTGCTGGAGTGGGCGGACTGGAGGGACCGGCGCGGGGCGGCGGCAGGACCCGGGCGAGCCCCCTGGCCAGGGCCTCGTTGCCGCGGCTGGAGTAGTGCCTCCCCGGCGAGAAGAGCTCCGCGGCGCCGGCCTTGCCCGGGGCATACCCCATGAGAGCGATGGCGTCCTCGACCTGCACGCCGAGCTCGCGCCTCAGGAGAGTCACGAGATGGCCAACGAGCCCCTCCTCCATCTCCTCGGGTGTGCCGTGGATCAGGACCACCGGAGTGAAGCGCTCCTCCCTGGCCATGGCGACGAAGCGCCCCAGGGTGTGCATCGTCAGGCGCATGGCCTCCGAGGAGGGGTCCGCGGCGAAGTTGTCGTCGCCGGGGAGCTCCAGGCCATGCCCGAGGATCCCGGCCACCAGGCGCCCGGCCTGCAGCAGGTGCGGGAAGCTCCGGCCGCGCAGCAGGTCGTAGCCGTAGCGATCGAGGACCTGGTTGTACCAGAAGTCCCTGCGCGCAAGGGCGGGCAGCCACGAGCGATCCCCGCGCGCCTCGCTGGCCAGGATCTCGGGCAGCGGGTTGTACAGCTCGATGGCGCCCTGCCGGCCAATCACGAACCGTGGCTTGATGTTGAAGTAGCGCGGAACCAGGTAGAAGGACCCCACCATGCCCACGTTGCGGGAGATGTCGTTGGGGAAGAGCCCGAAGATGACCACCTCGGTGGGGTGGGACGGCCAGTACTTGCGCAGCTTGAGCAGGGCCTGGTCGCTGCCCGCGCCGCCGATGCCCAGGTTCAGGATCCGGTTGCCCGTCCGCCTGGTGAAGTGGTGCTGCCAGGTTTCGTCGGCCTTCACGTCGAAGCACCAGGTGAAGGAGTCGCCGTAGGAGGAGGCGTAGCTCCGCCGGCCAGCCGCGGTGGGAGGCGCCCCGCCCCGCACCGGAGGATCATGGTCCCAGCCGAGGTCCCGGTCGAACACCGGCAGGGAGCTGTCCTCGCCCGGCTTCACCCGGGGCCGCTCCGAGGACCACCTCACCCAGCCCCGCACCTCCCTGTCGCGCAGCGGCCTCAGGTCCAGGCGGTCGTCGATGAAGCGCAGGCCCACGAAGCAGACCAGCTCCAGGCAGGCGAGCAGGAGAATGGCCCCCACGAGCCAAAACGCCCCCCTCCGGCCAGCCAGCGCCTTGCCTCGGTCTCCCATGCCTACAAGCAGTATCACGAGTTAGTGGGGGACGGTGCTGTTATTTGGCCGCCTGCTCCCCTTTCTTGCCGTGCCGCAGCTCAGGGGTCAGAGGACCTCGTTCAACGCCCCGGTGCGGTAGCCGGCCAGATCCAGCGCCCCGTGGCTAAATCCGCGATGATGGACTTAAAAGTTTGCCAATATATCTTCCAGGCAATGTAATCGAGGGAAATGGGAGGTGGAGATATGTTCATGCGCGGATTGAGTGTAACTATTTGCTCAGGGGTGATGCTGCTGGCAGTGGCTGGCTGCAGTGACGATGACTGTGACTGTAGCGGCGCGTGCAATCAGGACGCGGCGGTGGCCAACAAGGACTCCGGCGAGCCCCCAAAGGACGGCCCTGTGGATAAGAAGGATAAGGGCGATCCCCAAAAGGACGGTACGGTGGCGCCTGACATGCCCCCAATCCCGCCGGTGGCCATGCCCAAACGCATTTACTACGCATCGGCATACGACAAGGCTGGCAAGAAGGGCACCAACTGGAAACTGTACTCGGCCCTTACCAAGAATGGGACCGGCGTGCAGACCTATTTCAACATCTCGGCCGTAGCCCAGCCACCCAGCCACTTCTCCCTCTCCCCCCAGGGAACCTTTGTGGCCTTCAACCTGGCCAAGAAGCTGGCCATTGGGGATTTGACGACCAAGAAACTCAAGAAGGCGGTCAAGCCGTACAACTCCTTTGGCTGGGCCAAGGCCTGGTCCCGGGACGGGGCCAAGATCGTGATCCGATATCTGGGCATCCGGGTGCTCGAGATCCCCGGGGAGACCGTCTTCGTGGAGCAGATTGAGACCACCAAGACCAACAATGACCGGGCGGCCATGTCTTTTGACAATAAGAAGCTGGCCTACGTGGGCAAGGAAGCCAATGGGAAGACGACCCTGATTATCAAGGACGCACAGCTCAAGAAGGAGGAGGCCGCCGGCGCGGTGGGCCTCGGTTCGGCGGGCTGGGTATTCGCCACCAAGTCCGGGTTCATCGTCACCAGCTTCAAGGGCTGGCACGTCTACGACAACAAGGGCAAGCAGACAGGCGCGGTGGATCTGCCGGCCGATCCGGCGCCAGTGAGCACCGAGGCCGTCTGGCCACGGCCCAACCCGGACGGCACCCACATCATGGTGATGGTCAAGCCCAAGACCCCGGGGGCCCCCAACAAGCCGCATCAGCTGCGCTACTACGCCATCGACGGCAAGAGCTTCACCAAGGTGGCCAATACCTCGTACGGCACCGCCTCGGACTACTACGTCAGTGAAGAGGCCAACGTTGTCTACATCATGGAAGCCGGGTTCACGCCCATGCTCTACGGCGCCGACGGCCACAAGGTCGCGCTGCCCAAGACCCAGTTCCGCTACGCCAAGTGCGCGGGGCTTTTCTAAATAGTAGCGCCTGACCTCCCACGGGGGGGGAGCCGGCTCTCCTCGGAGCGGCGCCTCAGTCTTCGACGGCGTGGCGGGTGAACCCCACGCCCAGGTTGTGGTAGCGCTCCTTGAGCTCCCGGATCTCTTCGATGCTCCAGGTGCGGCCCTGGCCGACCCCCTTGCACCAGAAAACGCCCTTGGCGTTGACGAAATTATCCTCCCACTGGCCCGCGTCAGGATCGAAGTGGTTGAAGGGGAAGACCTTGCACAGGTCCGTGCGGCAGGAGTCGTAGATGGCGCAGAAACGGCTGAAGTGGAAGACGCAGCCGTTGTTGGGATCGTTGGGGTTGTTGGTGCGGAAGGCCAGCACGTAGGCGTCCAGGGCCGGGTCGTAGCGCTCCTGCAGGTAGCGCAGGGCGAAGGACCACTCGTTGAGCCGCAGGTGCGTGGCCAGCTCCTTGATGTTCTCCTCCGAGGGCTGGATCCTCCCCTTGTGGCTGCAGCAGATGCCGCAGTTGACGCACTCGAAGCGCCGCTCGGTGAGCGCCTCCCGCTTGGGGTCAGAAACCTCGGCCATCAGTTAATCTTCACGGAGGGGCCGCTCACCTTGATGCCTTCGGCGGACATCTCCACCTTGCTGCCGCCCCCGTCGATGGTCACCTTGGTGGCGCCGGTGATGATGACATCGGGGCCCATCACATCCACCTTGGTCGTGCCCTGCACCAGGGTGGCCTTGCTGAACAGGGACGCGTCCTCGTCGCCGGTACAGAGCACATGCTTGCCGCTTGCCCAGACGCTGTCCTTGCCCGTGAGGCAGACGCCGACCGTGCCCTCGCCGTCGATCCTCACCCCCTCGCCGCCCTTGCCCTTGATGGTCGTCCCCTCGGACTTGCCGTCGAAGCTCACAGACTTCGAGGCCTCGCCCACGATGCTCCCCCCATCCACCCCAATCTTGTAGTCGCCTCCGGTGACGCTCACCTCGCGGGTGCCCGCCTGCACCGTCAGCTTGGCGCCGGCCTTGATGGTCACGTCCTGGCGCCCGGTGTTCACGTCGAGCTTGTCGTTCTCGTCCTCGACGGTGGTGGTGCGGTTCTTCTTCACGGTGGTTTTCTGGTCGTTGCCCACGCTGGTGGTCATGTTGCGCTTGACCGTCTCGTTCTGGTCCCGCTGGGCGTGGGTAATGATCTGCTCCTTCCCCTTGTTGTCCTCGAAGCAGATCTCGTTGTAGCCGCCGCCGCCGATGGTGGAGTCGGACTTGATGGTGCTCTTGGTCTTGTCGTCCGCCGTGTTGTAGGGGGGCGTGTTGGTGGCGTGGTAAACCCGGCCGATGATGATGGGCCGGTCAGGGTTCCCCTCCAGGAAGTTCACGATCACCTCCTGGTCGATGCGCGGGGTGAACAGGGCGCCCCACCCCTCGCCGGCCCACAGCTGGCTCACCCGCACCCAGCATGAGCTCTTCTCGTTCCGCCCTTCCTTGCGGTCCCAGTGGAACTTGACCTTCACCCGGCGGTGCTTGTCGGTGTAGATCTCGTCCCCGGACGGGCCCACCACCGTGGCGGTTTGCGAGCCGCTGATGTACGGCTTGGGCGTCACCCGCGGGGGCCTGAACGGAACCGCCTTGGGCATGATGGTGAAGCTGTTGTGGTAGCGGATTTGGCTGGAGACCGCGCCGGCCTCCAGGTCGCCGTGCTTCTCCCCGGTGTGCATCACCCGCAGCAGCAGGTACATCTTCTCGTTTAGATCCTTGCGATCATAGCCGTCGAGGGTGAAGGCATAGCCGCTTGTCAGGCGCAGGCTGTCGCTGCGCCCGGTGCCCACCTTGCGCTGGCCCTGAAGGATCTCCAGCCGCATGTCGGGCATGGCCTCGGTGTGCTCCTTCTTGCGTTGCAGCTCCTGGCTGTCTCCCTTCTCGTGTTCGTCCGAGAAGGGGTACAGCCCGGGGTAGTCGTACAGCTCAAGGTCCGTGTCCACGGTGACGGCTTCCTTGTCCTTCTTTTTCTGGTCCAGCGCCGGCTTGAGGAAGGTGAAGTCGTTGAGGGAGACCTTGCCCGTGCGTACACGCTCCTCGTAGAACAGGCTGATGATCGCCTCCTCCTTGGGGGCGGTGGTGGGCGGGTGGTAGGCGAGCTTGTCGCTGGTGCCGGAGATGGAGGGGTGGTAGGTGGCGTCGTTGGAGATGTGCATCAGGTGCTTCGACTGCTGGTGCTCGAAGTAGTAGTGGAAGCCCTCCTCCTCAAGCAGCCGACAGACGAAGTTCCAGTCGGTCTCCCGATACTGGACGCAGAAGGTGCGCTTGGGCGGCTTCTTGTTCCCCTTGAGTCGGAACTGGTTGTCCACCTTGGCCGCCTTGAGCACCTCCTCCACGATCTGCTGCATGGTTTTCTTCTGGAAGATGCGGCTGTCCCGCTTGTGATTCAACCGCCAGGCGCGGGGCACCAGTGTTGCGGAGTACACCATCCAGTTGCGATCCCGGTGGCGCTGCTGGAAGCGGCAGAGCATGCCGTGCAGGTAGCGAGTACCCTGGTCGTTCTCCAGGGTGAGCACCCCGTTCTTGCCCACCAGCTTGGAGAAGTCGATGGTCTTGTCCACCTCGGCGGCCAGGTTCAGCTCCACACGGAATAGTTGGCTGATCCCCTCCTCGCCCGAGAAGGAAAGCACATAGAGCTTGGCCCCGATTTCCTCCTGGGGCGAAAAGGTGACCTTCACGTCTCGCTGTTTGCCAGCCACGTCGCACTCCTTCGGCGGTGAGGGTCTACAAGTATACCGATTAGCGGGTGATCTTCACCAGGGGGCGTTTTCGGTGAATTGAGGTGGACGGTAACTGGCGGATCCGGGGGCGCGTCCCGATGCTGAATGCAACCTGGCTGTGATATCTTCTAGCTGACCATCAAAAACAGCCCCAGGGTTCAAAAGTAAGACGAGGAAGGTGACAGGATGAACGATCCCGCAACCAAGAAACAGGACACACCCGACCTGGCGCCGGAGCAGCAGCTCCCCTCCGGCCGGAGGATCGTCATGGCCCGCGCCGGCTCGGACGAGGCTGTGGAGATCTACTCTCCTGACGACGACCTGGAGGTCCGCATCACCCTCACGGGAGACGGCCCGGTGGTGAGCCTGCGCGGCGCGCGGCTGGAGATGGAGGCCACCGAGGATGTCAAGCTGTCCTGCCGCAGGCTGGAGGTGAAGACCGAGGAGGGCACGAAGTTCTCCACGGACGGCAGGTTCGAGGTGGACGCGGAGAGCGACCTGCGCCTCAACGGGGAGAAGATCTTTTTCAACTGCAACCCGGACTTCATCAAGCAATACGGAGCCGAATGAAGCCTCAGATCGACAACAAGACCCCCTACGCGGTCCTCATCCGCAGGGGCGCGGTTATGCCCACGGGGTTCAGCTATCAGGAGATGACCAAGCCGCCTCCCTGGGGCACCCAGGTCGTGGTCAAGGCCACGTTCACCTTCCAGGAGGGCGTGCTCCAGCCAGCGCCGGAGCAGGAGCCGGTGCTGGAGCTGGACCGTGACGACGATGAGGGGTTCTGGGAAAACGACGCAGTGTTCCACAAGGATGGGGTGGACCTGGTGGTGCTGGGCGAGGCCTGCGCCCCGGGTGGCGAGGAGGTCCAGTCCCTCCCCGTGACGCTCACCCTGGGATCGCGCACCTTCTCCCTGCTGGTCACCGGCGACCGGCTGTGGGTGCGCCAGGAGGGCGGGTGGGCCGCCACGGCTCCGCTCCCCTTTTCGCGCATGCCCCTGACCTACGAGCGGGCCTTCGGCGGTACGTTCCAGGACCAGTGGGAGCTGGACCATGTCTTTACGCGCAACCCGGTGGGTAAGGGGTGGACCCCCAATATGGAGGGGTTCGAATTCGAGGGCCGGCCCCTGCCCAACGTGGAGGATCCCGCCCACGCGGTAACCTCCCCCGACCAGGAGCCGGATCCCGCGGGGTTCGCCTTCTACCGGCTGACCTGGGCCCTCCGCCTGGCCGCCGGGGTCGCCGGAAATGGCGACGGACCGCCGGATGTGCTCCCGAGGCTCTGG
This sequence comes from uncultured Kofleriaceae bacterium, assembly GCA_964497805.1. Lineage (GTDB taxonomy): Bacteria > Myxococcota_A > Polyangia > CAZCFB01 > CAZCFB01. Next base: position 11,652 of record CAZCFB010000089.1, read on the forward strand.
AACTGCGCCCACCCCTCGCTGATCTTGCCCGACTACCCTGAGGGGCAGGTGCTGCGGCTGGATGGCATGCACCCGGCGGGGCCGGTGGAGGTGGTCGTCCCCAACCTGCCGGTGACCCTGGAGTACGGCACCGGGGGTGAGACGCGGAAGCTCCCGGCCAAGCCGGACCTGCTGTGCGTGATGCCCACCAAGGGCCTGGTGGTGGTGGTGGCGCGCTGGCTGCTGTCCGGCCCGGCCACGGATCACCCCCCCTATGACGTGCGGCTGCTGCCCGAGACACTGACAGGAGAGGAGGTTTAGATGAGCGGATTCCCATTGCCCTGGATAACCGAGTGGGACCTGATGGTTGGCTGGGACAGGCACAACCAGCTGTGCATCCCGCCGACCCCGCCCGTGCCGCCGCTGCCCTCGCCGATGCACAACCACGCCGTGGGGGGGACGATGCACTGGTTGCTGAACTCAGGCGCCTTCCCGGACCAGACGGTGTTCGTGGAGGATCGCTGGCCCTGCAAGCACTACCACGACCTCTCCTGGCTTATCCCCCATGTCCCGCTCCCGCTGCCGGGGTGGGTGCTGCTCCCCGTGATCATCCCCCTGGCCTCCTCCAAGATCGTCCTGGGCAGCTTCTCCGTGCAGTGCAAGGAGAAGAGCGTCGGGCTTTGGGGGCCCATGCTCAACTGTTGGAGCCTCTTCCCCAGGCCGACGGGCTTGATCATCCCCACCCGCATGCCCACGGTCTTCGTGGGTATAAACTGGATGGACCTGCTCGTCTCCGCCCTCTTCATGGGCTTCGACATGCTGCTCAGCCTCGGACTCAACAAGGCGTTTGACAAGTGGCTCAAGCCCCTCATAAACGCCAAGCTGGACAGTGTCCTGGGCGCCGTCTTCAAGGGCGAGGTTATGGCCGCGGTGAACCAGTCCCTGCGCAAGCTCTCCGGCGAGCTGATCAAGAAGGGCTTCGGCAAGCTGGGCAAGCTCCTCCCGCATAGCGTCCGCGAGTGGGTCCACGGCCTGTACATGAGCACCAACCCCGGCATGGAAGAGAAGTACATCGCCGTGTTCGAGCAGCAGGCGCCACAGGACTTCGCCCGGATAATCTACGACAACGCCCACGACGACATGCGCGTGGACATGGCACAGGGCCTGGCTGCCGAGGACCCGGGGGTCACCGCCGAAGAGATCCTGGCCGACTCCGAGAGCGACGTCACCTACGAGGAGTTCGAGGAGGTCTATGTGCAGAACAACGGGGAGATGGTCAAGACCGGGACCCGGGGGCTGCTCTCCGGCGACGAGTGGCAGAAAGTGTTGGACAACGAGCCCTCCCCCATCACCGCGCCGACATAGCCCCGCTCACACCCCGCTGTGGGTCAGGGCTCTCGGGGCGTTCTCTTGAACACAAGCCAGAGGCTGCCACCGGGGAGCCAGTGCTGGTGCACAAGCTTGAAGTGCCGCTTCTGAATCCTGGGCCACTGCTTGAGGAAGATCTTCAGCCCCTCGCGCCCCGTCTTGCGCAACGAGGTGCTGCCGAACTGTAGCTGCTGGACCATGTAGTCGAAGCAGGTGTAGTGGGCTGGTTCCAGCAAGCGGGCCGGATATTTGGACCGCCGCCCGCGCAGGCAGGTGGGGCTGTTGCGCTCATACGGGGTGGCGAACTGCAGGTTCACGCCGTCGGACAGGGCCCAGGCCTCCATGATGGTGGTGAGGGCCTGATCGTTGGGGAAGAGCCCCACCAAAGGCCGCCGCTTCTTCCCCGTGAGTCCAGAGAAGATCCGGCGCATGGGCGGCGGGTCGTATAACAGGGGACGCACCATGCCGGCCTTGTTCACCCGGTGCCACGGCCTCCGCGCCTGCCAGGTCTTTTTGGGTTGCAGGTAGGGCCGGGTCACCATGAGCGCCACGGCCAGGGCGCCCGCGGCCAGGGCCACCCCCCGCCAGGGGATGCTGAAGCGGAAGCGAGTCAGCCCCACCGCAGAGATCAGGGCCAGGGCCGGGAGGTAGGGCATGGTGAAGCGGTTCCACTGCACGCCGGTGATGACGAAGGTGTGGAACAGAAAGGGGAGGAGGAACCAGAGCCCGAGCACACCCCGCGCGCGCCAGGACGCGTGCCGCAAGAAGGGGACCGCCGCCACGGCCAGCGGGACCAGCAGCCACTTGCCGATCTGGTTGCGGTGCAGGTACTCGAGGTAGATCGTGGCGCTCTTGAGGGTGGTCACGGATCGGCCAGGCAGCTCCTGCATGCCCGCGTTGAAATGGAGGTTCCCCATCAGGGCCCGGCTCATGTGCAGGTACCAGGGGAGCGCCACGAGCAGGGCCACGGCCATGGTCAGGCTCATGCCCCGCAGGAGCTGCCGGCGGCGCGCCCACCTCTGGGCGGGATCGAGGCGCCTGGCCACCAGCCACGACTCCGCCGCCAGGTAGGCCACCGGGCCGCCCACGAACACCACGAAGGTGGGTCGGGTGAGCATGCCCAGCCCCAGTGTTAGCCCCAGCAAGGCGCAGCGCCATGGTCGCCGCAGGCCACCGGTCCAGAGCAGCACCAGCACGCTCAGGGCGATGAAGGCCGCCATGGGCGGATCCATCCAGATGAGCCGGTTCAGCCCGAACACATGGGGGTAGGCCGCAAGCAGAACGCAGGCCAGCAGCCCGCTCGCCCCACGGCCTGTGAGCCGGACGCCGATACCGTAGGTGCACGCAAGCAGCATCAGCAAGTAGAAGAGTTGGCTCTGGCGCACCATGCGAAGGGACCTGTCCCCGGCCACGGTGACGATGGCGGCGGTGATCAGCCGGGAGAGCGGGGGGCGGGCGTCCTGCCGCTCGAGGCGCTCGGCCAGCTTGGCCCAACGCCCGTCCCTCATCAGGGAGTGCCAGTAGACGATCTCCCGGAAGTAGCCCGCGGAGTCCACGTAGGGAGGCGCCGTGTCTCGCTGCACCGTCGCCACGTGGGCCGCCGAGCTGTAGAGCATGAGCGCCAGCAGGCCAAGCAGGGGCCACCGGCGTCGCAGGGCCCGCTTGACCGCGCCACCGGAGGCGGCTCCCGGCTCCCGGCTGATCTGCGCCACGTCAGTGCCCCCGACGGCGGTAGTGCCCGCGCATCACCTCCAGCCGCCGCACGCGCAGGTAGCTCAACCGAGCTTTGCTCTTGGCGCCCATCAGCCTCACATCGAGCACGCCGTCGTCCACCCATAGGTTCCACTGCCGGACCAGGGCCCGCCGGGGGAAGGTTTCCTTGAGCACCTTGAAGGCCCGGGCTACACGGTGCCCCTCCAGCACGATGTCAAAGGCCCTCATCCGCTTCTTCCGCTTCTTCCGATCCTCAAGGAAGTGCAGCTCCACCGCCACCCACCCTTGCCCCACGTGGAAGCGGTAGGCCACCTCCTTTCCCTGGCGGAAGGTCCGGTACGCCTGCGCCGGAGGGCCCCCTGCCTGCAGCCCCTGGATCATCACGCTGTCTTTCAGTCTACCCGGCTTCCCTGCAACGTAGCCGCCCCTGTCCTTGTAGGGCGGATCTGAGGACGATCCGCAGTCGATATCGAACAGCAGGGCCTCCGGGCCAGTGGCCTGTCCATACACAATGCGAGGGCTGCTCTCGTGCCCCACCCAGTTGGCCGTGGCCACGGCCGCCGCGCCCACGAGGAGCAAGGCCAGGGTGACCAGGACGACGCCGTGGCGCCGGGCCCAAACATCCAGGGCGGCCAGCCCCACGGCCCACGCGCGCCCTCCCACCATGGCCCCCCCTTCAGCCAGGTGCTCCAGGGTGCGTGGCGGCAGGCCCGAGGCTCCGGCCAGGCGGGCCCCCTTTGCCCGGGCTCCACTCCAGGTGCTCCCTCTCAGGTTGGCGCCGGTGAGGACCGCCCCGGTGAGGTCGGCCCTGTCCAGGCGGGCGCCGTCCAGTTGCGAGAAGGGAAGCCGCGCCCCCTAGAGGTTGGCGCCGGTGAAGTCCACCTGGCACAGGCAGGCATCGTCGAGCCGGGCGTTGCTCAGGTCCGCCCCGGCCAGGCAGGCCCTCCGCAGATCCAGCCCCCTCAGGTCCAGCTCCCGCAGGTCCGCCCCGGCCAGGTTCCCCCCCGGGCGCAGCTCCGCCTGGACCCCTGCCCCTGTCGTGCCGTCAGCTCCGCCTCCGGCCGCGAGCTCCCCGTTAGCCGGGGCGCGATCATCATCATTCATGGATTCGCCGAGCTTACCACCCTCGCACCCAGGGCCGGGCCGTGGTTCTTGGCAGGCGCCTGAAGAGGACCCCACTAACCGCCAAATATAGCCCCCAGCCAGGCGCGCCATCCTGTCCTCCGAGCTGTGGCCTGGTCGTCTGGCATGCACAGGATCCTGTGGGGCTGGATCTCTCGATCCGACGGCTCTCCCGCCTCGGACACCGGCTGTTGCTTTGAGAGGACCACATACCACCGCTCAATGCCCTGCACCTGGTGGAAGGTCTGCCACAGGGGATCCGGAATGTAGAGATCGCTGCTGCAATGTCCGCACCTGACGATGCGGGGCGAGGCCGCGGTGATCCGCTCCGGCGCGCCGCAGGCAGGACACGCCATGTGGGCCGATCCCAGCGTATCGGCATCCTGGTCGTGGCCCGAGGGGTCCGGCCCTGACTTGCAGATCACCTGCATGACCTCCGGGTGCGCCTGGCTCAGCCACTTTGGCGGCGTGGTCCATTGCAGGACAGCGTCGCACTCCGGACAGGGGCGCCGGCCCTCTGGCTCGCTCCAGGGGACCTTGCCCGCCATGGCCTCCCCGCAACCAGGGCACGCTGGGTCGGTGACCTGCCAGGCGCCGCGTAGCAGCCCGGTCAGCAGGCTCCAGCCGCCGCCAGCGCTGCCGTAGTCGCTCAGGTGCTCCTCCCAGTACATCACCGGTGTGCGGAAGACCTGCACCCAGAGTCTGTGATCCAGGGCGAGCTTCGCCAGGCAGCGAGGGCAGACTGCTTCTCGGGTGGGGCTGTTGAGCGGTACGCGGGAGGAACAATGGGGACATCGCGTCGTGATCTCCAGCTGTACGCAGATGGCCGATTCCGAGACGCCTGTTGGGGTGGGCGCCTTGATCATGTCCCCCTCGTCCTCCACGCGGACGGTCTCCAGGGGCCGCCCGCGAATGTGGGCCTGCCATCGCCCTGTACGCCATGCGGGGTGCAGCGATTGCCACAGCGAGTCGGTGAGGTAGGTCCTCTCCTGGCAGTACGGGCACGGGAAGATCCGTGGGGAGGTGACCTTCAGGCTCAGGGCGCCGCCGCAGTGGGGGCATGAGAGGAGCGCCGCGGTGGATCCAGAATCGACCCTGGCAGCCTGCGAGGCCGCGGCCCCTTCAAGGCTCGGGTCCTCGGCGGTCAAGATGCGGGTCGCGCCCGGGCAAGCGTCCTGCAGCCATCCCGGGGCCGGAGAGGTGCGGAGCGCGGCGTCGCAGCCGGGACATGACCAGCGCCGGTCCTCGCCCTTCACGATCTTTTTCCGGGGGGCCTTCTCGAGGCAGCGCGGGCAGTGAGGCCGGCATACATGCCAGTCTCCGAAGATGGAACCGTTGAGGCTGGCGAATTCTCCGTACCCGCCGTTCTCCTCCGCGGCCTCCTCGCAGTCCTGGTGGGGGGAGACGAGCAGCAGCCGCCAAAAGGCCTTGTCGAGCTGCTGCACCGATCCGCAAGAGGGGCAACGGACCTCTTGCCGGGGTCCATGAATCGGGATTCCGCTGCTGCAATACCTGCAGGTGGTCCGTACGTCATAAACGATGGTCACCGCCTTTTCGCTCACCGACTTGGGGAGCGGCGTCCCTTTGAACGGTCCCTCGGCCAGGCGGACGACGCCGTCCTGCATCACCGGCGGCGTCGCTGTGGGCTCATGGGCTTCCATGGTCCGGTCCAGACAGAACAGCCACGGTCGCTGGGGCTCCACCGGGTGCAGCGTCCGCCAGACCGGTTCTGGCAGACACACCAGGGCTTCGCACCCCGGGCAGGTCACGGAGCGAGCAGAGGAGGTGGAGAGCTCGATGCTCCTCTCGCAGGCAGGGCAGCTATAGACCGGCCCGCCATTGCCCTCCTGCGCGCCTGGCGAGGCGGGTGGTGCAGGGACAAGGATCTGGACCAGGGGGGCGTAGGTTTCCTTGAGCCAGTCAGGCGGCGGCTCGGTGCGCAGTTTCAGGCCACAGGAGCGGCACCTGATCCCTTTGCGCTGGCCGGGCCTGACCTGCCTGGCTCGGATCCCCTTCCCGCACCCCGGACAGCACGGCGCGCTGGCCTGCCACTGCCCAAACAACGATCCGTCGAGCAGTGCCCATCGCCCTGAGCTTCGCCCGGAATCCAGCCGCTCGCTGAGAGAATCAAGGATATGGAAATAGAACACCCTGCTAAATGGACGCGCCCCGCCGCAGGTGGGGCACTCGATTTCCTGATCCGGCCCACTCACCGTCACCACGGCGCTGCAGCGCGGACAGGTGGTCTGCATATGGACCCGGACCCAGGTCGCCGCGCGAGATGAAATTTTCCTCATTGGGCCAGTATAGGGTACTGGAACGGCTATGCGATCACATGCCCGCCTTGCGCAGCAGGTCGTTGACCAGAGCGACGTAGCCGTCCTGCGCGGCCTCGGTGGAGGTGCCTCTCTTGGCAGCCCAGGCGTCGTACTTTGCCCGGTCCCTGAACGCCAGACGGCCGGGCCTTTTGCCGGTCACGTCGCCAGCGGACGCCTGCTTGAAGAGCCCGTAGAGTTGCAGCAGCATGTCGTTGGACGGGGCGCTCGGGAGCGTCTTGACCCGCTGTACGGCTTCGTCGAACTCGGTCTTGCCCATGGGGTTCCTCCTTGGCGGTTGGGTAGCTGGGACGTCCACAGTATTGCAGCAGCTTTCGGGCACTGGTCAAACAGCTTGACGGTCAAGTTGTATCCCCGGTTGGCAAACCAACGGACCCGCCTGCGAGCCTGGATGAGGCATAATCAGGCCTGGAGGTAATCGGGATTGAATGCAAGACGAGGCGGCCTCGCCTCCCTGCTCGTGCTGACAGCTCTGACCCTGGCCTGCCCCGGTGAGCTTGAACAGCCCCAACCCGGCGCTGGCGATGCCGGCCCGCGGGACCTGCCCGGCAAGGTCGCGGACAGCGCCCTGCCCTGCCCTTGCAAGGCCCCCCTGGTGTGCGTGAACAAGGTCTGCCGCAAGAAGTGCACGGTGGCCAAGTGCAACGGCGCCGGCGGCTGCCCGGCAGGGATGACCTGTCTCAAGTCCACGGCCGGTGTGCCGGTGTGTGTGCCGGGCGCGGCCCTGGGCAAGTCGTGCAATGCCAGCACGCACTGCGCAGGCGGCCTGCTCTGCCTCTCCTACAGCTCTTCGGATCCCAATGGCCGGTGCTTCAAGGTGTGCGACGTCAATGCAGGCGGCCCCTGTCCGTCTGGATCCAAATGCACGACAAGCTCGGGCATGGGGTGCGGTTACTGCTACCCGTAAAGGACGCGGCCTGTCACGACGTGGGGGTACACTCTCCACCCGGGGGGGGCGCCCCCCTATATCTTACTGGATCCCGCCTTTGGTTGAGTGCGATAACTGCGCGTTTTTTTAGTGAAAGCCTGAGTCCTCTTCGGCCGCGATCTGCCTGGCACGGCTGTTGCT
>CAZCFB010000090.1:0-4736 GCA_964497805.1 uncultured Kofleriaceae bacterium
CTACTACGGAACCGGCGTGGCCTGCCCGTACGTTGACAAGTACGTGTGGCCCTTCTGCCCCCCGCACACGTCCAGACCGTCCACATCGTAGCCGTCGCCCATGTAGCTCTTGCCGTAGTCCGATACGTCCATGAGCTTGGTGTAGCGGAACCACCCAGAAAGCTTGAACGCTGAATCCCGGCAGCCGGTGCCGAGGAAGGTCCAGCTCTTGCCGTCCTTGCTGACGTAGGCCTCCACCTTCTCGGGGTAGCGCGCGCAATTCCAGCCGGCCTGGTTGTGGTCACCCCAGGAGGTTTCGATGACCCAGAGCTGCTTGGCCTTCACCGGGCCGCCCCAGTCCAGGACCATGGCGCCGCCCTTGCCCAGGGAGGTGAAGTTGACGGTGTTGTCCACCGGCTTGGCCAGGCCCCAGTTGTGCTCGGGCATGCCCAGGGACTTGCTGGCGTCCTGGCGAACCGCGGAGACCGCGCCGCCGCTGCCGGTGGTTCCCACCTTGTAGGACAGGACCTTGGCCGGGTGGCAGGCCTTGATGAACTTGGGCGGGCAGGACTTGGCCCACTTGCCGAGGAAGACGTTCTTGAGCACCTTGCCGCCCAGGCGGCCCTTGTTGCTCTTGTTGAACCATTTACCCGAGAAGTCGCTCTTGTCGTAGGTGCCGGACAGCAGGGCCACGAACTTGCCCTGGTAGTTGACCGCCTTGCCGAAGAAGACCTGCTTGCCGGCCTTGTTCTTGCCCCAGAAGCCCAGGACAAGGCCCCCGGTGGGCGTGACCTTGCTCATCCAGGTGCCGAGGAAGAGACCGAAGGGCTCCTCTTGGTGCAGCCTGAACCAGTGGCCCTTGAGGATGCCGTTGGGGCACTTACTGCCCGTGGCGCCGCTCCCGGAAAGCAGCTGCATGCCCGGCTCGATGAGATCCATCGCGTCGACCAGGGATGGATCCATCTGGGCCAGCTCAGCCTGCCCGAGGGCAGGCAGCCCGTCTGAGAAGTCGAGGCCGCCGTTCGGTTTCTCCAGGGCCGCGCGGATCTCCGCGATGGTGGCGCTTTCGTCGCCGCACCCGAGGGCGGGCACGAGGAGTAGGCATACTGAAAAAGCGAGTCTTTTCATGGTGCTCTGCTCCGATTGAGGGGATGTTCATCCATTGTACCGGATCGGGACGTTGAAAAAAACAACGTCGTTCGATTCGCTCCATCGACAAACGTGAAAAGCTGCACCAGATAAAGCCAGGTGCACCTTTTCACATATGTTGACTCGCGCGACCTCCTGTTGGTAAGTTGCCGCCGAATTTAGGGCACTTAGCGTGTTCTGACTACTAAAAGCAGTCGCACCTGATTGAATGACCAGCCGGGCGAAATGCCCGATGAAATGAGAGTGAATATTCCGAGGAAAAGGAGACAAGCATGACTGTTGGCATCGTCGGCTATGGCGCCAACATTCCGCGGTTCCGGATCAAGGTGGAGGAGATCGCCAAGGTCTGGGGCGCGGACGCGCCGAGCTACAAAAAGGGCCTGGGCCTGCGGGAGAAATCTGTACCCGCTCCGGACCAGGACGTCATCACGCTGTCGGTTGAGGCCGCGCGTAACGCGATGTACCGGGCGCCCATGGTGAACCCGGACGATCTCGGCTGCCTCTACATCGGCTCCGAGTCGCACCCGTACGCGGTGAAGCCGTCTGGCACCATCGTGGGTGAGGCCATCGGCGCCATGCCCCACATCCATGTGGCCGACTTCGAGTTCGCCTGCAAGGCTGGCTCCGAGGCCATGTACGTGGCCTGCTCCCAGGTCAAGGCCGGGGACATCAAGTACGGCATGGCCATCGGCGCGGACACCTCCCAGGGCGCCCCTGGCGACGCGCTTGAGTACTCCGCCTCCGCCGGCGCGGCTGCCTACATCATGGGCTCCGAGAACCTGGTGGCCGAGCTTGAGGTCACCCACTCCTGGACTCACGATACGCCCGACTTTTGGCGTCGCGAGTACCAGCACTACCCGCAGCACGCCGGCCGCTACACCGGCGAGCCCGCCTACATGCGCACCACCATCGGCGCGACCCAGGCCATCCTGGACAAGTCCGGCTACAAGCCGGAGGACTTCCAGTACGCGGTGTTCCACCAGCCCAACGGCAAGTTCCCCATGCGCGTGGGCAAGAAGATGGGCTTCACCCATGAGCAGCTGGTCACTGGCTGGCTCGTGCCGGTCCTTGGCAACACTTACTCCGGCGCGTCGCCCCTGGGCCTCACCGCGGTGTTGGATGTGGCCAAGCCTGGCGACAAGATCCTCATGTGTTCCTACGGCTCGGGCTCCGGCTCCGACGCCTTCATCTGGAACGTCACTGACCGTATCACCGAGGTGCAGGACCTGGCCGTCAAGACCAGGACGATGCTGGACGAGAACCAGATCTACCTGCAGTACGGCGAGTACGCCAAATTCCGCGGCAAGATCCTCAAGGCCGAGTAAGGAGACGCCAAAATGAGAGACGTAGCCATTATCGGCGTCGGCATCACCAAGTTCGGTGAGCTGTGGGATGACTCCATGCGCGACCTGTTCGTGGATGCAGCCCTCGGCGCCATCGATGACGCCGGCGTTGACCATATCGATTCCATGTACGTTGGCTCCATGTCCCCCGGCCTGTTCGTGGGGCAGGAGCACATCGGCCCCATGATGGCCGAATACCTCGGCGTGGCCCCGTGCCCCGCCACCCGCGTTGAGTCCGCGTGCGCCTCCGGCGGCGTGGCCATGCGGAGCGGCTTCTTCGAGGTCGCCTCCGGCGCCAGCGATATCGTGCTGGTGGGCGGTGTTGAGAAGATGAACGACGTGGGCGGCGACGAGGCCACCTACGCCCTGGCCACCGCCTCCGATCAGGAGTGGGAGGCCTTCAACGGGGTCACCTTCCCCGGCCTGTACGCCATGATGGCCGTGGCGCACATGCACAAGTACGGCTCCACCGTGGAGCAGATGGCCCATGTCGCGGTGAAGAACCACGCCAACGGCAACCTGAACCCGGTGGCCCAGTTCCCGATGAAGATCACCGTGGACGCGGTGCTCAACTCGGTGCTGGTGGCCGACCCGCTGCACATCCTCGACTGCTCGCCCGTCACCGACGGCGCGGCCGCGGTCATCCTCTGCCCGGCCGACAAGGCCCAGTCGCTGGCCAAGAACGGCGCCGTGAAGATCCTCGGCTCCGGTCACGCCACCGACAGCATCGCCTTCCACAGCCGCGCGGATCTCACCAGCCTGAACGCGGTGAAGAAGTCTGCCGCCACGGCCTACGAGATTTCCGGCAAGACCCCGGCGGACATCGACCTTTGCGAGGTGCACGACTGCTTCACCATCGCGGAGATCATCGCCACCGAGGACCTTGGCTTCTTCGAGAAGGGTAAGGGCGGCGAGGCAGCCGAGAAGGGCGAGACCGCCCGTGACGGCTCCAAGCCCATCAACACCTCCGGCGGCCTGAAGTCCAAGGGGCACCCGGTCGGCGCCTCGGGCGTTGCCCAGGCGGTTGAGGTTGTCCGGCAGCTCCGCGGCGAGTGCGGCGAGCGCCAGGTTGAAGGTGCCAAGGTCGGTATGACCCAGAACATGGGCGGCACGGGCGCAAGCTCTGTCTGCCATATCTTGGAGGTGATGTGATGCCGTCGGCCAGAGCATGGAGAGAGTACGGCCACCGTTACCGCACCGAGGCCGCGGTTTGCACCAAGTGCGGCAAGTGGTTCTTCCCGGCCCGCAAGGTGTGCGACGCCTGTGGTCACCGTGAGTTCGAGACCAAGGCCATGGGCCGCGAGGGGACGCTGTTGACCTATACGGTCATCCGCGTGCCGCCGGCACCCTTCTCGGACCAGGCCCCCTACGTGGTGGGCATGGTGGAGATGGATGACGGCCCCAGGATGACCTGCATGATCGCGGACTGGCGCGAGGGCGACAAGCTCGAGGTGGGCATGAAGTGCCGCCTGGAGTTCCGCAAGATCAGCGAGGAGGGGCACCCGGGCATCATTAACTACGGGTACAAGGCCGCTTTGCTGTAAACGGTCTCCCTGTTTCAAGCATCACGCCCGCCGGGGTCATTGGCCTCGGCGGGTTTTTTTATGTTTAGCGCGCAATTGGCGATGTCCCGGCCAGCGCGGCCATCCAGCTGGATCCGTTCCCGGGCAGCCCTCGGGCTGGGGCGGTTGCCTCTTGTCTGTGAACAGTCCTATCATGTCCATGCAATCAATTTAAATCCGACTACTTCATGAGGCCGCGGATGCTGCGAAGCGCTCCTTATCTGGCTATTACCGCATTGATTTCACTTGCAGGCTGTTTCTCCGACGAGAGCAAGGGAGGTGAAGGTGAGCCGTGTTTCGAAAACGGCACATGCACCTCTGGGCTGGTCTGCCTGTCCAATACATGCGTCCGGGCAAAGGACAAAGGTGTGCTGGATATGCGGCTCGACATCGTGAAACCGGACGGGCCGGCTGCCGACGTTGGAGATGGCGCGCTGCCGGACAAGGTGGTCCCGGACAAGCTCATTCCGGACATGCTAACTCCGGATGCGCCCCTTCCCACGTGCAGCGACAAGACAAAAAACCAGGATGAGACCGACGTTGATTGCGGAGGAAAGGCGTGCCCGAAGTGTGGCGAGGGTAAGGGGTGTGCGGGGGCCGGTGACTGCACCTCCGGGGTCTGCGGCAGCGGCCAAAAGTGCATGAAACCAACCTGCACGGACAAGGTGATGAACGGCGCGGAGACAGACATCGACTGCGGCGG
>CAZCFB010000090.1:4836-18870 GCA_964497805.1 uncultured Kofleriaceae bacterium
TGTGCCAAGGCCACCTGCACGGACAAGGTGAAGAACGGCGCGGAGACAGACATTGATTGCGGGGGAGGGACCTGCGCCAAGTGCGTTTTTGGGAAGGCATGCAAGGCAGGGGCGGACTGCGCCAGCGTCGCTTGCACAGGAGGCAAATGCTCGTCCTGTGGCGACGGGGTGATCAATGGCAGCGACAAGTGTGACGGTACAGCCCTTGGGAGCACAACTTGCGCCAGTCTGGGCCACGGAACCGGGACGCCAACATGCACCAAGAGCTGCACCCTCGATTACGCCCCGTGTCTACAATCCGGATTGCTGGCGTACTACCCGCTCGATGAAACCACGGGCTCGATGGCGGAGGACGTATCAGGCAACAAAAAGCACGGACATCGAACCCATGTCCTGACTGCCTCCCCGGTGAAAGTCATGGGGGCGTCCGCAGAGTTCGATGGAAAATACTCGTGTATCGAAACGGGTGTGGGTGCTGGCGCCGCCTACTCCAAGTTGTCGGCGGCATTCTGGTTTCGCAGCACCTCCAGTGGCGGCGGATGGAGTCTCGTGACATCAAGCGCCGGCCGGATCTTTTCGTCAGAGATCGGTGCGCTGGGGGGGATTGAAGGGCACTTCAACTTTGGGGGTACGGGATCTTCGAAATCCAGCGGCCCAGGCGCACTGACGGTAGATGTGGTGGGAGCCTCCGGTTACATCACCAGCACCAAATACGATGACGCCAAGTGGCACATGGCCGCGCTGGTCTTCGACGTGAACAGTGCCACCTTCAAGGTTTACATCGATGGTTCAGCGACCCCGGTCTATTCCAAGACCACCACCCAGAGCCTGAGCCTTCAACCCAAGTACAACTTCCTCCTGGGCTGTCGATACAAGACTTCCAGGGATGAATTCACCAAACTCCACATGGACGAGGTCGGCATCTGGAACCGGCTTCTGACTGTCAAAGAGATCGCCTGGCTCTATAACAGCGGCAAGGGACGTAGACCAGTGAGCGTGGGCTGCGGCGACGGGGTGAAAAACGGTACGGAAGAGTGCGATGGTTCAGACCTGGGCAGCGCAACATGCATATCCAAAAGCTTCCCAGCCGGAGGAACCCTCAAGTGCAATGACAAGTGCAAACTGGATACGACCTATTGCACCACAAAGGACACCTACGGCACCTGGGCGAAGATCCCGGCTGGGAAGTTCATGATGGGGTCGCCTGGTGATGAAAGCTGCAGGGAAACTGATGAGGATCGGCATGTAGTCACACTCACCACCCCATTTGAAATTCAAACGACAGAAGTTACACAAACGCAATACACCAGCTTGCTTTCCACCAATCCTTCAAAATTCTCAACATGTTCTACATGCCCGGTGGAGCAACTCACCTGGCACCAGGCGGCCGCGTATGCAAACGCCTTATCTGACAAGAACAACTTCACTAACTGCTATAAATGTACAGGCAGCGGCAGTTCGACCAGTTGCACTGTGGCTACATCGTATGCTGGTGCTAGTATCTATTCCTGTCCCGGCTATCGGCTACCGACTGATGCCGAATGGGAATATGCTTACCGAGCAGGGACTAGCACTTCCCTCTATAATGGACAGCTCGCCAATTGCAGTGGCCAGGATACCAATGCTGACAAGATAAGTTGGTACGATAAAAATTCGAACAGCAAAACCCTCCCAGTGAAACAGAAGGCGACAAACAACTGGGGTCTATATGATATGGCAGGCAACGTGCACGAGATGTGCCACGATTTTTATGCACAAAGCCTCGGCACTTCTCCGATTACGGATCCCGCAGGGCCCTCATCGAACCCAAACTCCTACCATGTCCACCGAGGCGGCGGTTACAATTTTGCTTCAAAGTTCCTGCGGGCAGCCTTTCGAGGCGGTTTCGGCGCCAGTCATACAAATCTAATATTCGGCTTCCGCGTGGTTCGAAGCCTCCCGCCCAAGACCAAGTGGGTCACCGTCAAGGCCGGTTCGTTCCAGATGGGTTCGCCTTCAGGTGAGAAGTGCCGTGAATCAGGGGGGCCCAAGGAGACGCCTCACAAGGTCACCCTGACACATGACTTCAGTATTGCCGCAACGGAAACAACTCAGGCGCAGTTCAACAGCCTGATGAACCGCAACCCCTCCGGGTTCTCCTCCTGTGGGCCCTCCTGTCCCGTGGAGACGGTCAACTGGCACGAGGCCGCAGCCTACTGCAACGCGCTCTCCAAGAAGGAGAGCAAGACTGCCTGCTACACATGCTCCGGGAGCGGAGCATCTATCACCTGCACTGATGCCTCGGCTTATTCCAGCGCGAAGATCTACAAATGCCCGGGATACCGTCTGCCCACGGAGGCGGAGTGGGAGTACGCCTATCGGGCGGGGACCACCACCGCCTTCTACAACGGCAGCATCAAAAACTGCACTTCCCCGGACGCCAACGCGAGCAAGATCGCCTGGCACAATGGCAACGCGGGTAGCAAGACGCATCCGGCGGCCGGGATGATGACCAATGCTTGGGGCCTGTACGACATGGCAGGCAACGTCTGGGAGTGGACCCATGACTGGTACCAGATCAGTCTCGGTACCACGGCGGTTATAGATCCCATTGGGGCTGGGACAACCTATCGAGTAACTCGCGGTGGGACATGGCAGGACCCCCCAAAGCACCTTCGGGCGGCAACTCGCAATACCAATTCTCCATCAATCAGAAACAACCTTGTCGGCTTTCGCTGTGTACGCACCCTGAACCCGTAATCCAGGCTGAATCACCCTCAAGGGCAGGGCGTGCACTTGTCGCCTTTGGTGCACTTGGGGCAGCTCGCGCCGCAGGAGCAAGGCCCCGATGGGCAGCTCATCTTGCCGTAGCAGCCGGTGAAGTGGCAATTGATGGAGCAGCCGCAGGAGGCGCCGCAGTTGATGTTCTGGCAGGCGCCGGCGCCGCAGGTGACCTTGCATGGGCCCTTGCCGCATGTGATGGGGCCGTAGCAGCTCAGCGGGGAACAGTTGATGTTGCAGGGGCCGGTGCCGCAGGTGATCTGCTTGCAGGCGGAGGTGGCGCAGGTGATGGAGCAGGAGGTGGCCTTGGAGCAGTCCACATGGCCCCAGCACTTGGTGGCGCCGCAAGCCACCTTGCACGGCATGCCCGCCGGGCAGGCGCAGGAGCCTGTCCAGCTGGATGAACAGTCCACCTCGCAGACCCCGCCAGCGCACTTGTTCTTGCACTTGGCAGGGCATGTGAATGCCTTGTCTGGCGGCGGTAAGGCCTTGTCTGGCGGCGGAATGGCCTTGTCCGGCGGCGGGATGGCCTTGTCCGGCGGCGGGATGGCCTTGTCCGGCGGCGGAATGGCCTTGTCCGGCGGGACGGCTTTGTCCGGCGGGATGGGCTTGTCCAGGGGGGTGGGCTTGTCCAGGGGAATAGGTTTATCGGTGGGTATGGGCTTGTCCGTGGGGGTGGGCTTGTCCGTGGGGGTGGCCCTGTCCGGCAGCGCGTCAGGCGGCTTGGCTGTGTCCCACTCCAGGTCAGCAGAGAGGTCCAGGCCCAGCTCCTGGGGGACGCTGGTGAACTGGTCCGGTTCGTCTCCGGATCCTGTGAAGAGGGCCCCGGATGTGTCGAAGGTACATCCGGCGCTGCCCAGGTAGAGCAGGATCAGGAACGGGGCGAGGTCTCGCGCGCGGCTATGTGTTGCACTCATCTGGCGTGTCGCTGAACACCACTTCCCCGTTCAGGGTCAGGGCGCAGGCCTCGGGGTTGAACATCAGCTTTATCTGCACGGGGTAGACCTTGCCATTGGGCGCCTTGGCCTTGCCGCGGATCAACAGGGCGCCGCCCTGTAGGGAGAAGGTGCCCTTGATGGGCCAGCCGTTCCTGAGCTTCATGGCCTGGAGCGTGGCCCGGCGGCCCTTGAAGGTGATGGTGTCGGTGGGGCCAGGGGCGTTGGTGCCCCAGTTGGTGCCGTGCCAGTTCACAGCGTGGAGCATGCGCCGGCGGTGGGCGGGCTTGCCCAGGTCCAGGCCCCGGGCCAGGCGCTGGTACATGCAGGTGCCACGTAGCTCGTTGAAGGCGGGATCCTTGAAGGCCTTCCGGCGCAGGCGTCGAGAGCGCTTGAGGGCGCGCTCCAGAGTATCGCGCACCTCCTCGAACATGGCGTCGCATGGGGCCTTCTTGCGCTGCTTCGCCAGGGCGCGGGCCTGCTTGTAGAGCTGGGCCGGCGTGGGCGCGGCGTCGGCCGCCACGGGTTTCGGGGGCAGCGCCAGGGCCAGGAGGAGCGGCGCCGCCAGGGCGTGCCTTGCGCTTACCTGCACCGCCCCCCCTCCACGAGATCGTCCTGGTCGGCCAGGGCCTCGAAGGAGAGCAGGGAGACCTTGCCTGACGGGCGCGAATTGGGGGTGCGGGGGAAGGCGATGGCCACCTTGCGCAGGTGCCGGCCGTTGAGCAGGCGCAGGTCCTTGGGGTCGAAGGGGCGAAAGGCGTTGATGTCCATGCGCAGCTCCCGCCACTCCTCGGACGGGGTGAGTACGCCCTCGGCGTAAAAGCGCGCGCCGTGGCGGTAGCCGCTGTCAATCTGGTGGTCTTCAAGCACCACCTGAACCGGTATCTTTTGCAGGGTGTGGTAGCGCAGGCTCAGGGCTCGGACGCAGCTCCAGTTCCAGTGGTCCTGGACCACCACCCGCTGCCAGGAGCCAGCCTCGCTGATGTTGTAGCGCACCTGCATGGCCTTCTTGTCCTTGAAGGTGACCTCGTCGAGGTATGGCTGCCGGCCCTTGGAGCCCTCCGGGGTGACCTCGGAGCGGTGGAAGCGGATGGGCGCCCCCTCCACGCAGTCGCCGGGCACCAGGCGTAGGCCGCGAGCCTTGAGCAGCACCTGCTTGTCCGCCACTGCCTCGGAGCCCATGGCCACGACGCCCAGGTGGAAGCGCTGGGGCAGGAAGGCGCCCTTGGCGTGGCCGGTTTGCGACCAGAGCAGCCCTAGCCTGGAGAGGGGCAGGTCCAGGCGCCGCTCCCTGGATGCGATGGCTCCCGGGATGTTGAGGCCGTAGGCCAGCCCGGCGGCGTCAGTGATCTTGAACTGGAGCGTATCCCAGGGCCCCTTGCCCGAGGCCTTCATGCGCAGCTTCCAGCACGCGGCCGGGGTGGTGAGGTCCGAGCGAGGGGGAGTCGACCAGAGGACCCACCCCTTGGCGCGGGTGCGGGCCTGCAGGTGGAGCAGGTCCGGGCCGGCGGAGGCGACCCAGCCGGTGGGGGGATCGGGCAGCAGGCCAAGCTCCTGCACAAGGGGTACACGTTGTGAGGGGGCCGGGGGCTTGACGTCCAGGGGCGTGGGGGGGACGGCCCCGGGGGGGCTGATGGTGAAGGGGCTCTGCCCGGCCAGGGCGAGGGCGAGCATGGCCGTGCTGCCGTACTGCACCACCCGGTGGTTCAGGGGGTAGCGCAGGGCGCTGTCCGGCGCCGAGCGGGCCGGGCCTGCCACCTCGATGATCCCGCCGTTGGGGACCTGCATGGCCAGGGCAGCCTCCAACAGGGCCTTGGCCTTGTCGGTGTGGCCCAGGGACCGGGCCATGATGGCGCCGAGGAGGGTCACCCGGGCGCTCACCGCCTGCACGGGGCGCGCGCCGGGCGGGATGGCGTCCACCTTGTTGCCGCACCTGCTGAACGGGGAGGCGCAGACGATGGGCTCGGCGTTGCGCACCTCTCCCGAGGGGCAGGTGAGCCGGATGGTGTCCTCCTTGCGGGCCACCGCGCCGCCGGAGCAGCTGTAGAGCAGGCCCGCCTGATCGTGCACCACCAGGCGGCCGCCCAGGCCCCGCACCGTGACGCCGCCCACTACGTTGGACCGGGAGAAGTGGCGCAGGAGCCAGTCGGTGGGGTCGTACTCCTTCGGGTCGGGCGCCGCCTCGCCCAGCTGCTTGCGCGCACGCACCAGGGCCAGGACCGCCAGGGCGGTGTGGGTGTGGGGGCCCGTTGAGTCGGGGTCCAGCTTCCGTTCTGGGCCCACGAGCCCGCGCGCGAAGTGGTCATCTTGCCAGAGGGCGCGGGTGAGTAGCCTGGCGCTGGCCAGGGTGCGCGCGCTCGCCCAGGGGTGCTTGTCCATGAGGGCCAGGCCGGCCAGGGTGGCCAGGGCCGTGACCTCGGTGGAGATCCGGTCCGAGTTGGGGGCGATGAGCAGGGTCCCGTCGGCTTGCCAGGTCTGCTTGAGCCAGGCCACGCCCCGGGCCAGGCGCTCCTTGAGGCCGGGCAGCTCGAGACCGTCCCTGGTGAGATCGCCCAGCAGGACCAGCGCCGCGGCAGACACAGCGTGGCCCGCCTTGAGCGGGGTCTCGTCCTCGGCAGTCTCCGGGATCTTCAGCGTGGGCCAGGCGCCGCCCGGCATCTCCCGCTGGATGAGCTCGGTGAGGGCCCTCTTGAAGGCGGCCTCCTTGCCGGCGGCCCCGCGCAGGGCGGCGGTCATGGTGAGGAGATCCCATGTGTAGGAACGCTCCTCGCCCTCGGGATCCCCCTCCCAGCTCAGGGCGCCCTTTTGTACGGCGTTGGCCACCAGGGTGAGGGCCCGGGCGCTGGCATCGGCGGCGTCGCGGGCGTGGCCGGAGAACGGCTTGACCGTGGTGCCCTGGATCGGGCTGAGGTCGCCCCATATGGACTGGGGGCAGCGGCCGCAGGCGGCGATGGTCAGGACCAGGATGGCGAGCGGAATCAGCGCGCGTGGGCGAGGCATTGGGGGATGATACCTCACTTGACCTCGGATGAGATCTGGTGGAAGCCTTGGGCGTTCCTGGAGGTGAGAACATGAGGCGCTGGCTTGTGGTGGTTCTGGTGGCGGCCCTGGGTGTGGGGGCTTGCAGTGACGATGACGAGAACGCGGTCCCGGCCGACGGGGCCGTGGCCCTGGATGGCGGAGGCCCGGACGCCAGCGTCACGGTGGCTGGCAAGACCTTCGGCGCGCCAGCCAGCTGGGCCAAGCCCATCGAGGACTACATCGCCGCCGGCTACAAGAAGCTGGCCCACTACAAGTTTGAGCGGTCGATCCATGACCTGGTGGTGTACGGCGGGCGGCTCTACCTGGGCTATGGCGACGCCACCTACAACCTGGGCCGCGTGACGCCCATCGAGATGCGTTACTTCACCGATCCGGCCAAGACCACCATCACCAAGGAGTTCACCACCCAGGAGGAGCACCTGGAGGCGTACCGCATCCTCGACGGCGAGCTGGTGATGGCCGGCATCGACGCCACCGAGGACGCCTGGCTGGGCAACGTTTACGTCAAGCCCAGCGGCAAGGCGTGGTTCAAGAGCCGCACCCTCAAGCAGGGCGTGCATGTGCACGACTGCGTCACCTTCGGTGGCGCCTGGTACGCGGTGGGCTCGGGCGCCACCTCCGCTGAGTGGAAGGCGAGCAACATCCACTCGATCATGTGGAAGTCGGCCGACCGGGGCAAGACCTTCAAGGTGCACGACCGGCGCAGCAACCAGAAGGTGGGCGACATCCGCTGGACCCGGCTGCTCCCCATCGGCAAGACCATGTGGATGTTCGGCTACCACTCCAACAACGCCGGCAACCCAACCGAGCTGATCAACGCCACCTTCGACGGGACCAAGCGCACGGACCTGGCCAAGACCCACGAGCTGAACAACGCCTGGGTGTTCGAGACGCACCCGATCTCCGCCAAGCTGGGCATCGCCCGCGGGGTGAAGATCCTCACCGTGCCCAAGCTGATCTGGAGCACCTGGGCCATCGACGACAAGGGCGGGATCAAGGCGATCCTGCCCAACAAGCGCATCCTCGATGTCTACCCTGTGGGCGACACCGGAGAGTTCCTGGTGATGACGCATGATGAGGCCGAGGTGGACAAGATCAAGGCGCTCAAGAGCTTCCAGTTGCGGGTGTTGGCGACGAAGGACTTCGTGAAGTTCACTGAGGTGCTCAAGTGGAGCGCCACGAGTACGCCGAAGAGCGTGGCTTACTGGAAGGGGGACCTTTATATAGGGGACAGGTTGGGGGCGATCTGGAAAGCGAAAGCGAACTAGAAACTAGAAACGGGAAACGGGAAACGGGAAATGAGTTCTTTTGAGACGGTTCGGCTTGATGTGGAAGCGGGTGTTGCTCGGGTCACCATGAACAGGCCTGATATCCGGAATGCCTTCAACGACACGATGATCTCGGAGCTGCGGCAGGCTTTCGCGGCGATCAATGACGACGAGTCGGTTCGGGTTGTTGTGCTCTCGGGCGAGGGGAAGGCGTTTTGTGCGGGGGCGGATCTGCACTGGATGCGCAAGGTGGTTACCTATACGTATGAGCAGAATTACGAGGACTCGCTGAACCTGGCGAAGCTCATGCGCGAGGTGTATGACTGCCCGCGGCCGGTGGTGGGGCGCATCAACGGGCCGGCAATCGGCGGCGGCACGGGGCTGGTAGCGTGTTGCGACATCCCGGTGGCCGTGGACACGGCGGTGTTCTCCTTTTCAGAGGTGAAGATCGGGCTGGTGCCTGCCTGCATCTCGCCATACGTACTCAAGCGGGTGGGGGAGCGCTTTGGCCGGGAGTACTTCCTCACCGGCGAGCGGCTCACCGCGGCCAAGGCCCTGCAGTGCGGGCTGGTCAACAAGGTGGTGCCCGCGGAGGAGCTGGACGCGGCGGTGGACGAGTACGTGGGCAACCTGCTCACCAGCGGCCCGGACGCCCTGTCCACCTGTAAGCGGATGGTGCGCATGGTGGGCGACCAGGACCTGGACACGGCAGGGCCGGCCACGGCCGACATGATCGCGCGGCTGCGCATGAGCGAGGAGGGGCAGGAGGGGATGGCCGCCTTCCTGGAGCGCCGCAAGCCGGCCTGGCACCCGGACCGCTCCTGACGAATCCTCCCTCCGGCGGGGCGCAGCCCGCTACCTTTTCTTGGCCCTCTCCATCTCCCTCAACAGATCCGTGACTCGCTTCATGCCCGGCCTGAGCTTCAAGGCACCGGCGAGGTAGCGCTTCGCCTCCGCGGTCTTGCCCCGCTGGGCGCAGGCCAGGCCGAGATTGTACCAGTTGACCGGGTTGTGCGGCTGCCGCTCCAGGGCGCCGCGGAAGGCGGTCTCGGCCTCTTCAAGCTTGCCGGCGGCCAGGGCCACCATGCCGAGGGTACGGTGGTTGTGGGGGCGTGTAATCCGAACCCACACCGCCCGGCGCGCCCAGTCCAGGGCCTCGGGCAAGTGCCTCGGGCCCCGCTTCATCAGGAGCATGGCCAGGTTGGCCCTGGGCTTGTCCGCCGTGGGATCCAGCTTGGCTGCCCGGCGCAGGGCGGGGATGGCCCGCTCCGGCTGCCCCATACGGATGAGCAGCAGCGCCCTGTGGAGCAGGACCTTGCTCACCTCCCCATGGCGCGCCCGGGCCTGCTCCAGGTAGGCGTGGGCCGCTTTGAGGTCCCCGGCGTCCCGCTCCAGGGCGGAGAGCTGTAGCAGGGCCCCCAGGTCGCCGGGGCGCGCCCGCAGGGCCTGCTTGTTCAGGCTCTCGGTGGTGGCCCAGGTGCCGGCCTGTGCGGCGCTCAAGATCCCGCCAGTCAGGGCCAGGGCCAGGCCCGCAGCCAGCCCGAGGTTGCGGTACGGGAGCCTGGTGAGCCCCAGGGCCAACAACAGGCAGGGGCCCAGGCTCGGCAACAGCAGGTAGCGGTCCGCGGCCAGGTTCTGCAGGGGGAAGACGAGCTGGCTAACAGGCAGGTAGAAGGACCAGAAGGTCACGAGGCTCAGGCTGATCACTGCGAGGGCAGGGCGGCGCGCCCGGTGCCGTAGACCGAGCAGGAGCAGGGCGACGCTGCCCAGGGTGAAGGTGAGCCCGGCGACCCCCGCCAGCGCGCCAACTGGGAGGTCGTAGCGGATCCCCAGGCTGGCGGGCCAGGTCAGGTGGGCCAGGTTGAGCCCAAGGATGCGCATGCCCAGCCAGGCGCCCGAGACCAGGTCCTCGCCGTGGCGCTGTTGCTCAACCACCAGGGCCTGGCCCACGCTATACACCGGCGCCAGGGCCAGGGCCGCAGCCGCCGCCACCGCCGCGAGCCCGGCCCACGCCCGGCGGAGGCTCGCCGCCTGCCCGGGGAAGAAGAGCAGCAGCCCGGCCAACAGCCCCACAGAGGCCACCCCCACCGCCTTGCTCCAGCAAGAGAGGGCCACCAGCAGGGCGGAGAGGAGCAACCAGCCCAGGCCCCGGGCCACGGTCCCGGCGCTGACCCAGCGCGCGAAGGTCAGCGCGGAGGCGAGGGCGAACAGGGCGGCCAGCAGGCCCTTGCGCTCGGAGAGCCAGGCAACCGCCTCGGCGTGGGTGGGGTGCATGGCGAACAGCAGCCCGGCGAGCACAGCCAGCAGCGGGTCGCGTGTCCAGCGGGCTAGCGCCAGCACGGCCACGCCGCAGAGCAGGGCGTAGAGCAGCACGTTGACCAGGTGGAACAGGCCGTACGACTGGCCGAACAGGGCGTGATCGAGCATTACGGACATGTCCCGCACGGGCAGATACTCCGCGCCCAGGCGAAGCCGGGTGCTCGCGTCCAGATCGAACCAGATCTGGCCCAGGGCTCCAGGCGAGGGCTGGCTCAGCAGGGCGTTGTCCTTGATGAGCCACGGATCGTCATAGCCCACCAGGCCGAAGCCGCCGGTCTGCAGGTAGGGGAGGGTGGCGATGAGGGCCACCGCCAGCGCGCCAACCGTGACGCTGGGTCGGGGAAGAGCCACCCTGAGCTCCCTCTACATCGCCTTCACCGAGCCGACGCCGTTGATCTCCTCGGTCACCTGGGGCGTGCCCTGGTAGCGAACCTTGCCCGCGCCGGAGATCTTCACCATCAGCTTCTCCACCACGCTGACCTCAGCCTCGCCCGCGCCGGAGATCTCAACCATGGCCATGCCCGCGTGCAGCTGCAGGGCGTTGACCTTGCATGCGCCGCTGCCGGTGAACTCCAGCTTGCCGACCTTGCCCTCCATCTGGGCCCTGGCCGCGCCGCTGAGCTTGACCTGCAGGCTGTCGCCCTTGACGCCCCGCATGTTGAGCCGGGTCGCGCCGGAGAGGGAGACAAGGGTGATCACCGGTACGCTCACGGTCACCTTCACGGGGAGCTTGCTGGAGTACGGCTTGGTGGACTTGAGCACCAGGCGCTCGCCCTGCACCTCGGAGGTGATAAGAGGCACGATGTTGTCGTCGCCGGTCACCTGCAGGGACAGAGAGCGCCCGACGGTGACGTCCAGGGAGAGGGCGCCGCCGGCCTCGATTGCCGAGAACTTGTCGACTTCCCGTGCCTCGGTCTTGGCGGCCCCGCTCCCCTTGGTCCCTGTGCAGGCGGAGAGCGGTGCGAGCAAGCAGACAGCAACAGCGAGGGCGGCGGAGCGGATCATTGGGGGCCTCCTTGGTAGCGGAACAGGGTAGCACAGCTGGGCCTCTTGTCGTGGCGCCTCCGGCGCGGTAGAAATCGGGCGCAAACTAGACTCAGAGGGCCCATGTTCAAACGAATCCTCATCGCCAACCGGGGCGAGATCGCGCTGCGGGTGATCCGCGCCTGCCACGAGATCGGGGTGGAGGCCGTGGCCGTATACTCCCAGGCCGACGCCACCTCCCCGCACCTGGAAGAGGCGGACCAGGCGGTCTGCATCGGCGGCAGCCAGAGCGCGGAGAGCTACCTCAACATGACCGCCATCCTGCAGGCGGCGGAGCAGACCGAGGCCAAGGCGATCCACCCGGGCTACGGCTTCCTGGCGGAGAACGCCCTGTTCGCCGAGCTGTGCGAGCAGCTCAAGTTCACCTGGATCGGGCCCGCGCCGCGGGTGATCCGGCTCATGGGCGACAAGGCCACGGCGCGCGAGACTATGAAGGCCGCCGGCGTGCCGGTGATCCCCGGCTCCGAGGGGATCGTCAGCAAGCTGGAGGTGGCGCGGGAGCTGGCCAACGAGGTCGGCTACCCGGTGTTGCTCAAGGCAACCGCGGGGGGCGGCGGCAAGGGCATGCGCGTGGTGCGCGAGGAGGCGGCTTTCGCCGAGGCGTTCCAGGCGGCCTCCATGGAGGCGGGCAAGGCGTTCGGCAACCCGGGCCTCTACATGGAGCGCTACATCGAGGGCGGGCGGCACATCGAGTTCCAGTTCATGGCCGACTCCTTCGGCAACGTCGTGCACCTGGGCGAGCGCGAGTGCTCGGTGCAGCGCAACCACCAGAAGCTGGTGGAGGAGTCGCCCTCGCCGGTCATCGACGAGGAGACGCGCGAGAAGATGGGCGGCATCGTCTGCCACGCCATGCGCGAGGTGGGCTACGTTGGGGCCGGCACCATGGAGTTCCTGCGCTCCCCCCAGGGCGAGCTCTTCTTCATGGAGGTCAACACCCGGCTGCAGGTTGAGCACCCGGTCACCGAGCTGGTCACGGGCAAGGACCTGGTCATCGAGCAGCTCAGGGTGGCGGCCAACGGGGAGCTCTCCTTCTCCCAGGACGACGTGAAGCTCACTGGCCACGCCATCGAGGTCCGGGTCAACGCCGAGGACCCGTACGACGGGTTCAAGCCGTCGCCCGGCGAGGTGGTCGGGTTCACGCCTCCCGGTGATGTGGAGGGGGTGACGGTGCGCCTGGACAGTCATGTTCGCCCCGGTTACCGCATCCCGGTGTTCTACGACTCGATGATCGGCAAGCTCATCGTGCACGGCGATGACCGCGACGCCGCGCGCCTGGGCATGATCAAGGCGCTGGAGAGCTTCGGGATTGAAGGCATTAAAACCACCATCCCGGTGCACCTGCAGATCCTGGCGGACGAGGCGTTCGCCTCGGGCGACTACGACACGGGCTTCATCGCCCGGCTACTCGGATAGGTAGAGGAAGCATATGGCCAAAGTGATCCTTCATCCGCTGGGTACATCCGCCGAGGAGGCGATGGCCGAGCAGGATTACCAGAGCAACCTGGAGTCCATGGGCGAGCTCAACAGCACGCTCGATTCACGCCGCGACGAGGTCCACCAGGGGTGGGGCGACAAGTACGTGGAGCGGGTCCACAAGAAGGGGAAGATGACCACCTGGGAGCGCATCGATGCGCTGAAAGATCCAGGCAGCCGGGTCTTCCCCATCGGCACCTTCGTCAACTACGGCGAGACCTTCGGCGACGGGCCAGGGGCGCGCACCTCCCCGGCGGCGGGCGTGATCACCGCCTACGTGCAGGTGGAGGGGCGGTGGACTGTGGTCATCGCCAACGACAACACCGTGGCCTCCGGGTCGTGGTGGCCGCGCACGCCGGAGAAGATCATCCGCGCCCAGGAGATGGCCCTGAAGCTCAAGGTGCCGGTGATCTACCTGGTGGACTGCTCAGGGCTCTTCCTGCCCGAGCAGTCGCGCACCTTCTCCGGGCAGAAGGGGGCGGGGAACATCTTCAAGATGAACTCCCTGCTGTCGGCCAAGCATGTGCCGCAGATCGCGGGCGTGTTCGGCGACTGCATCGCGGGTGGCGGCTACATGCCCATCATCAGCGACAAGGTGTACATGACCGAGCAGGCGTACATGGTCATCGCCGGCGCGGCCCTGATCAAGGGCAGCAAGTCGCAGCAGATCACGTCGCTCTCCATCGGCGGGCCTGACATCCACGTGAACATCTCCAACTGCGCGGACGAGCGGGTGCCCGACGACCGCATCGCGCTGATAAAGATCCGCCAGGAGATAAAGAGCCTGCCCTCCACCGCGGTGGAGTACTACCGCTTTGGGGCTGCCCCGGCCGCGCCACGCTTCCCGTCCGCGGAGATCAACGGGCTCTTCCCCACCGACCACCGGCTGCTCTACGACGTACGCCAGGTCATCGCCCGGCTGGTGGACAGCTCGCTGTTCCTGGAGGTGATGCCCCACACCGGGCTGGAGATGGTCACCGGCATCGGGCGCATCCGGGGTTTGTACGTGGGCATCATCGCCAACAACCAGTCGCTCATGCCGCACCCGCGGCTGCAGGGGCGCTCCCGGCCGGGCGGCATCCTGTACCGGGAGGGGATCGCCAAGATCAGCGCCTTCAGCCGGGCGTGCAACGACGACGGCATCCCGATCCTGTGGCTGCAAGACATCAGCGGCTTCGACATCGGGCTGGAGG
>CAZCFB010000091.1:0-18669 GCA_964497805.1 uncultured Kofleriaceae bacterium
GCCGACCACCACTTCATCGGGGAGGCGGAGCACACCTGGCCCGCCTTCCTGGAGCAGTGGAGCAGGGGGATCGCGCGGGCAACCTACGCCCAGGAGGAGCATGTGGACCTGGCGCGCAGCCCCGCGCCCGACTGGTCGCTCATCCACCCGGAGAACTACATCCAGCTGGGCGTTCAGACCAGCCGCGGGTGCCCCAACCGGTGCGACTTCTGCGACGTGGTGCAGTACGTGGGGCACGAGTACCGGATGAAGTCGGACGAGCAGGTGCTGGCGGAGGTTGCCACGGCCCACGCCCTCGGGTTCCGGGGGATCACCCTCTCCGACGACAACTTCATCGGGAACAGGGGCAGGGCCAGGCGGCTGTTGGCCGCGCTGGGGGCCTGGAACGCACGGCAGGACGAGCCGGTCACCTTCTCCACCCAGGTGACGCTCCAGGTGGCCGACGACGCCGAGCTGCTGGAGGGTATGGCCGCTGCGAGGTTCCGGTTCCTCTTCCTCGGCCTGGAGACCCTGCGTGAGGCGGGCCTGCGGGAGGTGAACAAGCGTTCGAACCTGGCCCGCGATCCGCTGGAGAGGGTGGCGCGTATTGTGCGCCACGGGCTGGTGCCATTCCTCGGCGTCATCGTGGGATTCGACGCCGACGACGAGGGGGTGTTCCAGGAGCTGGAGCGGTTCGTCGCCGAGACCGCCGCGCCCATCGTGGCGTCCAGCCTGCTAAACGCGCCCCCCGGCACGCCGCTGCATGATCGCCTGGAGGCAGAGGGCCGCCTGGCCAGCGGGCAATTCTCCGGCGAGTGGCAGATGGCGAGCAACGTGCAGTTCAAGAACTTCGGCGCTGAAGAGTTGGTGCGCTCGAACCTTGGATTCCTGGAGCGGGTTTACGCGCCTGAGACGTTCGGCCAGCGCCTCATGGACTGGGTGCGGGCGGTGGAGCGGATGCCTGACCCGCTTCAAGGCGGGCCGGACATGGAGATGCAGTTCATGAACCAGACTGGCCGGCTGCTCGCCTTCGCGCGGGAGCGGTTCACGCCCGAGGGCAGCGCCATGTTCAGGCGGTGCCTCAAGGCGACCCTGCGCGAGGAACCCCGCCTGCTCCCGGCGGTCATCGACATCCTGGGGCAGTACTGGCACTTCCACAGCTTCCTGCAGCGATCTGGCGCGAGTTGAGGTCAGACCGGGCGCTTCCAGCGAAGGATCGCCTCGCTCCCGGCCCACATGAGGGTCAGCTCAAAGGCCAGCAGGAGCACCGGGCCCGAGCCGCCGGCCACGCCGAACACCGTGCCGAGGCCGAGCACGGCCCACCAGTGCTCGCGGGCGAGCCGGCGGTACATACGGGCCTGGACCTTCACCCCCACGATCATCGCCGGCCTCTCCTCGTCGGCGTAGCCTCCGCGGAGGGCGCGCCGGACGATGTGCATCAGGCTGGCGGTTCCGGCCAGCACGGCCACCTGGCGGCGGGCCAGCTCGAACCAGACCGAGCCACCCTCATCGAGCACCTGGTACATGTCCACCATCTCGTACTGGATGAGCACTGTCTGCATGAAGACCAGGGCGTTGCTGGCCAGGGCCAGGGTCATGATGACCGCGGGGCCGAAGACGGCCCTGGACAGCTCCCTGGCCCGCGGGTGCCCGTCCAGGACCCGGCAGACGGTGACCCAGTCCCAGTAGATGTACAGGCCTGCGGCGACGAGCAGCAGGGCCTTGGCCAGGTAGGGGGGCATGGGGCAAGGATAGACCAGGAGTAGGAACTTGGGGAGGGTGGGGTAAGATCTTACAGCGACCATGAGCCCACGCGATTACATGCCTCAGGACTTCACCCCGATCCAGCTCTGCCCGGTGCATCGCCAGCCCGCCGGGGAGGACGGCCGGTGTCAACTCTGCATCGATGAGGACAGGCGGGCCGGGGGCGGGTCGGCTTTTACCATGGTGGCAGCGAGCCTGTTCTTTCTGGTGGCTTGCGGAGCGGGGGGCTACCTGATGTTCAACCTCCTGTCTCCCAGGGCCGCGCCGGCGGTGCCCGTGGCGGCTCCGGTTACTCCAGAAGAGAATACGCAGAAAAAGGCAAAGGAGAAGGCGGAGAAAAAGACGGAGATCAGCGACGGCGGGGTGACCAGGTACAGCCTGCCCTCGGGTGAGTTGGTGGTGCGCCGCGGGCCGCCCATGCATATCAACGTGCGTCTGCCCAGGGTGGAGAAGAAGCATGGCGGCGAGATCCGCCGCGAGCGCGGCGGGCGTATCACGGTCAAGCTCCATGGCAAGCCTGGCAGGGTCCGGAAGCCCAGGGCTGCCAAGGATCCCGCAGCGGAGAAGGCAGAGAGGGCAAAGAGGGAGGAGGCCCGCCTGCGCAGGGAGCGTCTGGAGCAGGAGGTGCAGGCTCGGGGAAAGCCGCAGCCGCAGCCGCAGCAGCAGCCGCGGGCCAGGGTGCTGATGTACTCCACCTCATGGTGCGGCGCGTGCAAGGCGGCCCGGGCCTGGTTCGCCAAGGTGGGCATTCCTTACCTGGAGAAGAACATCGAGCATGACGCTGTGGCCCGCCGCAACATGCTCGGCGTGAACCCGCGCGGAGGTGTGCCGACGTTTGTGATCAAGGGCCAGGTGATGGTGGGGTTCAGCCCCCAGGCGATCCAGCGCGCGCTTGGGAGGTAGGGCTAGGCAGCCAGCTTGCAGAGCCAGCCGCACACCAGGCCAAGGTATGTGCCGGCCACTCCGCCGAGGATCGCCATGAGCAGGCCCACACCGGCCAGGCCCGGGTTGTAGGCAGAGGCCACCAGTGGAGCAGAGACCGGGCCGCCGATGTTGGCCTGGCTCGCCGTGGCCAGCAGGGCCACTGGCACACGCAACAGCCGCCCCGCCACCAGGAGCAGGAGCCCGTGGAAGCCGAGCCAGAGCGCTCCGGCGCCCACCATGGCCGGGGCTCTACCCAGCGCGCCCAGGTCCGCCCTGGCGCCGATGGATGCCAGGACCAGGTAGAGGCAGAGGTTGCCCAGCCGGCTGGCGCCCACCTGATCCAGGCGGCGGGCCGGGGTGAACGAGAGGCCCAGGGCCAGGGCGGTGACCATCAGGATGGCCCAGGTGGTGGTAGAGATGACGCCGGGCACTGCGGGGAGTACCCGGGCGGCGGAGTTACACAGGGCGGAGCAGGCGGCGCCGAAGCCCAGCAGCAGGAGCGTGTGGTCCGCGCGGAGGCGGGCCGTGGCGCGGGCGGCCAGCTCCGCGGGGGCGCGCACGAGCCGGGATAACGCGCCTCCGCGGGCGCGGGTCCAGCGGTCCATGGGCGCCTGGTGTCGGGCCATGAACAGGAGCAGGGCCATCCAGCTGTACGCGGCCACCACGTCGACGATCACCACCTGAGCGAACACCGCTTCGGGCGTGCCGAGGCTGGCCTTCACCGCCACCATGTTGGCGCTGCCCCCCATCCAGGAGGCGCCCAGCGCGCCCAGCCCGGCCCAGGCGTCAGCCGGCAACCAGGGGGACATCACCAGGGTGACCAGGGGGCCACCCAGCAGGATCCCCGCGCTGCTCAGGCCGAGGGTGCTCAGGGCCAGGGGGCCGAGGCTCAGCACCGCCGGCAGATCCACGCCAACCAGGAGCAGGGCGAGGCTGGCCGGCAACAGGTGCTCAACGAGGGCGCCGTAGACCGGGCTCTTGCCCGGGAGCAGGCCCGCGGCCGCGGCCAGGGTGGGGAGCAGATAGATCCAGAGCAGCGGCGGGAGCAGGGCGAACAGGCGCCTGGTCCGCGGCTGCATGGCCAGGGCCTGGACCGCGGCCACCAGGACGAGCAGCTGGGCCACCACTCCGGCCGGGCTGTGCAGGGCGGAGAGCATCAGCTTCAACGCGGCTCCGAGATCCTGCCGAGCTTGATGGTCAGAGGCCAGGTCACCCGCCGCTGCCGCTCGCTCCCCCACGCGCTCCGGAGCAGGCCCAGGCAATCACTCAGAGGATCCCCCGGGCCAGCCGCGCGGCGCCGGGCAAGGGCGGACCAGGTGCCGAGGAAGCCGGTCAACTGCTCGAGCGACCAGTTCGCCTCCATGGCCATCACGGGCACGGTTAGCTCCTGGAAGGGGAAGGGGAGGCCGGCGTAAGCCTGGTCCACATGGCGGCGCTCTGGGGGCCAGTACGGGCCGAGCGCCTGGTGGTAGAGATCGTCCAGCACGCTGTCCACCTCGGGGGTGACGCGCAGGAGGTTGTAGGTGAGCACAGCCAGCAGGGCGCCGGGCCTGCCCACCCGTCGCACCTCTGCGTAGAAATCATCAAGGGGGAACCAGTGAAGGGCCTGCGCCACCAGGATCAGATCCACGGACGCGTCTGCCAGGCCGGAGGCGTGGGCGGGCGCCACGCGGTAGGTGATCCCGGGGTGAGCGGGGGCAGCCTGGATCTGGGCGGCGCTGGCGTCGGTGGCCAGCACCTCCTGAAAGTACGCGGCCAGACCGCGGGCGCCCTGGCCTGTACCCGCCCCGCAATCCCACGCGAGGGTGCGCCCTGGCGCCAGGTCAGCCAGCAGCAGGTACAGCTCTTCCGGGTAGCCCGGGCGGTGGGCCGAATAACCCGCGGCCACCGAGGAGAAGTGGTCCTTGAAGCCCGCCAGGATCAGCCGGGCGGTTTGGCCGGGCAGGTCACCTTCTTGGCGCGCTTGCCTGCGTAGCTCTCCTTGACCTCGCCGACCTCAACCTCGTCCCCGGCCTCGGGGGGAAAGTCGCAAGCTTCGAAGTCAAAGATCAGCTTGCCGTGCTCGGGGTGCTCGATGTAGCCGAACCCCTTCTCCATCTCAAAAGACTCGATGCGGCCAAGGGCCATGACTCACGCCTCCACGAAAAGATAAGTGGATCCACCTTGGCACATTCGCGCCTCCACCGGAACCCCCGCGCTGTCCTCCCTTCTCAGGTAGAATGGGCCCTGGTACGGGAGGTTCGAGGACCGATGATACGAGACCAGTTAAGGGCCCGGGGGGACCGGGTCTTGGCGGAGCAGTTGCTCAAGGACCGCACGGTGGTCCAGGCGATCCAACAGATGGAAGAGAACGCCGACCGGGTGGGGGCGCGGCGCCAGCTGCTGGCCACATCCTTGCGCCTGGCCCGGGGCATGGCCCCGCTGGTGGACCAGGTCATGGACACCTGCCGCGAGCGGCTGGAGATGGACGCCCCGCTGGAAACCTTCGTCTACCCGGACGCCGACTTCAACGCGGCGGCGGTGCGGCCCGAGGGGGGGCGTATGTTCGTGCTTGTCTCCTCGGCGCTGCTGGACAACTTCGAGCCCGATGAGCTGGCCTTTGTGGTGGGGCACGAGCTGGGCCACCACCTGTTCGGCCACCTGTCGATACCGGTCTCGGCGGTGCTCGAGGCCAGGGAGCACCTGGATCCGGGCACCCTGCTCAAGCTCTTCTCCTGGAAGCGGTACGCCGAGATCTCCAGCGACCGGGCCGGCCTGGTGTGCGCGGGGGGATTGGAGCCGTGCCTCTGCGCCCTGTTCAAGGTGGCCTCCGGCCTGCGCGGCCACCGGGTGAAGGTGGACCTTGAGCCGGTGCTGCGCCAGCTGGCGGATCTCCAGGAGGAGGCCCGGCGCCTGGCCCGCTCTGACGAGCCGGTGCGCGCCGACTGGTTCTCCACGCACCCTTTCTCCCCCATGCGCCTCAAGGCCGCGCAGCTCTTCGCCGCCTCTGAGGTGATGACCGAGGGGGGCGCCTCCGTGGACGAGCTGGAGGCCCAGATTCAGGACCTGATGGACCTGATGGATCCAGGCTACCTGCAGGATCGGTCCGAGGAGGCGGAGGCCATGCGCAGGCTACTCTTCGCCGGCGGGGTGCTCCTGTCAGCGGCGGACGGGCGGGTGAGCAAGGAGACCCTCGACGCGCTGGAGGAGATGCTCGGCCTCGGCTCGGTGCCAACGTCGGTGAACCCCGAGGCCATCCGAGAGGATCTCGCCAAGCGCGTGGCCCGGGTCAACGAGCTGGTGCCGCCCCTGCGCCGGGCCCAGGTGATCCGGGACCTGTGCGTGGTGGCCCAGGCGGACGGCCTGGTGAGCGAGTCCGAAACCGAGGTGCTGTTCGACCTGGCCGAGGCGGTGCAGGTTGGGCGGGGCATGGTGAGCTGCTCTCTGGACCACGACGCGGCCAGCCCCTCCCGGGTGCCCACACCCGCCAAGGAATAAGCAGCGCAAAGCGCCGGTTTTTTCAACAGTCTCCGCCTAGGGGGTAGAATGGCGGAGTACAGTACCTGTGCGTTCGGAGGAGGTTGACATGATGCTGTCGGGTTGGCGTTCGATCCTGGTGGTGGCGCTCGTGGCGGCGGTGGCTTGCAGCGACACCGACAACACCGCGGGGCCGGTGGAGATTTGCGATAACGGCGTGGATGACAACGGCGACGGTTTCGCCGACTGCGCGGATCCGGAGTGCCGCAAGCGCCTGGTCAGCTGCCAGTCAGCGGACATCGGCGGCGGCCTGGACCTGGCGGCCAAGGACGGGGGCGGTGACGGCGGGACCCTGCCGAGCATCTCCTTCCAGGGGGTGGTCAAGACAATGACCCTGCCCACCGTGGGCAAAACCGTGGGCATGGACCTCACCGGGGACAACAAGGTGGACAACCGCCTGGGAGACCTGCTGTCCGGCATCAACGCCATCCACCCCACCCTGGACCTCAACGCGGATCTGGCCGAGATGATCGCCACCGCGGAGCTGCTCTTGCTGCAGGAGCTCCGCTCCAGGACGGTGCTGAACAGCCCCACGGCGCGCCTCCAGTTCTTCTTCGGCAGGGACCTGGACAAGAACCCGAAGGACAACTTCTCGGGCAAGGAGTGGCTCGGCCTCAACCCGAAGCTGCCCAGCGCGGCCCCCTTGACCGGGAGCATCTCCAAGGGCCAGGCGTCCTTTGGCCCGGGGGACATGGCCTTCCCGGTGGCCCTGGGCCAGGTCTACGTGGTGGTCACCCTCAAGAAGGCCCGGCAGACGGCCAAGGTGAGCAAGAGCGGTATGACCAACGGCATCCTGGCCGGGGCGGTCCCCCTCGCCGACGTCAAGGGGATCCTGCTGCCCGGGCTGGCCACGGAGCTGACCCGCCAGTACCACCTGCCCACCCTGACGCCCAACGGCAAGAAGTTCATCGAGTACTTCGACGCCAACAAGGACGGCACGGTCTCGGTGAAGGAGCTGACCACCAACACCCTGATCAAGTCCGTGATCCTGGATCAGCCCGATGTGGACACCGACGGCGACGGCAAGGCGGACGCCATGTCAGTGGGCGTGAACTTCACCTCGGTGCCCTGCAATATTCAGAAGCCTGAATAGCCCCTCACCAGGGAAGCGTCGTCCCATCCTCGTGCCAGAAGCCCCCGCTCGTCTCCAGGGTGAGCTCGTCGGTGCGGGCGATGAGGCCAGCCGCTGACTCCGGCGCGTCGATGAGGCCCTGGCCTCCGGTCATGTCGGTGCGGACGAAGCCCGGGTGCAGGATGGTCACGGCGATGCCCCGCGGCTTCAGGTCGTGGGCCAGGGAGACGCCGGCGATGTTCACCGCCGCCTTGGACATGCGGTAGCCGTAGCGCCCCCCCGAGGTGTTGTCCCCGATGGAGCCCATTCGGCTGGTGACGATGACCACCTTGCCCCCATCCCCCATGAGCGGCAGCAGGGCGGCGGTCATGCGCAGGGGGCCGAGGCTGTTCACCTCGTACTGCCGGCGCATGCGCTCGAAGTTCAGGTCCTCCAGGGACTCCCGGGTGAGGATGCCGGCGTTATTGATCAGGACGTCCAGGCGCACGCCCCGCAGCCTCCCGGCCAGCTCCGCCACAGAATCGTCCGAGGTCACCTCCACCCCGGCCTCCACGCGCACACCAAGGGCCTCAAGGGCTGGCGAGCTGGTCCGGCACACGCCGATGACCTCGTCTCCGCGCTCCTGCAGTTGCCTCGCAAGCTCCAGGCCGATGCCCCGATTGGCCCCGGTGATCAGGTAGGTCGCCATGTCGCTCCTCCTCTCGTTTGGCCTCTACTATGACCCGCCTCGGCGTCGCCGCAAGCGCGTCATGGGCCCTGTGCTATCCTGCCTCACACCCCACTGAGCCTGGAGCCAACCGACCATGGCGGAACCCTCCGCATCATCACTCCCCGACGGTTTTCGTCGCTGGCGCGTCAACATTATCGCCGCTACCTGGCTCTCCTACGTGGGGTACTACTTCTGCCGCAAGGTGTTCGGCATCGTCAAGAAGGACCTGTCCGACGACTACGGCTTCACCGATCCCGAGTTGGCCCACATCTGGACCGCCTACCTGGTGGCCTACATGGTGGGGCAGTTCATCTCCGCCGCGGTGGGGCGGCGGCTCACCTGCCGCAAGCTCCTGCTCATGGGCATGGCCACATCCCTCTGCGTAACGGCCGTGGTGGGGGCCCTCACCCGAAACGGCCACGAGGCGTTCCCCGCGCTCATGGGCTTCATGGCCCTCAACGGCGTGGCCCAGGCCACCGGCTGGCCGGGCAACGTGGGGCTCCT
Organism: uncultured Kofleriaceae bacterium; assembly: GCA_964497805.1. Taxonomy (GTDB): domain Bacteria; phylum Myxococcota_A; class Polyangia; family CAZCFB01; genus CAZCFB01. The sequence continues at coordinate 8,469 of CAZCFB010000091.1, forward strand.
CTCCAAGTGGACCCGCCGCCACGAGCGCGGCACCCTCATGGCCATCTGGGGCACCTGCTATCAGATCGGCTCCATCCTGGCCAAGCACTTCGCGGCCTTCATGCTCGCCATGGCCGGCATCGCCTGGTCTTTCTGGGGGGCCAGCCTGGTCTTCCTCGGCATCTGGATTTTCTTCCTGTTCAAGGGCAAGGACCGCCCGGAGGACGTGGGGTTGCCCGCGCTGGTGGAGGAGGTCGTGCCCGACGAGGACGGCGTCGGCAAGCCCGCCGGGCCGGTGATCCCCCAGGACCAGGTCATGCGGGTGGTGGTCTCCATGGGGCTGATCTATTTCTGCTTCAAGTTCATCCGCTACGCCCTGGACAGCTGGGCCCCCATGATCCTGGCCGAGTCGTTCAACCTCTCCGGGGCCACGGCCGGGCACATCTCCACCACCTTCGACTGGGTGGGCTTCACCGGGGTCATGTTCGCGGGCATCGCCTCGGACCGGCTGTTCGGCAGCAAGCGCACGCCGGTGATCTTCATTATGAGCGTGGGCATGCTGGCCAGCACCCTGCTGCTCTGGAAGTTCGGGCCCAACTCAGTGTGGCTCTTCGCGGTGTTGATCGGTGCGGTTGGCTTCATGCTCATGGGGCCCGACTCGCTGCTCTCCGGCACGGCGGCCATGGAGGTGGGGAACAAGGAGTTCGCGGTGGTGGCCAGCGGGATCATCAACGGCCTCGGCTCCATCGGGCCCGTGGTCCAGGAGGAGGCCATCGGCTACATCAAGGGGGCATACGGGGTGGACGCGGTGCTCTCCATGCTGGTGGGCATCGCCGCGGCCGCGGTGGTGGGCACCTTCCTGCTCTGGCGATCCTCCAAGAAGATCGGCTTCTGATACATTTCTGTAGTCTATGAACGTCGTCTTCCTCCAGGACAACGGCATCAACGAGTCCCTGGTGCTGTGCGAGCTGTCCGCCTTCCTCAAGGCGGCCGGGCACCGCACCGTGCTGCTCATCGAACGAGAAGAGCGTGACCTGCGCGCCGCCATCGAGCGTGAGTCGCCGGACCTGCTCTTCCTGCCCACCAACATTCGGGGGCACCAGTGGGTGCTCGATATCTGCACCCGGCTGCTGCGCTGGTTCCCGTCGGTGCCGCGCCTGCTGGCCGGCACCCACCCGACCTTCTTCACCGACATCCTCGACCACCCGGGGGTGGACTTAATAATCGTGGGGGAGGCGGAGCACGCCACCCTGGAGCTGCTGGACGCCCTGGCCGGGCGCCGCCCCCTGGACGGCATCCAGAACCTCTGGTTCAGCAGAGGCAAGACCACCCACCAGGGCAGCCTGCGCCCCCTCATCGAGGATCTGGACACGCTGCCCCTGCCTGACCGGGAGCTCTACCTTGGCCGCTACCCCTTCATGGCAGCCTTCCCCTGGAAGAAGTTCACCTCCGGGCGCGGCTGCTTTCACGAGTGCTCCTACTGCTACCAGCCCCTTTACCGGGAGATGACCCGGGGCAAGGGCACCTATGTGCGGCGCAAGAGCCCGGCCCGGGTGGCCCGGGAGGTGGCCGCGGTGGCCGCCCGTTACCCCATGTCGGTCGCCCACTTCTCCGACGACCTGTTCATCACCAGCAAGGCGTGGGTGCGGCAGTTCGCCGCCGAGAACCCGCGCGGCCTGGGCGTCCCGTACTCCATGAACACGTCGGCCGAGTATGTCACCGGTGAGATCGCGGGGCTGCTGGCCCTCACCGGTTGCCGGGCGGTGGCCATCGGGGTGGAGACCTCCCGGGCGGACCTGCGGCGGGAGATCCTGCGCAAGGACCTGAGCGACCAGGTGATCCGGGAGGCCGCCCGCCAGATCCGGGCCCACGGCATGGAGCTGGTCACCTTCAACATGCTCGCCTCGCCCGGGGAGACCCTGGCCGACGGGCTGCGCACCCTCGAGCTCAACGCGGAGCTCGGCGCCTCCCTGGCGCGGGTGGGCATGTGCTTCCCCATCCCCAGGACGCGCATGGCGGAGGAGGCCACCCGCCTGGACCTGTGCGTGGAGGGCTTCGGCCAGGACATCTACCGCAGGGACAGCGCCATGGGCCGGCTGCAGGTGTTCTTCAAGACGGCGGAGCCCGAGGAGGGGGCGGTGATCAACCTGCTCCAGCTGTTCAGCCTGGGGGTCTCATTCCCGCCCCTGATCCCGCTCATCGAGCGGATCGTGCGCCTGCCTCGAAATCCCCTGTTCGGCCTGGCCGGGTTCCACGGCCTGATGGGGGAGAAGCGCCTGTTCGGCTTCTCCCTGCTGGAGGGCATCCGCTACTTCACCCATGTGGGCTGGCCCGGCCACCGCACCACCAACTTCATCAGCCTGGTGTGAGGGTGGCGACGGTGCGCACAGCGGCGATCCTCTTGACCTTGCTCCTGGGGAGCATGCCCACCCAGGCGCAGGGGCAGGAGCGGTTGGCGTCGTTGAGGGTTGACCGCCCCCTGGGGTACGACCACCCGGCGGGGATCAGGCGGTGTGTGCTCTTCTTCCCCGGGCTCAGGCTGGGAGATGTGGCGCCGGGGCCGCAGGTGAAGGCGGTGCCCATCCCCGGGGGCGTTGTCGTCGCCGTGGATCGCCGGGGCGAAACCTCCACGCCGCCCGGGCCCTCCGGGCCGGCGGACAAGAACCAGGATTTTATGGCCATCGCCTACTCCGGGGACCACCGCTCTCGCTTCCTGGAGGTGCCCCTCACAAGCACCGGCGGGCGGGCGGGCGCCGCGCACTTGTTTATCGGGCGCGCAGCTCTGGCCAGGATGAAGGGAGAGGCCATCCGGGTGCTGGCGGTTGGGGAGGGACCAGATGTCCCTGCCAACGTGGCGGTGACGAAGTTCCTGGAGCGCCTGGAGGAGGCCGGCAAGAGCGGGGATCAGGCCTTTATTGAGCACGCCCTCCACCTGGGCAAGGCGGCGCGCCGGGCGCTTGAAAAGTTGGACGTGGCGGAGTCCTCTGTCCATGACTTCGTGGGGCGGCTCATCAAGGCCAGGCAGCGGCAGGTGTCCGCCGGACAGAGCTGGGGCCAGTGGCTGATCTACCGGGTGGCCGACGGCGGCAGCTTCCAGTTGATGCGCGGGCGGGGCGCGAGCGGCATCTTCCGGGTGGCGAGCAAGGACGGGGAGGTTGTCTACCTTGAGTTCACCTTGAAGCGTCTGCCCACGGGCCCGGTGAAGATCGTGGATATTCGGAGCCTGATCACGGGCAAGAGCCTGTCCGGGAGCATAAGGGACGCCTTCCTCCCGACCCTGAAGATGCGCAAGGGGGCGCTACAGGTGCCAATGGTCGGGCTCAAGGGGCTGGCTCCAGAGCGTCACCTTAAACGCCTTGGGCGGCTGGCGCGGCGGATCGGGGGCGATCCTTACCTCAAGGTACTTGAGGGGGATATCTGGTTGCGAAAGGGCAAGGCGGCCAGGGCGCTGAAGTTGTACACCAGGGCAGCCAGGGAGGACGGCGAGCTGCTCCAGGCCCGGGCTGGGCGCGCCAGGGCGCTGGCTTCTCTCGGGCGGTGGGCCGAGCTTGCCCGGGCGCTGAAGCTGCTGCATGCGCGCTTCGGGTACGACGTAAACGACCTGAGCGATCCGGTCTATGCGGCCTTCATAAAGACCCCCGAGTACAAGGCCCTGCTCCGCTCGCTCAGGTGAGGCTCGCCTCCAGGATCTCCAGCGCGCGGTCCAGCTCGGCCTCCGATATATTCAGTGGAGGGCAGAGGGTGATCACCCTGCGGTCTGAAACCTTGTAGCTCAGCCCCCGCTCCAGTGAGGCGTACATGGCGCGCTCGGCCGCCTGATCGGTGGCCAGCTCGACGGCCAGCAGCAGGCCCACCCCGCGGACCTCGGTGATCATTGAGTGACGTGCGGCCATATGGCCCAGGCGCTCCAGGGTGGCGGCGCCCAGGTCCCTGGCCCGCTCCACCAGCCCCTCATTTCGGATCACCTCCAGCGTGGCCAGGGCCGCGGCCGCGCCCACCGGGCTCTTCTCGTGGGTGTAGTGGCCCAGGGCGCCCGCACCGGCCAGGTCCAGGTCTGCCCGGGCCACCAGGGCCGCCAGGGGGAAGACGCCGCCACCCAGGCCCTTGCCCAGGCAGAGCATGTCCGGCGCCACGCCGGTGGCCTCGCAGGCGAACATGTACCCTGTGCGGCCCAGGCAGGTGGGTATCTCGTCGAAGATGAGCAGGGCCCCGTGGCGCCGGCAAATCTCGGCCACCTCGGGCCAGTAGCCGTCGGGGAAGGGGCGCACCGTGGTGGCGCGCAGGGGCTCGGCGATGAGGGCGGCCACATCCCCCTCGTGATCCATGACGTAGTCGATGTACTCCGGGGTGCCCAGGCCGTCCGGCCCCTCGCCCGGTGGCGGCACATGGATACAGCCGGGCAGCAGCGGCCCGGCCCCCTGGCGGAAGATGCGCTCGCCCCCGACGCTGATGGCGTCCAGGGAGGCGCCGTGGAATGACCCCCAGAAGCTCACGGTCTTGAACCGCCCGGTGGCGACGCGGGCCAGCTTGAGGGCCATGCCCACAGCCTCGGCGCCTCCCGGAGCGAGCAGCACCTTGCCCGGGTTCACCGGGGTGACGCGGCCCAGCTCCCTGGCCAGCTCCACGGCAGGCCCGTTGGTGAAGCGCCGCGGGCAGAAGGGGAGGGCGTCCAGTTGTTCTCGCACCGCGGCCAGGACATGGGGGTGCCCGTAACCAACCTGGTGCACGCTGTTGCCATGGAAGTCGAGCAGGGTTCGCCCGCCCACGTCGGTGATGACCGCCCCGCTGGCCCCCTCCAGGGCGTCGAGGCAGGGGGTGGAGAGGGCCTGGTGCAGGTAGTGGCGGGCGTCCTCGTCCAGCAGCCGGCGGGTCCCGCTGTCCAGGCCTTTGGCCCAACCCTCGCGCAGGGGGGAGCTGTTGACGTCCCCCTCGCTGGCGTCGGGGGGGCGGGGCGAGCGCGTGCGTCGGCTCAAGGGCGCTCCCCGCGGCCCAGGCGCGCGTGCAGCTCGAACAGCACCGAGCTCATGTCGTGCACGCTCTCCACCACCATGTGGGCGCCGGCCCGCAACATCTCCTGGCCGGCGGCGTCCACCCGGGCCTCACGCTCGGCCAGCTCAAGGTCCATGAGCTCCTCGTTGGAGAGGCCCAGCAAGCTGCCCGAGGCGGTGACCCCCACGGACCAGACCCCGGCGCTCAGGCCGGCCTCGATGTCGGGCAGGGTGTCCCCCACCTTAACCACCGCCTGGGGCGGGTAGACCCCCAGGGCCTCCATGGCGTGGTAGATCAGCCACGGGGCCGGCCTCCCGGTGGGGACGTCGTCGGCACAGAAGGCGGCGTCCGGCTCGACGCCCTGAGCTGCCAGGGAGCCCAGGGCCACCTCCATCATCGGTCGGTTGTAGCCGGTGGTGAACGCCACGCCCATGCCGAGCTTTCGCAGCTCCACCAGCGCGTCTGCCGCGCCCGGGATGACGTCGCCGTGGCGGGGCAGGGCATCCAGTTGCAGCGGGGTGAACTCCTCGTACATGGCCTCCACGTCGGTTTCGGTGCAGGGCGCGCCGTGCACCTCCTGCCAGCGCGCGGCCACCGGGGGCATCCTGGAGATGGCGCGGATGTGATCGCGCTTGTGCATGCCCATGGGCTCCCGGGCTTGAGCCTCGGTAATCTCCACGTCATGGCGGCTGTACAGCTCCATGAAGGCGCCGGCCGGGGCGCGGCTGCCATGGTCCACCACGGTGCCGGCCATGTCGAAGATGGCGGCCTTGAGGGGCCCCCGGTAGGTGCGGGTGTAATGGTAGTCGTTGCTCATGGTCAGTTCTCCTCGGGAGTCAGCGAGACGCCCATGGCCCTGAGGACCGAACCGACCGCCGCCAGTAGGGCCTCCATGTCAGCCGGGAAGAGCCGGCCGATGCTGCCGATGCGGAAGCAATCAGCCGCGCCCACCTTGCCAGGGTAGATGACGCACCCCCGCTCGTTGAGCGCGCTGTAGAACGCCTGGAAGGAGAACCCGGGTTCCTTCGGGTAGCGGAAGGTGGTGATGATGTGCCCCTGGTCCTCGGGGGCGAGGTACTCCTGGAAGCCCAGGCGGCGCATGCCCCGCACCAGGGTGTGGTGGTTTTCGCGGTACCGGGCGCCCCGGCCGGCGGCCCCGCCCTCTGCGCGCAGGTCGGCCAGGGCCTGGCCAAAGGCGATGAGGGCGTGGGTGGGCGGGGTGAATCGGAACTGCCCGTCCTTCTCGAGGCCGCGCCACTGGGCTGACAGGTCGAGGCAGACGCTCCGCGCGTTCCCCTCGGCCGCCTCCAGGGCCGCGCGCCTGGCGATGACAAAGCAGAAGCCCGGCACCCCCTCGATGCACTTGTTGGCCGAGGAAACCAGGGAGTCGACACCCAGCGCCTCCAGGTCCATGGGCACGGCGCCGAAGCTGCTCATGGCGTCCACAAAGAGGTGGCGGCCCCGCTGTCGAACAACGGCGCCCACCGCCTCCAGGGGGTTCATCAGCCCGGTGGTGGTTTCACAGTGCACCAGGGCCACATGGGTCAGGCCTGGATCCTCATCCAGGGCCGCGGCCACGGCGGCCGGATCCACGGGCTGCGCCTCCGGCCACTCCAGCGTGCGCGCCTTCAGGCCAAGGGCCCTGGCGATGGAGGCGAAGCGCGCGCCGTAGGCCCCGTTGACCAGCACCAGCCAGCGACCCTCAGGCGGGGTCAGGGTGGTGAGCACCGCCTCCAGACCGTAGGTGCCGCTCCCCTGCAGGGGCACCACCTCGTAGGCCGGACTCTCCACACCGGCCAGATCCAGCAGGTCGGCGCGGATCTGGGCTATGAGCTGGATAAAGGCGCTGTCCCGGGAGCCGAGATCTCGCAACATCGCCTGCTTCACCGGGGCGCTTGTGGTGAGCGGACCGGGGGTGAAGAGGAGCTTGTCCCGCGCTGCTGGCAGCTCCGTGGAAATAGACATGGGGGCCTCCAGAGTGGTTGTGAAACGTCTACTTCAGGAGGGGCCACAGTTCAAGGCGATGCTCCCATTGCGTTGTGTTAGGCTGTGCGGATCATGCGCTTCCCGGGGCCCCGGATCCGAAAACATTACTTCCCGGTCTCCGGCGAGACCGAGCTGGTGGATCCCGTCGCTGAGCGGGCCAGCCGCCGCTGGTGTCTGCTCGGTCTGGATCAGGTCCTGGTGGACATGGAGGTGCGGGCCAGCGTCGCGTTCATCCGGGAGGCGGGCCTGGTGCCCGGGGAGTCCCAGCGCCTGGGCGAGGCGGAGCTGCAGGGCCTGCTGGGGCGGATCCAGGCTGCCGGCCTGGAGGCACGCTTCGCCCCGGGCGGATCGGTGGCCAACAGCCTGAACAACTACACCTTCCTCTCCGGCGAGCGCTCTGTGCTGCTGGGCGCCATCGTGGACCCGATCCCCCTGCACGGCGCGGCCTTCGAGTTCGTGGCCCAGACTCCCAAGGGCATGGACCTGAGCCAGCTGGTGGCCGAGGCGGGAGAGGTGGGGCTAGCCATCACCCTGATCTCGGAGGACGGCGAGCGCACCTTCGCCGTGAGCCCTGGCGTCTCCAACAGCTACGGCCCGGAGCATATCCACCCCGGGCTGGTGCAGGGCGCGGGCGCGGTGGTTACCACCCTGTACACCCTGGCCGATCCTGACTGGCCCATCGCCGCGGCCACCCGCCGGCTCATGGAGCTGGCCAACGAGCATGGCGTGCCAGTGGCCTTCGGACTCGGCACCGCTGGTCTGGTGCACCAGATGCGGGCCCCGGTGAGAGTTATCCTCAAGGACCATGTGACCATCGCGGCCATGAACGACCGTGAGGCCGAGGCCCTCACCGGGGAGGACGACCCCCTGCTGGCCTGCCAGGCCGCCCTGGAGTGGGTGGACCTGGTCATCGTCACCGAGGGCGCCCGGGGCATGACCATCGGCGGCTACGTGGACCGCTCCCAGCGGCGGCGCACCCGGGACCATGTGCGGTCGCGCGCCATCCCGGCCTACAACCGGTGGGAGTACAGCCGCCTGATGGAGCGCCGCCACTGCCGCCACCCGCTGAAGATCTACACCCACATTCACCCCTACCAGGGCGGGCCGGACCGCATGTCCAACACCAACGGCGCCGGGGACGCGGCCCTGGCCGCCGTGCTGCACGACGTGGCAGCCAACCGCTTCCACCGGGCCACGGTGCCGCGCAGCGCCAAGCACCCGGAGGGGATCCCGTTCCTCAGCTACAGCTCCCTCTCCCGCAACGCCCAGTACGGCAACCGGGTGGCCTACGAGGTGCTGAAGGGGACCTCGCCGAGGCTGGACGGCCCGGTGGGGCCGGACCGAAGGTGAACCGGGGATTTATCAACCGGGAACAGGGAACCGGGAACTGATCGTTGTGGGGCTGTTCGGTTCCCCGTTCCCCGTTCCCCGTTCCCTGTTCCCCGGTTACACTGCCTGCCATGGGGAGCAAGAAGCGCCGCAAGAAGGGAAAACCGAGGAAGCCACCGAGGGCGACTGTCACGCCCACCGAGCCGACTGCCGCTCCCTCCCCCTGGCCCCGCCGCCTCGGCCTCCTTCTCCTCACCATCCTCTGCCTCGTCTACCTCGACTGGCGCGTGATGCCCAACCAGTCGTCCCGCGCTCTACCCGTGATGACCCTGGTGGAGGAGGGCGAGCTTTACATCGACCGCTACCACGAGATCACCGAGGACAAGGCGAAGATCGGGGACCACTACTACTCCGAGAAGGCGCCCCTGGCCAGCGCCCTGGTGCTCCCCTTCTACGCTGCGGTGGCCCCGCTGGTGAAGGCCCAGCACCCGGAGATTCGCATGCGCATGGTGATCTCCCTTGGCGCCCTGGTGTGCGGCACCATCCCCTTCCTCGTATGCCTGCTCTGGACAGTGCGTCGCTGTCGAGCCGGGGGCGCCGGCACGCGCGGGGACCTGCTCACCGCGTCGAGTTACCTCGGCACCTTCGCCTTCGTTTACTCCGGCACCTACTGGGGACACCTGCTGGCCGGCCTCCTGCTGGCGGCGGCCTACACCCTGCTCTGGGAGCGTGAGCGTCCCCTGTCGGCCGGGCTCCTCATCGGGGTGGCGGCCCTGGCCGAGTACCCGGCGATCCTGGCCGCACCGGTTTGGGGCGCACAGCTCCTGCTCCGCGGCCGCGGGCCACGGTCAATGTTGGCGCTCGGCGCGGGCGTGGTGCCAGGGGTGGCGCTCCTGCTCGGCTACAACGCGGTCATCACCGGCGCCCCGCTGGACTTCCCGTACAGCCATGTCCCCCACCAGGTGTTCGCCGGGGGGCGCGAACAGTACGGCCTCGGCGCCCCGAGCCTGGAGGCGATGCTCGGCCTCACCCTTGGCCTGCGCAGGGGGCTGTTCATCTACTCCCCGCTGCTGCTCTGGTTCATCTGGAGCTCCCTCACTGGTGGTGAGGCACAGGGCGCGCGCGGTGAAGCCCTCGCCCTGGCGCGGTCGCCCGTGGCCGGCCTGGGCGCGGCCATGGTGGTCTTTTTCAGCTGCTACTACATGTGGTGGGGGGGCTGGGCTTACGGCCCGCGCCACCTGATCCCGCTGGTCATGGTCTGGCTCCACGCGGCCGTGCCCACGGCGGCCGCCGGCAAGGTCCCCTGGTCCGTGGTGGGTCCCCTGGCGGCAATGGGCGTGTTGCTCAACTGGGGCGCCAAGGCGACCCACGGCTACCTGATCCCATACAAGGACCACGCCTTCCCGGCAGTCCGCCCCATCCTGACGGACCTGTTCAAGGGCAACTGGAGCTTCTTCAACGTTATCTCGGGCTACCTGGGGGCGCCGCCAAAGGTGGTCAACGGTGCGTGGCCCCTGTTGCTGGGGGTGGCGGTCTGGCTGCTGCGCCCGCGAAAAGACGACGGGTAGTTCTTGAATTGTCAGTTGCAGGTGCAGCTACAGGGCCAGCCTCAGCTACAGCCACAGCTACAGCTACAGTTACAGAGCCAGCCTCAGTTACAGTCACAGTCTCAGCCTCAGTCATAGCCTCAGTCACAGCCTCAGCCTCAGTCACAGCCTCAGCTCACTGAACTCCCGCGGAGAGGTGCCGGCCTTGGGCCGCCGGCCGTCTTGCCCTTTATGGCGCACGATGCGTGCCAGCCCAGAGCCTGTGGCGTTGTGACGGCGGTTGCCGAGTGTCATGCGGGGGCGTCGATATCAGAGCCGTATACGGTTGTTGGGCTCTGGCTCTGTCACGCCTCCTGCGCCTGGGTGGGGCA
>CAZCFB010000092.1:0-17931 GCA_964497805.1 uncultured Kofleriaceae bacterium
CCCTCCCGGGGATCCCTGTGAAGGTGAAAACAGCTCACCCGGCGCCGTCCCCTGTCAGATCACGGAGGTGGCCGCCTACCCGGCTTTGGGGACCTTGAACCTGGAGCGGGCCGAGCGGCAATGTTCCCCGGCCGCGCACCCCTTCAGGTGGTCGTTGACGATGCCCGCGGCCTGCATGAAGGCGTACATGGTGGTGGGCCCGACAAAGCTCCACCCCCGGCGCTTGAGCTCCTTGCTCAGGGCCACGGACTCGGGCGTCTTGGCCATCTTCATCAGGGCCGCGCGGGTCATGGTCTTTGGTCTCGATGCGGCCGGCGGCTCAAACTGCCAGACGAACGCGGCCAGGGATCCAAACTCGTCTCGCAGCTCACGCGCACGCTTCGCGTTGTTGATGGTGGACTCGATCTTCCCCCGGTGCCGAACGATGCCGGCGTCCCTGAGCAGCCGGTCCACGCTCCGGCTGTTGAACCTCGCCACCCTGTCGATTTCAAAGTTGGCGAACGCCCGGCGAAAGTTCTCTCTCTTGTTCAGGATGGTGAGCCAGCTGAGCCCGGCCTGAAAACCCTCCAGGCACAGCTTCTCAAAGATCCACCGGTCGTCCCGGGTGGGCCGCCCCCACTCCTCGTCGTGGTACGAAGCGTACGACTCGCTGCCGTGCGCCCACCAGCAGCGGGCGATCCCATCCGGTCCCTTGACGATACCGCGCTTCATGGCCACCTCGTGTTCAGCGTTTGGTTCGTCCCTACCCCAGATCCCCGCTGAAGACCAGGTAGCCATCCTTCTGGAACAGCTTGCCGCTCTTGATCTTGAGCACGATCCCCTTGGGGATGCCGTAGGAGCCTCCCAGGGATGAGAGGTCGATGGCCGGCAGGGGGAAGCTCTGCACGATGTTGGGCCCCAGCGAGGGGAGCAGCACCTTGACCAGGTCCTTGATCAGCACCACGAAGAGCGGGCCCAGGCTGGTGCCGGTTCCCTTGAGCACCATGTTGTCGATCTCCACCTCGTAGGCGCTGAGGGTGGTGGAGAGGCTGAAGCTGAGCTCGTTCTTTTTGGTGAACGAGATGGTGCCATTAGCCTTGGCGCTCACATACACCTGGGCCGTGATCTTGGCCGGCTGCCCCATCATGTCCTTGAGGTCAGCGTCCATGACCAGCTTCAGGTCCCCCACCTGGAGCTCGAAGTCGCTCGCCCCCTTTCCCGGCTTGATGACGGGCGGCAGCAGGGCCACCATGTTGAGCTTGAGGCTGTTGACGGTGAAGGGCAGCGGTACCTTCCCCGAGCTGAGGGCATCCTTGATCAAGCTGGTGAGGTCCTGCCTCAGGGCGCCGATGTACCAGGTGGCGTTGAGCACCTGGTTCAGGGTGTCGTGGCGCAGGGCGATGAGCATGGAGTCGCTGCTGGTGGCGGCGGGCTTGAAGGAGGCCGCCATGCTGATGGTGCCCAGCTTGCCGTCGGCGATGCCCTTGGTTCCATACACGGCCGAATTGAGCCCCAGGTTGCCGCCGTTGCTGTCGAACTGGATGTAGTCCAGGTCGGTGTAGATGGACAGCTTCTTGCTCCCCAGCAGATCAGGCAGCGTGAAGGACTGGTCGAAGGTGAAGCCCGTGATGAAGCTCTTCACCGGCCCCGAGAGCGCCTGCTTCACCTCGTCCTCCATCTTGTTGATGATGGTGTTCTTGAACAGGGAGGCGATGCCGCTGGTGATGGACGACATGATGGAACCGGTGATGCCGCTGCCCACATCCACCTTCAGGCTGGAGTAGCTCATGTCCAGCCGCGCCACGCTCACCTTCGCCGCGCCGCCGCTCTTCTTGGAGATGTTGATGTCCCCGTCCATGGTCAGGTTGTAGATCTTCACCTTGCCCGACACCGAGACGCCGGCCTTTGCCTTCACCGGAAGCTCCAGGTAGCTGGTCTTGCCGGTAATCCGCACCCCCCCGGTGCGCGCCTTGATGGTGGTTGAGAAGGGGTTGATCTTGAACTTGCCGTTCTTGGTCACGCTGTAGCTGATGGTGGGTCCCCAGGGCGGGATCTTGTACTTGCCGCTCACCAGGGTGGTCGGGATCAGCTTGTCGAAGTTCAGCCCGTTAACCACCTTCTCGAGGATGGAGGCCAGGTCGTTGAGGGAGGCGCGGTTGCCGTCGTCGAGGGCCCTCTGGTACAGCCGCGCCAGCGCCCCCCGCGCCATCTTCATGGCGTTCACGCCGCCGGAGTTGGGCCAGTACTTGGTGGCCCAGTGGTAGGCCTGCACCCGGTTGTCTGTTTTCCCGTTCTTGCCCGCGCAGTTCACCTTGATGATGTTCAGGCCCCAGACGCTGTTCATCGACTGGGAGAACTCGCCGTTGGGTAAGGTCTTGACCTTGGTGCCGTTCACCTTGACCGAGGCCAGATTGGACAGTGGGCTCGTCACCTTGCCCTTGACGGTTATGGCCCGCGAACCGGTGAGCATGGCCGCCCTGCCCGGGGAGGTGATCTGGCACTTCACCGGGGCGCTGGATCCCTTGTCCGGGGAGGGCACGCCCCTCTCGGTGGGCGGGTTGACCTGGCCGTCATTGTTGACGCCCACACCGGCGTCATCCGCGGCGCCGCCGGAGCCTACGGTGTTGTCACAGCCCGGGGCGGCGACAGTGAAGAGGGCGATGGTTGCGAAGGTAAGGCTCGTTCGTTTCATGATTCCATCGTCATCCCCCGAGTGGCTGTACGTCAACAGGGCTACTACTTCACGGTCAACCAGACCTCTGGCCTGGCCAGCCCATGGCCCTCGTGGGCGAACATGGTGCTCATATAGATCTTGTACTTTCCGGGCTTCAGCTTCCCATCCGCGCGCATGGGGGGTCGGCCAGGCGCGCTGCCGCTGCCGCTGCCCCACTTCCAGGCCGCCACCTTCCACTTTGCCTTGTGCACGGCCTTCCCGCCCGCGGCCAGGCGGATGCGCACCGGATAGGGCGGACCGGGCCTGGGTAGCAGGGCGGCCTTGGGCACCGGGCCCGGGGGCGGATAGACGCTGGCGCCGTCCTCCGCGGACACCTTCAGGATCAGCATGGGGCCGCTGTGCCCGATGAAGTGGAGGTCGACGGGGCGCTTTGTCAGGTTCTTGAATTCAGCTGTCACTGTCACCGTCTGGCCGTTCCTGGCCGGCCCCGGGCTCACGGTCATGGCGAACGCCACCTTCTTCTTCAGCGACCGCCGTTTGGGCATCTTTGCGACATCACACTGGCCCAGAACCTGACTCAGCTTTATGTGCTTGCCGCAGCAGGAGGCATGGTTTTTCGAGCGAGGCGTGCAGCTCCACCGGGGCTGGGCGAGGACCTCGGGGCAATAAAGAAGCGCTACCAAGACGGCGAAGAAACCGCACCCCACACAGTTAGACCGCACCATTCAATACCCTCCGGAAGATCCTCGACATATTAGCATCGACCAGCCCTGGAATAGTGCGCCGGCCTCAGCGAGCGGACAGCGCCATGATGGCGTAATAGTTCCCGTTGGGGTCCTCGAATCGCTTGATGAGTTGCACCTGTTGTTCCGGGAATGGCCTCATCGGCTGGCAACGATCCGGTATACCGCCCCGGACCAGTCTCCGCGGGTCCTGCTTGATCAGGCCGTGGACCAGGACATGGAGCGGTAGCCGCTGTTCACGACGCTGCCGCGCCTGCTCGCACTCCAGGGCAGGGATGACGGGACCACGACGCTGAGCGAGAAGGTAGTAGGTTTCATGTCCGCCCTTGAATGAGAACAGACGAACGCCTCGGGCCAGGAGGAAGGCGCGGGCGTCACGGAGGGCCCGGTGAGGCTGTTGGCGCGGGGCTATCATGCCGAGCGTGAAGTAGCGTGCGTACCTCTGGTCATCCCCATGCTCGATGCCCACCAGGTTGGAGTAACAGAACTGGACCAGCAGCGCGGCCGCCAGGACGCCGCCGCAGATGAAGCGTCCCCGCCGGCCCAGGCGCGCGCTGCTGGCGAGCCGCTGGCCCAGCTCCCACAAGCCCAATCCCCCGAGGATACTCATCACCGGGATCAGGGGGACCAGGTAGCGGAACCAGGTCTGGAACTTCAAGATCAGGAGCAGGGCAGCGGCCAGTGTGGTGCAGGTGAGCAGGGCGACGGGTTGTCTGATGTCAGGCCGCAGCCACAACAGGGCGGCCCCGCTCACCACCGACCCGAACAGAAGGATCGAAAACGGGGGGAACGACAGATAGTCGAGGATCAGCTCCACATCGAAGCTCTCCCTGGACGCCAGGGACAGGTTCTCCCGGATTATTTCCAACGAGCTGAGCACCCACGCCGCGGCCACCACCCCTGCCACGGCCACGGCCAGCGATATCCGCAACATATCGCCGGGAGAGCGCGCCCTGCGCCACAGCCAGTAGAGGCCACCCCCCATGACGTAGATCGGGAAGGCCAGCTTTGTAAGCAGCCCGAGCCCCCCCGCTATCCCCAGCCCCAGGGCGTGACGCCAGCGCGTGATCCCGCGCAGCATGAGGCCCAGTACGAGCAGCACAAACACCGTCAGCAGCGGCTCCTGATAGGGGAGCCGGTAGTATCCATACTGCAGCGGAAAGGTGGCGCAGATGAGCGTGCAGAGCAACGCCGCGGGTGGAGGGCAGAGGATCCAACGCGCCAGCAGGAATACGAGCCAGAGAACCAGCGCGTTCAGGAGGATGCTCAGCAGGCGGCCGGCCAGGACCATGTCATCCATCTGCTGGCTCAGGGCCAGCACCAGCAAACCGGAGAGCGGGCCCTTGGGATTATCCACCCTGAACCCCTGCCCTGCCATCTCCATCAGCCCGAGGTTCCGCAAGCCCAGGTCAAGCTGCATGGCGTGCCGGATGGTGGTGTCGTTGGCGGGATCCTGCTCCTGGTCCAGGACGATGGCGCGCAGATCCCAGGCAAAGATGAACAGGATCAGGAGGCCGAGGGCGAGCATGCTGGCCTTGCTCCCCGGTACCCTGCTGGACTTCTCCTGATCGCGGTTGAGGCCCATTAACTCCACACGGTATCAGGAGGACGCCCGATTTCGGGTTTACTCAGGACTCAGGGATTCCATTCTTCAGGCACACCTGGGTCCTTCGTCCGGAGAAAACTCACTGGCGGTGTCGATGACCCACCTCAGCGCATCCGGCGTGCTGGACATGGCCACCAGGTTGTCGGCCTCGCTGCTCCACTTGAGGCCGCGGATCTTTGATGCTCTGGCCCGACGCTTGAGTTCGTCTTCAAGGTCGCCGTTGTCCCCCTGAAAGCCCGCCATCTCGGAAGCGAGGTCCAGCGCGATTTCGTAGGAGGTCTTCTTGCCCTTGATGGACCTGAGGATGTCCACGCCCCGGTAGATCTCATGGACCGATACCGAGGCTGTGCTGGCAGAGGGCTTCCTGTATGCAGGGAAGAAACACCCCACCTCGGGGTGGTCAACCGCGAAATCGATCCAGCCCTGGCGGCTCTCCTCATATCCCGGAACGAGCAGCCGCTTGAGCGCCGGCAACTCGGGCAGCGCCTCAGGGCCCAGTGGGCGCGTACCCGACAGGTTTAGCTCCTCCAGCGTCGGAGCGAGGCTGGTGAGCAGCCGCACCAGCGCGGCGTCCGGCTCGACCATCCCCAGCCGCAGCACCCGCAGGGGCAGCGCCGCGAGGTGCTCGACATGGAGGACAAGGGGGGCATGGAGGGAGAGGTCCTCGAGGTCGCCATGGCTCGCCAGGGCCTCGCAATTAAACGCGCTTGTCCGGGGGTAGGCGATGGCCACTTCCCGGGCGCGGGTTGAGCCAAGCACGAGCCGAATGCAGTCCCGCGAGCAGCTGGTGATCCCGACGCGGCGGAGCTCAATGGGCGGCCGCGCGGCCTGTCCATGGGGGCTGGCGCACAGCCCCACCTCCAGGTCATCCAGCGAGGAGAGGGTGGCCAGGGCAGCCCACCCTTTAACAGACTTCAACCGGTTGAGCAGGAGCCGCTCGACGCCCGGGGTGATCTCCTTCAGCGCCTGCCCCAGCTCCACCTCGGCCTGGCGCTCCAGCGCGGCGAAGACTGGCATCGACGGTTGCTTTTGGGCGTCGGGTTCCAGCTCAGCCGCCTGCTCTTGAAACGCCGCGATGGGTGCGTGGGTGGCGGCTCGCCAGGCCGAGATTTTTGGAAACTGACAGCGGCAGAGGCCGACGTATTCGTCGAACGTGGCCCCGGTGAACGCCTCTGGCAGCGCTGGCCGCCCCCCGAAGGTCGTCTCATGGTAGCGCCTCAGCACGTCAGGTCGAATGAGCACCATGGGGAGTCTCCCGGTTACGGCCTGGCCAGAGCCGGCGTGCTGTCAGAACCGGAAGGTGCCGGCCAGCGAGGCGCCCCCGCGGGTGGGGAGCAGCATGACGCCGGCCTGCTCACCGGGCTCTTCATCCGAGCCGCTCAGGTAGTAGAAGACAAAGCTGGCGCCGGCGGCCGCGGCGAAGACGCCGGCCATCACATGTCCGGCGATGGTCAGGTTCCGGTAGGTCTCGTACTCCGGCTCATGGGTGAAGTATTCGTTGGCCCGGGTGTAGGCCACCCACGCCGTGACCTCTCCCCCCACGGCCAGGGCGGCGGTTGTGATGCCGGCGGCGAGCCAGAGGACGCTGCGGCCGGTCCCGGCATCCTCCGGTTCCGCCGGGGCGGGCTGCTCTATCGGAGTGGGCGTGGCAGGCGCTGGTGATTTCGGGACCGCGGTCTTGCCGAGGTTGCGCCGGAGCTCCTCCAGGCGCCCAATGGCCTCCCGGGCCTCCCGGTTCCCAGGAGGCTTCGCCTCAGGGTGGCGTTCCTTCCAGACCGACAGAAACCCCCGCCGCTCCTTGAGCGCCTCATCGATCACGGCCAGGGCCTGGTCCCGGTTGCCGAGCTGCTTGTGGCACAGGGCGATGCCCACACGGATCCTGGGCCAGCCGTTCTGATGCCGCGCGGCCTGGAAGATGGGCAGGGCAGAGGCCGGGTTGCCCTCCTGCAGCAACGCCTCGCCTCGCTCGACCAGCTCCACGATGGTCTTCATATGGCTGATGTGCCCTTCCACCACTGCCTGGTAGGGAGATGGCTTGCCAGGGTTCTTCCGCCGCCAGTCCGCGAGGTAGTCCCGGTAGTGGGTTAGCGCCTTTTCTGGCTGCTGGAGCTGCCGGTGGCAGTTGGCGATCATGATCACGATGCTCGGCCGGTCCACCAGCTCCAGCGCCTGCTGGAAGCTGTGCAGGGCCTCCAGGTATTGCTTCTGCTTGTACTGGCCCTTTCCCGCCACAAACAGGCCCTTGGCCCTGTCGCCAGCAGACCCCTGCGCCCCCGCCATGGATGGCATGCAGCAGGCGATGAACACCGCGAGGGCGAAGACCAGTTTTCGGCTGAAGAGCATCGAGCCCACTATCTTAGGGGACTGGATGCTTACCACTCAACATCTTCCGGGTTTGGCGGCGCCTCAGTTTTGCTCTTGCCGGGCGCTGGACCGGGCGGGGGGGGCGGGTCGCGGCTTGGGAGCGGGGCGCTGCGCCGGTTTGGGGCGGGCCCTCCTGCCGGGGCGCTTCCTGGGCGCGGGCGCTGCACGCTGGGCGGGAGACCTGTCGGGGCCAGCGTCAGGGTTCGGGGGGGCTGGCTCCGCGGCGGGGGCGGCGGCCTGTTCCGTGACAGGGGGCGAGGCGAGGGCCTCGGCAGCCGGTGCCATGGATGGCTCCATGTTGTCGGCGGAGCCGGTGCCTCCATCGGTCCTGCCCATGAAGAGCAGGGTGAGGGCCAGCAACACCACCGCGGCTGCCGATACGCCCATGACCAGCCACCTGGTCAGGGAGCGCCCGTCGGGAGCGGTCGCCTCCGCGGTCTTCTCTCCCGCGGAGTGCGCCGTGGTGGTGTCGGGGCGCGGGCCAGATGCCTCGGCCGCCGGCCCGCTCTCCGGCCGGGGAGGACCGGTTTGTGGCGGCGCGCCGGATCCGCTCTCCATCCACCCCTCGAAGAGCGAGGTCTTGGTTGCTTCCGTATCGTCGGCAGGGGCGTCGGGCTTTTCCGGAGCGATCATGGGCGACGCCTCCGCCTGCCCGATGAAGCGGCGGGTCTGCTCCATCTGATCTGCGAACTTCTCTTGCATCCACGCCGCCAACTTCCGGCGGCCGTAGGCAGCCTCGAAGCAGTACTTCTCCAGCTCCGACTGCAGCTCGCCCGCGTCGGCGTAACGGTCCGCGGGGGCGAGGGAGAGGGCGCGCAGGCAAACATGCTCCAGCTCCGGAGGGATCTTGCCCACCAACGCGCTGGGCGGGGGGATTGAGGCCTTCCTCACCCGCTCCAGGGTGCCGAGATCCGTCTTGCCCTTGAACGGGTTCCGTCCAGTGAGCAGCTCGTAGAGCAGGATCCCGCAGCCGAAGATATCTGATCGGTTATCCAGGTCCTCGCCGCGGGCCTGCTCGGGGGACATGTAGGAGAACTTCCCCTTGAGGGTGGCGCCGCTGGTTTCGTGGAGGCGCTCGGTGGCCCGTGCGATGCCAAAATCGATGAGCTTGATCTCTCCCTCGAAGCTGACCAGCACGTTGCTGGGGCTTACATCCCGGTGCACGATGCCCAGGGGTTCGCCCCTGTTGTCCTGCCGGGTATGGGCGTACTCGAGCGCGGCGCAGACATCGCGCACCAGGAAGGCTGCCATGGCGTGGGGCGGCAGGACGCCCAGCTTGCCGAACTTGCGGTAGATCCTCCGCAGGTCCACGCCCCGGATGTACTCCATGGCGATGAAATAGGTGTCACCCTCGCGGCTGAACTCGAACACCTGCCCGATGTTGCTGTGGTGCAGCTCGGCCAGGATCCGCGCCTCGTCGGTGAACATGGCCACGAACTCTTCGGTGGCTGCAAGGTGAGGCAAGATCCGCTTTATGGTCACCAGCCGCTGGAACCCGCCCTCCCCCGTGGCGCGCCCCAGGAACACCTCGGCCATGCCCCCACGGGCGATGCGTGCGACGATCTCGTATCTCCCGATCTGCTGCAGGCGACCGTTCGATTCACCAGCTCCCATGGCTGCATCATACCCCAGAGGAGTCGGCTGGTGGGCGTGGCCAGAGCCGCCTATTCCTCAATCTGGTATCCTCTCTCTCACCCCTTTTGACCATGGAGGTCAGCATGCCCAAGGCGTTCGTGCCCCTGCTCATCGCGCTGTTGTTCCTGTTCGGTTGTCCCCCAGGCAAGAGCGAGGAGCCTGATACCGGGCTCAAGAAGGACGGCGCCCCGCTGGACAAGGGCAAGAAGGCCGACAAGGGCAAGAAGGCTGATCAGGGCAAGAAGGCTGACAAGGGCAAGAAGGCTGACAAGGGCAAGAAGCTGGACGGCAAGGCCAAGCCTGACCTCAAGGCCAAGTTAGACCTCAAGCCCAAGGTGGACCTCAAGCCCAAGGTGGACCTCAAGCCCAAGCCGGATATCAAGCCCAAGCCCGACAAGAAGGTCCCAATGGACCTCAAGCTCAAGCCGGACCTCAAGCTCAAGCCGGACAAGCCGCCGGTGCCAGATATTTGGAAACCGGACCAAAAAGCCACGTCCAAGTTCGGCACCCACTGCACCGCCAAGAGCCAGTGCGACACCAACCAGATCTGCCTGTCCATTGTGCCGCCCGGACCGAGCGGATACTGCAGCAACAAGTGCACGCCGTCGGGCAGCGTCTGCCCTGGCGCTCCGGCCGGAATGAAGGCCCTCTGCCAACAGCCGGGCGGGCCCTCCATCTACTACTGCGTCTTTGTCTGCAAGGACGGCGCGGTGACCTACAACTGCCCGCCCAAGCACAAGTGCGCCGGGGCTGGCTATTGCACGCCTATTTAGCTCAAAAAAAACGTACCGCAACTTACATCTTGAACTGATTGCATATTTTGCCTACTATATACCGAATGGCGCAATCTCTCAGAATGCCTTTATCCGGGGCCCGTCCCTCGCCCCGCCCGGATCAGCTGGGCACCTCCCTCCTGGAGGTCATGGTCGCCCTGCTCATTTCGACCGTGCTTCTGATCAGCGCGTCCGCCTTGATGGTCTACATGTTCAAGAAGCACAGCGACAACTTCGAGAGCGGCCACATGCACACCCAGCTCCACCCGGCCATGAACATCATGCGGCAAAAGATCGCCCAGGCAGGGTTCTGGTCCAGCGCCTTCGACGGCGAGCCGTACAACCTCTCAGGACCTGGGCCGGCCAATCCCTTCACCGCCGCCGGCTACGATCTCCGCACCGGCTCCGGCGGCCAGTGCCTCCTGTTCACCTATGATCGGAACCGCGACGGCGCGGTCAGCGACGAGGAGCGGGTCGGGTACCGGGTCACAAGCGGGGTCATCGAAGAAGGCAGCCAGGCCACTGACTGCGCGACGGGGACATGGGCGACGCTCACAGAGATCAAGGCTGTGAGCATCTCCTCGCTGCAGTTCACCATCTCCTCCGAGATCATCGGCAGCTTCACCAGGCGCTCGGTGAGCATCGTGATGCGCGGGGAGCCCATCTCCAAGGCGGCTGAACCACTGGTCATGCGGTACACGGTGAGGATAAAAAATGACAAGGCCATCTGACAGGCGGCGGCACGGGGAGGAGGGGTCGGGGTTGTTGACCTTCTGCATCATCCTCGCGGGCACCTTCTCAATCCTGGTGGCGGTCAGCTCAAACCTCCTGAACCTCCAGTTCGACCAGGTCCAGGCGGACTACCATCGTTACCAGGCCCAGGCCGCGGCAGAGGCTGGCCTGGCCCATGCCCACGCCGCGGTTGAGACCTCCAAGGCGAGCCTGGATGTCACCCCTGATTACGGCACACGCTACCGGGTCACCTTCACCGAGTGCACCACCGTGGGGCTGAAGAAGCTGTGGTCGGTCACCTCCGTGGGCTGGAGCATCGACCGCGAGACAGTCTGGACCGTGCAACAGAACCTCATCGAGACCCTGCCCGGGGGGAGCTGCGACGTGGTGCAGGGGACCTGGTCCCTCTCGCTGGGCGAGCTGACCGCGGCGGCCTGTCCATGACGTCCGGAGGAAAGATGAGCAAGAATGAACAGGGGCTCACCTTGATGGAGTTGATGGTGGTCACCCTGATCATGGCCCTCATCTCCCTGGCCATCTTCTCTTACTACTCACACGGGGGCTGGCAGAGCTACAAGGTCAACGCCAAGTGTCTCCTGGTGACGCAGAACAAGCTCGCCGAGCTGCGGGTTTCAGACTACGACTCCCTGGGCAACGGGAGCCAGGAGGTGAGCAAGTGCCAGCTCAACTGGACCAGCGAGGCCTCAGTCTCTCCTGAATACAAGACGGTGACCGTCTCGGCCACCCACGGCGCCAAATCGGACAAGCTCAAGCTGTCCACAGTGGTGGCCCGCCCCCTGTAAGCAAAGGCGCCAGCCTCCCCTCCCGCCTGAGAGGATCCCTATCGGGGCACTCCCCTGGCTCCGTTCAGGCGCGCTCTTGATAGGTCCGCGCCCTGGAAGTAGGCCCCGCGAAGGTCCGCATCGGAGAGGTTGGTGTTCAGGCGCGCGCCCTGGAGGTTGGCCCCACGTAGGTCCGCGCCCTGCAGGCTGGCCCCGTCGAGGTTTGCGCCCTGTAGATCTGCCCCCACCAGGGAAGCCTGCTGCAGGTTGGCATGCTCCAGGGTGGCCTCCCGCAGGCTGGCATGCTCCAGGAGGGTTCGCTTCCCCGCCTGGTGCACACGTACCTTGCCCAGCTCGGCGCCGAACAGGTCGGCCCCGTCCATCCGCGACTCGCTCAGGTCCGCGCCCTGGAGGTTGGCCCTGCGCAGGACCGCCCCCTCCAGCCGCGCGAAGCGAAGGTCAGCGCCCAGTAAATTGGCCCGCTCCAGATTCAGCGCGCGCAGGTCCAGGTCGGTCATCTTGACGCCGGGCAGGTTCGACTCTGTCAGGTTGCAGCCACGCATCGAGGTCCACTGGAGATCCACGTCCAGCAGGTTGGCGCCGGAGAGGTCGGCGTAGCACAGGCTGGCGCCCCACAGGCTGGCCCCCTTGAGGTTAACCCCCCCGAGCATCGCGCGATCCAGGTTGGCCCCCCGCAGGTTGGCCCCGATGAGCCACCTCCCGCCGCGAAGATCCAGGTTGGACATGTCCAGCCCCGGCGCCTGCAAAACACCGTCCACCACCTTCTCAGTCTTCAGCTCTTCCAACGTCACGATCGCCATGGTTTCCTCGCTCGCCTCCGCTGTCCGGAGGTCGTCCTGCGTCCTACTGCACGTCTGATAGCACCCGGCGGACCTCCTTGAGGGTGGTCGCGCCGGACAGGGCCCTGGCGACCCCGGCCTCAAAGATGGACTGCATCCCTCGGCCCCGCGCCAGGCGCACGATCTCCGAGGCGTGGGCGTCCTTCCGGATCAGCTCCCGGATCTCTGTATCGATCTCCAGCACCTCGTAGACGGCGGTACGGCCGTGATAGCCGGTGTTCCGGCACCTGGGGCAACCCTGCGCCTGCTTCAGGTCCGCGCCCTCCATCAGCTCCGGCGTCAGGCCAAACTCGTCGGTTTCAATTTCGCTCGGCTCGTGGGGGATGGCGCACCAGTCACACACCATGCGGACCAGCCGCTGGGCCACGATCAGCTGCAGCCCGTGGCAGAGCAGGTACCCGGGGATCCCCATGTCCACCAGCCTGGTGAGGGTCTCCGCCGCGCTGTTGGTGTGCAGCGTGGACATGACGAGGTGCCCCGTGAGCGCCGCCCGGACGGCGATCTGTGATACCTCGGTGTCCCGCATCTCCCCCACGAAGATCACATCCGGGTCCTGCCTCAGGATGCTGCGCAGCCCGGCGGCGAAGGAGAGCCCGCCCCGCTCCTTGATCTGCACGTGGTTGATGCCCGGGATGCTGGTTTCGCACGGATCCTCAAGGGTGATGATGTTCATCTCGATGTCGTTGATCTCGTTGAGGGCGGAGTGCACCGTGGTGGTCTTGCCGCTCCCCGTGGGGCCGGTGACCAGGATAATCCCCTGGGGCTTGCGGATGGCTTTCTGGACCACCTCGGTGGTCCTCTCGTCGAAGCCGATCCTGTCCAGGTCCATGAGAGAGAACTGCTTCTTGAGCAGCCGGATCACGCACTTCTCGCCAAAAACAGTGGGCAGAGTGGAGACGCGGTAGTCGAGGAGGCTGCCCTGATGGCGAATGGAGATGCGCCCATCCTGGGGCAGCCGCGTCTTGGTGATGTCCAGGTCCGCCATCACCTTGAAGCGGCTGATAATGGGCAGGTAGAGCTCCTTGGGCGGGGAGAGCAGGGTCTGCAGCCGCCCGTCGATGCGCAGGCGGAGCCGCAGGGACTCTTCGTATGGCTCCATATGGAGGTCGCTCGCCCTCCGCTTGAGGGTCTCGATGAGGAGGAAGTTGCACAGGGTGATGATCGGGGCCTGCTCGGCCGAGAACTGGACATCCTGGAGGTCCGCCTCGTCCTCCTCCTCGGACACCGATTCAAAGGAGAGGGAAGAGAGGGCCTTTTCGTAGAAGGTGCCCCCCTGGAGGATCTCTTCGAAAACGGTCTGCGCCTCGAGGAAGTTCTTGAGGAACCACTTGAAGTCAGAGCGGCTGCACTTGACCACCTCCAGGCGTGTATAGGAGCAGTGCTGGCACAGCTCGGCGATGGCCTCGAGCCTGAACGGATCAGTGGTGGCCACCCGCAACAGGTCGCCATCAAAGGAGATCGGGATCAGCTCAAACTCCCGGATCGCCTCCGTGGGGATCAGGTCCAGCAGATCGTCGCTGGGGCTGAAGTCGCTGAGCTCGATGACCTGAACCCCCAGGCGGCGAGAGAACACCTCGCGGATCCGCTCGTCCTCGCAGATCTTCTCGCTTGTGAGGATTTCGGCTATCCCCTTGCCGCTCTCCTGCCGGACAACATGCGCCCTCGCGACCTGCTCAAGGGTCACCGCGCCGTCCATGACCAACAACTCTTCCAGCGACAGGGGATGGGATCCCATGAAGAACTGATCAAAGTTCAACATGTCGTCTTTACCGCTCTTGTGTTTTATGAGCATTAGAGTTATTATACATGATATGCAGGAAAAGAAAAGAGGGCGGTGATTGAATAGTAGGGGGAGGAGGAGGCACCTCGTGGTTCATCAAAATCAGCAAAGGTGGGAGGTCGAGCTCGGCGACAGTTCGCCACAGCCAGTAGAGACAAATCTGCAACAACCCTTTACGGTGGCCCTTGGCGGGGCCGGGCGATCCGCCGGCAGGAGCGTGGTGGCGGCGAACCTGGCGGCGGCCATGGCGCGCGGCGGCAAGAAGGTGGTGTTGATGGACGCCAACCTGAGCAGCCCCGAACAGCACACCCACTTCAAGATCCCCTCCAGCGACGCCACCATCGTCTCGTTCCTCAAGCAGGAGCTGATCTCGCTCAACCAGGCCATGCAGCCCTCGGAATATGAGAACCTCTCCCTGATCAGCGCGGCCGGGGCGAGGCCAGAGATGGCCCAGCTCAACTTCATCCAGAAGCAGCGTATTCAACACAGCCTCAGCCGGCTGGAGGCGGACATCGCCGTGCTCGACATGGGCGACCAGTCAGGCGCCAGCCTGTGGGACTTCTTTACGGTGGCGGACTACCGGGTGCTGGTGGCGCCTCCACACTCGCCCTCCCTGGCTGCGACCTATCACATGATCAAAAAGACCGTGCAGAGGCTGATGGAGCTGCTGGCCCACATGGAGGGGAAGACAAGCCTGTTGGCCAGCCTCAATGAGAAGCATGGACAGCTCCCCATGGCGGCCATGCTCGAGCTCATCGAGGCGCAGGATCCCCGGCACGCCAGGCTCTGCCGAACGTCGCTGAAGCACTTCAACATCGGCCTGATCATGACTGAGGCCAGGGGCGAGCCACACAGGAGGATGGCCCACGAGCTGGCGCGCATGGTCCGGTATTTCCTCTGCTGCCCTGCCACCGTGCTCGCCCTCTTCGGACCGGATCCGCTGGAGGGGATCCACGGGGATCCCTCGGCCATGACCGCGGACGCCGGGGATGAAGCCGCGCAACAGGTCACCGGGGTGGCGCACCGCCTGGCCCACATGGCGGGGGCCAACCTACAGAAGCAGCGGATGTGGAGCCCGGAGCAGCTGCTCGATGGCTCCGGCAAATCCGAGTGGAAGGAGGAGGGCTGAGATGGACATCATGGCGCTGAAAGAGGGCTTTGGCGGCAGAGTGAAGCTATCCGAGATGATCGTCTTCACCCGCCAGTTCTCCTTCATGGTGAAGTCGGGGCTCAGCATGGTCGCCTGCCTGGACCTGCTCAAGGGTCACTCGGAGAACCCGCGCCTGGCCAGGATCATCAGCAAGGTCAAGAGCGCGGTGGAGGCAGGCTCTCCCATCTCCAACGCCATGAAGCGGCACCCGGAAGTATTCGACAAGATGTACGTGAACCTGATGCAGACCGCGGAGCTGGAC
Organism: uncultured Kofleriaceae bacterium; assembly: GCA_964497805.1. Classification (GTDB taxonomy): domain Bacteria; phylum Myxococcota_A; class Polyangia; family CAZCFB01; genus CAZCFB01. The sequence continues at coordinate 15,341 of CAZCFB010000092.1, forward strand.
GCGGCGCTGTCCCGGCTGTCCAAACACCTGGAGAGGACGGACAAGGTGAGGCGGCAGCTCCGGACCGCGCTGGTCTACCCCCTGGTGGTGATGACGGTGGCCGTCCTGGTCACCATCGTCATGCTGTGGAAGGTGGTCCCGATCTTCCAGGCGATGTACGCGGAGTACGGCTACCCACTCCCCGCCATCACCCGGTACGTGGTGGGGGCTTGCCACACCGTGGTGGGGAACCTCCCCTGGATCTGGGCCGGCTTCATTACCGTGCTGGTGGGCGCCTTCCTGGTGATGCGTATACCTCATCACCGCCGCAGATTGGACAGCCTGCTGCTCAGGTTACCCCTGTTCAGGACCCTGCTGCGCGCGCACAACGCCACCACCACCCTGGGCACCCTGAAGATGATGCTCGAGGCCCAGATCCCCCTGGTCCAGGGCCTGGAACACAGCGCCCAGATCTCGGGGAACCTGGCGATCAAGGATTCCTTGATGCTCACACGGGACCGGGTCCTGCAAGGTGGGAGCCTGCATGTGGCGCTGAAGCAGGCTGATGTGCTGCCGGCCAAGGCGATCCAGATGGTCCGCGTTGGCGTGGAGACTGATTCGCTGATCAAGGTGCTGGACCGGACCGCCGAATACTACGAAGAGGAGTTTGACCACCGGGTCAAGACGATGATCCTCCTGTTTGAGCACCTCCTGTACGTGGTGCTCGGCATCCTGTGCGGCGGGTTGATGGTGGCCATGTACATGCCGATCTTCGAGATGGCGGGCGCTGTCCAGGTGCATTAATCCTGGAGGACTCCGGCTTTTGGACACCGCGGCAAGTCCATTGGCCAATGACCGAAGCGCGAAACACCCACCTAACCGCCTGTAATCAAACAACACCACTCGTTACTCATTGATGGCATCCCTGTTGCACATTCGGGGTCATCATGACTGCACTCCGCCTCGCTGCCCTGCTCGCGTTCCTCGCCGCCCTCCCCCTCTCTCCTGAGACAGCCCTGGCCGGCGGATTCAACCTGCGCAAGGCGCTGCAGGCCACCGGGCTCAAGACCAGGCCGGTGGCCAAGGCCAGGACCGGTGCCATGTCTCAGGTGCGCTTGCGGGCAAACACCATCCGCACCGCCATCAAGGTCCACAAGTCGCTGGTCAGCAGGAAGACCGCAGTGAAGATGCCGCAGAGCAAGATCCTCAAGAACCATGTGGCGGCCGCCAAGAAGTACGCCGACTCATGGACCTGCCGCGAGTCCTCGCGGATGCTCCTCAAGAAGCTCACCGGCACAGACGTTAAGCTCACCCTGGGAAGCTCGGGCAAGGGCGCCTTTGACTGGGGCGCCGAGGGCAAGGTGAGCTACCACTACTACGCCGTGGACAACCAGGCCGCGCCCAAGCTGCTCATCGATCCCACCGCCGCCAGCAACTTCGCGGTGGACGCCCGCCCCAAGGGCATGATGCACAACCTGCTCAAGGAAGCGGGCAAGCGCCTGGGCCAGCCCAAGGCCGCCGCTCGAGTGACCCGCCGCCTGGCCCGGGGGGGCATCCAGGGCATGCTGGTGTTGGCCAACCCGGCTGACATCGCCGTGTACCGCGACGCCCTGGACGCCGCGGGCCGCATGCAGGCCCAGCGGATGACCAACGGCAGCGGGGAGTAAGGCTCTTCCAGGAAGCGCGGCGAGACGCCGCGTCTACGCCTCGCGCCAATCCTCCAGGGAGTTTTTGACGATCTCCAGGGTTTCTGCGTGGTCCATGATCCAGGTGTGGGAGACGTCCACCAGGGAGAGGGTTTCCATGCCTGGCATGCGGGTCTCCTCCACGGACACGTCGCCGTCATTGGCCATGCCGGGCGGGAAGATCTTGACGGCGTTGGTGAACCAGCTGGTGGGGTTGCCCAGGGCCAGGCTGCGGGTGCCCGCGATGACCGCGGTGGGGCAATCAGGCACGGGCCAGTCGCCGGGATAGGCCACCTCCTGCAGGGCCGGGCCGTAGTACTTGCGGAAGAACCTGTTCAGCCCCATCACGAAGGCGACCCGGCTGCCCTGGTTGGGCGGCGCCAGCATCACGATCCCATTCCAGGGCACCTTGTCGTACATGAACCTCGCCACGATGCCGCCCATGGAGTGGGTCACGGCGAACACCTGGCGCCCCTGGGCCAAGGGGCCAATCTTGGCGGTCAGCATGTCGGCGATGGCCGGGATGGTGATCTGCTTGGAGGGGTATGTCTCGGCCCAGGTGTCAAATCCCGCCTGCTCCACATGCGCACGGAGCTTGTCCAGCGAGGCGGCGTTACGGCCGAGTCCGTGGAGAAAAACGACGAGGGGTTTGCTGGCCGTCATGGCTTTTCCTTGGCTGGAAGTAGGAGCGGATCATACCATCTCGGTAATCATCTTTCTGGAGCCAGCTTCATGAGATTTCTGTTCATCAGCAGGGCTCTGGTCCTGGCTGGCCTGGCATCCCTCGCGGCGCCTGGCTGCTCGGATCCGGGGGAGAAGTTCCCGGCCAAGGCGAAGGACAGCGGCGGGCTGGACGGCAAGGTGAAGCCGGACAGGGGCGGGCCGGACAGCAAGGTGAAGCCGCCCGACATCAAGGTGAAGCCGGAC
>CAZCFB010000093.1:0-17796 GCA_964497805.1 uncultured Kofleriaceae bacterium
AAGCCTAATCTACGGACAGCGAATTCGGAGCCGGTCACTTCATTGTGACTACCTGAGGTGACTCGGATTGCCCGAAAGCAGAACTCGACACTCCTGCCCGGAGGGTTTCCATGTAAGCTGATGGGGATACTTGCTGGAGCGAGCCATGCGCGGATTTACCCGCCTGAGCGCCGCGGTCCCGGCCTGCGGCGTCACCGACTTTGAGAAGAACCGCCAGAACACCCTCGACCTGTGGGAAGAGGCCCACAGGCAGGGCAGCGCGGTGGTGATATTTCCAGAGCTCGGCCTGTGCGGTTACACCAGCCGGGACCTGTTCCACGACGGGCACCTGCAGGACGCCTGCCTGGAGTCGCTGGAGTGGCTGATGGACCGGGGGCGGGAGCTGCGCCCGCTGGCGGTGGTGGGCTTGCCCCTGAGGTATGGCTCCCAGATCTTCAACGTGGCGGCGGCCATCCAGGGCGGCCGGTTGCTGGCCATGGTGCCCAAGTCGTACCTGCCCACCACGCGGGAGTTCGAGGAGGCGAGGTGGTTTCGGCCTGCCAGGGAGATCCCTGCTGGCGCCGAGGCGCGGGTGCTGGGGCGGCGCGTGCCCCTTGGCGCCGACATCTTGCTGGAGGCGGCAGATCAGCCGGACCTGGTGCTCGGCCTGGAGATCTGCGAGGACCTGTGGGTCCCGGTGCAGCCCAGCGCCATGGCCGTTGCGGCGGGCGCGACGGTGATCGGAAACCTCTCGGCGTCCAACTTCACCATCGGCAAGGCCGAGCTGCGGCGCCGCCTGGCGCGATCCACCTCGGACAGGGGCATCTGCGGCTACATATACGTGGCCGCCGGCCCGGGAGAATCGTCCACGGATCTCGCCTTCGACGCGGACGCTTTCATCTGTGAGAACGGCCAGGTGTTGGCCGAGTCCCGGCGTTTTCTGCGCAAGGACCAGCTGGTGACAGCAGAGGTAGACCTGGACCTGCTAATCCACGAGCGGCAGGTGACCTCCAGCTTCGGCAGCTGTGCGGGGCAGCATGGGGACGGGTACCGCCGGATCCCGTTTGTGAGCGGGGGTGAGCCGGGAGAGCTGCGCCACCGGCAGGTTTCGCCGCATCCGTTCCTGCCCGCTGACCCGGCCACCCTCTCCACCCGCTGCTGGGAAACCTTCGAGATCCAGACCAACGCGCTGGTCACCCGCATGACCGCGGCCAACAGCCGCCACCTGGTGCTCGGCGTCTCTGGCGGCCTCGACTCAACCCACGCGGCGCTGGTCTCGGCCGTGGCCCTGGACATGATGGGCTTGCCCCGGGAGAACCTGCGCTGCCTCACCATGCCTGGCTTCGGCACCAGCGATCAGACCCTGGAGAGCGCCCTGAAGCTGGCCACCTCCATCGGCGCGTCCATGCGCCAGGTCAGCGTGTCCGAGGCGTCGCGGCTGGTGCTGACCCAGGTGGAGCACCCCGCGGCAGACGGGTGCGAGACAGTGGAGGCGCTGGTGGCCCGGCTCCGCGCCAACCCGGAGCTGGGGGACACCACCCTTGAGAACGTGCAGGCGCGGCTGCGCACCCTGTTGCTGATGACCGTGGCCAACGCCGAGCGCGGGCTCGTGGTGGGCACCGGGGACCTGTCCGAGAAGGCCCTGGGGTGGGCCACCTACGCTGGCGACCATATCTCCATGTATGACGTGAACGCGGGCATCCCCAAGACGCTCATCCAGTTCGTCATCCGCTGGGTTGCGGCCGAGCGGGTGCAGCGGTGGACCGCGGGGGACCCGCAGGCGCTGGCGGAGACGCTCTACGGTATCCTCGATACCCCCATCTCGCCGGAGCTGCTGCCGGCAGACGCGGAGGGGAAGATCGCCCAGCTCACGGAGGAGGCCATCGGCCCCTACGAGCTGCACGACTTCTTCCTCTATCACCTGGTGCGCCACGGGGCGCGGCCGGCGCGAATCCTCGACCTGGCCCGGGTGGCCTTCGCCGGTCGCTATGAGCTGGATGAGATCAAGGGATGGCTGGAGCTGTTCTACAGACGGTTCTTTCAGAACCAGTGGAAGAGGTCCTGCGCCACCGACGGGCCCAAGGTGGGAATGGTGGCCCTGTCGCCCCGTGGTGACTGGCGTATGCCCTCCGACGCGCGGGTCGCCTCGTGGCTCGACGAGGTGCGGAAGTATCAATAACCCGGCGCCTGCCTGCTGCTCGTAAAATAATAATCGAAGGTTGATGCAGGGGGCGGTTGGCGCTATACCTCCTTTCAATTCGGATAATAACGATCGCTTTCTCTATACAGGAGAGATAATGGATATTACAGGCCGTGGAGAGGTCGCCAGCTATATCGTTACGGCGCTCAAGAAGGATGAAAAGCTTGCCAAGGCCATCGCCCGTGATTTTGTGAGTGGTCTTGACCTTCAAGCTCTCGCCGCCTACCTCGTCCCCGCGGAAGTGGCCGTGGAGTTGCTCATCGCGCGGCTGCAGAAAGATCCCGCCGGGACCCTGGACGACCTGAACAAGCTGGCCGATGGGAAGAAGGTGCGCCGCCCGGGCAAGGCCAAGGCCGCCCGCAAGCCCGCCCGCAAGAAGGCCGTGGCCAGGAAGAAGGCCGCGCCCAGGAAGGCCAAGGGGGCCGCGGTTGCGGTGCGCAAGCGCATGACCCCGGCCCAGGCGGATGAGGTGAAGCAGAAGATAGTCGAGTTCCTGGCCAGGAATCCCTGGGCCAGCCGGCGGCAGATCGCCGTCGTGGCGGGCCTGACCAGCATGGCCGTCTACACTCGCCTCATCGGCGAGCTGCGCGACGCCAAGAAGGTGGTGTCACGCGGGACCAAGGCGAAGATGGTGTATGCGTTGAGGGGCGCCAAGAGCCCGCAAACCCGCGGGGCGAAAGCCCCCGCGGGCAAGCGGACGGGCGTTCGTGCTGGCGGAAAAAAGAAGCCCCGCAGCACAACGCCCGCGAAGAAGAAGGCCGCTCCGAAGAAGGCCGCTCCGAAGAAGGCCGCGCCGAAGAAGGCGGCTGTTAAGAAGCCTAATGCGAAGAAGAAGAAGGCTCCTGCGAAGAAGAAGGCTCCCGCCAAGAAGTAGCAACTCCCCTCCTCGGTTGACACCCCCTCGCCGCGACCCATCTTAAGTGGATTGATCCCCATCCCGGGGAGAGGGCCTGCCCATGGAAATTGGCAAGCGCACCAAGGTGACCCTGATCTACGTGGCCATGGCGGCCGCGTTTCTTTTTCTTTTGCAGACCAGCATGGCGCCCAAGGTGCGGCAGATCCCGTACAGCGCCTTCAAGGAGCACCTGCGCAAGGGGGAGGTGGCGGAGGTGTCTGTGGGGCAGACCCGCGTGCGGGGCAAGATCAAGGGCAAGGGCGACGAGGTCTTCGAGACGGTGCGCATCGAGGACAGGGGCCTGATGAAGGAGCTCGAGGTCAAAGGGGTCACCGCCTCTGGCGTGGTGGAGGGCGGCGGGGCCCTGGCGATAATGCTCTCCTGGCTATTGCCCATCGGCCTGATGATCCTCTTTTGGGTCTTCATCATGAAGCGCATGGGGCAGTCGGCGCAGGGCGGCGTGCTCTCGTTTGGCAAGAGCCGGACCAAGCTGGTGGGCGAGTCAGAGGTGCAGGTCACTTTTGATGATGTGGCCGGCGTGGATGAGGCAGAGGCAGAGCTGGTGGAGCTGGTTTCCTTTCTGCGCGAGCCGGATCGCTACACCAGCATCGGTGCGCGCATCCCCAAGGGGGTGCTCCTGTTGGGCCCGCCCGGAACGGGCAAGACGTTGCTGGCCAGGGCGGTTGCCGGGGAGGCGAAGGTCCCCTTCTTCCTGATGAGCGGCTCTGACTTCGTGGAGATGTTCGTGGGCGTGGGCGCCGCGCGAGTGCGGGACCTGTTCCAGCAGGCCAGCGCCAAGGCGCCATGCATCATCTTTATCGATGAGCTGGATGCGCTGGGCAAGGCGCGGGGAAGCGGCACAGTGGGCGGCCACGACGAGCGGGAGCAGACCCTCAATCAGCTGCTCACCGAGATGGACGGCTTCGACCCCAATAACGGCGTGGTGATCATGGCGGCCACCAACCGCCCCGAGGTGCTGGATCCGGCCCTGCTGCGGCCAGGGCGGTTTGACCGGCAGGTGCTGGTTGACCGTCCCGATCTCAAGGGGCGCGAGGCGATCCTGCGCATCCACGCGGCGGGTGTGAAGATGGCCGAGGAGGTAGACCTGGCCAAGGTCGCCATGCGTACGCCCGGCTTCGCGGGCGCGGACCTGGCCAACCTGATCAACGAGGCCGCGCTGCTCGCCGTGCGGCGGGACCAGACCGAGGTGACCATGGACCATTTCGAGGACGCGGTGGATCGGGTGGTGGCCGGGCTGGAGAAGAAGGGGAGGCTCATCTCCGAGAAGGAGCGCAAGGTGGTGGCCTACCACGAGGTGGGCCACGCCCTGGTGGGGGAGGTGCTGGAGCACGCGGAGAAGACCCACAAGATCTCCATCGTGCCCAGAGGCCTCGCCGCCCTGGGCATGACCTGGCAGCGCCCCACCGAGGACCGCTACCTGCTGAGCAAGTCAGAGCTGCGAGACCGCATCGCGGCCCTGCTGGGGGGGCGGGCCGCCGAGGAGATATACATTGGAGATATCACCACCGGGGCCCAGAACGACCTTGCCCGGGCCACGGACATCGCAAGGGCCATGGTGCGCCAGTACGGCATGAGCGACGCCATGGGGCCGGTGGCGTACGACCCGGAGAAGCGGGGCTTCTTGCCTGTCAACGACTACATGCCGTCATGCGAGCACGGGACCTCGGTTGGGGATCAGATCGACCAGGAGGTGCGGCGGGTGCTCGAGGAAGGAATGGAGCGGGCGCGGAATGTGCTGCGCGGACAGAGCCCGGCGATGGAGCAGGTGGTGGAGATACTGCTGGAGAAGGAGCAGGTGGACGGCGACGAGCTGCGGGAGATCCTGGCGGCGATGTAATTTGGGGGACGGTGTTGCTTTGTTGCTATTTTTGGGGCGGTGCTGCTATTTTGGGCTGCGGTAGCCGGCGGGGGTGCGGCGGGAATCCCTCCGTGCTCAGACAGTCCTCGTCGCTGGTTGTTTGGGCTCAGGGGTGTGAGCAGGGGTTTGTGGCCGCGCGTCGCTTTCCGCTTATTGAGGTGAGGAGGAGAGGAGCTTGGTGGCCTCATTGTGCCCCTTTTTTTTGGCCAGGTCCTGGGCGGTGTGGCCGCGGCTGTTCTTGATTGTTGGATCGGCGCCTTGGGCCAGCAGGGTCTTCAGGATGTCTGATTTGCCCTGGACGGCGGCCAGCATCAGGGCGGTTTCTCCGGTGCCCTCGCGGGTTCGGTTCACCTGGGCGCCAGCATCCAGGAGCAGCTTCACCAGGTCAGGGAAGCCGCCGAATGTGGCGTACATGAGGGGCGTGTTGCGGTTGGCGGGCCGGTCCACGTCGGCGCCGGCGGCCAACAACGCGCGGGCGATCTCTGTGAAGCCCCCGGCCGCGGCAACGCAGAGAGGGGTCATGCCGTCTGCGAGCGTGTCTACCTCCGCGCCGCGCTCCACGAGCAGCCGGGTGAGCACGGCGTCATCCTTGAGCACCGCGGCCATTAGCGCGGTCCTCCCCTTGAGGTCACTGCTGTTCACATCGTGGCCGTTGTCGAGCAGCCGCTCCACCTCGGCCCGGTCGCCCTCGGAGGCGGCCACCGCCAGCGGATCAGGCCGCAGAAAGGTCAGCGCAAGCACGGCTCCCACCACGAGGAAGGCCGCGGCCATCAGGGCTCGATATTTTGCAGGCATGGGCATCGGGGGCGCTAGCCGGCCAGCTTCTCCTTGCACCTGCCGCAAACCGGATCGCCGGTCCTCACCTTGGTCATCGATACCCGGTTCTTTCCCCCGCAGCCGGGGCAGATCACCAGGAGGTGGCGTTCTGTGTCGGTGGGCTCGTCGCTGTCCAGGGCGGCCTTCATGTCGGCCAGGGGGTCTGGCCCTGCACGGCCCTCCTCCTTGGCGGGGGCTTCGCCCTCCACGCCGGCCCGGCGGCGAAGATCGTCCATCTCCGCCTCCTCTTCGAGCTTGCGGAAGCGGGCCTCCAGTTCAGCGGCCTCATCGCCCAGTGGATCAAGGAAGTCATCGTCGGGTGGCATGTTCGGCTCCTCTGCAAGCATAATGGACCGGTGCTGGGCAATAACGCAACGCACCGCTACCGCCAGCGCTCCACCGGAGCGGCGCTGGCCCTCTACTTTATTCTGCTCGCCTGTATGGGCGGCGCATACATGGGCCGGCGGGCGCTGGAGCCGGTGGAGAGAGCCACTGCCCGGGTGGACAGGTTCTGGGCTCGGGGGATCCCCGTGGCAGATCTGGCTGCTCTGCCGGCCCCGGCCAGAGCCCAGGCGCTGGCCAGCTTGACCCGGGAGTTGTCCGGACTGGGCAGGGCGGCCGGTTCGGTGGATGACCTGATCAAGGCCGCCGAGCGTTGCCTTGGTGGGGATGGGGCGGAACCTGACAAGGAAGGATGCAGCCGCCTTGATTCCCTGGCACGCGCAAAGAGGGTGCGGAGCAACACCCGCGGCGATCTCCACCTGCGCACATCGTTGGGCCTGTGGGGAGGATCCGGCCTGGTGGTGCTGGTGTGCTCGGTGCTGCTCTTCCGGCTGCTGGGCCGCGCCGGCCGCACGGCGCTTGGGCTGTCGATGATTGGGTTCCTGGCCCACGCGGGTGTGGAGGCCTCCGCCCACCTGGAGCGGGACGACGCGCGGGGGGACCTGGCCGCGGTGGACCGCCTGGTGATGAAGATCCGCCTCGGCCTGGAGAACCCCGGCGACAAGGGAAGACAGCGCCTGGGCGACCTGGCCCGCCTGGTGCCGAGGCTCCCCGCGGGCCGGCGTCCCGAGGCAAAGGCCCTGGCCCGCGCCCTGAGCCGCTGCCGCAAGGACGGCCTGGCCTGCCCGCGGGTGCTCACCCCCTTGACTCGCTACCAACGGGCCGCCATCCGCAAGCTCGAGCCCTCGCCTTCGCGCCGCCGCCTGAGCGGCTGGCTCCAGATAAGCGCTGCCCTTGTTCTGCTGCTGGTGCCCATGGTGGGCGCCCTGGACCGCAGGAGCTAGCGTGGACCGTGGCCCCTGGCTATGATGCAGCGGTAGCCCCACCCCCTTGATACGCGGAGCGCGCATGTACGAGACGCCGTCCATCTCCAGAGCCCTGGGCCCGATGAAGATCGGAACCCTGACCACCGACGACGGCGCGAGCCTGCGATACCAGCTGTTCGGCAAGGAGGACGGGCCAGTGGTGCTCATCGCCAACGGCATCGGCGTGCGCTACTGGGGCTTCACAAAGCAGATTGAAGCGTTGCGCCGGACCCACAGGATCATCTGTTGGGACTACCGGGGAATGGGCGAGAGCAGCAAGCTCGGCCCTGACATGGACGTGGCCATGCCGCGCCACGCCCGGGACGCCCACCTGCTGCTGGACCACTTCGAGGTGGAGCGGGCGGTGCTGGTGGGCTGGAGCATGGGGGTGCAGGTTTCCCTGGAGATGATCCGCGCCTGGCCCGAGCGCGTGAGCGGGCTGGTGGCCATGCTCGGCACCTACGGCAAACCGTTCCGCAATGGACTCATCGGCCCGATATCGCCGGCGGTTGAGGCCCTGTTCGCCTTCGGCCAGCGCGTCCCCTCGTTGCCCCAGGGGCTGCTGGAGTTCGCGGTGGCCTTCCCGGGCCTGACGCTCAACATCCTCGGCTCCACCCTGTTCGCCGGGTTTGACGTGGACCGGGAGATCTTCCAGGCGGACATCGCCGGGGTGCGAGACATCGAGAAGAGCCTCTACATGCGGACCTTGCTCGAGCTGGCCGAGCACGACGCCTCGGACATGTTGGACCAGGTCACCTGTCCGGCCCTCGTCATCTGCGGCCAGTTTGACTGGGTCACGCCCCCGCGCTGCGGAAAGTTCATGGCCGAGCGCATCCCGGGCGGCGAGTACCGGGAGGTCAAGGGCGGCACCCACTTCGCCCTGATCGAGAAGCCAGACCTGATCAACATCTGGTTGCTCAACCTGGTGGCGCGCGCCGCGTGACCAGCGCGCCGCCACCCGAAGGGGCAGCCAGGCAAAGCCTTCGCGCCAACCTCTTCGCTGGCATCCTGCTGGTGATCTTCGCGGCCCAGGTGCTCACCAGCATGGTGGCCAAGTCGGCCACCTTCGACGAGCAGGTGTACGCCGCCGCGGGCTACGTCTACCTGGAAAACGGCGACTTCCGGCTCAAGCGGGACGCGCCGCCCCTGCTCTCCACCATCGCCGGCCTCGCCATGCACGCGGGGGAGTTGGCGGGGTTGCGCGTGGCCCTCCCGATCCCGGGCGCCACCTGGGAGCGGTGCAATCAGTGGGACCTGGGCGCCGAGTGGAAGTTCGGCAGGGAGGTGTTCTCCCACACCGGCACCGACGGCTTCGCCGCGCTCCAGGTGGCGCGCTTCCCGATCCTGCTCTTCGGATTGCTGCTCGGGATCTACCTGTTCATCTGGGGCCGCCGTCTCTTTGGCGACGCCGGGGCGCTCCTGGCCCTGGGCGTCTTCTGCCTCGATCCGAACATGGTGGCCCACTCCCGCGTCGTGTCGGCCGACGTGCCCACCGCCGCGCTGATGGTGATCTCCCACTACTACTTCTACAGGCTGCTCACCGAGCGCGGCCTGCGCGCGCTGGGCCCCTTCGCCCTGGCCTTCGCCGCCTGCCTGCTGATCAAGTACACCGGCATGCTGATGCTCCCCTCCCTCGGGCTGGTGGGGCTGGCCGTCCTCGTGAGCCCCGACCTCACCGGCCCCTGCGGTCCCGCCCCCGGCCCGGCCCGCCTCTGGGTGGTCAAGCGCGGGACCATTGCCCTGGGCGCGGGGGGGCTGGCCTTCGTGCTGCTCTCCATGCCGCTCTATCAGCGATGGGACGCGCCGCTGGCCTACGTCCAGGGCCTCGACTACATCTACCAGACCCGCGATCACGGCTACCTCTTCTACTTCATGGGCGCCTTCCACAAGGAGAGCCTGCCCCACTACTACCTGGTCGCGACCCTGCTCAAGACCCCCGAGGCCACCCTCGGGCTGCTGCTCCTGGCCTTGCTCCCCTGGGGCAAGCCCTACAGGTGGCGCGCCATGCTCACCATGCTCGCGCCGGTGCTGGTGGTGATGGCCGTGGCGTCTCAGGATGAGGTGAACCATTGCCAGCGGCGGGTGCTGACCATCTTCCCCTTCATCTTCCTGCTGTGTGGGCGGCTGCCCTGGGCCTGGGGCGGCGGCACCCTGAACCCGGAGGCCTGGCGCCCCCGCGCCCGGCTCAAGGTGGCTACCCTGGCCCTGCTGGGCGCGCTGTTGCTGCTGAGCGCCTGGCGCATCCACCCCCACCAGCTCTCCTACTTCAACGACCTCTCGGGCGGTCCCACTGCGGGGCACCGCTACCTGGACGACGCCAACATCGACTGGGGCCAGGACCTGCCCGGGCTCAAGGCCTTCATGGAGCGCCACGGGGTCAAGGAGGTGGCCTACCTCTCCACCGCCCTGGAGAATCCCGGCGAGTACGGCATCCGCACCAGGCCGGTTGTCTGGGCCGAGATGCGCCAGCCGCGCCAGGCGGTCTACGCATTCGGCGTGCACTATCTGATCCGGCTCAAGGAGAGTGCCCTGAAGAAGAAGGATCCGAGCCTGGACTGGCTGGAGCGGTTCCAACCCACCCACCGGGCCGGGTATTCCATCAACATTTACGACTTTCGAAAGGGCGTGCCGGCCGGGCGGTGACGGCTACTTGATCGTCGTCACCCGGAAGGCGAAGCGCAGGTCGGTGGCGCCGAGCTCCACGTTCTCCACGATGGCGTGGTAGGTGCCGTTGAAGGGCATCCTCCCCTTGAGGATGGAGTCGGTGACGCCCAGGCTCGGGTTGTCGTTGGTGCCGAGCCACGCCTTCTGCCCCGGGTGGAACAGGGTCAGCCTCGAGTCCACCTTTGACGGCTTTGCGAGCTTCTTGGCCTTCACCGTCAGCTGCATGTCCAGGTTCTTGGTGGCGGTGTAGGAGAAGACCCGCACCGTACCGGAGGGGCTCAGGGAGCCGGTCTTCTCCACGCTCACCGTCACCGGGATGGGCGCCCGAGCCAGGCGGGCGATGGTCAGGGTATAGGTGAACGAGCTGCCCCCCACGTTCTGGGGCGGCTTGGCGACATTGCGCCGATCGCGCAGCGCCACCAGCAGCAGGCCGTCCTTGATGGCGTAGTACTCAGCCATGGTGTCCTTGGCCCCGGCGTTGACCACGGTGAGCAGCTTGCCCTTGGGATCAAACATGGCCAGGTGCGGCTGCAGGGGCCCGGCCCGCTTGACGGTGGCCACCAACCGGTCGCCGGCCTTGACGTTGATGCCGAAGATGTCTGTATCTCCCGCCTTGCCGATGGCGCCCGTGATCTTGACCGGCCAGCTCACGGACTGGAAGTCGGTGCTGGTGGCGCCGTCGTTGGGCTCCTTCTCCTTGACCACGGCGCCGCTTGCGTCGGCGCGGGGTAGATCCTTCTTGCCGGATCCCTTGTCCTTCTTGGCCGAGCCCTTGTCCTTCTGGGCCTTGCCGTCCAGTTGCCACACGCCGCTGTCCAGGGCCACGCCGTTGTCATCGTCGGAACACGCGGCCGTCAGGGCCAGCGCGGTGATCAGGAGCAGGGCTCTCATGGCGTACCTCCGTTCAGTGAAAAACATCAGCCAAGCACCTCCTCAAGGAAGCGGTAAGTATCCCGCCAGCAGCGCCTGGCGTTCTTGCGCCACACCAGGGCGTGGAACGCGTGGATCTCGCCGGGATAATAGCGCACCTGGCACGGCACGCCCCGTCGATCCAGCGCCGCCTTGAGCCTGCGCGTATCCGGGAGGAGTGGGTCCTTTGTGCCCACCGGCGCGAAGAATGGCGGCAGCGGGCGCGCGGGCTCCTCGTCACCTTCCAGCACCAGGAGCGGGTCAGCCAGCCCGGAGGGCGTCGGCGGATTGGCGCTGCCAAGGTAGGCCATGGCCGGCTCCCCCAGGCGGTCGCGCAGCCAGACCGACATCGGGCGGTGGCGCCAGAACCGCGCTGGATCGCTGAGCTGGAACATTCCGCAGGCGGGCAGGGCGGCCAGGGGCGCCAGGCCGAGGTCGAACACCCGCCGGGCCCACGGCTCGGGGCGCGGGAAGCAACAGGCCACGGCCAGCGCGGCGGTCAGGTTGGCCCCGGCCGACTCACCGGCGATGAGCAGCCGATCTGGATCCGCCCCGTAGGCAGAGGCGTTCTGAGCCACCCACTCCAGGGCTGCGCAGGCGTCCTGGTGAGCCGCCGGGTACTGGTGCCGCGGCCCGAGCCGGTAGTTGGCGTTGAACACCACCAGGCCCCGCCTGGCGAAGGCCATGCTCATCACCCAGTGCGAGTCCTTGGAGAGGATGCGGAAGCCCCCGCCGTGCAGGTAGAGCAGGGCGGGCAGGCGGCCCTCCCTCTTCTGCGGCCGGTAAACATCGAGCAGATGATCCGGGCCTCCGCCGGGGAGGTACTCCACATCGCGCTCCACCTCCAGCCCGTGGCGCGATGGTCTGGCGTTTGGATGCAGCCGGCCCAGCCGCGAGAGCCCCTGAAAGAAACCGTCCGCCACCAGGCCTCCGGCGAGGCGGCGCGCGGCCACCGCCCGTCTCCGATTTCTCTCCAGCGCTGACACGGGCGCATTGTACCAGGAGGCCGCTGGAGGCTACTGGAGGGGGCTGCTGATCCTGCTAAACCTTTTCAATCTTGTTCAAACTTGGCCCGTAAGCGTTCGGTTTCGCGGACCAGTTCGTGTGGTTCCGAGGTGGCGAGGGCGATGATCTCATTGAGCTCAGCGTCGTAGGCATCCTTCAGTTGCTCTCGCCGGAGTTGATAAGCCTCGCTGATGTTCTCCAGCAGGCTGTCGAACTCGTACGGTTTGACCAGGAAATGTAGGGCGTCATGGCGCCCGCTCTCCAGGGCCGCGTCCATGGAGCCGTGTCCAGTGAGCATGATGGCCTGCAAGTAAGGCTGCTCATCCTTGAGGCGGGTGAGGCACTCGTTGCCGTCCATCTCGGGCATCTTCAGGTCCAGGATAGCCACATCGAAGGTGTGTTCCTTCACGGCCTCCACGGCGTCCTTGCCGGAGCTGACTCCAGTCACTTCATGCCCTTTCTTCTTTAGCCGCTTGGCAAGGTAGTCCACGAGCTCGTTTTCGTCGTCCACCAGCAGGATGCGGATGATGGGATCGCTCATTGAATTTCTCCTCCCCTCTAGCTAGAGAGATTTGACGTATACCACAACAGAACTCACCTGAGGAGCGGAGAGCGGAAGGTGAACTGCTCCAGCAGGCGGTCGGGATTCTGCGCGCCCATCAGTTGCTCGAGAGGGAGCTTGGGTTTCACGGGCTTGACCAGGGCGAACTGCTCATGCACCTCGGCCGAAGAGATCTCGTACTCACGCATATGCCCCGGCGCCTTGATGCTGATCCCGATGGGCTGGAACAGGTTGACGTAGTTGCCGCTCTCCGGATCGAACATGTCCACGAAGACCCCGGAGAAGCTGGCAAAGGAGCAGCGCCTGAACTGCTCGGTGCGTACGCAATCGGTGAGCTTGTTGTGCTCGATGTTGGTGCTCGTGACGGCCGCCTTGAGCGGGTACGGGGCATACCTGGAGGCGAGGATGTGCTTCATGTAGGGCAGGAAGCGGTTCTTGAGCACGCCGTCCACCATCTCGGCCCTGGAGTCGAAGATATGGAAGAAGCCATCGGTGAGATCGGCCCCGATGCTGCGCCGCCTGGGGCTTGAGAAGCGTTCGATGGTTTCGGGATCCAGCCCGCTCAAGAACTCATCGCTGACATTGAAGACCGAGCGCCCGGCCACCATGTCGGTGTGGGGCTTGTTCCCGTCGTACGGAACGATGTCAGCGCAGAGCCGCTCGATGTCCACCAGCAGCTTGATCCCATCGCTGGACCAGCTCGGGCGGAGGAACTCGTTGGGGATGGAGATCTTCACCCCTTGCCCCTCGGGGCGGTGAAGCAGGATGTTCTTGCAGGCGTCGTCGTACACCGCCTTGAACGGCTCCATCACGCCCATGAGGTAGCCGCAGTCAGTGGACGTCGCCTCCTGGCGCAGGGGCCGGACGATGTGGCCGAACTGACCTCCGTCGGGCCCGGGGATGTAGCCCACATGAGAACCGCCAAAGTCGATGTTGATGGGCGAGTGGTGGGTCGCGGCGGTCATCGCGGCCTCGTTGAAGAGGCCTCCGATCTGGCCCTTGTCAAAGGGGTAGAGCCCGGTGAAGGCGTACATGGCCAGGTCGACGCCAAAGAGGCTCTCGTCGGAGCACTTCCACTTGCAGGGCAGGGCGCTGGAGGGATCGTACTCGAAGCCCATCTTGGCCACCGTGTCGCTCTGCAAGAAGGCCAGGGCGCGGGCCACAAAATCGGCGAAGTGGAAGGGTGGCCTGGAGAAGAGGGCCTCCGTCTCCTGCACCGACGGGAGGAACGTGGAGGGGTGACAGTACGTGGGCAGCCAATTGCGTATGGTCTGTTCCATGGGAATAGGTCCTTCAGCGATCTGGAGATGCATCATATCCGAGATGACAAAACGGTACCGCTATTCAGTGTGAGGGAATAGCCATCTGGATCCTGAAAACCGAGCAGCGAGAGGTACAAACCTGTGCTATATCTGCACCTTAATTCGGCCTCCGCGGCCAGTGGAGAACAGGGAGAAAGACACTATGCCCGAAAACGTCGTTCGGATACTTCTGGTGGATGACGAGCTTGAGATCGTGGACTACCTGGCCAAGCGCCTGAAGAAGAAGGGGCACGAAGTGGAGGGGGCCACCTCGGGGATGGCTGCCCTGGAGTTGCTCAAGGATCACGCCTTTGATGTGGCCGTCCTGGACCTCAAGATGCCGGAGATGGATGGGATCGAGCTGCTGAGGCGGCTCAAGGAGGAGCAGCCTTACTTGCAGGTCATCATGCTCACCGGGCACGGCTCCATGGACAACGCGCTTGAGAGCGGCCGCAACGACGCCCTGCACTTCATGGTCAAGCCCATGGAGTTCGACCGGCTCCTGGAGGCCATCGAGGAGGGGTTCGAACAGAAGCGCAAAGAGCAAGGGGAGGCCTACCAGGCTGAACTGAAAGAGCTCATCGCCCACTCCGCCGCCGCGCCTCATGAGCTGATCCACGAGACCGAACGGCTGCGCGCCAAATATGAGATGAAGGACTAGAAGCGGAGGCAGAACGAGTCCTACACTGGGGGGGAACCACCATAAGGTTAGGTGAGAGATGCTCGGATTCGAATCCCGCTATCTGTACCGGTCCCTGCTCGCGCTGCTGATCTCCTTTCCGGGCTGCCACGACGATCCTGGCGCCGGGGCCCATGCGCCGCCGCCCGCTGCCGCCGCGAAGGCGCTGAAAACCTGCCCCACGCCCATCTACATGGGGCCCACCAAGATCGTGCCCGCGGATGGGGCCCAGGGGGATTTCTACGGACGCATCGCGCTGCAAGGTTCGGAGCTGGCGGTGGGGGCCCACATGAACCGGGTCGGCGGCAGCCAGAAGGGCTCTGTCTACTACTACACCCGCTCGGGATCTGCCTGGACCCAGCGCCAGAAGATCACCGCCACGGACGGAAGCTACAAGGCCTGGTTCGGCACCTGGCTGGACATGCACAACGGCAGCATGATCGTCGGCGCCAGCAACAAGGTGACCAAGGGTAAATCCGCGGGCGCGGCCTATATCTTCACCCGCTCCGGCACCACCTGGACCCAGCAGCAGCGGATCCTGGGCAAGGACACCTACACCGGCGACCAGTTCGGCGGCTGCGTGGCCATTCACGGGGACACGGCACTCTCCAGCGCCACGGCCGAGGACGCCCGGGGCAACGCGTCCGGGTCGGCCTACATCTTCACGCGCTCCGGCACCACCTGGACTCAAGAGGCCAAGCTCACGGCGTCGGACGGCGCGGCCGGGGACCGGTTCGGCTGGCAGGCCGACCTGGAGGGGGACACCGCGGTGGTGGGGTCACGCTACAACTCCTCGGTGGGGACTCAGGCGGGAGCCGCATACGTGTACATGCGCAGCGGCACCAGCTGGACCCAGACCCAGAAGCTCACCGCCTCGGACGGTAAGGGGATGGACCACTTCGGCATGACGGTTTCGCTGGACGGGGCCGACCTGCTCATCGGCGCCTTCGCCGGCGACAACGGCGTGGCCGCCAAGGACTCGGGTTCCGCCTATGTGTTCACGCGCAGCGGCACCACCTGGAGCGAGCAAGCGAAGCTCACCTCACCGGACGCCTCGTACGCCGACTACTTCGCGTACAGGGGATCCATCAAGGGGGGCATCGCCGCCGTGGGCGCGTTCTATGAGGACGCCACCGCCAAGGACGCCGGCGCCATCTACGTGTACAAGCGGAGCGGCACCACCTGGACCTTCAGCCAGAGGCTGCTGGCGCCCGACGGAGCGACCAAGGATCGCCTGGTGGAGGTGGAGCATGACGGCAAGCTGCTGGTTGCCGGCTCCATCTACAACTACGCGGGGGGCAAGCGTACCGGCGCCATCTACACCTACCCCGCCGGGTGCCCAAAGAAGAACGGCGAGAAATGCAGCGCGGCCACGGACTGCCAGAGCGGCTTCTGCGTGGACGGCGTGTGCTGCGACAAGAAGTGCGGCGGCACCGTGCTTACCGACTGCCAGGCGTGCAGCAAGGCGGCCGGCGCGGCGGTGGACGGGACCTGTGGAGCTGCCTCCGCCAGCATCGTGTGCCGTGCCGCTGCCGGCCTGTGCGACGCGGCCGAGACCTGCACGGGCGCCTCCACCACCTGTCCGGTCGACGCCTTCAAGACGGGCGGGGTGTGCCGTGCCGCTGCTGGCCTGTGCGACGCGGCCGAATCGTGTAGTGGATCTTCGGCAGCCTGTCCGGCAGACAGCCTCAAGGCAGCCAACTCGGTGTGCCGTGCCGCGGCTGACCTGTGCGACGCGGCTGAGACCTGCACCGGCACCTCGGCCCTGTGCCCCAAGGACATGTTCAAGGGCACGGCCGCTGTGTGCCGCCCCGAGGCGGGAGGATGCGACCTGTCCGAGAACTGCACGGGCGCCTCCGCGCAATGCCCCAAGGATAGCTTCAGGCCCGTCAACGCTGTGTGCCGTCCCGGGGTCGGTGCGTGTGACATCAGCGAGACCTGCACAGGCAGCTCGGCGCTGTGTCCCAAGGACGCGGTGAAGGGAGCGGCCACCACCTGCCGGGCCGCGGTGGGCTTGTGCGACCTGGCCGAGGCCTGTGACGGGGCGTCTGGCCACTGCCCCGCGGACGCCTACAAGGGCGTCGGGACCGGGTGTCGTGCCGCGGCGGGTCTGTGCGACGCGGCCGAGGTTTGCACCGGCGCGTCGACCGCCTGCCCGGCTGACGCCTTCAAGGGCAGCGGCTCGGTGTGCCGGTCAGCCGCGGGTCTGTGCGACGCGGCCGAAACCTGCACCGGCGCTTCAACCAAATGTCCGGCGGACGTCTACAAGAGCGCATCCACCACCTGCCGCGCCGCGGCGGGTCCCTGCGACCAGGCCGAGCTGTGCTCCGGGACCTCCATCGCCTGCCCGGGGAACAGCTTCAAGAGCGCGGCCACCACCTGCCGCGCGGCCATCGATGTTTGCGACGAAGCAGAGAAGTGCACGGGCGCCTCGGGGCAATGCCCGGCGGACAACTTCAAGAGCTCCACCACCGTGTGCCGGGCCTCCTGTTGCCCGTGCGACCTGCCCGAGCTCTGCTCCGGCATCTCCACCCTCTGCCCCACGAACAAGCACCTGCCCAACGGCACCCCCTGCACCGGCGGCAAGTGCAAGGGCGGCAAGTGCGTCCTCACCCCGGACGCGGGGCCCCCGCCTGACATGGCCCTGGACGCAGCGCCTGATCTGGCAGCCGACGCCGCGCCCGAGGCGGGACAGGACACCGGCCCCGACATCACCGGGCCAGACCTGGACACCGGGGCAGCGGACGCGGCCGAGGACCAGGACACCGGGGCGGCTGACGCCGCGGGGGACTTGCCGGCGCAAGACCTGGCCGAAGATCTGGCTGCCGCCGACCTGCCGGCAGCTGACAAGGCGCCCTCCACCGACAGCGTGGCCGCGCCCGACGCCGCGGGGGACATCACGGGAGATGAGGACACCGGATGCAACTGTCAGGCTTCGCCCGCTCCCGGCGGAGGGGCCGGCGCGCTGCTCCTGCTCGGGATGATGATCTTGATGCGCCGCCGCCGCGTTTCGCCCTGACCGGCTAAGGCGCCACCGTGATGGTGCTCCCCTCGCAGGTGAAGAGGGCGCGCCCGGGCCGTGGCGTCTCCGTGGTCACTGCCTTGCCATCGCAGGTCACCTTGGCGCCAGACGGGTAGGTCTTGCCCGGCACGGTGAACAGGTGCCTGACCTTGAGCGGCCGCTCCATCTTCACGGTCAAGGTGCGGCTGGCCGCGTCCCAGACCATGCTCTTGAGCCGCCCCGCCAGCCGCGCCGGGAAAGGACGGGCCATGATCTTCACCAGGTCCGCGCGCAGCTTGCCGCGGGTGTGCCCGGTGGCGGTGTCGTAGAAGCCCCAGCTCCCCTGGGAGTGCTCCTCGTAGAGCCAGAACGCCCAGGACGCCCGCACCTCGTCGAAGGTGGTGAGCGCGGCGGTGATCCACTCCCGGCCCAGGGCCTTGCCCGGATCGCTGCCAAACTCGCCGATCCACAACGGCGCCTTGTGGGCCGCGGCCTCCTTCTGGGCCTTCTGCACGCTCTTGCGGATCCGCGCCACATCGCCGCTCTTCCAGTTCCCTGTGAAGATCCCGGTGTAGATGTGGGGGGCGTAGACGCTGTTC
>CAZCFB010000094.1:0-17342 GCA_964497805.1 uncultured Kofleriaceae bacterium
GCTGGCACGCATCGTGCGCCATAAAGGGCATGACGGCCGGCGGCCCAAGGCCGGTCCCTCTCCGCGGGAGTTCAGAGGGCTGAGGCCGTAGCTGTGACTGGCCCTGGAACTGCGGCTGGAACTGCGGCTGAGGCTGTGGCTGTGGCTGTGGCTGCGCCTGTACCTGTGCCTGTGCCTGACCCCTCAGGAACTAACCAATGAGCGTCCCCTACTTCACCACCCTCAGGATATAAATCCCCGACTGGCCCTTGTAGCCCACGTACTTGTGCTTGCGCAGCTTCGGCCGCATGCGGGCCACGATGTGCTCCTTGTCGTGCTCCCAGAAGAAGGCGCGCCAGCTGGGGTGGTTGCCGGGGTTCATGGGGTCGCGCCAGAAGAAGTCCACCAGGTGGGTGATGGGGCCTCGCGCGATGTACTCGTGGGTTTTGTCGTGTTTCAGGTAGCGGTTGAAGTAGTCGGCGCTGTTGATCACCCCGTCCAGGTTCACCACGCGGCGGTCGGAGAAGTAGCCCAGGGTGCCGGCCCACCAGGAGCCGAACACCGCGCGCTCGTCGAAGTTCTGGTGGATGAAGCGGGCCCCGTCGTAGCGGCTCTTGCGGAAGCTCTGCTCCGACGGGCGGCGGAGCTTGTCGTAGCGGGCCTTGCCGTCGGGCACGCCCCGGTGGGCGATGTAGCCCAGGGGGAGCAGGGCCAGGGCCGCGCCCAGGGCCGCGGTGCCATGGACCAGGCGGCCGCGCGCGAGGCGGTCGGCCAGGGCGCCCAGGTCTGACAGAAAGGATGCGGCGGCCAGGATGATCACCGCCGTGTAGAGCAGGGCGAAGGGGAAGAAGTAGTGGTAGTTCCAGTGACCGGCCGAGCGGTAGATGAAGTAGATGTACAGGCCGTGGCCGGCGACGCCCAGGGCGGCGCTGCCCAGCAGGATCAGGCCCAGGCGGTTTTTTCGGGCGCGGCGGCTCCAGGCCAGGCGCAGCAGCAGGAAGAGCAACGCGGCGCCGGGCAGGTACAGGTCGGGCACGATGCGCTGGATGGTCTCGGGCAGGCCCGTGGGCCGGGGCCACTGCAGCAGGTCCAGGGTGCGGGGCACGCCACGCCACTGCTCCGTGGCGATCCAGTCGGCGGGGTTGGCCGTGTAGGTGGCGGCCACCCACTTCTTGACCAGTCCGCTCACCGGCACGAACGAGCCCTGGGTGGCAAAGTTCCAGGTCACGTACGGCATCAGCAGGCAGAGGGCCGGCAAGGCGATCCAGGCGGCGCGGGTGACGCGAGCGCGCAGACCGCCGGGGGACCAGAGGGTCAGGGCCAGGCCCAGCGGGGCCAGGACCATGGCCACGTCGGTGCGGGCCAGCACGGTGAGGCCGAGCAGCGCCCCGAGCTTCAGACAGGATCGGCGGCAGCCGGCCAGCACCCGGTCCCCCCGGTACGCCCAGAACGCCACCACCCCGGCCAGGCACGCGAGCAGGGCCGGCGTCTCCAGGCCGCCCTGCAAGATCTGGAGGAAGTAGGGGTTGAAGGCGATCATTCCGGCCATGAGCAGGGCCGCGCCCAGGCCGGCCAGGCGGGCCAACCCCAGGTAGAGCAGCACCATGGAGAGTGCCCCGAGCAAGGTTGCCAGGCAGAGCATGGCGCTCAGGCCGCGGCCCGGGTCGTCGGTGAACCAGAAGATCGGCACCAGAACCGCGGCCCAGAGGGGCTGAAAGCCGCTGGTGGTGTTGACCCTGTCGAAGGTGGCGCCGTGCCCGCGGGCCATGTTCCGCGCCACCTGCAGGTAGTAGTAACCGTCGTCGATGACCACGTTCCAGGACACCGCCTCCGCCGTGGGGATGGCGGCCACGTTGAAGCCCTTGAAGCAGAAGAAGGACACCAGCAGCAGCAGTACGGCGGCCGAGATCAACCCCGCCGGCCGGCGAGAGCTGTCACCCGGCAATGCCGCGGGCGGCAGGATGGTCTGCTGAGCTGCCATGGGCGCGCAGATTAGCAGCACCCCGGGCTACAGGCTACAGGCCAGTGGCCCTGTCCCCTGCGCCGAGAACGGTGGATACTGATCACCGTCAATGAACAGATCATCGGAGGAGCGTATGCCCGGAGTGAGCGATGGAGGCAGGGCCATATTGATCACGGGAGCCTCCAGCGGGATCGGGGTGGCCGCGGCCAGGCTGTTCGCCGGGAGGGGAGACCGGGTGCTGCTCTCGGCGCGCAGGGGGGACCGGCTGGAGGCGCTGGCCGGGGAGCTGGGCGGGGTGGACGCGGGGGTCATGGTGGAGACAGCGGACCTGGCCCATCCCGCTGCGGCGGAGGAGCTCGCGGCCAGAGCGGTGGAGCGCCTGGGGCGGGTGGATGTGCTGGTCAACAACGCGGGCTTCGGCGCCCAGCGGCGGTTCACGGCGTGCGACCGAGAGCTGATGGAGCGCATGCTCAACGTCAACCTGGTGTCAGCCATGCTGCTGGCGCGGGCCGTGGCGGTGGGCATGGTGGAGCGCGGCTCGGGCAGCATCATCAACGTGGCCTCGGTGGGCGGCCTGGTGGCCCACCCCCTCAACGTCGTGTACTGCGCCAGCAAGCACGCCCTGGTTGGCTTCTCCCGGTCCCTGCGCCTGGAGCTCAAGGGCACCGGCGTGGCCGTTGTGGCCGTGTGCCCCGGCGCCACGCGCACCGAATTCTTCGACGTGGCCCGGGGGGAGATTCCCTTTGACGACATGATCGAACGCTTCGCCGCGCCGCCGGAGAAGGTGGCTGCCAGCATCGTCCGCGCGGCCGGTTCGGGCCGGGGCGTGAGCTTCCCCACCCTCTCAGCCTGGTTCCTCGCCTGGGCCGACAAGTGGCTGCCATGGCTGAGCCAGGCTGGAAACCTGAGGTACCGGGACCAGGTGCTGCGCCTTGAGGGGCGCGACCACAAAAAATAAGCCCCCTACCCACAATATATGGGGCAAAAATTAGCGCCCGTTTCTTTCCCTGGTGTAAGGTGAAAATGGCCAGGAAGGGGTCACGGTAAACCACAACTGAAGAAACGGGAGATGGGGCTCAAGTGGACGCTCCACAGCTACAGATCCGGGTCGATTCGGACGTCCTCGTGGACAGCGGGGCGGCTTCTCGTCCGCTGATGGAGGTCATCCGGCGCCGCCTGCGCCAGGGCGGTGGACGCCAGCGCAAGGCCAGCGGAGGGAGCAACGGGCTCCCCGTGATCCTGGAGACCCGCGACGGAAAACACCGCCTCCCCCAGGGGCTGCTCCCCATGGTCACCGAGGCGTGCATCCGCAAGCAGGTCCCCTACAGCGTGGACGACCGCAGGGCCATGGCCCCCTGCCCCGCCCTGCGCAGCCGGCGTCGCCTGTCCGACGCCGAGGCCGCCACCCTGAACAAGCTCCTGCTGAGGGAGTCGGGCGTACTCGTCGCCCCCCGGGACGGCCTGGACGCGGTGGCCGTGGACCTCCTGGCCCGCCGCCAGCAGCGCACCTTGATCCTGGCTCATGGTCAGGGCGACGTCGCGCGCTGGATTGAGTTCGTGGCCCGGCACCTGAACCTCTCCCAGCCCCATGTGGTCCCCCTGGCCCAGGCCACCGACGAGGCGCGGGTGGTGGTGGCCCGCTACCGCGACCTGCACATGGGCGCCCCCGGCCCCGGCGCCCCCTCCTTCGGAATGGTGATCTTCGACGGACTGCACAAGGCCGACGCCCACTCGGTGATGGCCGCCATCAGGGGCGCGGACGCCCACTTCCTGCTCGGGCTGGGCGAGCGCGCCGAGCGGTCTGACGGTCACCATGATCCAATCCACCTGGCCCTTGGCGGCGAGCTTCAGCGGCTGGAGCCCCCCACCTCTGCCCGGGGCCGGCTCCACCTGCAGCACAGGGTCCATGTCACCGACTTCACCTTCAGCTACGGCGGCCGCGGCCAGTACCAGGCCCTGTTGGCAGCCCTGGCCCGGGACGAAGCCCGCACCAAGCAGGTGTTGGCCGACATCGCCGCGGACGTGCGCAAGGGGCAGAGCTGCGTTGTGCTCTCCGACCGCCGCGACCACCTGGAGGCCCTGGCCGCTGGCCTGGAGTCCAGGGGCGTCTCCGTGGGTTGCCTCACCAGCAAGGTGCGCGTGGCCCACCGGCGGGCCCTGGTGGCCCGCTTCGAGGCTGGCGACCTGCAGGTGCTGCTCGCCATGCGCTCCATCGCCCAGGAGGCCATGGAGGCGTCGCGTTTCAGCAGGCTCTACCTCACCTTCCCCTTCAAGCATGTCCAGGGCCTGAGCCGCGCCCTGGATCGCCTGCTCACCCCCTCCCCCGGCCAGACCGACGCCGTGCTGGTGGACTACAACGACGTGCAGGTGGAGCCGCTGGAGAAGGCCTTCGCCCAGCGCCGCAAGCATATCGAGCGCCAGCGCCGCCAGGCCGATGAGAAGCGGCGCAAGGAATCCCAGCTCGACCTGCCGTTCTAGCCTACTCTCCCCTCGACGCCGCGCCGCGGCTCCCCTCCCCCCCCTTGCGCAGGTCCAACACCAGCTTGTAGTCCGCCGCCGGGACCCGGGCGGGCGCCTCCAGGCCTGGCGCCGGGGCCGGCTGGATCGCCGACTGTTCGTGGAGCCCCACCAGGATCACCACCACCACGTAGATGGCCATGATCAGCAGCGCGCCAGCGCCGGGCCTGTCCTTCATGGCCTGGCCTCCCCGCCGGGTGTTAGCCGCTCCGCCAGGTGCGCCTCGATGTCGGCGGAGATCAGGTACCCATTGCGACGGTACAGGTTCGCCAGATCGCGGTGCGCGTGCTCCGAGCCCGGGTGCAGCAGCACCTGCCGCCGGTGAGTCTCAAGGCGCCTGCTGAACGCCATCTCCTCGCCCCCGAAGGCGCCAGGAGGGAGGGCCCGGTTGACCAGCGGGAGGACCCAGGCTGACGGGGTGCAGGTGCCCTCATCGCGGCACATGTCATCGGGGAGCGGTCCGCGCACCAGGCCATCCACCGAGAGCCGGAGCTCCCGGCGGCCGGCGAGCACCTCCACCTCCCCGCGCCATGTCCCGTCGCTGGCGCGCTTCAGCTCGCCCTTGGAGCTCCCGGGCTCCAGGGGGAGCCCCACCACCTTCACCCTCGAGGCGCCGGGGACGCGGACCTCCAGCTCCACCCGCCAACGGGAAAAGATCCGGTCCGTGATTTCCTCAACCTCGCCGCCGTTGAAGAGGTAAGCGTTGAGCCGCCACTCCCGGGGGATGGCCGCCAGGATCGCCGGGAGTTCGAGGTAGGAGACCGCGCTGCCAGAGACCCTCTCCAGGGTCTCCCGATCCGCCTCTTTTGCAGGCAGAGGGACCTGGAGCCCGGCCAGGCCTGCCCATGGCCCCTCCTTCCCCTGCCTCCGGGGCAGCTGGGTTGGCGCCAGCAGGACCGAACCATACTTGCGGGCCTCCGGGTAGAGCGCGGCCAGGAGGTCGTGGGAGCCGGGGAACAGGTTCATCCGCTCGTGCATCACCGGGAAGGCCACGAAGAAATGGAAGCGGCGCGCCAGGTCACCTGCCACTGTGCGCTGCACCGCCTCGACTGCCCCCCGCGTGATCTCGCCCGCCTCTTGCCGGCGGTCCGCCCTCCCACGCCAGGCCATGCCCAGGCTCCCCGACAGCATGATCACCACCACGACGCCGGCCGCCGCCGCCCCTCGCCCGTACCGCCGGATGAGCAGCTCGGTGGCGTGCCAGATGATCATGGCCACCAGGATGGAGCCGCCCACCATGGGGGCGTACAGGTACCGCTCCTTGACCGGGGTGTAGGGAGACCAGAGGAACGGGCCGATGCAGAGCAGGAACCAGAGCAGGCAGAACCGGTAGGTGTTGAGGGTCCTGGACAGGAGCAGCAGCGCCAGGGGCGCCAGGAGACAGAGGGAGAGGATCGGGCTGTGGCTCCGGGGCCACCAGAAAGTGTCGTCGGGGCCCTGAAAATCAAAGGGGATCAGGAACAGCTTCAGGTGGGTGGCGAGGTTAAGAAACCGCGTCACGGCGCCGCCCGCGAACAGGGCCAGGGATCCCTGAGATGTGGTCACGTCCTCCCCTGCGTCGATGACAAACTTGAACAGCAGCATGAAGCCTACGTTGTGCAGGATGAACAGCGCGGCGACGGCGTAGTACGGCGCCACCCGCCTGAGGGTGGCCCGCCATGTTCCAGCGCTCCAGACCCGGTGCAGGAAGGTCAGGATCAGGGGCAGCGCCAGGGCGCTGGCGGTGGTGAGCATGGCCAGGACGAAGAGGCCGAAGGCGCGGCGGCGCTCCCGCCCGCTCCCGTGGGGCACGGCGCGTCTGAAGGCGAGCACCGAGAGGATGGCGAAGGTGACGAACAGGAGGGCGTCCACCTGGCGGATGGACAGGGTCACCGCCGTGTTCTGGTAGTGCACCGAGAAGAGCAACGCCGCGGTGATTGCCACCCGCGTCCGCTGCCCCGGGAGCCTCCCTACAGATTCCGGACCGAGCCGGCGCGTCGAGGCGCCCTGCTCGCAAGGCGCGTCGCGAGTGCCTGTACTTGTTGCTACCGGTCTTGCGGCGGAACACCGCGAGCGGGGATGGATCGGCGATGCCGGCGACGCGGAGCGAATCTGTAGGGAGGCTCCTATAGCCCGGACCAGGGCCACCACGAGCAGGACATTGACCAGCTGGAGCACGCAGCTGATCAGGTGGTACGGGAGCGGGTTGAACCCGACCAGCTCCCCCATGACCGTGAAGTAGAGGTGCCGCAGGGGGCGGTCCCCCAGGTGGTGGAGCCAGAGCAGGATCGCCGGGACCTGTTGGTCATTGGTGGCGGCGAAGCAGGAGAAGTCGTCCCCGATGAAGTAGGGCGCGGCCCAGAGGTTGGGCAGGTAGAGGCCGAGGTGGATCAAGGTCAGCGGGACGATCCCCCACAGGACGAGCTCCCGCCTGGAGACGCTGGCGCAGTCAGCGCCCACGGGCCGAGCCCTTGAGCAGCAGCCGCAGCAGGTTCAGGGCCATGATCATTGAGTCGCGCAGGTGGAAGGTCGATCCCCTGGCCTGGCCGGCGGGCAGGTGCGCCTCCTGGATGATCGCCCCCGCCCGGGTGAGCCGCCAGAGCAGCTCCACGTCGAACTCGAAGCCCGGGCAGGTGAACTCCTCGCCGAGGCCCTCGAAGGCCGCCCGGGTGAAGAACTTGGCTCCTCCCTGGGTATCAGCGAAGGGAAGGCCGAACAGGTGGCGGGTTGCCAGGTTCAGGGCCCGGCTCAGCAGCTTCTTGCTGCGCAGGGTGTAGGTGTCCACCTCCCGGTACTCGCGGCCCAGCCACTTGGAGGCCACGGCGCAGTCCACGCTCCCTGTCATCACCGGGCGGATAAGCCGCTGCGCAACGAGCGGCGGCGGGAAGGGGATGTCGTCGTCCACGAAGCCGATGACCCGCCCCCGCGCCTGGCGCAGGCCCAGGAGGATGGCGCCCCCCTTCCCCAGCTGCTGCCCGGTGCTGATCACCCTCACCCCGGGGTGCTGCCCGGCGGCCTGACTCGCGCGCGCCCGGGCGGACGGGTCCTCGCTGTTGATCACCAGCAAGACCTCACTTGCGGCGGGCAGGTGGGCCAGGAGCTCCGGGAGGGTATGGGACACCTCCCGCCGGCCGCTGCAGGTGGGGATCACCACCGTGACCTCGATTTCAGGCTCCCTGTCGACCATGCCCGGAGCTTACAGGAAATTGGCAGTGGCGCTGATACCTGGATTGAACTTGAGGTATTCTGCCCCGATGCTCCGCCTCTCCCCGGGCCGGCCCTTCCCCATGGGCGCCACCGTCACCGACGAGGGCATCAACTTCGCCCTCTTCTCGCGCCACGCCACCTCCGTGTACCTGGAGCTGTTCGAGGAGGGAGACGACACGGCGCGACAGACCCTGCGGCTGCACCCCCGGCGCAACCGCACCGGCGATGTGTGGCACCTGTTCGTGGCCGACGCCGGGCACGGCCAGCTCTACGGCTGGCGCGTGGACGGGCCGTACCAGCCGGAGGAGCTGGGCCACCGCTTCAACGTCAACAAGCTTCTCACCGATCCATACGCCCGGGAGATCGCCGGCCGCTACGACCTGGAGCGTCCGGAGGTGTACGGCTACGACCCGACCTCCGCCGACGGCGATCTGAGCTTCAGCGAGGCCGACAGCGCGCCCTTCGCCGCCCGCTCCGTGGCCCTGGTCCCCGGCGGGTTCGACTGGGGCGACAGCCGCCGCCCTGGCATCCCCCTGGAGCGGTCGGTGATCTACGAGCAGCACGTGCACGCCTTCACGGCGCACCCCTCGTCTGGGGTGGCTCACCCGGGCACCTACGCCGGCCTCATCGAGAAGATCCCGTACCTGCGCGACCTCGGCGTCACCGCGGTTGAGCTGCTGCCGGTGCACGCCTTCAACGGCGGGGAGCGCACCGGGACGGACCCGGTCACCGGCGCCCCCCTGCACAACTACTGGGGCTACAACACCCTCGGCTTCTTCGCCCCGGAGCGGCGCTACGCCCTGAGCCAGCGACCGGGCGGCGCGGTGACCGAGTTCAAGCAGATGGTGCGGGCCCTGCACGAGGCCGGGCTGGAGCTGATCCTCGATGTGGTGTTCAACCACACCATCGAGGGGGACGAGACCGGGCCCACCACCAGCCTGCGCGGCCTGGACAATTCGGTCTATTACGCCCTGGACGGCGGCCGCCGCTACCGCAACTACTCGGGGGTTGGGAACACGGTCAACTGCAACATCCCGGTGGTGAAGCAGCTGATCATCGACTGCCTGCGCTACTGGGTCGTGGAGATGCAGGTGGACGGCTTCCGCTTCGACCTGGCCACCATCCTCGGGCGCGACCGCAAGGGCCAGTGGATCGACGACCTCGGCCTGCTCTACGACATCGGCGGTGATCCCGTGCTGCGCGGGTGCAAGCTCATCGCCGAATCGTGGGACGCGCAGGGCATGTACAAGGTGGGCGGCTTCCCCCGCGGCTGGGCGGAGTGGAACGGCCGCTTCCGCGACGACCTGCGCCGCTTTGTCCGCGGCGAGGAGGGCATGGTTCCCCAGCTCGCCCGGCGCCTGGGCGGCAGCCCCGACCTGTTCGGCGGCAAGGGCAGCCCCACCGGGAGCGTCAACTTCATCACCGCCCACGACGGCTTCACCCTGCGCGACCTGGTGAGCTACCGGGAGAAGCAGAACCTGCGCAACGGCGAGGAGAACCGCGACGGCGCCAACGAGAACTACTCCTGCGGCTGGGGAGAGGAGGGGGAGACTCGGGACCCGGCCATCCGCCGCCTGCGCCTGCGCCAGGCCAAGAACATGCTGCTCGCCCTGCTGCTCTCCCGGGGCACGCCCATGCTCCTGGGCGGCGACGAGCGCTGGCACACCAAGGCAGGCAACAACAACACCTACTGCCAGGACAACGAGCTGAGCTGGTTCAACTGGGCCCCCGACGACGAGGCCGAGGAGATCGCCCGCTTCACCCGCGGCCTGCTCCAGCTCCGCCGGGGGCACCCTGCCCTGCGGCGCACGCGCTTCGTGCTCCCCTTCGCCAGGCGCAAGGAGGGCGCCCCGCCTGACATCAGCTGGCACGGCGTGGAGCCGGGGGAGCCCGACTGGAGCCACTGTTCACGCACCCTCGCCCTGCAGATCCACGGCGCCTCCCCGGGCCCGGGGGACGACCTGGACCGCGACTTCTACGCCATCTTCTCGGCCTGGAGCGACGCCCTCACCTTCCGCCTGCCAGCCAGCCCCTCGAGCGGGACCTGGCACCGCCTGGTGGACACCAGCCTCGGCCCCCCCGACGACCTGGTCAGCGAGTGCTTCGCCCCCGAGGTGGCCGTGGCCAGCTACCGGGTCCAGCCGGGCAGCGCCGTGTTGCTGGCCTCGGGCCCTCCGCCGAACCTGCGAAAACCCGTGCGCCCCCCGGGCTAGCTGCTAGCGTATTGGGATCATGCATCCCAACCCACACGCGGCCGGGACCTTCTGCTGGCGGGAGCTGGCCACTCCTGATCCCGCCAGCGCCGGCGCCTTCTACGGCGAGCTCATGGGCTGGCAGATCCGTCCAACCTCCGGGGAGGCGGACTCCCCCGTCCAGGTGATCCACGGCGACCAGAAGATGGCCATGATGCGTCGCCCGCAGGCCGAGCTGGGAGAGCCGGGTGGTGGGTCGAGCTGGCTCAGCTTCATCGCGGTGCCCTCCGTGGCCGAGAGCCTGGAGCGCGCCGCGCTGCTGGGCGGCGAAGTGATCCTCTCGGGCGGGTCCTGCCCCGACGGTGGCGATGCGGCCATCATCGCCGATCCCGCGGGCGCCCGGGTGGCGCTCTGCACGGCCCGGGCGGCCGACGCCTGTGAGGGCCCGCCCCTGGCGCCGGGCGGCTGCTACTGGACCGAGCTGGCCACGCGTGACGCCCAGCGCGCCGCGGTGTTCTACGCCCAGCTGCTGGGCTGGAGATCCCGGGTGGTCCTCCAGTGCGGCGCCCCCTCCACTCTCTTCCTGGTGGAGGACACCCCGGTGGCGGGTTTGCTCCAGCTCAATGGCGTCCCCCCCATCCCTCCATCCTCCTGGGCGGTCTGCTTTGCGGTGGCCTCGGCCGAGGAGACCGTGGCGCGCGCAGAGCGCCTGGGAGCCCGCGAGACTTCCCCGGTGGAAGAGGTTAACGGCGTGGGCCTGACCGCTGATATCATCGATCCTCAGGGCGGGCCCTTCTCCATCATGGAGCCCGTCGCCGAGGAGTAGCCGTGACCAACCAGGATCCTCTTGTCCAACCGCGGGCGCCGGTGCGGGTGGACTGCCATATCCACCTCTTCCCGGAGCGGCTCTTCCGCGCCATTCGGGGCTGGTTCGGGGAGGTGGGCTGGGAGATCCCGTACCCGCACCGGTCCGGCGAGGTGCTGGATCTGCTGCGAGGCTGGGGCGTGGAGCAGGCCTGGGCCCTGACCTATGCCCACCGCCCGGACATGGCGGAGGGGGTCAACCGCTGGCTCGGGGACCTGTGCCGCCAGGAGCCCATGGTGCGCGGCTTCTTCTCGGTCCACCCCGAGGACGATGATCCGGAGGGGGTGGCTGGGCGCGCCATGGACGAGCATGGTCTGTCCGGCCTCAAGCTCCACGCCGAGGTGCAAAAACTGGGGGTGGACGACCCGAGGCTGGACCCCGTGTTCGACCTGCTGGAGCGGCGCGGGCGGCCCTGCGTGCTGCACACGGGTGACGCCCCGTACCCTGATACCAAGCCTCACCTGGACGTGGCGCGCGTGGCCGGACGCATGCGCAAGAACCCGCAGCTCCGGGCCATCATCGCCCACCTGGGCGCAAACCAGACCGCGTCCTACCTGGAGCTGTGCCAGCTGTATGAGGGCCTGCATCTTGAGGTCTCCTTCACAAACTTTCCTGGCTCTCCAGTGCCCGGGCAGGTGGACCTGGAGGGCCTGAGCGAGCACCGGGAGCGGCTGCTCTTCGGGTCGGACTTCCCCAACCTCACCTTCACCTATGCGCAGCAGGCGGACGCCTGGTGGGAGCTGGAGTGGGTGAGGGAGGACGCGCAAATGTTCTTTGGCGGGAGGGCTGAAAAGCTCCTGGAGTGAATTTTACTCTATTGATTTTTTTCGTAACTCTGCTTACATGATACCTATGCAGAGTAAACTCCCCTTTCCCAGAAACCTTCTCCTGGCGCTGCCCCTGCTGGCCCTCTGCCTTCCAGGGTGCATTGGCGGCGGCCTAACTCTTCGGAATACCTCGGAGACCATGGCCCATGAGGGCTACAGCTACGACGAGGTGTTCACCGCGGCCCGGGACGCCCTCAACGAGCTGGGCATCACCCTGCGCTCCAGCCGCGACCGGGGCCTCATCGTGGGACAGATCCCTCCCTTCAAGGTGAAGGCGATCTTTGAGCCGGGCAGCGCGGAGCTGGAGCTCAAGGGCATCGAGCTGGATCGCAACTGTTGGACCCGGGACAGCCTCAAGCGGGAGTGGGTCCACGCCTGTGAGGGAGAGAAGCTGCGCCGCAAGGGCGTCAACACTCTGGACGGCGCCATCGCCCTGTGGACCAACGCCGTCCGCCGCCGCGTCCCCTGACGAGAAAGCCCTCCCTGAATCCCTCCCCGCCGTATTATCATCCCCCTCTGCCTCGACTGTAGCGTCGCATCAGAACCAGAGGGATCCGGAATGACACCTTCAACAAGCGCGCTGAACAAGCTTGTCCCGTTCCTGGCCACCACTGACTTGTTTATGGGGGTTGAAGATGAGCTGCTGGCCAAGATCGCCAGCGCGATGGTGATCCAGACCTACGCCAAGGGGGTGGACATCCTGGAACAGGGGGCCCCCGCTAACACCCTGTTCTTCATCATCTCGGGGCAGGTGGTGCAGATCCACGAGCACACCGGCGCGGGCATGGAGCAGACGGTGG
Source organism: uncultured Kofleriaceae bacterium (assembly GCA_964497805.1). Lineage (GTDB taxonomy): Bacteria > Myxococcota_A > Polyangia > CAZCFB01 > CAZCFB01. Next base: position 12,330 of record CAZCFB010000094.1, read on the forward strand.
GGGAGCTGAGCGCCGGCCATGCCTTTGGCGAGCTCTCCATGCTGCTCAAAGAGACGCAGTCCGCCACCTCGCGAGCCGTGGAGGAGACCACCTGCGCCCTGCTCAGCGCGGAGGCGTTCGAGCGCATCACCACCGCCCTGCCCCAGGTGGCCCTGGCCATGGCCCGCAACATGGCCCGCCAGCTCCGGGGCGCGGTGCCCCTGCTCGGCTTCTCATCCACTCGCCTCCAGGGGAAAGCGTTCAACCCGGAGCTCTACGGCGTGCTGCCGGCGGCGGTTCTGGAACAGCACCAGATGATCCCCCTGGAGCTGGAGGGGGACACCATGGTGGTGGCCATGACCCGGCCCAACGACGACACCGCCTTGGACATGCTGCGCCAGGCCATGCCCGGCGTGCGCCTACGCCCCATGATCTGCGACAACGCCGAATACGACGCCTACCTGAAGGACATCATCCGCCCGGCCCTGGGCCTGTACAGCAGCAGCAACTCCACCTCGGTGGGCTCCTCCCAGGCCATGAAGATCGATCCTCGAGAGATCAAGATCATCTCCTCGGACAGCGCTGCCATGCGCGGCGGGGGGGGTGAAGTGCCAGGGGAGAAGGTGATCGGCCTGTTCAACGAGCTCATCGCCGCGGCGGTATCCCAGCGGGCCACGGCCGTCCACATCGAGCCAGGCACGCGCGCCCTCAGGGTGCGCCTGCGCGTGGAGGGCCGCCTGATCCCCCTGTCGCGCACCCTGACCCTGGGCCTGCACGTGCCCCTGATCAGCCGGCTCAAGGTGATCGCGAACATGAACATCTCCGAGCACAAGAGGCCCCAGGATGGCCAGGCGAGCTTCCGCATCCAGGACCGCATCTTCGACATGCGCATCTCCATCATCCCCACCAACCGGGGGGAGAAGGCGGTGGTGCGGGTGGTGGACCCCCTGGCCGCCATGATGCCTCTGCAGGAGGTGGTGGCCTCATCCGCCCTTCAGGAGGTGGTGCGAAAGGTGGTGCTCCGCCCCAGCGGCGGCATCATCGTGGCCGGCCCCACCGGGGCGGGCAAGACCACCACCCTGTACGCAATGGTGCACGAGCGCCTGGAGTCCACGCCGGATCAGAGCGCGGTCACCCTCGAGGACCCGGTCCAGTACACCCTGGAGGGGGCGTGCCAGACCCAGGTGGGCGCCGAGGAGGGCCAGAGCTGCAATGAGATGTTGCGGGGCCTGCTCAAGCAGGACCCGGACGTGGTGATGATCAGCTTGCTGCAGGACGTCCCCACGGCCCAGGCCGCCCTGGAGGCAGCCCTCACAGGGCAGATGGTGCTGGGCGGGGTGCACGCCGAGGGGGCCATCCAGGCCCTCATGCGCCTGCGCGAGCTCGGGTGCCAGCCGTTCTTGATCTCCCACGCCATCGACCTGTCGGTGAGCCAGCGCCTGGTGCGGCGCATCTGCCCCAGTTGCAAGGAGCCCACCACGTACAGGGACCCGATCCGTTACAGCCTGGAGCGGGCCGAGATCCTGGCCATGGAGGAGTCGGACAAGCTCTTCCGGGGCAAGGGGTGCGCCCAGTGCCACAACACCGGCTTCATGGGGCGCGTGGGCGTGATGGAGATGCTGCGCCTGGACGAGAGTATGCGCGAGGCGGTGAGCCAGGGCGTGGGCGGCAAGGCCCTGTTCGATCTGGCTGTGCAGGAGCACGCCATCACAACCTTCCGCCAGTACGGCGCCTTCCTCCTGCGCAAGGGCCTCACCGCGCCGTCGGAGGTCCTGCGCCTGTTCGGCTCTGACTAGGAGGATTACTCATGAGAATCCGCGCCGCGGTGCTCTGTTTCGCCCTGATCCTGGCCGGCTGCTCCGGCGCCGCGTCCCGGGGCGCGGGCAAGCCGAAGCCCCCTCCCGGCCCCACCCTGGCGGAGTACAAGGCCCGGGCCGTGCAATCCATGACCCTCCTGGCGGCGGGCAAGTTCCAGGAGGCTGAGCTCGCCGCCGCCGCCGCGGTGACCAGGGACTCGGAGAATCCCTACGCCAGTACCGTGGCCGCCATCACCCTCTACAAGAAGACCATGCACCAGCTGAGCACCGACCTGCGCACCGTGGTCTTCGGGGCCATGGCCGCCGGCGGGTTCAACCACCGCTACATGCGCAACACCCTCACCGAGACGGAGAAATTTCTGGGCCAGGTCGAGGAGAAGCTGGCCGTGGCCTGGCGCTCCCCCGGCGTCTCCCTGGAGCTGTGCCTCGCTTGCTGGGAGATAGACTGGAACCGCAACGGCCAGGTGGACCGCCGGGACCGGCGCCTGTTCGCCATCGAGCGGGACGAGAAGAAGAATCGCATCCCCGAGGACGATCCAAGGTTCCGCCCCACCTTCCGCTTCGACCACGGCGATGTGGCCTGGGCCCGGGCCTTCATCGCCTTCCAGCGGGCGGCCTTAAACCTGGTGTTGGCCTTCAAGTGGAGCGACATCGACAGGGTCCTGGGCAGAGGGATCAAGTACGAAGAGCTGATCCTGCGCTTCCCCCTGCAGCACCCGGATCGGGTGGCGGCCGCGCAGGAGCTGATCCTCGCCGGGCTGCGCCACGCCGACGACTCGCGCAAGGCGTACCTGACCGAGAAGGACGACGATCGAGAGTGGCTTCCCAACCCGCGGCAGAAGGACCACCCCATGCCCCTGCCCGTGGACGAAGCCCTGTTCCGCACATGGGCCGGCGTGCTCGACGACCTGCAGGACCTGCTGGCGAGCAAGACCGGCCTGTCGGTGGCCCAACTGGCTCAGCTCGGGGACCACAAGTGGGCGCAGCCGCCGCGAGGCTTCCTGGACATCGGGCGCATGCTGAGCAAGCCCAAGGAGATCGTGCTCAACATCAAGGGGCTGATGAAGCTGGAGCACCGCGGCGAGGACCGCGCCGTGGTGGAGGAGGCCCTGACCGAGCACCTGGGCGAGTACTACCGGAAGAAGATGAAGCCAACCCCCCTGATCAAGCGCCTGGAGCGCATGAAGTCCGAGATCAAGCGCGGGGAGGAGAGCATGGAGCGAAAGCTGCGCTACCTGCTCTGGCTGAATTAGCGGCTACGATCCAGCCGTATCAAACTTCGAGAAGCTCATGGTGAAGTTGGCCCGCCCCTGGGTCAGGGACCGCACCGCCGTGGAGTAGCCGAACATCTCCCGCATGGGCACCTCCGCCTGCACCAGGCGCCGGGCGCCGCGGAAGCCGAGGTTCTGGATCGCGCCGGAGCGTGAGTTCAGGTCGCCGATCACCTCGCCCATGAAATCCTCGGGCACGATGACCTCCACGCTCATGATCGGCTCCAGCAGGGTGGGCTTCGCCTCCTGGCACGCCTTGCGGAACGCCTCCCCCGCTGCCACCCGGTAGCCCACGTCCTTGACCGACTGCTCGGGCAGCTTGATCTTCAGCAGGCTGATGCGCACGTCGGTGAGGGGGAAGCCGGACTGCACGCCGCCGGTGGCCGCGTCGGTGAGCCCCTCCATGGCGCCCTTGACCAGGTCCGCCGGCATGGGCGGCTCGTCGGGCACCAGGTTGGCGACCTGCACGCCTTCGCCGCGCTCCAGCCCCTCCACCCGCACCTGGGCCCAGCCGTAGATCAAGTCGTCCTCCACCTTGCGCTCGAAGATGCTCTCCGCCTCGCCCACGCCAGACACCGACTCACGGTACATGACCTGCGGCTTGCCCACCCTGGCCTCAAGCTTGTACTCCCGCAGCAGCCTGTCCACGATGATGTCCAGGTGCAGCTCCCCCATGCCGCTGATCAGGGTCTGCCCGGTCTCCTCGTCCTCGCGCACCAGGAAGGTGGGGTCCTCGATGACCAGCTTCTCCAGGGCGAAGTCGAGCTTCTCCTTTTCGGCCAGGGTCTGCGGCTCGATGGCGCGGGAGATCACGGGCTCGTATGAGTCGATGTTCTCCAGCATCAGCGGGTGGTCCGGGGCGCACAGGGTGTCGCCCGTGGCGGCCAACTTGAGCCCCATGGCGGCCACGATGGTGCCGGCGCCGGCCTCCTTGATCCGCTCGCGCCGGTTGGCGTGCAGCTTGAGCAGCCTGGCGATCTTCTCCTTCTTGCCCAGGCGCACGTTGAGCAGCTCGTCGCCGGGGTGGAGCTTGCCCGAGTAGATGCGCAGGTAGACCATCTTGCGGCCCTGCTCCATTTGCACCTTGAAGGCCAGGGTGGAGACGGGCTCCTTGTCGCTGGCCTTGCGCACCTGCCGCTCGTTGCTGCCCGGAACGCTGCCGGAGATGGGCGGCACGTCCAGGGGGGAGGGCAGGTACGCCACCACCGCGTCGAGCAGGGGCTGGACGCCGCGGTTGCGCAGGGCCGTGCCGCAGAACACCGGCACCACCTTGCAGTCGATGCACCCCTGGCGCAGGGCGCCCATGATCTCCTTGTTGGTCAGCTCCTCCCCCTCCAGGTAGCGCTCGGCCAGATCGTCGTTCAGCTCGGCGGCCGCCTCCACCACCTTCTCCCGCGCCTCCTCCGCCTCCGGGAGCAGGTCCTCGGGGATCTCACCCTCCTCCGGCTCCTCGCTGCCCGCCTTCCAGGTGATGGCCTTCATCCGTACCAGGTCGATGACCCCGGTGAAGGTGTCCTCAGCGCCGATGGGGAGCTGCAGCGGCAGGGGGTTGGCCTGGAGCCGGCCGCGCACCTCGCCCACCACGTTGTGGAAGTCGGCCCCCACGCGGTCCATCTTGTTGATGAAGGCGATGCGCGGCACGCCGAACTTTTCGGCCTGGGTCCACACCGTCTCGGACTGAGGCTCCACGCCGCCCACGCCGCAGAACACCACCACCACCCCGTCGAGCACACGCAGGCTGCGCTCCACCTCGATGGTGAAGTCCACGTGCCCCGGCGTATCGATGAGGTGGATGTCCCGGCGGTCCCACTCGAAGCTGGTGGCCGCGGCGGTGATGGTGATGCCGCGCTCCTGCTCCTGGGGCATCCAGTCCATCTGCGCCTCGCCGTCATGCACCTCGCCCATGCGGTGGATCCGCCCGGAGTAGTACAAGAACCGCTCGGTGA
>CAZCFB010000095.1:0-15293 GCA_964497805.1 uncultured Kofleriaceae bacterium
CTAGACTGGATGGTGTAATCTCACGAGCAAGGAGCCAGACATGCCTCGACTCGTCGCCATCCACTACTCGCCCTGGTCGGAGAAGGCCCGCTGGGCCCTGGATCACCACCGCATCAACTACAGGGAGGTCCCGTACCTGCCCATGCTCGGCACGCCGCTGCTCCGGATCCAGATGCGCCGCTTCAGCGGCAAGGTGACGGTGCCAGTGCTCTTCATGGATGATCAGGCCATCGGTGACTCATACGAGATCGCCCGCTACGTGGACCGCGTCGGCTCCGGGGCCCCTCTCTTTCCCGCGGAGCTTGCCAGCGATGTGGCCCGCTGGAACGAGCGGAGCGAGCAGGTGTGCCACGCCGGCCGGGCGCTGGCCACGGCCCGCGCTGCCGCCGATGACGATGCCCTGAATGAGGCGGTGCCGCCGCAGATCCCCGGACCCCTGCGCATGACCATGGGCAAGGTCGGGGTGCGCTACCTGGAGCGCAAGTATGGCCTCAAGGACACCACCGAGGCGGGGCACCTGGACGCGGCCCGGCAGGCGCTGGCCGCCCTGGATCAGGCCGTGGCTGAGAGCACCGGCGACACCATCCTCCGCGAGTTCTCCTTCGCCGACATCGCCATGGCCTGCGCCCTGCAACTGGTCTGGCCCGTGGGCGACGAGCACATCCGCCTGGGGCGCAACACCCGCCGCTGCTTCACGGACGAGCGGCTGATGACAGAGTTCCCCAACCTCGGGCCGTGGCGGGACAGGATCTACGAGCAGTTCCGATAGTCGCCCTTATGGCTTCTTCGGCCGGTACACGAAGACGTCCTCGTCGTTGGTGGACGAGGATGAGAGGCTCAGGGCCGGGGAGCCGAAGGTGGCCTTGCCCTGGTAGGTTCCGGTCACGAACACGTCGCCACCCGAGGTGACCGCCACGCCGTACCCGTAGTCGTAGTACTGCCCCCCCGCCGAGGTCGCCCACTTGAACTTGCCCGAGCTGTCCAGCTTGAAGGCCACCATGTCCCGGGTTCCGGCCGTGGTGAGGGTCTTGCTGCCAAGGGTCAGCACGCCTTCGAAATAGCCCGCGCCGTAGATGTTCCCCGCGCCGTCGATGGCGAGGTCGTTGGCCTCCAGGTCCAGGGAGCCCGAGCCCGGGATGAGCCAGGTGAGCTTGCCGGCGCTGCTCACCTTGACCAGAAAGAACTTACCCCCCTGCAGGGGCGAGCCCACCACCGCGCCGCCGCCGCCGAGGTTGCCTGAGAAGTAGGCGTTGCCCGAGGCGTCCACGGCCACGCCGCCCGAGTAGTCGCTTGCCGGCGAGCCGGAGGTTAGGGCCCACTGCCATGTGCCGGCGCTGTTCACCCGGGCCATGTAGATGTCGCCAGACTTTGTGTTGCTGTTGGAGATGGAGGACGAACCGAAGGTGGCCGAGGAGAAGTAGGTGCCGGTGATCATGGCCCCGCCCGAGCCGTCCGCCGCGATGGAGGTGCCGTTCTCACCGCCGATGCCGCCTGCCGAAGCGCCCCACAGGGGCTGGCCCGACGCGTTGAACTTCACCACCAGGCTGTCCGCGGCGCCCACCGTGTTCAGCTTCTTGCCGGCCACGCTCAGGGAGCCGGAGAACTTGCCCAGGGCCAGGGGGTTGCCGCTCTTGTCCAGGGTCACAGCCTGGCCATAGTCATTGGCCGTGCTCCCCACGGGGGTGACCCAGCTGAACGCGCCAGCGCTGGTGAGCCGGGCCACGAACATGTCGCTGCCGCCCTGGGCCGACATGGTGGTGCTGCCGAAGGTGGCGCTCCCCTTGAAGGAGCCGGTGATGGTGGCGTTGCCCGAGCTGTCCACGGCCACGCCGGTGGCGTTGTCAAAGCCGGATCCACCGGCCGAGGTGGCCCATGCCACGCTGCCGCTGGCCGTCACCTTCACCACAAAGAGGTCAAAGTCACCCTTGGAGGTGAGGGTGGTTGTGCCGAAGGTAGCGGTGCCCTTGAACAGGCCCACCGCGTAGCTGTTGCCGGCGCTGTCCACCGCCATGTCCGAGGCGATGTCATTGAAGTTGCCCCCCACGCCCACCGCCCAGGGGCAGCCCGCCGGCGTGGGTGAAACCACGCCCCACGCCTTGGTCGACTTGGCCGGGTCGCACTTCTGGCACTTGTCGGCAGGGTTCACGGCGCCGCTGACATGGCAGGTCCCACTGATCAGGCAGTTCCCCGCATTCAAGGTGCTGTTGCAGCCGCCGATGGTGCCGGTGCAGGTGTCCGTTGTGCAGGCCAGCTTGTCGTCGCAGGAGTAGGGCGTGCCCTTGCACTGGCCGGCCACGCAGGTGTCGCTGTGAGTGCAGGCGGAGGAATCGTCGCACACCGTCCCCGGGTGGGCGCTCCACCCCTTGTTGTTCTTGGTCGTGTCGCACTTCTGGCACTTGTTGGTGGGGTTGAGGGTGCCGTTGGCCACGCACACGGCCGCGATGGCGCAGTAGCCGGACTGCACGGTGTTCTGACACTTGCCGGCCACACACAGGTCCGTTGTGCAGGCGATGCCGTCGTTGCAGTGGAGGTCCTTGGTGCAGGCAAGTTTCTGATCCGGCTTGAGCGGCAAGTCCGGCTTGAGCGGCCCGTCCTTCTTGCCCGGTCCGTCCTTCTTGCCAGGCCCGTCCTTCTTGCCCGGTCCGTCCTTCTTGCCAGGCCCGTCCTTCTTGTTTCCGCCGTCCTGGGGGCCGCTATCCACTCCCTTGCACACGGCCAACCCGGAGCAGCCTGTGTCCTTGCAGTCGGTGGCGCCGTCGTTGTCGTTGTCCTTGCCGTCCTGGCACCGGGCGGGGGTGTCCTCCGCCTGGGCCGTGTTGGTGGCCGGGTTCGGATCCGTGCAGCTGGCCAGCAGCGCGGCCAGCGCCACTGCCAGGAGGATGGGGAGTTCGTGTGCTTTGCGCATGGGAGCCTTCCAGGTTGTTGCGATCCCCTTCATGTTAGCCTGCATTTGTTGTGACCGGAACCAACGCCAGCCTTCCTCCGCCGAGGGTGCCATGAACCCGGCCCTGGAGAACCTGCTTTGGCTGACCGGACCTGGCCTCGCGCTGGCCGTCCTGGTGCTGCTCACCCGACGGGCGCGCGGGCTCCGGGGGCGTGGGAGGGCTACCGCGACCCGGTTCATCTCCCTGCTGCTGCTGGCCTACTTCCTGTTCACCTCAGGGCTGGGGATTTTTTGGGTAGCGCGGCAGGAGCTGCCGGTGTTCGATCTGCACTACCTGTTCGGCTACATCACCGCGGCCCTGGTCCTGGTGCACGTGGCCGCCCACTGGCGCGGCGTGGCTGCCCTGTTCAAGATCAAGGGATCGGCTGGCGCCCAGGAGGTGGTCGCTCCCCGGCTCTTGCCGCTGGTGGTCCTGGCGCTGGTTGGCGCAGCGGGGTACGGCCTCGGATGGCGCGCGGGATCGGAGCGCGTGCGGGTTAGCCTGGAGCGGCCCGCCGCCAGCGCGAAGTCGCCCCGGGTGTCGGCCCGCGGCGCAGGAGAAACAAACCGGGTGCTGGTCAAGGATCAGACCGGGAAGATGAAGGCCATGGCCATGTACTACCACGACAGCACACGCCACACCCGGCGCAACATCTACTCCGGGGCCAAGCTCGACCTCTCCCGCCGGCCGGAGACCTTCAAGGCGTACCCCGACGCGCCGGTGGTCAAGCTGCCCGACCTGTCACCGTCAGCCGTGGCCAAGCCCACCGGCCAGGCAGTTGAGGCCCGGCGCCAGGCGCCGCGGAACTTCACCGGGGCGGCCATCACCCTCTCCCAGCTGGCCACGGTGCTGCGCCTGACCAACGGCGTCACCCGGACCGTGCGCCAGCCCGGCGGGGACCTCCTCTTGCGCGCGGCGCCCTCGGCAGGCGCGCTCTACCCCACCGAGACCTACGTGGTCGCCTCCCGCGTGGAGGGGCTCCCGCCCGGGATTTACCATTACGGCGTCAAGTCATCCGAGCTGCGGCGGATCGAGGCGGGGGAGACCTTCGCAGCATCCCTGGCCGCCCTCTCGGCCCGGTCCTCCCTGGTGAAGAGCGCGCCGGCCACGCTCCTGTTTTCCGCGGTGTTCGTCCGCTCCGCCTGGAAGTACCGCGCGCGGTCCTGGCGCTACTGCCTGCTCGACGCCGGCCACCTGGCGGTGCAAGCAGCCCTGGCCGCCGCCGCCCAGGGCCTGGCCAGCCACCCGGTGGGCGCCTTCGACGATCGCAAGGTCAACATGCTCCTCGGGCTGGACGAGCAGGACGAGGGCGCCCTCATGCTCCTGCCCCTGGGGCACCCGGAGCAAGCGCCCGCGCCACGCCCGGAGGATCACCTGCGCGCCGCGCCTCGGGAGCTGAGCCTCGAGGACGCGCCCGAGCTGGTGGCCCTGGCCCACGGCATGACAGGCCTGGCCATGTCCAGGGAGCCCGCCAGCCGCCAGCCAGAACTGGAGCCAGCGGTACCGCGCCCCGGCGCCCTGATTCCCCTGCCCGGGGAGAAGCCGCCAGGAGATCCCCTGGGGGACACCGTGCTCCGCCGACGGTCAATTCGGCGCTTCGCTGACAGAGCCCTGACCCGCGCCGAGCTCGGCTCCATGATCCACCATGTGTTCGGCGAGTCGGGCACCCCGCCGTTGCCAGACCCCTCGCCCAGGACCGGGCGCAGGGTGGGCCTGACCCTGGTGGTCCAGGGCGTGCAAGATCTTGCGCCTGGCGTGTACGCTTACCACCCCGGGCAACACGCCGTCTCCCTGATCAAGCGGGGCCCCGAGGGCCTGCGGAGGGCCACGCAGGCCGCGGCGCTGCACCAGGATGTGGTGGGCCGCGCCGGGGTCCTGTTTGTCTTCACCGTGGACGCCCAGAGGCTCGCCATACCCGACGGAGATCGCGGCTACCGCCACGCCTTGCTGGAGGCGGGCATGCTGGGGGGCCAGGTCTACCTCCAGGCCACCGCCCTGGGCCTGGGTTGCACCGGCATCGGGGCCTTCTTCGATGACGAGGTGGCCGCGCTCGTTGGCGCTGATTCCTCAAATAACCCGGTGGTCTATCTTTTGGCGGTTGGGCCCGCGCCCCGCTGATCCTGCCCGTCGGCGGCTAGACCCGCCGGGGCGGCGGCCTCACGTTGAGGCAACGGGGGAGGTTGATCCCCAGGGCCTCGGGGTCGGCCTCGTGGAGGATGGTTAATTCCTCCAGGGCCAGCAGGTCCTGCGCCTCGCCGAGCCTGGGGTTGTCCTCCGCGTCCATCACAAGGCGTATAACCGGCCGCTTGGGATCCCTGGGGTTGGCCCGCATCACCACGGCGGCCTCGCCGCTCTCCAGGAACACCGCGGTGCCGGGCGGGTAGAGCCCCACCACATCCAGGAGGGAGCGCAAGATCGCCTGGCGGTCCGGCGGCCCGCCGCGCTCCAGCAGGGCCAGCACTGCCCGGTGCGGCGACAGTGACTTCTTGTCCTTTCTGGGCCAGATCGAGGTTTCGTAGGCGTCACACACGGAGATGATCTGGGAGAGCATGGAGGGGAGAGGGACCTCGCCCTTCCTGGCCGGGTACAGATCTTCGCGCGTGAACTCCAGCTGCGACTCGTAGATCACCAGGAGCCGCCCCAGGGCCTCCTCGGAGATGCCCGAGGTGAGCACCAGCCGGCGCAAGGAGGCCAGCCAGTGGTTGGACACGCGAGACCGGTCCTCGGGCAGGGCCCGGTCCGGCCGCTCCAGGCTGTTGAGCGTGGGCGGCTGGAGCCCGGCCTTGGGCACATCATGGAACAGGGCTGCCATGGCCAGCGGCATCAGCTTTCCCCGCTTGAGCCCCAGGTGCAGGCCGATCCGCAGGGCCAGCAGCGAGGTGTTCGCCAGGTGGGCGGGCAGGTTGTGGCCCATGGGCGCCATGCGGCAGAGGGAGAGCAGCACGCCGTCGTTGGCGGCCATGTGATCCACCGCGGCCTGCAGGGCCTGCTTGAGCGGAAGCAGCGGCGACGGCTCTCCCTTGCGCACCTGGTGGCCCAGCTTCTCGGCCAGCGCCACCAGCACGCAGTAGATGCGCGCCGCGGCCTCGTGCACCGGGATCGCGGTGTCCTTACCCTCGTCCACGCCGGTGACCTTGCGCATGACCACCCCTCCCCAGGGGCGCGCGAACAGGGAGTCCTTGGAGGCCTCGCCGGTGACGCAGTTCATCACCTGCCCGGCGAACTCTGTGAGGCCGTCCAGGTCCAGGGAGGTGGGGAAGACCACCTCGTCAGTGCCCAGCCGGTCCCACACCTGCTTGAGCTGCAGGGCCTTCTGGTAGTGGCCGAAGTCCAGCCGCACGAGCTGGTGGTTGAGGAAGAAGCTGTAGCCCGAGTTGGTGAGGCACACATCTTCGCGGTCCCTGGAGAGGGTCTGGACGTGACCCTGCAGATCCTCGAGCACCTTGCGCACCAGGGCGTTGTTTATATCGTAGAGGCGGCCGACCTGGTCCAGCGCGCAGAGGCCCATGATGATGCCGATCGCGCACTCCTGGTCCTCGGTGGAGAGGCCCTCCTGCTCATCGAGCTCGCCGACTCTTTGGTTCAGGTCGCTCATTTGGAGGCCCCCTTCTTCCTGGCGGCGGCTTCCTCGCGGAGCTGCTCCTCAAGCTCATCCTTGAGATCCATCAGCGTGCCCACGAGCGCCCGTGGCGGATTGGACTCCAGGGCCTTGCGGCAAACCTCCCTGGCGCGGTGGCCGCCCACGGTGCGAAGAACCTGGAGCATCTCCTCCCGGCGGTCCTCAATGGCCCGCCGCCGCAGGAGGTTGCCCATGGTGAGCCCCTCGATCATGTACAGATCCACCCCGGATCCGCCCCACCGCACCATCAGCTCGATGGCGCGGCGCCGAATCTTGGGGTCCCACTTCTCGGAGCCCTGGTGCTTGAGGATCCTCAGCACCATGGGCCCCTGGTTGCTGTGAGCCATGGCCTCCAGCTTGAGGAAGACCAGATCCCGCAGCTCCACAAGCCCGGTGGTGATGTTATCCAGCAGCACGGCCGCCACCGCGTCGTCCTGATGGTCGCCCAGGGCGCGGATGGCCTCCAGCCGCACCCGGGTGGATGGGTGCCGGGCCGCCTTGAGCAGGGCCTTGCGCGCCCCCTCGGAACTGCTTAACGGGGCGAGCCGCTGGACCGCCCCAAGGGCCTCTTCCTGGGAGCCCGAGCTGAGGCGGATGGCGTGCAGCTCGCTCAGGTCGGCGCCCCGGCGCTCCAGCATGGTGACCAGCTTCTCTCTGATCGGGCTGGCAGACATGGCCGTCGCCAGGGGCACGAGCGCGGGGTTCGCCTTCTTGGGCAGGAGCAGGATCAGCGCGGCGGCCTGCTCCACCTTGGCGCCTTGTCCGTCGCGCACCAGGGATCCCAGATGGGCCACGTTGTCGGGCTCGGCGAGAATCTCCATGGTCTTCTGGAACAGGGCGCCGGTGGGGGGAATAGGCGTGTCCGGTTTCTTGAGCCTGGCCGGGAAGCCCAGGTGGGGGGCCATGGCCATACAGGCAGCGCGCAGGGATTCGCCCCGGCCCTGCCTCATAAGATCTTGCAGCATGCCTGCAAGCACCTCGGCCAGCTTATCCCGGTCCTCGTCTGCCGTGCCCAGGCGGGCCAGAAGGGTGATGGCCCGCTGCCATGTGTCCTGGCTGTCTCCCTGCAGGTTTTCGGCAATCTCCTTGGCCCGGGCCCGATCCGCGACCTCGGCCAGGTCCTTGAGCCGCCGGTCCCGCTGCGCCATGACCACACCCAGGGCGTCGGCGTTGGGGCGCTTCACCTCAGGCGTTGTTTCGGGCAGCATGTGGGACCTGGCTTCCATCCCGTTCACCAGCTTCTCCAGCTGCCTGCGGACGTCGCTCCTGTTGAGCAGCCCCACGGCGGCGGATATCACGCCCTCGGTAAACATGTCGGCGGCGCGGTATCGCAGGTGGGGCAGGTCGAGATCCCAGAGCATGGTGACCGTGTTGTCCTCCCCATCCCGGCTCGAGGTAGCCAGGAACACATTCAACAGCTCCTCGAACTCCTCGCTGGTGAGCCCAGGTATGAGGATCAGGCGGCGCAGCCCGTCGCGGAACAGTGCGAAGGTGAGCCCCTTCTTGTCCTCCTCGCTGGTGTAGACCGCCTCGCCGTCCACCAGCAGCTGGAACGGGGTGATCTCGAGATCCAGCTGGCCGTGCTCCTCCAGCATCATCAGCATGAACCGCTCCGCCTCCTCGCGGACCCGCTCATAGTTGGCGCCGCGGGCCTCGTAGAAGATGCTCATCTTGAGGGCCTTCTCCAGGGAGATGAACGCTGTCTCGGCCGCGGCGAGGACGGCTTTGGAGGTGGCGCCGCCGCCGGTGCCGCGGAGGGTGTCCTCCCTCAGGAACTCTTCTTCTACGCGCGGGGTGGCCTCAAAGGACTCGAAGTCATAGGTGCCGGGAGCCGGGCCACCGCGCACCTTGCGCAGCTCCATCTTCCCCAGGGCGGATCCGTCGTCAGTTTCGGGATTGCCAGCGGGTGGCTTTTGAGGATCCTTCGGGCTCATTACGTCTGCTCCCTCATGACGTGGGGTAGCTTACCAGATTATTCATGATCGAAACCAGTTCCCAGCCCCAGAAACCCCAATCTACGTGACCTTAGTGTCCGCCTGCCCCTCCCTGGTCCCGTACCAAATCCACCTGGCCAGGGACCTTATATCTTCCAGGATCAGGTAGAGCACGGGGATCAACACCAGGGTGATCTGGGTGGCGAAGGCCACGCCGAAGGCCAGGCTGATGGCCATGGGCACCAGGAAGCGCGCCTGCACCGAGGTTTCGGCCAGCATGGGCACCAGGGCGAAGAAGGTGGTCAGGGTGGTGAGCATGATGGGGCGGAAGCGCCTCTTGCCCCCCTCAATCACCGCCTCCCGCAGGGACTGTCCACCCCGGCGGTTCCGGTTGATGAAGTCGATCAAAACCAGGGAGTCGTTGACCACCACCCCGCTCAAGGCCACCACCCCCATCATGCTGATAAGGCTCATGTTGTAGCCCAGCAGGAGGTGCCCAATTACCGCGCCGATGATGCCGAAGGGGATGGCGCTCATGATGATCAGGGGCTGGCTGTAGGAACGGAACGGTACCGCCAGCAGGGCGTACATGACGAACAGCGCCACCATGAAGCCGTAACCCATGGAGGAGAAGGACTCCGCCCGCTCCCGGTGCTGCCCCTCCATGTCGTAGGAGAGGCCCTGATAGTCGTTCATGAGCTGGGCCAGGATCGTGCCCTGGAGCTCCTCGATGATCTCCGCCGGGTTGGCCACCTTCATGTTGGTGCGGGCGGTCACCCGGATGATCCGCTTGCGCTCGGCTCGCCTGATGGCGGAGTAGCCGCGGCCCTCTTCCACCTGGGCCGCCATGGCGAATGGGATCTCCCTGGCGCCGGGGGTGGGCAGCTTGCCCGCCATTGCCGAGGAGAGCGCGGCCGCGGTGGCCGGCGCCCGGATGCGCAGCTCCTGCACATCGGCCAGGCTGCGCCGCTCCTCTCGGGGGTAGCGCACCATCACCTTCACCTCGTTGCGGCCCCGCAGCAGGCGCAGGGCCTCCGCGCCGTAGAAGGCGTGGCGAACCTGGCTGGCCAGCTCCTGCTCGCTGATCCCCATGGCCCGTGCCCCGGGGCGCAGCTTGAGCTTGAGCTCCTGCTTGCCCTGCTCCTGGGAGTCGGCCACATCGAACACGCCGGGGTACTTCTTCAGGGCCGCCTTGAGCCGCTCGGAGGCCGCCTCCAGCACGGCGAAGTCCTGGTGCCCCAGGGCGATGTCGATGGCCTCGCCGGTGTTCATGAAGCGCGCGTCGAAGCTGAGCTTCTCGGCGCCGGCGATGCTGCCCACGCGCTCCCGCCAGGCCCGCGCGAACTGCTGCGACTCCACGACACGCTCCCCGCTGTCCACCAGGTAGACCGCCACCTCCCCCAAGTGGCCGCCGGAGCCGCCGCCCCCGCCGCCGGGCCCCCGCCTGCGGCCCTGGGAGCCTGTGATCATGTAGATGGCGCGCTCCACCTTGCGCCCGCCCGGCTCCTTCTTGTTGAACTCGGCGGCGGTGGCCCGGGCCGTCTTGAGCATGCGCCGGAGGTGCACCTCGGTGGTCGTGGCCGGCGTGCCGAAGGGCATGGTGATCTGCCCCTTGACCACATCCCCCTCAAGCTCGGGCATGAAGATGAACTTGATGTGCCGCCCCTGGAACAGGCCGGCCACGATCAGCACCATGGCGATGGCCAGGGCCATGGAGACGTAGCGGTGCTGCAGGGCCACATGGAGGGTGCGCTTGTACGGCACGTCGATGAACCAGTCCAGGAACCGCTCCACCCGGATGTTCATGCGCAGCATGATGTTGGGCGGCTTGTTGGGGTCGGCGTCCTTGCTGCCCGCCAGGTGGGCCGGCAGCACCAGCAGCGACTCGAACAGCGACACCAACAACACGGAGATGACGATGATCGGCATGGCGATCATGAACTTGCCCATGATGCCGGTGATGAAGAGCAGCGGCGAGAAGGCGGCCACCGTCGTGAGGATGGAGAAGGTCACCGGCATGGCCACCTCCAGGGCGCCCTTCTCCGAGGCTGCCTGGCGGTCCAGGCCGCGGGTTCGGTGGGTGTAAATGTTCTCCCCCACCACGATGGCGTCGTCCACCACGATGCCCAGCACCACGATGAAGGCAAAGAGGGTGATCATGTTGATGGTCACGCCCAGCACCGGCATCAGGATCAGGGAGCCGAGCATGGACAGCGGGATGCCCAGGGTGACCCAGAAGGCCAGGCGCACCCGCAGGAAGAGCCCGAGGATACAGATCACCAGGATCAGCCCGAGGATGGCGTTGCGCCCCAGCAGATCCATGCGCGCCTTGAGCACCTCCGAACGATCCGACCAGATGGACAGGCCCATGCCTGCCGGCAGCTTTTCCTGCTGCCGCTTCAGGAACGCCTTCACCGCCTTTGAGATCTCCATGGGGGTCTGGTCGCCCACCCGGTAGATGTTCACCCGGGCCGCGGGCTGGCCGTTGTAGTAAGCGCGCTGGTCGGTTTCGGCGAAGGTGTCGCGCACCGTGGCGATCTCCTTGAGCTTGACCAGGGTGCCGTCCTGCTTGGAAACCACCACGATCTCGCCGTACTGCCGGGCGGTGTAGCGGCGCTCCTTTGTGCGCAGGAGGATCTCGCCCCCGTCGGCCTTGACCACGCCAGCAGGCAGGTCCAGGGAGGCGGCACGGACCTTGGCCGCCACCTGGCCCAGGGTGAGCCCGTAGCGCCGCAGGTTCTCCTCGCTGATCTCGATGGCGATCTCGTAGGGAGGCACGCCCACCAGGTCCGCCTGCGTCACCTCCTTGAGGGAGAGCAGGTCGTCGCGCAGGGCCTCGCCGCGCTGACGCAGGGCGTGCATGTCCATGTCGCCGTGCACCACCACCGACATGACCGAGCGGCTGCGCATGAGCTTCTGCACCACCGGCCGCTCCGTGTTCTGGGGGAAGGTGCGGATCCGGTCCACCGCTGCCTTGACGTCCTGGGTCAGCATGTCCAGGTCGTTGCCCTTGAGGATCTCGATGATCACCGAGCCCCCCCCCTCGCTGGCCGTGGAGTCCACCCGCTTGATCCCCTCCAGCCCCTGCACCGCCTCCTCCACGGGCATGACGATGCCCTCCTCAACCTCCTCGGGGCCGGCCCCCGGGTAGGCCACGGTCACGGCCACCCGGTCGAACTCGATGTCGGGGAACACCTCCACCGTCAGGGAGAAGGCGGCCACCATCCCCCCGAGGATCAGGATGAACATCACGATGTTGGCCGCGACATGGTTGCGGGCCATGTACCGGATGGCGCTCATGGGTGGGCGACCTTCCTCGCGCCACCCGGCGCGGGGGCCTCGGCGCGGGGTTTCTTGCCAGCCTTGCCGGGCGGCCTTTTCTGCTGAAGCCGGAGCACCATGCCGTCAACCGCCCCGGAGATGGCGGTGGTGATCACGCGGTCGCCCTGGCTCAGGCCCGAGGAGATGATCGCCTCGTCGCTGGTGAGCCGGGCCACCTTCACCTGGCGCACCTGGAGCTTCTCGCCGGGGCCGGCCACCCACACCTTGCCGCCGATGCGCAGGGCCTCGGTGGGGATGCTCACCACGCCCTCCAGGCGCTCGCCCTCCAGGGTCACCTCCAGGAAGGCGCCCACCTCCAGGGGGGGCCGCTTGGGGGCGCCCTTCTTCAGGTTGTACGGATCGTCAATGGCCACCACCACCCGGGAGAGGCGGCTGGTGCTGTCGATCTCGCCCATGGTGCGCACGAGGCGGGCGGGACGCGCCACCTTGCCCGCGCCGGTGTCCTGGTGCACCACCACGCGGGTGCGCGAGGGGCGGGCCTTGCTCTTGCCACGGGACGGCTGCCCGGGCAGGTCGAGCCAGGCCAGCTCGGCGGTCTTGATGGGCACCACCACCTCCACGGTGTCGGTGCCGAAGGCGGAGGCCACCTCCCGCGTGGCGGCGATGTACTGGCTCACCTCCACGGTCTCCCGGCGCACACGCAGGTTAAAGGGCGCCCGCAGGATTGTGCGCGACAGGTTGAGCTGGGCCACCTTGAGCCTGGCCTTTGCGCTGTCCAGGGAGGCGCGGGCCGCCTTGAGCTGGGGCTCGCGCATGGTGAGCGGGGATGGCTCCCCCTTGGACACCTGGGACCCGAGCAGCTTCCACTCCTGGCGAGCCACCTTGGCCGATGACACCTCCACCGCCAGCTTCTGCTGGGCGCTGGCCACCGTGGCCCGGGCCTGGTCCACCGCGAGCCGATAGTCGGCGGGGTCGATGCGCAGCAATGTCTCACCGGCCCGGATCACGCCCCCCGCCACCAGCTGCGGGTGCACGGCCACCACCTTGCCCGACACCTGGGGCACGACGCTCACCTCGCGCCTGGGTTGGGCCTGGCCGTGGCCAGTGAGGCGCACCTGGTGCTGGCCCACCGCCGCCGGGACCACCTGCACCAACAGGCCCACCACCTGGCGCGCTTTCTTCTTGGGCGGCTTGCGCGACGCCTTGAGCACGGACTTGATGCCCACGCCTGCGGCGATGATGGCCAGGGCCACGCCAATGGAGGCGAGGCGGCGGGGCCAGAGGCTCTTCTGGGGTATCTGGTAATCATCCGGCATTGTCGTCACCGTTTTTCTGCTTGTTCTTGTCCGCACCCCACGCGCCAGCCAGGGCCCTGGCCAGCTTCACGCGGGCGGAGATCAGCTCCCGCCGGGCCGAAAGCAGGCTCGATCGGGTTGAGTAGAGGCTCGCCTCGGCGGTGAGCACGTTGAGGTAGGGCACGAGCCCCTGCAGGTACTGCTCCACGGCCAGGCGCATCATCGCCTCGGCGTTGGTCACCCGCACCTTGAGGCGCGCCTCCCGCTCCAGCAGCTTCTCCCCGCTCACCAGGGCGTCCTCCACCTCCTGGACCGCCTTGAGCAGGGTCTTCTTGTAGCTGGCCATGGCCTGCTTGAAGCGCGCCTCCTGGCGGTCCACCTCGGCGGAGATGGCCATGCCGTTGAAGATGGGCGCGGTGAGGCCGGCCAGCACGTTCCAGATGAAGGCGGTGGGATCGAAGCTGACGCCGATGGAGCCGCCGATGTTGAGGCTCGGGAAGTGGGCGGCAAAGGCCTTCCCCACCTGGGCGTCGGCGGCGGCCAGCCGGGCCAGGGCAGCGCGAAGATCGGGGCGGCGCTGGATCAGCTGGGCTGGTACGCCGGCGGGCAGCTCACGGATGGGCGCGGGCAGCTGCTCCAGGGAGCCGGCGATGCCCTTGCGCGGGAAGTCCCCCACCAGCACCGCGATGGCGTGCTCGGTGGTGCGCAGGCGCTGCTCCAGGGTGGGCAGGGTGGCGCGCACGGCGGCCAGGCTGTCCCGGGCCTGGTACAGGTCCAGGGATTTGGAGAGCCCCTCGCGGTAGCGCCGCTCGATCACCCTCAGGTTCTTCTCGCGGGCGGCGATGGTGGTTCGGGTGAGGGCCACCTGGGCGCGCAGCTCCACGGCGGTGAAGTAGGCGTCCGTGAGGGTGGCGGCCACGCTTATGCGGGCGGCCTGCAGGTCCTCCTGCGAGGCGCGAAGGGCCTCCTTGGCGGCCTGGTTGCCGTAGCGCACCTTGCCCCATAGGTCGATCTCGTAGGAGACCTGCAGCGAGAGGCTGTACCGGCTGGACTCCACGGTCTTGGTGGACTGCTCCATGCCCGGCACCACCGAGGGGATTGTTACGCTTGAAGCAGAGCGGCTCACATCGCCCTTGCCCGTCACCCTCGGGAACCAGCCCGAGCGGGAGGCCACCAGCGTGGCGCCCGCCTCCTCCACGCGGGCCGCGGCGGTCACCAGGTCGAGGTTGCGCGCCAGGGCCCTGTCCACGAGCTTGTCCAGGGCGCGGTCCTGAAACAGGCGCCAGAAGCGGCCCACCGGCTCGGACTTCTTGCCCTGGCCGCCCTTCTGGAAGGCCTTGGGCGGCTCGAGCGGCCCCTCCTTGGTCACCCGGCTGGCGTGGATGCAGCCGGAGAGGGAGAGGCTGACGAGGATCGCCAGCAGGAGAGGGCGCCTCATGCGTCGCCTCCCGCCGGGGCCATGCCCGACCAGAGCAGGTCCACGAGTTGGTCCACGTAGTCCTCTCCTTCCATGGGGGTGTACACCTGAGCTTTGATGGTCTCGAAGAAGACAAAGTTCCACATGGCGGCCGAAATTACGCGGGCCATGAGCTCCGGATCACCCTGACCCAGGCGGCCGTCCTCCATCTCCAGGCGCAGGTGCTCGGCCAGGGCCAGGTGAGCCTGACGGTGGGGCGAGTTCGGGCCCTTGAGCACGCTGTGCTGGAGAGGGCTGAGCTTGGAGTGGGCGTGCAGGGCGATGACGCGGGGGATCAGCTCACGGTAGAAGGTGAGCAGCTGCCGGGCGATGAGGCCCAGGTTCTGCTTCATGTCCCCCTGGCCGCGCATATCCTGCAGGAAGGTCGCGTGCTGGAGTCGGGCCTCCAGGCCCATGGCCGCCATGAACAGGGCGTCCTTGGTGGGGAAGCGCTTGAAGATGGTCCCCTCGGAGATCCCGGCCGCGCGCGCGATCTCGGCGGTGCTCACCGACGGACCGCGCTCCAAAAAGAGCGTCCGCGCGGCGTCGAGGATCTCCTCGTCGCTGATGGTTCGTGGTCTCGGCATGTCAGATCAATCCAAAGGCCGGTTTTTGGTAAGTGAGTACTTACTTATGAATTGAGGTTCGTCAAGGTGGTTTCGAGTATCGGTTTGTATCAGCGAAGCGGGGGGGGGGGGGGGGGGGGCCCGCGCGGGGGGGGGGGGGGGGGGGGGGGGGGGGGGTGGGTTGGGGGGGGGGGGGGCGGGGGGGGGGGGGGGGGGG
>CAZCFB010000095.1:15303-17213 GCA_964497805.1 uncultured Kofleriaceae bacterium
ATTTCGGGTTGCCCTTGGTGGTTCCTCTTAGCGGTTGGTACCCCCCACGCGTCGGGGCCCGTGCCCCCCACCGCTTCGCTGCGGACCTTCGGTCCGCCTTGTTTTTTCGCGCGGCGCCGCCGCGCTGTGGCCGGGCGCCGAACGCCCGGCGCCTGGGGTCGTGTGATATTCTGATTTTCCATGTCTCTGTACCTTCGCCGGGCTACGTTTCTGCCCCTGATCCTGGTCTTCGGGCTTGGCTGTGAGCGCGGCCTCGCTCCGCCGGTGCAGGAACAGGAAGCGAAGGCGTCGTTGGCCTCCGGGCATGTCTATTCGGACAGCGAGGGCGGCGTTCGGTTCGCTTACCCGGCTGGCATGGCTGTGGAGGCCGAGCACTGGCCGGGGGTCACCGAACCGGGGGTGATCCGGCACATGTACACGGTCCTGGCCCGGGGGCAGGAGCGCCTGCGGGTTGAGCTGTGGCGCAACAGGGGCCGCGCGCCCCTGGCGCAATGGTTTGAGCGGCACCTGGCCTTCATGCGGGATGGGGTGGCGAAGGTGAGCTGGGGACCGGTGGCTGCTGGCGGGGCGAGGGGTATGCACTTCGCCTGGCCGCGCTCGGGCCAGTCAACGGGGCAGCGCATTGTGCTGTTCCCTCTGGGGGAACTCGTGGTGCGGGTTACCTGCCAGGATGGGCAGGACCCGGGTCTGGTGAAGGGGTTCCAGCGGCTGGTGGGAAGCCTGGCGCTGCTGGAGGCGCGGCCGTGACGGCGGTAGCGGTTCGCGCGCTGGCCGCGGCGGCACTGGGCCTGCTCTTGCTGGCCATGCCCGCGCCTGCTGGCGCCGTGTACAAGTGCGGCGACCAGAAGGACGACTGCAAGTGCGGCAAGAACAACCCGTACCCCTGCTGCAGCAACGGCGGCAACTGCACCTGGTGGGCCTGGGAGGGGGCGTGCTGTAACTGGAAGGTGGGCCTGCCCGGCTGGGGCAACGCCAAGCAGTGGGCGGGCAACGCCAAGGCCAACGCGTCGTACGAGGTGAAGAGCTCGCCCGTGGCGGGCAGCATCGGCGTGCGGGTCACCGGCAGCTACGGCCATGTGGTGTGGGTCAAGAGCGTCAGCGGGTCCAAGGTGACGGTGACCGAGATGGCGTGCTGGGGCTTCTACGGCATGCGCACCCACACCTACTCTGCCAGCTACTTCGACGGAGGCTTCATCGTGCGCAAGGGCAGCAGCTGCCAGTGCACGGCCGGCAAGAAGGACACCCGCACCTGCGGGGCGTGCGGCAAACAGAGCCGCACCTGCAGCTCATCGTGCAAGTGGGGCTCGTGGGGCAGCTGCTCCGGCCAGGGCGCGTGCAGCGCGGGCAAGAAGGACACCCGCGTCTGCGGCAAGTGCGGCAAGCAGAGCCGCACCTGCTCCAAGTCGTGCGCCTGGGGCAGCTGGGGCTCCTGCGGCGGGGAGGGGGCGTGCAGCGCCGGCAAGAAGGAGACCCGGGCCTGCGGCAAGAACGGCCAGCAGTCGCGCACCTGCTCCAAGTCATGCGCCTGGGGTAGCTGGGGCAGCTGCGTGGAGCGAGACGGCGGCGTGGCGCCCGCGGATCAGAAGGTGGGCGGCAAGGATCTGCGCCCCGGGCATGACTCGGCCGGAGACGTGAGGCCGCCCTGGGGGCAGGAGTGGGGCACGGCCGGGCCGGATCTACCGGGCGGCGGCAATCAGGAGAACCCGTACACCACCCTCTCCGGCGGTTGCGCCGTCGGCGGGGCAGGGGGCGGGTGGATCATGGCCCTTTTGGCGCTGCTCCTGCTTGGGCGGCGCCGCCGGCTATAAGACAATCACCTCGGCGCCCTTGATTCCAAGGTGCGCGGCCACGGCCCTGGCCTCCCTGCGCACCCCGGCCGCGTGCTTCGTCTTTCGCCAGCCGGAGAGCGG
>CAZCFB010000096.1:0-17037 GCA_964497805.1 uncultured Kofleriaceae bacterium
GCCCTAAGTCGGCCTTCACCTTGGTGAGCAGCGAGTTGGGGCACGATACCTGCCCCAAGTCGGCCTTCACCTTGGTGAGCAGCGAGTTGGGGCACGATACCTGCCCCAAGTCGGCCTTCACCTTGGTGAGCAGCGAGTTGGGGCACGATACCTGCCCTAAGTCGGCCTTCACCTTGGTGAGCAGCGGGGGACAGGAGTCTGGTTGGTATGATTACCATTTTGCGCCTGACCCAGCCTGCATCGGGCAGCCCGCGTCCTGCAGCTCGCCTGTGCTCCTACCTGGGCTTCCGGAACAGGTAGTGTGCCGCCGCGGTGCGCAGGTCCAGCTCGGAGATCTCGCGGAACCGCCGGGCCAGCAGCCAGCGCGGCAGGCCCGGCTGCGCCAGCCGCGCCACCTCGTCGTGGGCGTACTTGCGGGCGGGCAACACCAGGCGTCGCAGCGCGATCCGCTCGAAGCCCACCCGCTCGAAGGCTGCGCTGACCCGCGCGGGGTTCAGGCGGCTGTGGTAGCCCAGGGCATTGCCGCGCAGCAGCCGGTAGGCGGGCTCGGGCAGGGCCAGATGGGCCAGGAAGGGCAAGGAGCGGTCCGCGTGGTGCAGGTGATCGCGGTGATCGAAGATGTGCGAGGCGACGGCGCCGGGGCGCAGCACCCTGAAGCACTCAGCCAGAAAGGCTTCGAGCAGCGAGGGCTCCAGGTGCTCCAGGGCGCCCCCCGAGTGGCAGAGATCCAGGCTCTCGCTCTCCAGTGGCACCCGGCTGGGATCCATGGGCTCGTGCAGCGTCGTCTCCATCCGCTGCAGGGCTTCGGTCGAGGTCTCCAGCCAACGGCAGGCGCTCACCAACTGGCGACGCGCCTGGGGAGCTCCGGGCAGCTCGCAAGCCAGCACGCACCGCACCGCGCGCCCCAGGTGCCGGTCCAGCATGCGGGCCTCGATGTTGCTCAGCTGGACGGGCCGGCCAGTGAGCAGCCAGCCCGCCAGCGCCCAGAAGGGCGTCCCGCCCGCTTCGTGCACCCAGATGTCGCGGCCATCGAGGGTCAGGCCGCAGCTCTCTCGCCACGCGCGGCGGTAGCCCGGCAGCACGCGCTGCAGCTTGTGCACGTGGCTGGCCTGGGTGCCCAGGTGTTCCCAGGCCACGCGGCGGTACAGCCTCACGCCGCCGGGCCGCAGCCCCAGACCTGCGTGCAGCGCGCCCTTGGCCAGCCCCTTCAGCACGTCGCGCTCCCCCGCTGGCTGTCCGGCTCGTACAGCACGCGGGCCAGATTGTGGGCCAGCTGGTGGTCGAGCAGGGTCTCGCCGTTGGCGGCCACGATGCGGCGGTGGATCCGGTTCTCCCTCCACCAGCCGCCGTCGCGCCGGAAGAAGCGATGGCCCTCTTCGCGGATCTCGGCCCGGAAACCGGGATCCCCCTGGCAGCGCAGCTCTCCCACCAGCTGTCCGTCCGCCACCGTCACTCGCAGCAGCACGGGCTGATCCAGGGGGTTCTCGAAGCGCAGATCGGCGTAGTTGTAGAAGATCGTGGCCCCACAGCCGAAGGGCACCGAGCGCTGGCAGTCGGCGAACAGATCGAGGCCATGCCGGTGTCGCTCCACGATGCGCATGCCCGCCAGGGCGCAGAGCAGGTAGAGCTGGTTGGAGACCTGGCAGCAGCCGCCGCCGATGCCGCCCGCGGCCCGCTCCTGGTGCAGCTCCAGGCCCTCACGGAAGCCTCGCAGCCGCGATGGTCGCCCCACCAGGTGGTGGTAGGAGCAGAGCTGCCCGGGCTGCACCAGCGCCCGGTCGAGGAGGCTCGCCGCGAGCGCCACGTTGTGCTCCTTGCCGCGCTGCAGGCGCTCGTCTCTTTCATAGCCCCGGCGCAGCGGAGAGCACCTCGCGGCCAGCTGGTAGCCGAACTCGGCGCAGGCGGCCCCGTCCAGGCGCTGGAGGGCCACAGAGCGGCGCTCCAGCGTCCACGCCGGCAGCCGGCGCAGGCGCAGCAGCTCCACGCGCAGGGCGAAGGGCAGGATCTGGCGGGCGAGGCGGCGCATGGACGGGCGGGAAGGGGCAGCGAGGAGAGGTTGCGGAGCGATCAGCGGTCCGTCGGGTTCAGGACACTTCGCCCAGGAGCCGAGTTCCCTGATCACAAGCGCAGGCTTTTCCCTTCGCGGCCGGGGCGGCTCGGGTTAACCCAGCGGCGAGGCGAGAGGTGGAGGTCCAGTTGGCCGTAGTCCGAAGAAGACCGAAGGGAACACCGCCGAAGAAGCGGGACGAAGATCCGGCCATCACGGCCGCGCTGGAAAACTTCTCGGTGTTGACCACCCAGGAGCAGAAGCAGCGCACCCTGCTGGGGCTGCTGGTCAAGCAGGAACAGCTCGAGCTGGAAGAGGGCGCTGACCTCGACCAGCTGGCCATCCGGCTCACCCCCCAGGTGGAGACCCTGCGCAAGCCCGCCACCAGGGCCGCGGCCATCTCGGCCTGGCTGCTTGAGCAGGACGAAGTGGTGGACCTCTACCTGGACGACGAAGACCTCACGCGCATCATCGCGGATCTGTAGCAGGCCGCAGGAACGCCAGCTTCGGGTCCTCCAACAGGGCCCGGCGCAGCAGCAGCAAGGCAGCGCGCAGGTTGCGCAGCCGCAGGGGCAGGTTGAGGGGACGGCGCACCTGGGGCTCTACGACCGCCAGGGCCTGCACCGCGTTGCCGCGCACGCAGACGAAGCGCGCCACCTCCAGCATGGTGGCGCGGTCCACGCCCTTGGCGATGCGCTCCCATTCCTTGGTGCCCCCCAGGTCGAAGCTGAAGGGGTAGCGGGCGCTCACCACCCGCCACTCGATGAGGAAGGCGGCCACCGCGTCGAGCTGCAGCGCGTGGGCGTAGGCGAAGAAGCGCGGATCGTCCATGTCCACGCCCTTGGCCTGCCGGACCACCTCCAGCACCGCCAGGTTGTACTCGGTCTCCAGCAGCAGCAGGCGCAGCAGCTCCTCGGGCACGTGCTCGGGTCTGCTCACCAGGGCCTTGACCTGGGCCAGCAGCGTGAAGGCCGAGGAGGTGGCGGTGAGGGCGGTGGCGGTGGTGGTCAGGGGATCCATGGCTCTCTCTCCCGGGTCGGCTCTAGATCAGAGCGCGCAAGATGCCGAAGTCCTGGCTGCGGTTGAAGCGCTCCAGCTGCTCCACCAGCGGCTCCTCGCCCGGGCGGATGAAGCTGCCCCCGGGCACCGCCAGGCCTTCGTCGTTGAGGCCGATGAACACGGTGAGATCCTGCTCTTCGGCGTGCAGCACGGCGCGGGCCACGTCCAGCAGCTGGGGGGGCTCGAAGAGACCCTGCTCGAAGGCCTCGGCCAGGGGTGTGCCCCTGGCCACGTAGGTGGGGTTGAGGTGCATGTCGATGTGCACGCCGTGCTGCCCGGCTTGTCGGGCCAGGTAGTCGATGGCGGCCTGCACGTCGGCCACGGCGGCCTCGTCGGACATGCCGGGCACGGGCTTCTGCATGAAGTAGCACTTCAGACGAAAGCCATGCTGGCCCACCTTGGCCACCAGCTCCTCGAAGTAGGGCAGGGGCAGGCCCTTGCAGAAGTCCCGGTTGCGGATGGCGTCGTCGAAGGCCTCGAAGCCGATGGCCAGCTCGAGCCTGGCGGGGGCGTCGCCTTCGGCCAGGGCGCGGGCCAGGAACTCCAACTCGGCCTCGTCAACGTACTCGGCGCGGGTCTCCATGGTCACCAGTTCTACCCCTGGCAGGCGCAGGTTGATGTGGGCCATCAGGTACATGAGCGCGGTTGAGGAGAAGGTGTGCTCGTCCAGCAGCGAGCCCTGGTTGGAGAGGATGATCTTGCGGATCTCCCCTCGGCGCGCGTCCACGTCGGGGTGGCCGAAGACATGGTCCACCTGCTTCATGACGGCGTGGAAGTCCACGTGCTGGCTGCTGGAGGTGTGGGGCAGGGCGCAGCCCGTGCAGCGCCGCCAGCGGCAGGCCAGCGTGTAGAAGACGACGAAGAGGATCGTGCCTTCCTGGGACTCCTGGAAGAAGAAGTCGATGGGACGATCCTGGGCGCGCTCGTCGTCGTAGGTGGTCTTCTGTGGCGCTGCGACGGCGGCCCGCATGTGGGCGTCCATGGGCCCCTCGTAGCGTCTCATCTCACGCTCCTTTCCTGGCCAGCATGCCCTCGGCCTGGCCGCTCGCCACCTGGTCCCAGAACCGGATGTGCTCGCCGGGCACGGTGGGCAGCTCGGGTTCGAACACGACGGCGCGGATCTCCTCGCGCAGAGCCAGGAAGTCCTCGTAGCGCTTGGCCTGGCCCGGCTCGTAGACCGGCGCCACCTTGTCGTAGACGATGGTGGCGCCGGGGGGCTCCTGCAGGCCCGCCGCCTGCCAGTCCCAGTACTGCGACAGCCCCACCACGCGATCGCCCACATAGAGCGCCTCGGTGAGCTCGTGGGTGACGATCAGGATGGTGTAGGGCGGCGGTTCACCTCGATCTCGCGCCTGCAGGTTCTCCTGGTAGAGGGTGAGCAGCAGCACCTGCAGCTCTTCGCGGGTGGCCTCGTCCAGCGCCCCGAAGGGCTCGTCCAGCAGCAGCACCCGGGGCTTCATGATCAACGCCTGGGCGATGGCCACGCGCTGGCACATGCCGCCCGACAGCTCGTGAGGGTAGCGGTCCAGGGCTTCGCCCAGGCCGATCTTGGTGAGCAGAGCCGCGGCCTCCTCCAGGTGCTGCTTGCGCTTCTTGCGCCAGGCCGGGAAGCCGAAGAGGCGGCCAGGGATCGTGGTCTCGTCCAGCTTGGGCCCGATGGCCACGTTCTGTACCGCGGTGAGGGACGGGAACAGCGAGTAGCGCTGGTACACGATGCCGCGGTCGCGGCCGGGGCTGGTGACGGCGCCGCCCTGCCGGTCGCCGGGCCCCCGGTAGGCGATCACCTGCCCGCTGCGCGGCGGATGGGTGCCCACGATGGCGCGCAGCAGGGTGGACTTGCCGCAGCCCGAGGGCCCCACCAGCGACAGGATCTGCCCCAGCGCGATGTCAAGGTTCACGTCGTACAGCACCAGCTTGGGACCGAAGAAGTGGTGGATGCCCTGGCAGGCCAGCACCAGGTCGTGTTCGGACTTCTGGGCCATGGTCTATCCCTCCCCACCCTGGAACCAGGGGCAGAGCCTGCGCTGCGCCCAGCGCAGGCTGTAGTCCATGAACAGCCCGAAGAAGGCCAGCAGGGCCAGGTAGGGGTAGACCACCTCCATGTCCAGCCGCCGGGACAGGAGCCGGATGCGGTAGCCGAAGCCCACGTCGCTCACCAGCAGCTCGGCCGCCAGCAGGTAGACCATGGCCGGGCCAATGGACAGCCGGATGGCGTCGATCACCCTGGGCAGGGTGGTGGGGAAGATCACCACCCAGACCACCTCCATGTGCGAGGCCCCCAGCGTGTAGGCCTTGTGCACCAGCTCGTCGGGCACCTGCTTGACCGCCAGGTAGATGGTGAGGGACAGGGCCGGCAGCACGCCGAAGACGATCATGGACGCGAACATCTTGAGCTCGGTGCCCACCAGCACGAAGAACACCGCCATGGCCGCGGTGGGCACCACCTTGGCCAGGAACGAGAGCCCGGGCACCAGCAGCCCATCGAGCACGCCGAGGGCGCCCATGTGGACGCCGATGAGCACGGCGCCCAGCACCGAGATGCCCAGCCCCACGAACAGGCGGGTGGCCGTGGCCTTGGCGTCCACCAGCAGCCAGCGCTCTCCGGAGCGCTCGTCCACGGAGCACATGGTGACCACGCCATCCCAGAGCTGGCCCCAGCCCGGGATGGTGGTGTCGGTGGGGTTCTTGACGTGCTGGGCGTGGGACAGCCAGGAGTAGGCCCCCAGCAGCACCAGGATGGAGAGCACCCCCAGCAGGATCATCCACTTGCGTTCGATGGGAGCCTTGACCACGTGCGCCTCCGGCGGGAGCTACCAGGGACAGCTATCCGATCGGAGAGGGGCGGTATACTCCTGCCGGCCGCTCGCCCCCGAGACCGGAGCATCGCCGGGCCATGCCCCCCGCATTCGACCACCAGATCCCCGTTGTCGAGGCCGCGGAGATCGTGGTGGACGCGGTCGCGGCGGAGCCCGCCTGGCGCGAGGCCGAGCGCGTCACGGGCTTCGTGGTCTACGAACCCGAGGTGGACGGCGAGCCCGTGGGGCAGACCGAGGTGCTGGTCCTCGCGGACCGCCGCGCGCTCTACCTCTTCTTCTCCGCTCGTGATCCCGAGCCCGAGCGCCTGCGCGCTTCACTGGGGCGGCGGGACAGCCGCGGGGCCGACGACCAGGTGGGCCTCTACCTGGATCCCTCGGGCGAGGCACAGAGGGCCTATGTCTTCGAGGTCAACCCGCTGGGGGTGCAGAGCGACGGAGTGCGCGCCGCCGCGGGCGAGGGTGTGGACCTGTCCTGGGACGCGCGCTGGGAGTCGGCCGCCCGGATCACGGCCTGGGGCTACGAGGTGGAGGTCGCGATCCCCTGGCGCAGCGTGCAGCACCCCACAGGCCGCGAGCACCTCGGGCTGATCTTCACCCGGCAGGTCGCGCGGCGTGCTGAGCGCTCGGCCTGGCCGCGGCTGGACCCCGACGTGCGGGGCCTGCTGGTGCAGCAGGCCCTGTTCGCGGGGCCGGGCGTGCTGCCCGCGTCCCGGGGGCTCGACCTGGTGCCCGAGCTGGTCTGGGGCTGGTCGCAGGACGGCCCCATGGAGCACGCCCTTGGAGCCTGGGGTTGCAGGCCCGGGATGACCATGGGCTGGTCCCTCGGCTCGGCGACGGAGCTTCTGGGCACGCTCAACCCCGACTTCTCCCAGGTGGAGTCCGACGCCTACCAGATCGACGTGAACCAGCGCTACGCCCTCCACTATGAGGAGAAGCGGCCCTTCTTCCTCGAGGGGCGGGAGTGGTTCGAGCATCCGCTGGCCGAGGTGGTCTACAGCCGCGCTGTAGTGGAGCCGCTCTATGGCGCGCGGGCGTCGGTGGACCGGCCGGGCTGGACACTGTCCGCCGTGCACGCCCTTGACGCGCAGCCAGGTCCCACGGTGTCCGAGGGGGGCGGCTGGTCCGAGGAGGATCTCGAGGGGCGCAGCGCCCTGGCCACGGTGCTCCGGCCGCGGCTGGAGCTGGTCCGGGACGGCTACCTGGGCCTGCTGTTGTCCGACCGCAGCCTACCTGAGATCGGGCTCGCCAACAGGCTGGGGGGCCTCGACGGCCGCCTGCGGCTGGGGGATCGGCTGGTGGGCAGCGGCTCAGCGCTGCTCTCGCACACCAGCTTCGCTGGCGGCAGCGCGGCCTTCGGCTCCGCCGGGAACCTGCAGCTCGACTACAGCGAGGAGCGTTTCTGGGCGGGCACCTGGGCCGCGTACTACCATCCCGACTTCCGCGCGGAGAACGGGTACGTGCCCACCGCCGACTTCATCGGCGGCGGTGGCTCGAGCGGGGTCGTGCTGCGCCCGGGTTGGCGCGCCCTGCCCCGGGTCAGCCTGTCGCTCGTGGATGGCTGGATCGGCTGGACGCACGACGGTGAGCTGCGCTCGCTGCGGGAGGCGCCGACGGCCTGGCTGCTGCTGGGCAACGGCACCTCGGTGGTCGCGACCGGGTCCTTCCAGGGGGAGTCCTACGCCGGGGCATGGCTGGAGTATCAGCGCGCCTCGCTGGGCTTCGGCGGGGACTGGTCCCAGTGGCTGGGCACCTGGATCGTGGGCTCCTCGGGCACTGCGCCGTACTACGACGCGGAGGATGCACGCGTCGGCTGGTCCGACAGCGTCGCGCCCAGCGTGACGCTGCGCCCATGGCCAGGGCTCTCCCTGGGCTTCTGGGGCAGCTACGAGCGCTTCCTGGAGCTGGGGACGCCGCTGTACGCCGGCTGGGTGTGGCGGGCGCGCCTCGAGGCCTTCGCCAGCCGGGCGCTGTCGTTCCGGGCCATCCTGGATCGGTCCGATTTCGCCGAGACCTGGGCCGGGGAGGTCCTGGTGGCCTGGGAGCCCAGCCAGGGCCGGGCGCTGTACCTCGCGGGCAGCCTGGCCGAGGGCGACGTGCTCGAATGGGCCCTGTTCACCAAGGCCTCATGGGTGTTTGAGCGCTAGGACCCTCCGCTGGGCGCTCTCGGCTGGCCTGGCACTACCTGCGCTTCTTTCCCTTGGCCGGGCCCTTGAGCCCTGGGGCCGGAGCCTTGCGCTGCGGAGCCTTGGCGGCGCTGGGAGGCACCGCCGCCGGTGATTCGACGGCCTGGGGCTCGGGAGCCGGCTCAGGCATCACGTTCTGGATGTAGGTGGGATCGAAGCGGAAGCTGACGGCGGCGGCCGGATCGTCGGCGCCGTAGCCGATGGTGGGCTGGCTATCGAGCATGCCGTGGCCGTTCTCGAAGGCCAGCACCTTGTCCATGACTCCAGGCAGATCCGGGCCCGTGAACAGCGCCAGCGCGTCGGCGGGGGTCTTGTAGAAGCGGGTCTGCTCCACCACCTTCTTCATGGACTCCAGGTCCAGGTGGGAGAACTTGTGGCCCAGGGCCACCAGGGTGTCGTCGCGGGTGGCGGGATCCTCGATGCGCGCGTTGATGGCGTAGAAGGTGTCGGCCACAGCGTTGGCGAAGGCCTCGCCGCCCGGCCTGTCCAGCGCCGCCTGGGAGACCACCACCATGTCGATGATCTCGCCGGGGATGGTGGAGGAGTCGAACAGCACGTGCACGTCGGCGCGCTTGTTCAGCGTCTCCAGTACGAAGGGGTTCCAGACCACGATGGCGTCGTAGTTGTCCTGCTTCTGCTGCATGGCGATGGCCGCCGCCGCCGGGTCCATGTTGCTGAACGTGTAGTCGGCTTCTTTTTCACCCAGCAGCTCCAGGTTGCGGGCGAAGGTGTACTCGGACACGGTGAGCGCCAGGCCGTAGACCGGCTTGCCCTTGAGCTGCTTGATGTCGGTGATGCCCTCGGTGACGATCAGGGCGTCGGCCCCCACCGAGGTAGACGTGGGCAGGATGGCCACCGTGGGCAGGCTCAGAGAAGGCGGCAGCGAGTCCATGTTGGTGAGCGCCGCGGCGTCCACCTGGCCCGAGCCGTACAGGGTGATGCAGGAGTCGTAGTCGGCCTCCTTGAGCACCAGGTCCACGTTCCACTTCTTCTCGATCTCGCCCATCTCGCCTTTCTTGCCGTTGACCAGCCCCACCTCGTGGGCCACCCCGAAGGTGGACCAGCTGGGGTACTCGCTCCAGGCCAGCGAGAAGCTGGGGGCGGTGAGCTCGGCGGGCGGCGGCTCCACCGGCTCGCTGGGCGTGTTGGTGGCGCTGTCGCCGCAGGCACAGAGCAGCAGCGCCGCGCTGGCGGTCAGGAAGGGGAGGGTACGCATCATCTCATCTCCTTGCTTGCAGCCCGGGCTCTCCGGGCGGCTTGAAGTCGTTCGTCAGAGGAAGAAGTGTCGTGGGTCTCTTGCGCGGTGGCGCGGGCGGCCGCGAGGCTGCGGTCCAGCTCCGCCTGGATCCGCGCCAGGTCGGGCCCGAGGTGGGAAGAGGCTGTATCCAGCGTGCGAAGCTGGGTCACGAAAGATGACAAGGACACCAGGCTGGCCCGCACTTCCTGGATCAGCCGCTCCCGCTCGGAGTGCAGGGCGTGGCGCGCGCTCTCAGTGCCCATCTCGGCCGCCAGGTCGCGCAGCTCCACGGAGCGCTGCAGGCTGCGCACGCAGCCGGCGAACAGCTCGTCGATGCCGCGCAGGATGTCGGCGGCCGCCAGCACGTTCACCTGGGCTCGCCAGCCGCGCTCGGTGGCCACCTTGCGCACCAGGGCGCGCAGGTCTGCCAGCAGGCGTTCATCGCGGGGGTCCTCGTCCTGCTCCAGGCGGGCGTGCAGCGCGTCCAACGCCTGCTCGTGGCTGCGGGCGGACTTCTGCTCCAGCTCCTCGACGATCTCCCGCGAGATGCGATCGCGGCCGTACATGGCGCGGATGGCCACCGAGGCGCCCGCGAAGACCAGCCCCGTGATGCCCACGAACAGCGGCAGGCCCGGATCCACGTTGAAGAACAGGGGCGTGAGCGCGGAGGTGATGCCCCCCAACGCTGGTACCAGGGTCAAGGGGCTGCCGAACAGCCGGAGCATCAGCTTCTGCCGCAGCTCCTTGCGATCGGGGGTGGTGGCCACGCTGTGAGTCCAGAAGCGAGGGGAGGCGGCATCCTATCGCAGCCTTTCCCCGGGACCCAACCGTAGCGGCCGATCGTGGCCCGGTTCTCTAGTACGGCTGCTGCGACAGCACGAAGCTGACCGACTGGAAGCTGCCACCGGTCCCGCTGGGCTCGGCCGCCACCGCCCGCACCCGCGTGGCGGAGAGCCCCTTGGCCACCAGGTGCTGCGTGGCGGCCTGGGCGCGCTCCTGGGCCAGCAGCTTGTTGGCCTGCAGATCACCCTCGGCGCGGCTGTGGCCCAGCACCGTGAGGTAGAAGTGCGGCAGGGACTGCAGCCGGCGGGCCAGCTGGTCCAGCTCGCGCTGGCTCTGCACGTTCAGGCGCGCGGTGCCGCGGCCGAAGGCGATGGGCTTGACCTGCATGGCGCCCACAGGGGTGAGCGCCTGCCACTGCGCGTCGTCCAGCGAGGGCAGGTCCACCCCGCCTCGGATCTGACCCAGCTCGGCGACCGGTGCCCCGTCTACGATGCCCAGGCCCTGGCCGGGGTGGAAGCCCGAGGCCTGCAGCTGCTGCAGCAGGCCCTGGTAGAACAGCTCGTGGGCCCGGTCTGCCACCGGGTCCTGGGCCAGCGCACCGGTGCGCACCAGCACGCCCGAGATGTTGGAGATGCTGTCTTCCAGGTGCAGCACGCCTTGGGACTGCTGGCGGGGCACCAGGCCGAAGTGGGCGTAGTTCTCGAGGGTGTTGCGCCAGCGGATACCGTCCACCACGGCGCGGGCCTGGGCGTCGGTGAGAGGCTCGCCGCCGGCCTCGGCGTCGTCGCGCACCAGGCGCACCAGGCCGCCGCTCTGGCTGGCGTAGCTGTACTGGGTGCGCAGCAGGGCCTGCACCGCGCTGCGGGCCACGTCGGGGTGATCCAGCAGGAACTGACGTTGCACCACCAGCACGTCTACGATGTAGCCAGATAGGCGCGAACTATCGAAGAGCACGTGCACGTCGGGATCTTCGAGGGCCTGGGACTTGTAGGGCTCCCAGAGCACGTAGCCCCGGGGCAGGCTGCGCTTGGCCGAGCGCAGGTTGCGCAGCACCGCCGCCGCGCCGTCAGCCTCGTCCCACTGGGGCGAGAGCTGCTGCAGGCCGAACTCGGCCATGGCCACCCTGCCCAGGAACTCGCTGGGGCTGGCCGGGGTGAGCACCAGCCGCGCGTCCGGGGAGTTGAGCGCCTGCAGCTCGGGCAGGGCGTCGCGGTAGGCCACGATGGCGTCGGCGCCGTTGGTCTCATCGATGACCGCCACGATGGTGGCGGGGTAGTCGCCCAGGGCGGCGCCGGTGGTCACGAAGGCGTCCACCGTGAACACCGCCATGTCGGCGGTGCCGCGCTGCAGGGCCTTCATGCGCGCGCCGTAGTCCGCGGCGTCGTCCTCGATGATCAGCCGGATGCCCGCGCTCTTGAGCTCTCGCTCGAACTCGGGGGAGCGCAGCGCGGCGTAGCCTGAGAAGGAATCCAGCCTGATGGTCAGCTCGTGGGTGTACTGGCTCTCGGAGCTGGTGCCCGCCACCAGGTCGCCCTGCATGCTTGGGTAGACCAGGAACTTGAAGGCCAGGCCGATGATGATGAAGGCCCCGAACAGGATGACGCCCAGGACGATGTTGCGCTTGGACTCGCGTTCGCCCATGGTGCTGCTCTAGGGCCGCGTGCCGATGGGGTGGTTGCCCGAGGTGGACAGGGCGTCGAGCAGGGCCATGGCGAACTCGTCGGGTAGGCCGTCGAGCACCTGGAAGGCGTCGCCGCCGGCGGCGTCGCTGGCGGAGAAGGAGATCTCCGCGAAGACCTCGCCCACTGCCTTGACCAGGGCGGTGGGATCGTCGGCGCCGCGGTAGGAATGGGCCATGCGTTCGAGGGTGTGGTCCGAGAGCATGTCCACCCCGATGACATCCAGGGTGATCCCGCGGGCTACCACTTCGGGGGTGAAGCGGTCCATCACGTCGGGATCGCTGGCTTCGCCATCGGTGACCACCAGCAGGCGGTAGGTGCCGTAGCCGTGCTGCTCCTGGCGGGCCTGCAGCAGGCGGTCAGCGCCCTTCTTGATGTAGCCTCCGAGCGGGGTGTCGCCGTCGGGGCGCAGCGGCAGCACACCCGACAGCAGCTCGCGCTGATCGAGGGGGCCCAGGGGGTAGACCCAGTCTTCGCGCTGGTTGGCGGCGCTGAACACCAGCAGGCCCACGTGGGTGGTCTCAGGCAGCTGCTTGACCACCGCGGCCAGGGCCTGCTTGGCGGCGTCCATCTTGGTCTGGCTGCCGTCGGTGAACATGCCGTCCATGGAGCCCGAGGCGTCGAGCACGATGACCACGTTGTCGTAGAAGGTCTGCTGCGCGGCGGCCGGCGAAGCCAGCAGCGCAGAGAGCAGCAGGAGGAGGCTGGCGAAGCGGATGTTCATGGTGCCTCCCTTGCCTAGAAGTCGAAGTCGGCGGTGGTCATGGCCTCGGCCGAGACGCGCACCAGGCGGAACTCCACCCGCATGTTCAGCGCGGCCTCTTCCTGGTTGCGGGGGCGCCCCACCAGCGGCTCGCGGATGCCCACGCCCTGGGTCTGGATCTGGCTCTCGTCCAGCAGCAGCTGCTTGTCCTTGCCGTAGTCGATGAGCGAGCTGCGCACGGCGTTGGCCCGCTCGCGAGAGAGGTTCAGGGCCGCCTGCATGGTCTTGCGCGGGTCGAACTCGCCGGTGGCGTTGAAGGCCGCCGAGGACTGGATGGCCTGGGCCATGGCGCCGGGATCGTGCAGGTTCAGCGGCCGGCCGTCCAGGAAGTACTGGTAGGCGCCCTGAACCCCGGAGCGCTTGAGCGCCCCGTTCTCGAGCCCCGCCTTGACCGCGTCGCGCAGCACCAGCGTGGTGTCGGAGTGGCCACGGATGACGATGGCGGCGTTGCCGTAGCGATGGGCCAGCTCGAAGACCCGCGCGTACTCGGCGCTGTACAGCCGGGCGTCGAAGTCGGTCTGGTTGGGCTGGAAGGCGATGGTGAAGGAGATGAGGGTGCGCGAGTCCAGCACTCCATCGGCGTCCATGGCCTCGATCTCGGACAGCACCGCCTCGGCGTCGAAGCGATCGGAGCGGTCCTGGTTGACCTTGGACAGGGCGCTGGTGATCTGCGTCGAGCCCCAGTCGATGGGCGAGGGCTCCAGATCGATGCGCTTTGTGGCGTGGCCCTGGTCGATGGCCAGATCAAGCGAGCGCTTGTTGAAGTCGTCGAAGCCGTGGGGGTTCTTGGGGTCGGTGAAGAAGGCCACGTTGCCCGGGTGGCCCGCGAAGGTACAGTCAGACAGCAGGCCGTGGGCGTCCTCCTCCAGGGTGGGGATCACGTCGGCGCCGAACATGTTCTGGGACAGCTGCAGCAGGTCCATGTAGGGCTCGGAGCCTGAGCTCTCGTAGGCCTTCTTGAGGTCGATGAGCTGCTCCACCGACTGCAGGTAGGCCACCACCAGCTTGCGCACGGTGTCCGGGTGCTCGCGCCAGAAGTCGGAGCGCACCGCGTAGACATCGGCGATGGAGCGCGACAGCTCGGCGGTGGAGACGGCCACGCGGGCGCCCTTGACCGTGCCCTCGGCGCCGGTGCCCACGGACTCGAGCCCGCCCGTCAGTCCGATCATGTCGGGGGTGACGGCGAACGCGGCGTCCACCGTGGCGTCGGAGCGGAACAGCTCCGGGGGGCTGCCTGGGCCGGTGATGTTGTCGGCCCACACCACCTTGACGTCGTTCCACGAGAGCCTGGCGCTCTTGAGCACGTCGTCGAGCATGCCCACGTGGGGGCCGCCTTTTTGGACCGCGATGGTCTTGCCCTTGAGGTCGTCCAGTGTCTTGACGCCTTCGCGGGCCACCAGGTGGTCACCGGCTGACCAGGTCATCTGCATGAACACCATGGGGCGGGCATCGGGATCGGTGCCGAAGCGCTCGCTGGCCAAGCCGATCATGCGGAAGGTGCCCCGCAGGAAGGGGGACGCGCCGGACTGGTAGTCCACGATCTGCCCCTCGAAGTCGTCGCCCGCGGCGAGCTCGACCACCAGGCCCTGCTGGTCGAAGATGCTGCCCTCGATGGTGCGGGGGCCGCCGTTGCCGAAGAAGGTGGCCATGTCGCCACCCCAGAGAATGTACGGCACCTTCAGGGCCTCGCCCTGCACCACCGTGCCTTGGGGCAGCTGGCGCGGGCCGGTGGTGGCCGGGGTGACCGGCTTGACCTGCGCACCGGGGCCGGAGCTGCTGGGGCCGGGATCGGGATCGCCGGCGGGGTCGCAGCCCGAGATGGTCAGCAGGGTGAGCAGGAGTGACAGAAAGAAGGTGAGACTGCGCTTGGGAGCCATGCTCGCTCTCCTGGACTGGAGCTTCGGGACAGCAGGCTACCTATCCGCCCGGGCCCTTGATTGCTCCCTGGCGAGCACCATCCTGGCGCGGGCGGAGGCTCCGACCGCCGGCTCCGTCGTCTCGGCTATACTTCCCGGCGGAACGTCACCCCCTGGAGGTTCCCATGTTGCTGGCGCTGCTCCTCCTGTCCCCCGTCCAGGCCACCGACCTCCTGCAGGTGGACGCTGCGGCCGCTGGAATGACCGTACAGGTCAACATCCTGCGCGACGGCGGCGGCTTTACGGGCAGCGAGCTGGTCACCACCTCCTGCGCCGACATCACAGTGGGGCCGGCCTTCGCCCTGGACCGGGCGGCGGATCCCTCGTCTCCGGTGAGCGGCGCCGCGCTGTCCACCGTGTTCCACGTGGACTCCGCGGCCAGCGCCGCCGACTGCACGGTGTACGTGGATGGCATCGCCTTGTCAGCCTTCAACGCCGGGATCGACAATATCTTCCAGATCGTGTCGCCCTACTCGGCCCCGACAGACGGGGGAGCCAGCGACGCCGACGGCACGGTGGACGGGGTGATCACCCTCCCGTCATCCCTGCGCAGCGATGGCGGCAGTCTGGTGCTGGAGTCCCTGTCCGTGGCCGCGGGCGAGACCCTGGTGTTCGACACCACCGACCCCGACTCGGCCACAGACGGCAACGAGGCCTTCCTGCCCCTGGTCCTGGTGGTGCAGGGCGCTGTGTCCATCGAGGGCACCATCGATCTCTCGGGCGAGGACGGCGGCTACGCCTCGGCCAGCGTGGCCTCCGACGGCGGCGGCGGCGGTCCGGGCGGCGGCGGCGGCGGGGTGGGCGGCAATTGCCTGGGTGGAGCCTACGCCGCGGGCGACGGCTTCACCGGGGGGGGCGGCACGGTGACCGACGGCTGCACCGACTTCGGAGTCGGCGGCACCGGCGCGGCCGATGGGCCCGACGGCGAGCACGGCGGCGAGGGCATCTTCACCAGCGTCGAAAACGGCGCGGTGGGCTACGCCGGCGGCACCGGCGGCGGCACGGGCTCGCCCTGGGGTACCGGCGGCGGCGGCGGCGAGGCCTACGTGGTGTCCGGCGACGGCGGCTTCGGCGGCGGCGGCGGCGCGGGCCACTGCGACGACGCTGGCTGGGGCAACGGTGGGGGCGGCTTCGGCTCCGCGGGCGAGAACGGCATGGGCGAGCTGGGCGGCGCCCGCTCCGACGACGATGTCGGGGGCGCGGGCCTGGCCTCGGGCGACGACAGCCTGGTGCCCCTGGCGGGCGGCTCGGGCGGGGCCGGCGGTGAGTCCGGCTCCGGCTACGCCGACGGCGCGGGCGGCGGCGGCGGCGGCGGCGCGCTGCTGATCCAGGCACAGAGCATCAGCTTCGGCAGCGGCGGCCTGATCGACGCCAGCGGGGGCACCGGGGGCGACACCTACGGCGTCAACCCCGGCAGCTCCACCGGCGGCGGCGGCGGCTCGGGCGGCGGGGTGCACCTGGCGGCGGCCAGCATCTCCGGCCTCGACGCCGACAGCGTGGATCTCTCGGGCGGCTACGCCGGCGCCACCAGCAACGGCGACGAGTCGGGCGACGGCGGCGAGGGCCGCCTGCGCGTCGACGGCGCCGAGCTCCCCACCCTGGGCGCGGGCCCCACGGGCGAGCTGCCCAGCTCCTGGCAGGGGCCGGCCATCAGCTCGGTGGCGGACACCGAGATCACCACCAGCACTTCGGGCACGGCCACTCTGTACATCTACGACAGCTCCGGCAGCTAC
The DNA here is from genome assembly GCA_964497805.1 of uncultured Kofleriaceae bacterium. Lineage (GTDB taxonomy): Bacteria > Myxococcota_A > Polyangia > CAZCFB01 > CAZCFB01. The sequence goes on from CAZCFB010000096.1 coordinate 16,217, forward strand.
ATCACCGACCTGGCCCTGGCCGAAGACGACACGGTGGACGTGGCCTCCTACCTGGCAGGGGGCGACAACCTGCTGGTGCTGGTGGACGACAGCAGCGGGGTGCTCGGCCCCGCCGGTGTCGCGGTGATCGCGGTGCCCGACGCCGACGGCGACGGCTACGACGACGCCAGCTACGGCGGCGACGACTGCGACGACGGTGACGCGGCCATCAACCCCAGCGCCACGGAGATCTGCGACGGCGTGGACAACGACTGCGACGGCAGCGCCGACGAGGACGACGCCAGCGATGCCTCCACCTGGTACGCGGACAGCGACGGCGACGGCTTCGGCGACGCCGCCAGCACCACCACCGCCTGCTCCCAGCCAAGCGGGTACGTGGCCTACGACGCCGATGCCGACTGCGACGACAGCGACGCCGCGGTCAACCCGGACGCCACCGAGCTGTGCAACGGCAGCGACGACGACTGTGACGGCAGCACCGACGAGGACGGCGCGGCGGATGCCTCCACCTGGTACGCCGACAGCGACGGCGACGGCTACGGCGATGCCGGCTCGACCACCGTCTCCTGCTCCGCGCCCAGCGGCTACGTCGCCGACGCCAGCGACTGCGACGACAGCGACGCTGCGCTCAACCCCGACACCCCCTGGTACATCGACTACGACGGCGACGGCTACGGCAGCAGCGCCTACCTGGTGTACCAGTGCGAGCAGCCCAGCGGCTACGTCGCCGATGCCAGCGACTGCGATGACACCGACGGCAGTGCATGGCCGGGCGCCAGCGAGAGCTGCGACGGGGTGGACAACGACTGCGACGGCCTGGT
>CAZCFB010000097.1:0-16362 GCA_964497805.1 uncultured Kofleriaceae bacterium
CGGCCTGGGCTTGGGCTGAGGCTTGGGCTTGGGCTGAGGCTTGGGCTTGGCCACTGGGGCGGCGGCCCTGGGCTTGGGCTGAGGCTTGGGCTTGGGTTGCGGCTTGGGCTTGGCCACTCCGGCGTCGGCTCTGGGCTTGGGTTGCGGCTTGGGCTTGGGCACTCCGGCGTCGGCCCTGGGCTTGGGCGCTCCGGCATCAGCCCTGGGCTTGGTGACGCTGCCGTCGCCGCAGTTGTTCCAGTGCACGCACCCCTGGGTGGGGCGGCAGACGTCCAGGGTGCATGGGTTCCCGTCGTCGCAATCGTTGTGGGTTTTGCACAGGGCTTGCGCAACCCCCTGGTCTGGCGCGGGGGGGGGCGGCGGCGGGGGCGGCGGCAGGCCGAGATCTGGCTTGGGCGGCGGCGGCGGCGGCGGCGGCGCGCAAGCCGCCACGTCGTTGGTGTTGGCGCAGATCCAGTTGAACGCCGCGTCCACGCGGGCGTCGGAGCCACCGTAACCGCAGGTGCCGGCCACCAGGCTGTGTACGCCGATCACCTTGTCGCCGCCGTAGGCGGTGGTGATGGAGGGGCCACCCGAGTCACCAAAGCAGACGTTTGCGGGGCCGTAGAACCAGTACTGGTCGCCCTGCACGATGGTGACCTTGTTGGTGCCCAGGCGCTTGACGCCGTCCGCTGGCGTGTTGTGCTCGGTGCGGCCGAACCCCACCAGCGTGATGGCCATGCCAATCTTTGGCCCCTGGCTGGCGGTGACGATGCCCATGGGCTTGAGCGGCCTGGGCGAGCCTGGAGTTGACCGGTCCTGTGGGTGGTCGTTGAGCAGGACCAGGGCGAGGTCCAGGGTCTGGTGCAGGACCAGCTTCTTTGAGTAGTAGACGTCATTGAGCGACGCAGGCACCCGCTCGAGCTGGAACCAGGCCGCGGGCCCGCCGTCCACGCAATGCTCGGCGGTGAGCACTGTGCGGGGGCCGATAAGGGTGCCGGTACACGAGACATGTCCGTTGCTGCCGATCTGCTGCACCATGCCCACGGCGGGGTGGCCCGGATCTGCCTTGCCGCCCACCAGGGGTTCCCCGCTGGAGGAGGAGGCGCTCTCTTCGGGTCCAGAGCAGCCGAGGGCCAGTGACAGGGAGAGCAGAATGGAGGTGACGGCGATTTTCATTGGCGGCTTCCTTTGCAATGTCTCTTGCAAATAAACAAAGCAAGATAAATGCCACCGGAGTGGGGAGTACGGCGCCCAGTGATGACGTGTACTTGGGCACCGGCACCCCCACCGCCTGTCCCCACTGTGCGGCCTGTGCGCGTTCGATGACCGCACACCCGGCGCCACGCGCACACCCGGCCTGCGTTGAGGCTTGCGGGCCACAGCTGGGATTAGCCCTCCCCCCTGAAGGGGGGAGGGTTTGGGTGGGGGGGCCGGTTAACCTGATAGCTCGCCGAAGGCGAGCATCGCTGGCAGGGCCCGCAAGAGGCTTTTTGAGTTGGTTCCGCACATACATTGGCTTGCGGGCTCTGCCAGCGATAAGTATCCTGCCGGCACTGGAGGATTGAGCATGTCTTTGGACTACAACGCGACCGTCACGCTCCGGGCCGATCTGGCGCCGGGCACCATGGCCCTGAGAGTCAAGCTCGACGGGGACGCCTTCGACTTCGAGCCCGGGCAGTGGACCGCGCTCGGCCTGCGCCGCTCTTCACCGAGGGTGGCAGAGGCGACCCCTGACTCCGCCGAGCTGAAGCAGAAGGGCGGGGAGCACCTGATCCGCCGGGCCTACTCCATCACCTCCAACAGCCAGGACGATGAGCTGGAGTTCGTGGTCACCCTGGTCCGCTCAGGCGACCTCACCCCGCGCCTGTTCGCCCTGAAGGAGGGCTCCCGGCTGTATGTGCACCCCGGCGCCCAGGGCATATTTACCCTGGAGGAATCCAGCGGAAACCGCGATCTGTTGCTCGTGGGCACCGGCTCCGCCCTGGCCCCTTACCTGGCCATGATCCGATCCAGCTTTGACCAGACCAAGGAGATCAAGTACGTGGTGGTCCACGCCGCCGCCACCTCCCGGGACCTGGCCTTCCGCACCCAGCTCGAGGAGTTGAGCGGGCTGTCCGACCGCCTGACCTACATCCCCACAATCACCAGCCCGGAGGACGACCTCGGCTGGGAGGGCGTCACCGGCTCTGTGGCGGATCTGCTGGAGTCAAGCGAGATCGAGGATCAGGTGGGCATCCCCGTCGAGCCGGATACCTTCGACGTCTTCCTCTCGGGCAGCCCCGAGATGATCGACAATGTCACCGCGGCGCTCATCGATCGCGGCTTCGACGCAGAAGACATCCACGCCGAAAGGTATTGGTAGCCACAACTACCAGCTGTTCCGCAGCTCCCTCAACCTCGTAAACACCTGCAACTCCGTCCACGCGTCGTCGGGGAATCTCTCGCTCAGGGTGGCCCGAATCTCCTCGCTGTCCGCGCGCAAGAACGGGTTGGTGGCGAGCTCCTCTTCCAGCGTGGAGGGCACCGTGGGCTCGCCCCGCTCGGTGGCGGACATGGCCACCTCCAGGCGCCGCTGTAGCCGCTGATTCCCGGGCTCCACCGTGGCGGCGAAGGCCAGGTTGTTGGCCGTGTACTCGTGGCCGAAGAAGAGCCGCGTGGCCGCGGGCACGGAGCAGATCTGTTCGGTCAGCGAGCTGTACATGGTCTCGGGATCTCCCTCGAAGAGGCGGCCGCAGCCCCCGCCGAACAGGGTGTCCCCGGTGAAGAGCGCGTCCCCCACCTGGTAGCAGATTGCGCCCCGGGTGTGCCCGGGCGTGTGCAGCACCCGCACCTCGAGGTTGCCCAGGCGGAAGGAGTCTCCATGGGTGAGCTTGTGGGTAATGCCGGGGATGCGGCCCCGGTCAGAGCGATGACCATACAGCCTCAGCTTGCCCTGGCGCATGAGCGCGTCGTTGCCGCCGATATGATCGAAGTGGTGGTGTGTATTCCAGATCCCCGTCAGCTCGACGCCCATCTCCGCCGCGCGCGCCTGCACCTTGTCGGGCCCGGCCGGATCCAGCACCGCGGCCTGCCCGGTCTCCTCGCAAGCCACGATATATGCGTAATTGTCACCCAGAACCGGCACCACCTCGATCTTCATCCACGCCTCCTGGCTTGCGGATATCCCATACCTGGAACATAGCAGCTTGTGATATCAACGCAGCCACCCGCCCCCGTGGCGACGTAGTCAGCTGTACCAACTCAGGATAATCTGTGCCCATGAACGCCAGCCACAACACGCCCCACCGCAGCCTCCTGCTGCTGCTCATCCTCTCCATCCTCCTGGCCGCCTGCCCCGGCAAGAAGCCATCGCGCCACGCCGCAGGGGGCAAAGCCCCGGACCCGGCGGCCCCCGCGCTCCCCACCGGGCCGCCTATCAAGATCGATGACATCAGCTTCGCCGGCCCGGCGGGACACCGCACCACCCCGGACTTCGCCCGCGGCGAGACGGTTGTCTGCCTCTTCACCATCAGCAACTTCACCTACAAGAAGCACAAGGCCCACATCACCGCCGACATCATCTTGCGAGGCACCGGGGACCAGGTGGTTCTGCGCCTGACCGACCAGGAGCTGGTCAAGGGCGACGCGCCCAGCCTGACCCCGGGCACCATGCGCACCGCTGCGTCCCTGCCCCTGGGCCCCGCGGTGCCAGCCGGCCGGTACAGCGTCGAGCTCACCGTCACCGACCATCTGGGCAACCGCACCGGCTCGGGAAGCGGCAGCTTCACCCTCATCGGCACGCCCCCCGAGGCCGCGGCCAAGCTCACCATCGACTTCCCCCGCCTGGCCGCCGACGAGCGGGTCCCCGCCGGCGCCGTGGTGCCCATCTCCTTCGAGGTGCGCGGCTTCACCAGCGAGCAGGCCAAGGATGGGACAACCTCCATCCCCCTCAAGGTGCAGGCAGTCCTGCTCGGCCCCCAGGGCCAGGTGTTGCACCAGGGCCCGGAGGAGCCGGTGGCGCGCAAGCCCCTCCCCTTCAAGCCCCTGGCCCTGCCCCGGGAGTACCAGCTCCAGCTGCCCCCGGCGCTGGCGCCTGGCAAATACAGCGTCAAGCTGGAGGTCGCGGAGCCCGGCTCGAAAAAGACGAGCCGCAGCGTCAGCCTGCCCCTGCGGGTCATCGCCCCGGTGTTCTCGGTGATCAACCTCCATATTCGCGACGGCGGGGGGCTGGTCCGCCCCTCCTTCCTGCTCGGTGAGCAGATCTTCGTGCGGCTCTCGGTGTACGGCCTGAAGCAGGAGAAGGGAGAGGTGGCCGCCGCGGTGGATCTGGCGGTGGCTGGCCCCCGCGGCGACGTGCATCTGGTGCGGCCCAAGGCTGCCACCGTGGCGGGCGAGGCCTCCAGGCCCGTGGTCAAGGCCGGGCGGTTCCCGGTTCAGCTCCCGCTGGTCCTCCCCTCCCTGGCCCCCACTGGCAAGTACCAGGTGGTGATCCGGGCCCGCGACCTGCTGGCCAAAAAGGAGATCACCCGCTCCCTCACCTTCCGCCTCACGGGCCAGGCGCCCAAGCCCATGGGCAGCTTCAAGGTGGACCAGCTTCAGGTTCGCCAACGCGCGGACCTGCCGCCCATCAAGGGAGACACCTTCGGCGCGGGGCGCACCTACCACCTGGCTCTACGCGCGGGCGGGGTCAAGCTCAAGGAGCAGCCCAGGAGGATCTACAACATCAGCCTGGAGGGCAGCCTCCGCCTGCGCTCAATCACTGGCGATGTGGTCCACGAGCAGAAGGGGCTGTTCAAGCTCAAGCGGCGCCTGACCTACCGGCCCCTGCGCGTGATCTTGCCCGCAGAATGGAAGGTCCCGGACGATGTTCCGGGCGGCATGTACGACCTGGAAGTGAGCGTGCTCAACGAGGTGGACGACATGGTGAGCCAGCTCAACCGCCGGGTGGAGGTGGTGGGCGCGGCGCCGGCGGTGCCCATCAACATCCGGTGAGCATTTGACGCCTCAGATCCCGTCGGCTAAATATTAAACCCATGAAAATCTCAAAGCCCCACTCCTTCTCTGCGGAAGACGCAACTGCCCGGCTGAGGGCCCTCACCACTTACTGGGACACCAGGTACGGCACCCGGACCACCTGGAGCGGCAGCACGGCCCGCATCCAGGGCAAGGTCAAGGGGATCAAGTTCGACGGCAACTTCAACATCTCGGACAGCACCCTCAACGCCGACGTCAAGGTGGGCTTCCTGGCTGAAAAGATGGGCGGCCGCGGCTACGTCGAGCACAAGGTCGAGCAGTACCTTGATCCGAATACTCCGCTCGAGAGTTTGAAGACCAGCTAGCGCCCCCGGTCATGGACGTCTACGCCCACGATCACGTTGCGCGCGGACGTGTCCTTACAGGAAGGTCTACTTGAAGTTATAAGGGGGGTACTTCAGGGGGGTGCTACAGGGTAGTTCCTACCACTCGCAGCCGAAGGCGCCCATGGACTTCTTGGCAGCGTCCATCGCCATCTTGCAGGCGTTGGCCAGGCCAGCCTTGCCAGCCTCGGTCTCGGCGGCCTTCTTCCAGGCCTCCTTCATGGTGTTCAGGCCCTGCTCCATGGCGCCGCGGCTCGCCTCGGGCACCTTGTCCTTGAGGCAGCCGACGTACTTGCTGATGTAGTCGTCACACTCGGGCACGCCAACGGAGAAAGCCTCACCCTCGCCGCCTTCCTTGGCAGGCTCGCCTTCCTTGGCCTCATCCGGCTTGCCCTCTTCCTTGGGCTCGGCGGGCGGGGGCGGGGGCGGGGGCTCGTCCTTCTTTGCCTCGTCAGCAGGCGGGGCAGCAGGCTCGGCCGGCTTGTCCTTCTTGCAGCCGCCGAAGACGAAACCAAACATGGCTATCGCGGAAAGAACCAGCATCAAGCGCTTCATCGAACTCCTCCTTTGAAAGGTTCGCCCCTCTCTCTCTTGGGGGCATCTTTCGGGGTGTATCAGCCACCCCTGTCAAATCGTGAGAGTGGACCAACTCCGCTCTCAATCTGTTCCAATGAACTCCGAGTTCACCAAACAAACTATTAATTTCCAGCTTCGAGAAGCGACTCTAACACACCTTCTGCTGACCTTGCATAGTTATTCCCCCCCGGAAAAGCCGCCATGATTACGGCTCCAGGCGCTCCAGAGTCCTCGCCCCCCAAAACATCGGGATCAGTGTGGAAAGCAACGGAATCACCAGCGCGCCCACCACACTGATGGCCATCAGGTTCGTTCGTATGGGCAGCCCCCTGTGCAGATAAAAAGCAGGATAAATGGACAGAAGGACCAGAGAGATCGCCACCAGAAAAGCGAGGCTCATACACACCAAACCGCCGAAGGAAGCGGCCACCTTGGCCGCGCTCTCCGCCTTGAAGTCGGGCATCATGGCGCCCAGCCCCACCGACAGGGTCACCACCGACACCGCGGTGAGCACCGACACCCCCAGCGCCAGGGCCAGCAGCTCCGCGCTCACCCCGAGGATCATGGACGAAACCACCGACATCATCATGGCCATGAGCGTCAGGGGCGGCAGCGTGGCCACCAGCTTGGAGCGCAGGAGCTGGGTCCCGCGCAGGGGGGCGGTCTTGAGCAGCCAGAGCATGGGCCCCTCCAGGGAGATGAGCGGGAAGGCGAAGCGCACGCTCACCGCGGTGGTGACGAAGCCGCACAGCCCCATGCCGATGAGGTACACCGCCAGCGGCCCCACCAGCCCCGCGCTGGAGATCTGCCTGAAGTGGCGGAAGTTGTAGAGGTAGACAAAGACCAGGGCCAGCAGCAGCACCATCTGTGACCACTGGCTGGCGTCGCGCAGCAGCAGCTTGGTGTCCTTGATCAGGAACTCTCTGGGCGCCCCCGCTGGCAGCAGCCGGCCCACGCCGCGGCCCCAGTCAGCCTCGGGGGCCAGCCTGCCAGGCGCGCGGATGGGCCCCTCCTCGGGCAGAGGGCGCCGCCGGATCCAGGCCATGAGCCGGGAGATCCTGGCCACGGTGCGGGCCTCCTGGCTGCGGGAGTAAGCGGCCTGGTGCACCACCCGGAACAGCGCCGAGGCGAGCACGAAGCTGGCGCCGGCGCCGCTGATCAGGGCGGCCAACATCATGGGCCACGCCTGGGACGGGGGCGCCTCCCGGAAGGTCTGGCCGATGACCGCCATGGCCCAGTGGGAGGGCAGCAGCTGCCCCGACGGCGTGGAGAGGGAGGAGAGGAGCTGGATCAACGAGGCGAAGCCCTCGGGGTTCATGAACCGCTCGGGCTGGGCTAGCCGGATCATCAGGTAGAGCACCAGGAAGGCCACGAAGATCAGCCCGGCCACCAGGTTGCGCACCCTGGCCGCGGGCATGAAGCGCACCAGGGCCAGGGTCAGGATCACGCCCACCGCGGCCGGGAAGATGAGCATGGGGATTAGCACCAGCGGGATGGCGGCGAAGGTGAGGGGCGTGCCCGCGACCTTGGCGAAGGCGAACAGGGTGGGCAGGCCGAAGGAGAGCACCATCCAGGAGGAGGTGAGGATCTGCTCGATGAAGCGGGCGGCGAACAGGGCGCGAGGCGGGGCCGGCGTGGACATGAGCAGGCCCAGGTCCTCGGCGAGGAAGAAGCTGCTCAGGGCGGTGACCACGTTGCTCAACAGGAGCACCCCCATCAGGGCCATGAGCACCAGGTCGAGCAGGCGGCGGCAGAGCAGCGGGCCCACCGTCTCCACGTCGTAGCAGAGCTTCAAGAACCAGGCGGAGCCGAAGTAGATTCCCACGGCGATGCCGATGCCGATGAGGCTGAAGATGAGCCACACCGCCTTCTGCCCCCTGGAGGCGCGGCCGTGGCCCCGGAGCTTGGGCCAGACCAGGCCCCATACCCCCACGGTGTGGGCGGTGGCCTCGCTCATCCGGCGTCAGCCTCCTGGGGCTGGTCGCGCTCGCGCTGGCCCTCCTCGGTGAGGCGCAGGAACAGGTCCTCCAGGCGATCAACGTCGTCGGCGGCGGCAGCGCCGGATCGGTGGGCGTCCTGGATCTCCTGCAAGGTCCCGTCGGCGATGACCACGCCCCGGTCGATGATGGCCACGCGGTCGCACACCTGCTCCACCACATCCAGGGTGTGGGTGGAGAGGAGCACCGAGGTGTCGCCCGTGTCGGCTAGCTCCCGCACGATGCGCTTTAGCTGACGCCCGCCGCGCGGATCCAGCCCCACCATGGGCTCGTCCATGATCAGCAGGCGCGGCCGGTGGATCAGCGCGGCGCAGAAGAGGATCCGCTGGCGCATGCCGTGGGAGTAGGCCTCGATGGGCTCGCCCGCCCAGCCGGCCAGGTCGAACCGCTCCAGCCAGAGGGCCGACTGGGCCGCGATGTCATCCGGCTCCATACCCCAGATGCCGCCAACGAAGCGCAGGAACTCGGAGCCGGTGAGCTTCTCGTAGAGGAAGGGGCGGTCCGAGATGAAGCCGAGCTGCCGCTTGGCCCGGCGCGGGGCGGTCACCACGTCGTGGCCGCACACCAGCACCTGCCCTGCCGACGGACGCATGAGCCCGGTGACCATACGCAGGGTTGTGGTCTTGCCCGCGCCGTTGGGGCCGAGGAAGCCGTACACCTGGCCCGCCTCCACCGAAAGGGTCACCCCCTTGAGGGCCTCGAAGTCACCGAACCGCTTGGCCACGCCGCGCAGCTCCAGCACCGGCGTTTCGCTCATTTCCGCTCCTCGTGGATCCTGGCCGGGGCCGGGATGTTGGCGCTGCTCAGGGGCAGGAACGCCTCGTGCTCCATGGAGATGCCGATGGGCAGGGTTTCCTTGAGCACGCGGCCCCGGAGATCCACCCACACATGAGAGGCGACCCCCTCCAGATCGCGCTGGATCTTCACCGCCTCAACGGTGGACCCGGAGCGCAACTTCAGGCGCTCGGCGCCGAGCACCCGGAAGGTGAGGATCCGCCGGCCCAGGCTCAACGGGTCGAAGATGCCGAGCTCCGCCTCCTTGCCCAGGGTTCCGCGGGCCAGCAAGGGGTAGATGGCGCTGGTGAGCACCGGGCCCCGCCCCGCGGTCACGGGGAGGTTCACCTTCTTGCCGGCCAGTGTCCCGCGCACCTGGCAGATCCCGGTCTCCAGAGCGCACCTGCCCGTCACATGGATCCGCCCCACCCCGTCCAGGGAGCGCATCAGGAACGCGGCCACGCCCCCCACGCCGAGCAGGCGGGAGAGGTCCGCGTCCACCTTCAGGGTGGCGAGGCTCAGGTCCGGGTGCAGGGTGAGCAGGGTGGAGACCGCCTCGGTGTCGCCCACATTGAAGCGAGTGCTCACCTGCCACCCATTGTTCAAGCGGGCCACGGCGTTGTGCAGGGTGCCCAGCCGGCGCGGGCCCATGTAGAGCCCCATACGCTGGGCCCCCTCCATCATGCGCAGCAGGTCCCCGTCGGCGCCCAGGGAGGCCGCGGAGGAGGTGCGCCAGATCAGCGCGCCGAAGGCCACGGAGAAGGCCAGCAGCCAGGCCAGGTCCGTGATGCGCCACAGCCGAGGGGTTCGCATTGTGTCACCGCTATCTGCGCTTGATCTCATCGCCATCCAGATTTGATACGCCGTCCTGGTTAGCTTTACCCCGCAGTGAGGGGGCGCGCAGCCCCGGGCCTGAACTTTCCTGGGCGCGGCGCTGGAATATCATCAGGTACACGGTGTGTGAGCGGGGGTGGTTGCGGCGCTTGACCGAGCGGTGGCGCCAGGTCCAGTGGCGGCCGATGGGCGCGTACAGCCGCTGGAACTCGGGGTGGGCGAACAGGGCGGTCTCCCCTGCCCAGTAGCCCGGGACGTAGCGGCCCTCCACCGGCCGCGTCCGGGTGTTGAGCGCCACGAACCGGGGCTTGCGTGAGAGCACGTACGCGGGGTCGTACTTGCCGTGCCGGGACCCTGGCAGGCGCGCGATGTGGCGGTCGTTGAGCCCCACCATGTCCAGGGTGGGCAGGCCGCTGTAGAAGGGCAGCGCCCCGGCGTGGTTCACGGCCACCAGGTCACCGGGCGCCGCGTTCTGCCGCAGCCACAGCCCGGCCTCCTTCGCGGCGCGGGTCATCTCGCCCTCCAGGTTGATGAGCAGGTCCCGGCGCTCCCCGCGCAAGGCCGCGGCCCACTCGTGCCCGGGGGTGCCCATGTTGAGCTGCACCCCGGCCACGAGCAGCGCGGCCCCGGCCATGACAGCGGCCCGCCCGGCCGGCCCCCTGCCCTGCAGCGCCCTGTGCAACGCGACGCCGAGAGCGGCGGCCAGTAGCGGCGTGGCGGGCACCAGCAACCTGAACTCCCGCATCCAGTCGCCGCCCACCAACACCGCGATGAGGCCGCTCATCAGGGCCGTGCCCAGGAGCATGGTCCCCGCCGGTCCGCGCAGCCCTCCCATGAGCAGAGGTGCCAGCAGCAGCACCAGGTGGTACGGGCGCTCTGCGCAGAAGCGGGTGAGGTAGCGCCAGCCCCCGGCCACGCCGTCGCCCTGCACCTTGGCGTGGAAGGTGTTGGGCAGCAGCGCGCCGAAGTAGGCCCAGCGGAAGAGCAGGAAGAGCAGCACGCCCCCGGCGATGATGCCCAGCCACACGGCCCGCTCCCTGGCCACGGCGCGGAGCCCCTCCCCCCCCGCCGCCCGCGCCGCCAGGTGCCCCAGCGGGATCACGGCGTAGACCGCGCCCTCGGGGCGGACAAGGGCCAGGGCCAGGTAAGCCAGCGCCGAGGTCCAGCGCGGCCCGGCGCCGCCCCGGGTCTCCTCCCACAGGAAGAGCGCCGGCGCCAGCAGCAGCAGGAAGGAGAAGAGCGCGGTCTCCAGCCGCATGGCGCACCAATATTGAAAGGGGAAGCTCAGGCACAGGGGCAGCGGGGACAGGGCGAGCAGGACCGGGTGAACAGCGCGCTGGCCGCCGCTGCGGCGCACCACCAGCGCCACCAGCGCCACCGTGGCCAGCACCGCGGCCATGGCCAGGATCCTTGCGGCCTCGGGCACGGCGGCGCCCAGGGCCCGCGGGATGGCGAGCAGAACGATCCAGAGGAAGTTGCTGTACCCCTCCACGCGGTAGCCCGGATTCCACTCCAGGCCCCGGCCGGAGCCCAGGTGTTCGGCGTATCGGAATGAGATGAAGGCGTCGTCCGAGACGAAGTCGCCGTAGTAGTTCAGGGCTACCCCTGCCAGCACCAGGGCCGGCGCCACGGCCAGGATCGCGCTCCAGCCGGGCCGCGCCCGCGGTTGAGGCTCCCCCGGCTGTTCAGCCATCGGCTCCGTTGAGCGCTGCCGCCGCGCACGCCGCCACCGCGGCCAGGCCATCGTTCGGGAGGGTGCGCACGTCCAGGAGCAGGGTGTCCTCCTCAATGCGCGCCACCAGGGGCGGATCGGCCAGGTGCAGCTGCGCCTTGAGGGCGTCGGCCGAGAGGCCCGGGTGCTCGACGGTCACGGCGAAGGAGGGCGGCTCGGCCAGCGGAGACGCGCCCCCGCCCACGCGGGAGATCACCTGGCGCAACCTCAGGGTGTAGGCGCCCTCCAGCCTGGACCGCAGGGCCCGTCGCAGGCGCTCGGCCCGGCGCTTGAGGGTGTCGGGTCCGGCCGAGATCATGCGCACCACGGGCAGCCGGGTGGCGGCCTCCCCGTCGCGGTACGCCTCGAGCGTGGCCACCAGGCCGCACAGGGTCATCTTGTCCGGGCGCAGGGGGCGCATGAGCGGGTGGGCGCGCAGCCTGGCCACCAGCTCGGCCTTGCCCACGATGATGCCCGCCTGGGGTCCGCCCAGCAGCTTGTCCCCGGAGAAGCTGACCAGGTCAAAGCCCTGGGCCACGGCGTCCTGCACCGTGGGCTCGTTGGGCAGGCCCATGTCGTCCAGGGGGATCAGGCTGCCCGAGCCGAGGTCGAACATGGTGGGCACCTCGTGGCGCCGGCCGATGGCGGCCAACTCCGAGGGCTCCACTTCTTTTGTGAAGCCCACCACCGCGAAGTTGCTCTGGTGCGCCTTGAACAGCAGCGCAGTCTCCTCGCCGATGGCGCCCTCGTAGTCCCGGGGGTGGGTGCGGTTGGTGGTGCCCACCTCGCGCAGCAGGGCCCCGGAGGCGGCCATCACGTCGGGGATGCGGAAGGACCCGCCGATCTCGATGAGCTCGCCGCGGCTGACCACCACCTCCTTGCCCTGGGCAAGGGCCGTGAGGCAGATCAGCACCGCCGCGGCGTTGTTGTTGACCACCACCGCGTCCTCGGCCCCGGTGAGCTCCTTGAGCAAACCGGCCGGGTGCACGTGGCGGCTGCCCCGTTGGCGGCCGTCCAGGTCGTACTCCAGGTTGGAGTAGCCGCCCGCCACCTGGCCGATGCGGTCCAACAGCTCGGGCGACAGCGGCGCCCGGCCCAGGTTGGTGTGCACCACCACCCCGGTGGCGTTGTACACCGGGCGCAGCGACGGGGTGAGCAGCCGCCTGATCCGCGCCACCACCGCGCCGGGATCCAGCTCGGCCGAGGCCGAGGCCCCCTTGATGATCTCCCGCCGCAGGTCCTCCACCTCCTCCCGCACCGCCCGCACCAGGGCCCAGCGTGGGACATCCAGCCCCTCCGAGAGATCCTTCACCGCGTCATCAATAGAAGGGAGCGCCTTGAGCAGCCCCCGAGTCTTGTCGTCCATGGGCGGGGATTATATCAAACAGCCAGGCCGCGGCCTCCCCGGCATCTCTCCGCCCGCCGGCCAGCTCCAGCAACATCTCCCTCCGGCGTGCCGGGCGGCCCTTTTTTATGCCCTCGACGTAACCCAATCCCGGTCGGTGACGTCTAAAGGCCATGGAGGAGGAAACTATGAGGCTACAAAGAGAAGATTCGAAGGCAGGCAACCCCACCATTGGCGGCGCCAGATGGCGCTGGTTGGGCCAGGGCATGGCGGCCCTGATCCTGTTCACCGTTGGGCTGGGCGCGTCGGGCTGCTCCGGGGACGGTGGGCGCGTTTGTTGTGGCTACCCCAACCACGATGTGCGCGTCCTCTCTTTCAATGAGCTGGTCACACAGCTCGAACCGCAAGGGCAGCGCCTGATCCGGGCAGTGCCGCTGGCGAAGAGCGCCGAGGAGAGCCTCAAACACACCCTGGCCTTCCTGTACTGGGTGCTCAGGGACGATCAACGCACCTCCTGGGTGAACTACTGGGTGGTCCTTCGGGCCGTGGAGGAGAACAAGCGGCTCAGCCCCGGCGTCAAGTGCGAGGAGGTCAAGCGCAAGCTCTTCGACCATTCGGTCGTCTACCCCCAGGACTGTACGCAGGCGGCCCACATGGCCGCCATGGAGAGGCTCAGTCTCTTGCAGATCATGGCCAGGGCAGCGGGCTACGACGCCCTGATCAAGGCGCTCCAGCGCCGGCGCAGCCTGTTGGTCGAGGCCCATGAGCTGGTAACCCGGGTTGGGCTGTGCGTGAAGCCGGAGAAAAAGCTCGCGGACAAGCCGGCCGCTCCCGCGGGGCCAGTCTGATGCGCGGCGAACTCCATATATCCGTGCTCCAGGTTTCGGCCCTGGCTGCCCTGTCCCTGACCGTGATGGAGGGCCCGGCCGCGCACGCGCGGAGTGTCCCGGCCGTGGATCCGCCTCAACTCGAGGCGATCAAGGAGAGGCCGAAGACGAAGCTGCAGGAGGCAGTCCTGTCCATTAACGAAGCCAAGGTGGTCATCGACAGGAGCTTCGCGAAGGTCCACCTGGACCTCGCCAAGCGCGTGGTGGTCTGCAAGAACGTGGAGCAGAGGGTTGATAGATGCATGCTGCGCCGCAAGGGCAAAAAGGAGCGCGCATGCTTGCTGCATCGGTCCAACCTGAGCCATTGCCGCAAGATGGCCGTCGAGGTCCTGACCAGAGGCATCATGAATATGTCTCCCGTGGTGGAAGACGCCAGGCGCGGGGTCCAGCTCAGGATCGCGTCGCTATTGGGAGACCGTGACGAATACCGGGCCTTGCTCCTCAAGGGCCACCCCATTCTGCGCGGCCTCTGCCTGGCGTACGACAACCTCGCCAAACTCCACAGCGCCATGCACAGGGTGGTCCGCGGGAGCTTCTACTACCACTTCCGCCCGGTCACCGATATTTTCCCGGCCGCTCCCCTCGAAGAAATCAGGAGGCGGATCAAGCACCTCAAAGACATGGTGAAGGTGCTCAATGAGCTGATCCTTCAGGTAACGCTGAAGGCGCCCCCCGGAGACGAGCTCTCCCCCCTGTCCTACCCCGAATCCCGCTGAGGGGCACCGTGGAGCCGGGCGCGCCCGTGCCTGTGGGCCGCATATATGACCCGTGGGCCGTGACCGTGACCGTGACCGTGACCGTGGGATACAATCCCACACACCATGAACCCCCAGTCCCTCTCGGCCCTTTTGGCGGCCATCATCACCCTGTCCATCGGGCTGAGCGTGTTCATGCGGGACCGGCGGCGGCGGGCGTACTTCACGTTCGCCGTGTTCTGCTTCGTGCTGTTCGGCTGGTTCGTCTTCCGCTTCTTCGCCATCGCCCTGGAGTCCGGGCCGCTCTTCTGGCTGAGCCAGCTGGCCGCCACCGCCATCCCGTGGGCCGCCGAGCGGTTCTTCCTCGTCTTCCTGGCCGACGACCCCCGGGCTCCGCGCCCGGTGCCGCGACGCATCTACCTGCTCACCATGGGCTTCGTGCTCGGCCTGGCCTACGGCGCGCTGTTCTATCCCATCCACCGCCACTGGGGCTTCTCCGCGGCCCTGCTCACCTTCGTGTTCGGCGCCCTGTACCACTGCATGTACCTGATGTATGAGCGGCAGAAGGCCACGCCGCATCGTCCAGAGGCCATGCGCCTGACCTACCTGCTCATCGGCGGCGGCGCCGCGGTGACCCTGGCCCTCACCGACTTCATCCCCCGTGACTGGGTCGCGTTCCCGCCCCTGGGCAACGTGCTCACCATCATCTACATGTACTTCCTGAGCCAGACCCTCTTCCACTACCGGCTGCTCGACATCAAGGAGCTGCTGGGCAAGATGGTCAACCTGTCGGTGCTGGTGCTGATCCTCACCGTCATCTACGGGCTGCTCCTGGTCTGGGTGAAGGCGGACCAGACCAGCACCTTCTTCTTCAACACCATCGTGGCCAGCTTCGTCATCCTGGTGATCTTCGAGCCCCTGCGCGGCTGGATCGAGGACCGCGTTAACCGCTACATGTTCCGCGAGAAGTACGAGTTCTCCCGGCGCCTGCTGCTGCTGCGCCACGACCTGGCCAACATCATCGATGTGCCCACCGTGGTGAGCCGGGTGTTGGGCGAGCTGGAGGCCTCCGAGCGCGTGACCCACGCCTCCCTCTTTTTGGCCGAGCCGTCGGGGGGGACCTTCCACCTGGCGGGCCACCTGGGGCCAGCGCCCGCGGAGGTGCTTGAGGGCCCCACCCACGGGCTGTTCATGAGCCGCCTCACCGAGCGCGGCCTGGTGACTCAGGATGCGCTGGAGCAGGAGCTGAACCACCAGCTGGGCGAGGGCCAGGAGGACGCGGCCGTGGCCCTGCGCAACATCCTGGTCACGCTGGAGGAGCTGGAGGCGGGCGTGAGCATCCCGCTCATCTCGGAGGGCCAGGTGCTCGGCCTCCTGAACCTTCGCGACGACCGCCTGCGCGAGGCGTACGCCACCGAGGAGCTGGACGAGCTGCGCAAGGTGGCCCTGCAGGCCGCCATCACCCTGCGCAACTCCAAGGTGTACGAGCAGATGAAGGAGCGCGACCGCCTGGCCGCCCTGGGCCAGATGGCTGCCGGCCTGGCCCACGAGATCCGCAACCCCCTGGGCGCCATCAAGGGCGCGGCCCAGCTGCTGGACAGCGAGCCCGAAGAGCCGAAGGAAGAGGTCACGGCTCCTGAGCTCGAAGAGCAGGCCGAGTACCTGGAGATCATCGTGGAGGAGGTCAACCGCCTGGACCGGGTGGTCTCCCAGTTCCTGGGCTACGCCCGCCCCTACCGTGGGGACCGCGCCTCATTGCAGGTGAACAAGGTGGTGCACAAGACGCTGCAGCTGCTTGAGCCACAGTCGGAGGATACGCTCATCGAGGCGGCCTACGCCGACGACCTGCCAGCCGTGAAGGCCGACGCGGAGCAGCTCAAGCAGGTGTTTTTGAACCTGGGCCTCAACGCCCTGCAGGCCATGAACCCGGCCGGGGGCACCCTCACGGTGACCACCAGCCTGCGCCCCGGGGGCCGCCGGGAGCGGCCAGGTGACAACGTGGAGATCGCCTTCAGTGACACCGGGCGAGGCATCCCGGCCGAGGCGCTGGAGAACATCTTCATCCCCTTCTTCACCACCAAAGAGAGCGGCACCGGCCTGGGCCTGCCCATTTGCCAGCGCATCATCGAGAACCACCACGGCACCATCGAGGTGCGATCGCATCCTGGCAAGGGGACGGTGTTCAGTGTGTTGTTGCCGACGGAGGGGAGCATGACTGGGACGGT
>CAZCFB010000098.1:0-15678 GCA_964497805.1 uncultured Kofleriaceae bacterium
CTGCACCTGCCTGCCCGGGGCAAAGAAGGTGCTGGCCTCGGGCAAGTGCCTGTGAGGGATCCCGGGGGAGGAGAGCGGTTCATGTGCACGCCAAAGGTTGTACCGGTCACGATGATGACCGCTCCACCCTGCAGATGCTCGAGGGCTACAAGTTCCCGAACACCTGGTGCAACAAGGCCATGACCAGCTGCAAGGCGCCGTTCTAGATCAGTTGCGCTTCCGTTTTGTCGATACGTCGTGCGGACTCGGAGGCAGGTGACGCAGGCCCATCCACGCCAGGGCTGAGAGATGGCTGGCGACCTTGTCCACAGATGGTGATTTGGTTTCTGTCCACCACTGCCCCACGAAGGTCACCATCCCGATGAGGGCCTGGGCGTAAATGGGGGCGTACTTTGGTGAGTAGCCGGCACCCTTGAACATCTGGGTGAACACGTCACTCACGCGTTCGGCGACGGTGGCGAGCAGGCTCGACATGCCTCCACCGCTGACAGCGACGGGAGAATCGTGGCAGAGAACGGCGAAGCCATCTGGTTCGTCCTTGACGTAGCGCAGGAAGGCGGCGACGGCTTGCTCCATGCGTTGCCGTGGCGTCCCGGAGGCGATGGCCTCGGAGATGCGGGCCACGACGGTCTCGATTTCTCGATCAACGATGACCGCGTAGAGCCCCTCCTTTCCGCCAAAGTGCTCATAAATCAGCGGCTTTGAAACCTTGGCTCTTTTGGCGAGCACCTCCACGGACGTGGCCTCGTAGCCACGCTCGGCGAAGACCTTCTTACCAACCCCAATGAGCTGAACACGGCGCTTGGCGGCGCTGAGACGCTTTTTTTTCTGAGCCATGGTTGACATTAAGCTACGGATGCGTAACTTACGCAACCGTAACCTTCGAAACCGTAAGTTAGTTGGTTTCAGCAGCCACCATGCTTTGCACCAGTACGAGATCAAGAGGATCAGAATGGCACCCAAGAAACTACTTCTCACGGCCGTGTTCGGGCCCTACGGAGTCAAGGATGAGTACGGCGAGGAGCTCGGTTGCCAGATGGAGCTCCTGAACAATCAGATCACCAGGCAACAGGGCATCCACTCTCCCCGCCAATCCTACTGGAGCTTCGCGCTCTACCTGATGGCGGAGAACGTCTCTGTGGAGACCACCGTGCTCGATTTTCCAGGCTGGGAAGCGTTCACGGCCGAGCTCGAGAACGGCTACTCCCATGTGGGGATTTCATTCATCGTGCCCAACGTGCTCAAGGCCGCCCGCATGGCCAGGTACGTGCGGGAGCGCCACCCTGAAACAAAGATCATCCTCGGCGGATACGGCACCATCATCCCAGACCTGCACAAGCTCGTGCCTCACGACGAGGTCTGCGGGGGCGAAGGGGTGCGCTGGCTCAGGAGCTATTTTGGTGACGACCTCGCCGCCCCGTTGAGGCACCCCGTCATCACCGGTCCAGCCAGCGAGTCCATCTACGGCCTTGAGACCAAACCGAAGGGAGGGGTCTTGCTCCCGGGGCTGGGATGCGAAAACGGCTGCACGTTCTGCGTCACCTCACACAAGTTCAACAAGCGCTACGTGCCGCTGCTCGAGACGGGGCGTGATGTCTTCGCCGCCTGCAGGCAGTCCGAGCGGAAGAACCGGACCACCGGCTTCTCGGTCATGGACGAAAACTTCCTCAAGCACCCCCAGAGGGCGAGGGAGCTGCTCGAGGAGATGGAGAGGCATGGCAAGCCCTATGTCTTCGACCTGTTCTCATCTGCCGAGACCATCAAGGAGCTTGGGACCGACTTCCTGGTGAGGCTTGGCGTTCACCTTGTCTGGATCGGGATCGAGTCCAGGAGCAACAAGCACGGCAAGATCCAGGGGATCGACATCAAGGCGCTGATCGAGGAGCTGCAGGACAAGGGCATCGTTGTTCAGGCCTCCTCCATCCTCTTTCAGGACCACCATGATCCGAGGACCATCCAGGAAGATATCGACTGGGTGATCAGCCTCAACTCCAACCTGCTTCAGTTCATGAACTACACGCCCTACCCTTCCACCAGCCTCTACAAGCAGATGGAGGAGGAGGGCCGCCTCAAGGACGTGCATTACCGCCACCAGCATGGACAGGGGCGGTTGATCTTCGATCACCCACACTTCTCCGATCCACGGGATCATGTGGAGATCCTGAAAGCAGCGTTCAGGCAGAAGTTCGAGACCCACGGACCCGGCATCCTGAACATGGCCATCACCGCCATCGAGGGCTACAGGCGGGCGCTGGCAGACCATCAGCGAAGGCAGCGCCTGGGGCTCAACTGGAACCCGGAGACCATGCGCTACGAGCAGAGCGCCACCCCCCGGCCGGACCGCTTCATGGAGCTGCGGCTGAGGAAGATGCAGAAGATCGCCATGAACATCCGGGTGGTCCTTCAGGCTGCCAGGGTATACGCCCCCAACTCCGCCGCCAGGGCCCGGGCCGTGAGCACGATCAAGCTCTTCAACCAGGTCCTGGGCAAGCCGAGCCTGGCAGACCGGCTGAAATCGCGGGCTCTGGTGATGACAGGCGCCTACGAGTCGGCCCGCCTGGCCGTCCACCAGGCGAAGGGCCACGAGAGCATTGTGCGCCAACCCCCGGTTAAGCGAACCGTCTACCCCGAGGATATCTCCCTCAGAGGCAATGAGTTCATTCACCGCACCGTCGGGCATCCAGCCCGGGACGAGCCGCGCGGGTGTAACGCAGAACATCGCGCGCCCCAAGGGCCCCGGAGCCTGGAGGACAGGAAAAAAAGACACGCCTCATGAGCGGCAAGGCGCCGTTCTAGCTCACAGCTGCGAGGGGGGCAGCCACCAGAGGTAGGCGTCCAGGTCGTTGTAGCCGGTGCCCTTGGAGGTGAGGATGTGTTTGCCGAAGCCCACCGCGCCCTGGTACGCGCCGTGGAGCAGGGCCCCCGTCTTGGCGTTGTAGGAGATCTGGTGGCCCACATGCTGGTACCCGCCCGAGGGGGCGAACACCTTGAGGGCCTTGCCCGTGGCGTCAATTCGGGCTGCGTCAGCCGAGCCGAGGGTCGTGACGAGATCGCCGGCCATGAGCAGGCTCTTCCCCGGCCCCGGGGCGAGCATGGAGCCGGAGCCGCTGTCTACCGAGGCCCAGGTGAACTTGCCCTGGCCTGTCAGCCCCGCCAGGAAGCCGCCCTTCTTGTGGGTGCCCTTTACCTTCACGCCGCCGAACTTGGGCAGGCTCGTGGGAGGGAACATGTAGAAGGAGCCATGGCTCCCGGAGATGACGAGGTCGCCGCTGTCCAGCAGCTGGATGCTGTCGCCGTAATCTTTCCAGTTGGTGCCTGCCGTGGCGCCCCATTGGAACTTGCCCGCGTCGTCCAACTTGGCCACCAGCACGTCCGCGCACCCTGAGTAGGTGAGGGTGGTGCTCCCCAGCTTGAGAGGGTTCGCCCCCAGGCACCACTTGTACCAGCAACCGTTCCAGTAGCCCGTGATGTAGCTGTTCCCCTTGCTGTCCACCACGATGCTCGTGGCCGTTTCCGACCAGTCGGTGCCGGCCGAGGTGGCCCACATTACCTTCCCTTTTGGGCTCAGCTTGGCCACCAGCAGGTCCTCGTGCCCCTTGGAGGTGAGGGTGTAGCTGCCCAGGGTCGTGGAGCCGCTCACACGGCCGGCCATGAAGACGTTGCCGCTGGCGTCAAAAGCCAGATCCCAGATCATGGTATCGCAGGTCCTCGAGACGGCCTTGCTCTCGTACGGTCCAAAGGTGGTGACCCACAGAAACTGGCCTGCAGGGGAGAGCTTGGCCAGGAAGGCCGAGCCCGTCTTCATGGCCGTGACAGCGTGCTTGCCGAACGCGACCGTGTCCTCGAAGATGCCGAAGGCGTAGATGTTGCCCAGCGGATCAGCGGCCAGGTTTGTGATCCTTTCCCGCCCCTTCCCCCCCACCGTGAGCGCCCAGTGGTAGTTGCCGCACCTGTCCATCTTGGCCAGGAAGAAGTCTTCCTTGCCCTTGTTGGTGAGCGTGAGGCCGCCGATGGTGTCTCCGGAGGTGTCGAAATGCATGGCAACGACCGCGTTGCCCGCGCTGTCCAGGGTGGCGGCCACCCAGTCGTAGACCCCCTTCTTGCCGAAGGAGCGCGCCAGGCCGCCGGTGCAAGAGCCAGCCTCGGGGGCCGAGACATCCGCGCCCCAAAAGAACGCCATGTCAGCGGCCGGGACCGTGTCAGGCCCGGGAGCGTCCACGGCCCAGCTGTCCGGCTGCAACGTGTCCGGCTGCGCGACATCCGGCAGGCCCGCATCCGGGGCGCCCACCTCGGGGGAAGGTGCATCAGTGGGCCCGGCGTCCCTGTCTCCTGAGGAGCCAGAGCAGCCCAAACCGACAAGGAGCAATGCCAGCCCCACCATCCGGCATGTCAGGTTCATTGTTTATCCATTGTACACACTGCGCACAAAGGCCTCAGCAGGCTCATTCACAGGTCGGGGCAAAAGATCTACCCTGGTCTCATCTTTGAAACATGTTCGGGATTGGAGGTAGCGCCATGAATCGTGCTGTCCTGACTGTCGCATTGTTCTCCCTGCTGGTGGCCGCCGGATGTTCTGACGACGAGGAGGGGGGCGACGGCGCGACGATCAAGTTCCACGGCGAGCAGGGATTCCTCAAGGGGTTCTCCCACGACACCGGCTACCAGCCCACTGCCTCCCCCATCCAGGTCCGGCTGAAGTTGGCCTCGGGCGGGGCCATCACCGCCGACGCCCAGGGCAGCGTTTCAGGCGGCCAGCTCACCCCCCACGCGGGCACGGGGGTCTTCTCCCTGGCCGGTCAGGTCGGGGTAAAGGCATCCCTCAAGGTCTCGCTGGCGGGAAAGAAGTTCGAGGGGCCCATCCCCAACGCGCCCGACATTCAGCTCAAGTTCGGCGGCAAGGCCACCTTCGATCCCTTCCTGATCAGGGGCAAGAGGGTGCCGTTGGCAGTGAAGGTGCCGATGACCCAGCTGGTGAAGATCCCGCTGGCCGGCGCCCTCTCCACCATCCCCGGCGTCAAGGGTGACCTCACCATCAGCGCCTCCGGCGACCTGAAGTCCGAGTTCATGGGCGGGTGCGTCAAGGTCTCGGGGGGCGTGGCCCACTACACCGGGCAGACCCTGACCAGCGGCACCCTCACCATCAAGCCGGTGGTCGAGGTGAGCATCCCGTTGCTCGGCTCCAAGAAGCTGGACACCCTCAGCGTGACCGTGCCGATCAAGCAGATCATCTCGGACCTCGATCTGGGCGCATTCAACGCCAGCGACGGGAGCAAGGCCGCGACGAAGCCATGTTCGGAGGCCAAGCCCGACGGCGGCGCGGGCAAGGACAAGGGCCCTGGCAATGACGGCCCCGCCGGGGACGGCCCCGCCAGTGACGGCCCCGCAGCTCAGAAGGACGGCCAGGTGACCAACCCGGACGGCCAGGTGACCAACCCGGACAAGGGCGGCGGCTGCAAGAAGGACAGCGACTGCGTGCACCTCAAGAACACCGGCGCCAAGGGCACCTGCACCTTGGGGGTGTGTGTCATGGACTGCACCGGCGACTACTACGACGTCAACGGCAAGACCAGCGACGGGTGCGAGTGGCTGGACCCGTACGCCAAGTACACCTCCGAGGCCACGGCGTTCGCCAGCAAGGCCATGAGCGACTGCGACAAGGACAAGATCCTGGCCATGAACCTCCTTTCCGACGACCGGTATCACGTCAAGACAAAGGGCTTTCTGCCCAACGGCACGGTCAGGTATTTCAAGGTCCCGATCAATGACAAGCTCTGCGTGCTCTCGGCCAAGGTGAAGTTCGACCTGAGCAAGCTGCCCAAGGGGAACACCTACAAGGTCGAAACCCGGTACGTCTGCAAGAGCGGCGTCTCCACCGCATACTCCGGCGGCGCCCTCAAGGGCGGGGGCACCAAGACCATCACGCCGCAGCCGAGCATCCCCTGCCCCGGCACCGACGACAGCGGGACCCTCTACATGAAGGCGCAGAAGACGGCCGGCGGGTTCCACAGCGAGAACGCCCTGCTGATGACAATCACGCCATGATTCTTACGGGAGAACTCTTGAACGAAGGCCAGGGACCAGAGATGAAAAGAACGACAGTGACGAAGATTTTCATGTTGGCGCTGCTGGCACTGCTCACCGGCGGATGTTTCGAGAAGGAGGGCTGGCAGCCCACCACCGGCGACAAGAAGAGGATCTCGGATAACATCCTCAAGGCCGCCCCCGCCATGAAGTACACGGTCAACGCCAAGCTGGAGGAGCGGGCCACCTACCTGGGCCTCAACGTGGACGTGGACAAGGTCAAGCCGGGCCAGGCGTTCAAGCTGACCCACTACTGGAAGGTGGACGGGCCGATCACCAACTGGAAGCTGTTTGTCCACCTCATCGGCCCGGGCACATACGTCAACGTCGACCACAAGCCCGTGCACGGCCTCTACCCGGTGAGCGAGTGGAAGGTGGGGCAGATCATCCGCGACGAGCACTCGGCCACCGTCCCGGCGGACTACAAGAGCGACACCATCAAGGTGCTGGTGGGTCTATGGCAGGGGAAGCGGCGGTTGAAGATCAAGGGACCCCAGGACGACGAGGACCGGGTCCTGGCCGCCGAGCTGAAGATCGCGAAGCCTTAGTCCCTGGTTACCCGCGCACCCTCTTTGACTTGGGGTCGTAGAGCGGGCGGGCCGGCAGGGCCACCTTCAGCGGGTACCGCTTGCCGGCGATGTCCACCTCCCACTCGCCGCCCTTGAGGTAGGCGCGGTTGACCGGCTCGCCAGCCTCGATCATGGCCAGGCCCACGGCGCCGCCCAGGGTGAACCCGTACGACCCGGCGCGGTTGTAGCCCACCGCCTTGCCGTCGCGGAGGACCGTCTCCGCGTGGTAGAGCATCGGCTCGGGATCCTTGACCAGGATCTGGAGCAGGCGCCGGTTGAACGCGGGGCCCTGGGCCTTCTTCTCCAGGCTCGGCTCCTTGCCGATGAAGTCGCCCGGCGCCTTCAGGTCCACGGCGAAGCCGAGGCCGGTCTCGAAGGGATCGTCGGTGTTGTCGATGTCGTGGCCGTAGTCCCGGTAGGCCTTCTCCATGCGCAGGCTGCCCAGGGCCTTGAGCCCGGCGTGCACCAGGCCCACCTCCCTGCCCGCCTCCAGGATCCGGTCGTAGACATGCACCGCCTGCTCGGCCGGGATGTTCAGCTCGTAGCCCAGCTCGCCCACGTAGGTGATCCGGTTGCACACCACCCGGGCGTAGCCGATGTCGATCTCCCGGGAGGTGCGGAAGGGGAAGGCCTTGTTGGAGAGATCGGCGGAGGTCACCATGGAGAGCAGCTCACGGGACCTGGGCCCCTGGATGTTGAGCTGCCCGATGCCGCTGGTGACGTCGGTGGTGAAGCAGTGGGCATCGGCCGGGGTGTTGCGCCGGAGCCAGGTCTCCACGTGGCGGTGCATGGTGTCGGTGACCACCACCATGAACTTCTCCTCGTCCATCTTGGTCACGGTGACGTCGGCCTCGATCAGGCCGCGCTCGTTGAGCCACTGGGTGTAGGTGATGCTCTCGGGCGCCCTGTTGACGCTGCCTGCCGAGATCCGGTCCAGCACCTGGCCGGCGTCGCGCCCCTGCACCAGGAACTTGCCCATGAAGGTCATGTCCATGGCGATGACCCCTTCACGGCAGGCGCGGTGCTCGGCCTCCCAGTAGGGGAACCAGTTATGCCGCCCCCAGGAGAGCTTCTCCACCTTTGGCTCCACGCCCTCGGGCGCGTACCAGCCAGGCGACTCCCAGCCGCTGACGTCCACAAAGTAGGCCCGCTGGGCGGCCAGGCGGTCATGAAACGGCGACCGCTTGCAGCCCCTGGCCGTCTGTGGCGTGCGCGTGGGGTAGTGGCGGCGGTAGACCATGCCCAGGGTCTCCACCACCCGGGTCTTCCGGTACTCGGGGTTGTTCTGGTAGGCGTGGAGCCGGTCCAGGTTCAGGCCCGTGATGTCGGCCCCCGGGTCGCCGGTGGTGATCCAGCGGGCCATGATGCGGCCCAACCCCCCGCCGGTGATGATGCCGATGGAGTTGAGCCCCGCGGCCACGAAGTAGTTACTCAGCTCGGGCGCCTCGCCAAAGCAGGGCCCCATGTCCGGGGTGAAGCTCTCCGGCCCGCAGAAGAAGAGCTTGATGCCCGACTCCTCGGAGATGGGCACGCGGCTCATGGCCTTCTCCAAAAACGGCGTCATGCGATCCCAGTCGGGCGGGATCTTGCCGAATGAGAAGTCCTCGGGGACGCGGTCCACCATCCAGGGGGCACACACCGGCTCGAACAGCCCGATCATCAGGCCGCCGCCCTCCTCCCGGTAATAACCGTAAGAAGATGGGTCCTCGATGATGGGCAGGTCGTGCCGCATGCCCTTGATGGGGTCGGTGATCAGGTAGTAGTGCTCGGTGGACTGGTTGGGGATGTTCACGCCGGATGTGGCGCCCAGCTGCCTGGCCCACATGCCGGCGCAGTTCACCACGTACTCGCACTTGATGTCGCCCTGGTCGGTGGTCACCCCGGTCACGCGCCCGCCGCTCTGGGTCACGCCGGTCACAGGCGTGTTCTGGATGATGCGCACGCCCTGTTGGCGCGCCCCCCGGGCCAGGGCCATGGTGCAGTCCACCGGGTTCACGCGGCCGTCCTTCTTGAGGTAGAAGCCGGCCAGGATGTCATCGGTGCGGCAGAGGGGGAACATCGACTTGACCTCGTCCGGCGAGATCTCCACTACCTCGTTGCCGCACAAGTTGTTAAACGCGGCCACGCGCCGGTACTCTTCCAGCCGATCCTCGTCGGCGGCCAGCTCGATGAAGCCCACGGGCTCGAACCCGGTGGCTTGCTCGGTCTCCTCCTCCAGCTTCCCGTACAGGTCCCGGGTGTACATGCGCATCTCCACCGAGGTCTCGGAGGTGGAGCCGAAGGTGGTCATCAGGCCCGCCGCGTGCCAGGTGGTCCCGGACGTGAGCTGGTCGCGCTCCAGCAGGACCACGTCCTTCCAGCCCATGTGGCCCAGGTGGTAGGCCACGGAGCAGCCGATGACGCCGCCGCCGATGATGACGACGCGGGTATGTTCAGGAAGCTGTGGAGTTGGCATCTTGCACCCTTCAGTGATCGGAGGTTCGGAGCAATATATCAGCAGATATAGCGGGTTCTTAAATGCGCCGCGGTTTTTCTTGGGCCTCCGGCCGGGGCGGCCGTCAGCGCTTCAAGGCACGCTCGAGATGACGGTGCTCCCCCAGCACTCCAGATATCCGCTCGTCCTCACGCCACAGGAATAGTCCTCGCCCGCGCTGACCTGGCGGAAGGTTCCGGCAGGCGGGGTGGCCTGGCCGTTTTTATCCCACCCCCAACATTTGACCGCGCCACCCTTGGTCACGCCGCAGGTATGCCACGCTCCCACGCTGACCTGGAGGAAGGCGCCGGAAGGCGGATTGCCCTGGGTGCCCAGGCTGGGACCCCAGCACTTGACCGCACCGCCCTGGGTAACGCCGCAGGCATATCCACCTCCCACGCTGACCTGGACGAAGGCGCCGGAAGGAGGCGTGGACTGGCCTTTTTTGTTCCAACCCCAGCACTTGACCGCCCCGGCCTTGGTCACACCGCAGGAAAAGGCCGCGCCTGCGCTGACCTGGAGGAAGGTACCTTTTGGGGGGGTGGCCTGGCCGTCCATGTTATATCCCCAGCACTTGGCCGTGCCGCTCTTGGTCACAGCGCAGCTGTGGAGGGCGCCCGCGCTGACCTGGATGAAGGTGCCGGAAGGAGTGGTGCCCTGACTGCAATCGTTCCGTCCCCAGCACTTGACCATGCCGCCCTTGGTCAAACCGCAGGCATGTCCTCCTCCCGTGCTGATCTGGACGAATGTGTCCGAAGGGGGATTCGGTTTGCTGTAATACATCAACCCCCAGCACTTGACCGCCCCGCCCTGGGACAGGCTGCAAGCATTTCCCAAGCCCACGCTGGCCTGGAGGTATCCGGTTGAAGGTGGCACGGACTGGCCTGAGTCATTGTCTCCCCAGCACTTGACCTTGTAGTCCATGGTCACGCCACAGGTGTGCCGTTCCCCCGCGCTGACCTGGATAAAGGCGCCGGAAGGCGGCAAGGACTGGCCATTGGTGGCCTTTCCCCAGCACTTGACCGCGCCGCTCGTGGTCACGCCGCAGGTATGCCAGCCCCCTGCGCTGATCTGGACGAAGGCGTATGAAGGGGGACTTCCCTGGCTCTCGAAGTTTCGGCCCCAGCACTTGACCGCCCCGCCCTTGGTCACGCCGCAGGTATGTGTCCCGCCCGCGCTTACCTGCACGAAGGCGCCAGAAGGGGGCTTGGACTGGCCCCAGTAGTCCAAGCCCCAGCACTTGACCGCGCCGCCCCTGGTTACGCCGCAGGTGTGGTATGGGCCCGCGCTAACCTGGCGGAAGGCGCCGGAAGGAGGCGTGGCCTGGCCGTTGTCGTTCAAGCCCCAGCACTTGACCGCACCTACCTTGGTCACACCGCAGGTATGGCTACCACTCAGCCCTCCGCCGGCGCTGACCTGGACGAAGGCATCTTTGGGAGGCGTGGCCTGGCCGTCGTGGTTAATTCCCCAGCACTTTATCGAGCCGGCCCGGGTCACCCCGCAACCATGGTTCTCGCCAGCGCTGACCTGGACAAAGGCGCCAGAAGGAGGCCTGGACTGGCCCTGGCGGTTCCATCCCCAGCACTTTATCGAGCCGGCCCGGGTCACCCCGCAGGTGAAGTCGTCACCCGCGCTGACCTGGAGGAGGTGTTTTGGTGATCGGGGCAGCGGGTTAACCAGGGGTGCCCCATCAATGGCGGCCATGGCCAGGTCTGCCGCGCCCTTGTCCGTCAACGCGGCCGCGTCGGGGATCCCTTCACTTCCGCTGTCTCGCGGAATCTCGGCGTCGCTGCCCATCCCGGGTGGCGCCACGCGCTCCGGGCAGCCCAACAGCGCCAGGCATGCCAGCGCCATGGTCCCGAGTGACGCCCCCTGCCGCATCTACATGTCGGAGTAGAGCATCCCGCTGTCTGACTTCCAGTCCATCTCGGAGAAGAAGATGCGCGGGTTGTGCGGGTCCAGGTTGGCGTGCCAGTCAAAGACAACGGTGGTGCCATCGGAGAGCTCGATCCGGGTGGCCACGTGGTAGGTGCCCCAGTGGGTCCGGTCGATATCGGATGCCTTGGTCACCCCAGGCACGCTGGCCGCATTGATTGCGTTGGCGGTCGCCTCGGCGATGCCCACGCAGACGAACTTGGTCTCCTCGGCGCTGGGTCCCTTGAAGAAGGGGTTGAACAGGTTCGCCCCCATCATGCCGATGTTGCGGACGCTGCCGGCGATTCCCAGCCGATCCGGAATGAGTGGATCCAGCCAGCTGTTGATCCGCCGGTTACACTCGGGGTCCCTCGCCACGGTATCCACGATGGCCTTCGCCGTTCCTTTCTGCACACTCCACCTCCTTTGCCCAGTGCCCAAATCACCAGTGCATACGGCTCCCAATTTTCGCCAGGAGATCCAATCTTCGTGCCGGATGGGGTCAGCGGTCAAGCCAGCGCCCTGGCCTGTGGAAGAAAGCAGGTCTTGGCGGATCGTTCGATTTTCGGAGTCCCTGGCGGTCGAGCGGGGGCATCTCGAGTGGCCACCCATCTCCTAACGTGTTGAGATGTTTCGAATTCGATCTGGTCCCGGGCTTGCACTGCAAAGCACTCATGCGCACTACTACCGCCCTGTACGCCCTGGCCAGCTTCATCTTGGTTTCCCACACCGCCTACGCTGGCCCCAGCCACATCCCCAGGCGCCCCATACGCGGGGCCACCCTCTCCAGGCACCTCACCAAGGCTCGGCTGGGCAGGTCGACCGCGCACATGGACAAATACCTCCGGCTCACGGCCCGGGAAAAGGATCCCCTGCTCTACAAGTTCGCCCTGGGAGCGGTGCTCAAGAAGAAGCCGCCCATGACAAAGACGCAGACCAAGCTGTTCAAGCGGCTGCTCTCCGATCCGGGCCGCGGCCTGCTGCCCAAGCGGCCCCTGGTGCCGCGCAAGGGCCCCATCGAGGTGCGCTACTTCGTGGGCAACGAGTTCTTCAAGGAGGAGGTCAAGCTGCTGAAGGACCAGGGGTTCAAGGTCAAGGACCACCCCGACGGCCGGGAGGCCACGCGCGGCCGGGTCCGCGTCCTCGTGCGCAAGGGCAGCAAGAACGTATTCCGCGACCTCAAGGACTCCAAGGTGCACGCGGTGATCTACTCGGGCCACTCCAACCTGGGCGGCGTGGTCGAGCGCGGCCTCAAGGAGAAGAACCTCGGCCTGGGGCGCGGCGCCAAGCTCGTGGCGCTCATGCAGTGCACCGGCACCCAGACCCTGCCGCTGTTGGCCACGCGCATGCCCAGGGCGCAGATCGTCTCGACCCTGAGCTACTCGTATCCGCGCGCGGATCAGGCTGTGATCAAGACCCTGCTCGACGGGCTTGATAAGCGCTGGACCTACAACAAGATGCAATCCCAGGTCCGCAGGCAGTACCACGGGAGCAACTACCTGTTCCCCAACCAGGTCGAGATGCTCAAGCACACCGACTTCGACAAGAACGGCATGCTCGATGGCCTGCAGTACAAGGCGAAGAGCCCCAAGTTCTCGGGCCTCAGCAGCAGGGCCATGAAGGGCGCGCAGCGGCTGGTCTCGGGGGTCCACTACCTGCGGACCATGAACCCGTACTACGCCTCGGAGGAGCGCTCCGCCGTGTTCACCCCCTCACACGCAAAATCCCGCGTCATCCCGTCGGGCGTGGTCCAGGGCGACGGCAAGTCCACGCTCCACATCAAGGACACCAGGGTGGGCGGCGTCCGCGCTTTCAGGGTCGCCCTGGACTCCAAGATGGCCACCGCGCCCAAGGCGCTGGTCGGCGCGTCAACGGTCTACGAGCTCCAGCTCCACATGCAGAAGTCGCTGCTCGGCCAGACCGGCCACCGCAGCAAGGTGCGCGCGCTGGCCTTCGCTGGCGAGTACCTCAAGCGCATGTATCCAGGCAAGAAGGGTGAGAAGGCCCTGGGCAGGCTGACCAAGCGCTACGGTTTCCCCAAGCTCAGGCTCTGGGACATGCCCTCGGGCGTCCACGGCCTCTCCGAGAGCGGCATCGATCGCCTGGCTGCCAAGGTCCCGCCGTCGAGGCCGGCCACCCCGCCCGCCCCGCTCACCCCCGCCGCACCGCCCCGCTGAGCCCTTTGTCCCGAAGACACCTCCAGCCCGTCGTCATGATCGCCGCGCTGGCCTGCTGCGCTGCCGGCTGCGGTCACCCCCAGATCAGGCTGATGGAGGAGGGCCAGCTCGCGCAGGCATGCCAGGTCCAGCCGTTCTACTCGTGGTACGAAGCCCACTCCCGCCACTTCTCTGACGCCGTCATGAAGGGGACGGACATCCGCCTGCGCCTCTCGCCCCTGACCGACACGGAGCTGGTGGACGTGGCCGGCAAGGCGCCGGTCATGGAGGCTCGCAAGCTGCGGCGCGTGGTCCGGCTGGAGCTTGAGGTGCGCGACCTGGGCCAGGCGTCCGGGATCGAGGTTGAGCTGCCGGTGATCTTCCGCGGACACAGCTACCGCTTCTCGGTCAATCCCTGGTCCCCGGAGCGGGTGGCGGCCCTGCTGCCGCCGCTGCCGCCGCTGGAGCTCGCCGAGCGGCCGCGGTTCAAGCCGGGCAAGCCGCCGGAGCGGCCCGTGGGTGTACTCCCCCCCAACAAGGTGGTCACGGGGGTGGTCCAGGGCTTCTCCATGGGGCTCGTCAAGCTTCGCGGTCGAGGCCCCACCCGCAAGGAGCTTCGTCAGTGGCGCAGGGAGATGAAGGCCTTCAAGACCGAGGAGGCGAAACGGCGCGCGGCCCACGACCAGGAGCTCGCCAGGGTCAACAAGATGAGGGATACGCAAGCCTCGATCCACGCCGCCCTGGTTCGTGTCCGCGAGGCGCTGGTGGCCCGGCTGCACAAGACCCTCGCCGGGGAGTGCGGCCAGCTCTCTGCCAGCGGCGCCAAGTTCAGCTTCAACAGCCCCGGTCGCTGCGTGCTCCACGCGCCCCTGACCGTCAAGCGCGACAAGCACCTGGCCAACGCCGCTGTGCCGACCCGAGCCACCCTCCGTGTCACACCGCTGCTGCGCCTGGGGCGTCCCCCCAGCGCCTGCGCCTACAAGCGGCCATTCAAGCTCGAGCTTTCGGCCGGCAGCGACATCGAGGCCGCGCTGTCTCGGGCCTTCACGGCCGGGGCAATCAGGCTCCAGGATTTCCCGCCTGATCCACCGCCCTTCGACTGAGCCCGGTCGCCTGCCACTCCTTGAGTTGGGGAGGTTAGCGTCGGCGTTTGCGGCGGCGAAACCTCGCCAGGAGCGCCGACAACAGCAGCCCAAGCAGGGCGGGCGCGCCACCGGTGCTCCCGGCGCCCCCCGCTCTGCAGTCGCACCCTCCATCAGAGGGCGCCTGGGTGGCCGCGTCGCCCCCGGTAGATGCGCCGGT
This sequence comes from uncultured Kofleriaceae bacterium, assembly GCA_964497805.1. Lineage (GTDB taxonomy): Bacteria > Myxococcota_A > Polyangia > CAZCFB01 > CAZCFB01. Next base: position 14,496 of record CAZCFB010000098.1, read on the forward strand.
GTCCTTGTTGGAGCTGGAGCCCCCATCCTGACCGGAGCCGGTGCCGTCCGGGCCTGAAATGGTGTCCACGCCTGAAGAGGTGTCCACTGAGGCCGATGTGTCCGGGCCGCCCACATCGGCGGCGCCACCGGTATCCGGGCCTGCGTCGGCCGCGCTGTCCAGGTTGGCGTCGGACAGACCGTCCATTGATGCCGCATCCGGCGACGCCAGGTCGGGCGGGCCAAGGTCCGGCGGGCCAAGGTCGGGCGGGCCAAGGTCGGGCGGGCCAAGGTCGGGCGGGCCAAGGTCCGCCACCCCCGCGTCAGGCGACAGATCAGGGCCGGAGCCATCAAGGTAGTACCCGTCAGGCTGCATGGCGTCGGCAACCCCGGCGTCGGGCAGCATGGTCATGACCAGGTAGCCAGAGGAGGCCGTGTTGTTGGTTTCCAGGGTCTCCGGCACCTTGCACTGGGCGTCGACCAGGACCCACCCCAGGTAGACGCCGGGCTTGGATGCGTAGTGGGTGAAGGAATGGGTGTAGCAGGCACCAGCGCCCAGCGAGAGGATCAGCTTGCTCTGGTCTGGCGTCACGGAGCAGGTCGGCTTGCCGGAGCGGTTGTGCCACAGCCCCAGCAGGAACGGCCCCTTCACCGCGGCCCCCTTGTTACAGACCGTGGAAGAGAAGTCGATCTTGTTTTTGGTGGCCGTGGCCGTCAACTGGGAAACCTGGAGGTCTGGCAGCTGGCCCACCGTGTATTTGACAGCCTTGTTGTTGTTCGCCTCCAGGAGCTCCACCCACTTGCAGTCCGTGTCAGCCCGGGCGTAGCCGGTGTAGCTCCCGGGCGGCGCCGACGCCCGGCTGAAAGTTCTGGTGGTGCAGAGCCCGGAGGAGAGGCTGGGGACTGTCCACACCATGTCCGGCTTGGTGGTGCAGCCCGGGGCGGCTGTGGCGTGGAAGTAGAGGCCCAGGTTAAAGGGGGAATTGCTCGCCGCGCCCTGGTTACAGACGGAGATGGAGTAGTCCACCTTGTAGCTTGTTTTCGAGGTCTTGACCGAGAAGGCGGCGATGTAGAAGTCGGTCTTCACGTCGTAGCTGGCAGAAGCCGCGTTGTTTGTCTCGTTCAATTCAGCGATGGCGCAGGTCGGGTCCGCCTTGATCCACCCCTTGTAGCTCCCACCCGGCGGAGTGGCCCAGGTGAATGTC
>CAZCFB010000099.1:0-15500 GCA_964497805.1 uncultured Kofleriaceae bacterium
TCCCCCTGATAAACACACCCCCTCTGAGAGGAATCCATATGGCAACCAAGAAGTACACTCGAAAGCAGCTCAAGCAGCCTGACGAGTTCATCACCTTCAGCATGCGCGTGGCGAACTTTGCCAAGGACCACATAAAGCAGGTGGTGGTGATGATCTCCGTGGCCGTGGCGCTGATCATGGTCGTCTGGGCCTGGACCTACTACGCGGACACCAAGGGCCGCGGGGCCACGGCCAAGATCACCCGGGCCATGGACATCTATGACCAGCCCGTGGTTGAGCTGGAAGACTCGGCGCTGAAGAAGGACGATGATCCCAACGCCATCCCGCGCTTCAAGGACCAGGGGGCCAAGCTCAAGGCGGCCACCGAGGCCTTCGGCGAGGCGGCCAAGGCCGGCGCCGGCGACCTGGGCGAAATCTCCATCCTGTTGCGGGCCGGGGTGAACTTCGACCGCGGCCAGTACGCAGAGGCGATCACCGATTACCAGGCGTACCTGAAGAAGGCCAAAGACCCGCGCCTGCGGGTTCTCGCCTTTGAGGGGCTGGCCTACTGCTATGAGGCGACCAAGGCCCTGGACAAGGCGCTGGAGCAGGTACGCAAGATCCCCCGAGACGGGGACCACAAGCTGGGCGCTCTGTACCAGGAGGGGCGCATCCTGAGCCTCCAGGGCAAGAGCAAGGAGGCCGCGGACCTGCTCAAGAAGGTCATCGCTGACGGCGCCGGGAGCCCCTACGCGGATCAGGCGAGCTCGCGGCTGGCGCTGCTCGAGGCAAAATAAGTTGGCCACCTCCTCCGCTGCGCGGGGAGCCATCCTCGTTCTGGCCCTGGTCTGGGGGACGGCGGGGTGCGCTGCCAGCTACCGGCTCGACGATCCCAAGGGGAAGGTGAGCGCGCCGGTGTCGGTGCTTCAGCTCAAGTGGCAGAGGGACCTGGTCCCGGCCAAGTTCATGGACTACAAGCCCCAGCAGTGGGCCACCGCCGCCTTCGGAGACGAGGGCGTGCTGTACGTGGGCTCCTCGGCCGGGAGGTTCCTCGCCCTGCGCGCTGCCGACGGCGTGGTGCTGTGGGGCATGAAGCTCGAGGGGGCGGTGAGCTCGGCGCCGCTGGTGCACGCCTTCAGCAAGACGGTCTACTTCGGCGCCGACGACGGGAACATGTACGCCGTCAACAGCGTCACCGGTGAGCTGCGCTGGAAGTACACCACCCAGGGGACCATCGCCCCGCGGCCGGTGCTGCACCAGGGGGCGCTCCTGTTCAGCTCCAGCGAAGGGCGGGTCTATGCCCTTGACGCGGCGTCGGGCAAGTGGCGCTGGCAGTATGACCGCGAGGCCCCGGAGGGATTCACCATCCAGGGCTACTCCGGGGTGACGGTGCACAAGGGCAGGGCCTTCGTCGGCTTCAGCGACGGGGTGCTGGTGGCCTTGAAGCCGGCCTCCGGCGAGGTGATCTGGACCCGCTCCCTGTCTGGCACGGCCACGCGCTTCATCGATGTGGACGCGACGCCGGCGGTGGTCGGTGAGGACACCCTGATCACGGCCAGCTACAACGGCGGCGTGTATGCCATCGACCCTGACTCAGGCTCGGTGAAGTGGCAGCTCCAGGTGGAGGGCGCCTCCACCAGTGACGCCGAGAAGCGCCGGCTCTATTTCACCGCGCCGCGCGCCGGGTTGGTGGCCACCGACCTGGCCGGGAACCAGCTCTGGAAGCAGGCCATCCCCTCGGGGGTCCCCACCGCGCCAGTGGTGGAGGGGCCTCACATCTTCGTGGGCGGCACCGAGAGCGGCCTCTACGTGGCTTCGGCCGCCACGGGCCGGTTGCTGCAGTATGTGCAGACCGGCCAGGGCATTAGCGCCATGCCAGCCGTAAAAAAGAACATGCTCGTTGTGCTGACAAACGGCGGAACCCTGTTAGCTTTCCATGTGAACAGGAACCGACCGAGGTGATTGTCAGTTCGCTGTAAACCAGGAGGACATTCATGAAACGCACCTTCACCATCGCCCTGGCCTTGGCGCTACTGCTCGGCCTCTCGACCCCCGCCAACGCGGGCGGCGCCCCCCGGCGATACAAGATCTTAAAGGGCCATGACAACTTCGTCATCCAGCTGAGCCTTGACGCCAAGGGCGCCAGGCTGGCCTCGGTGGCCCAGGACGCCACGGTGCGCGTCTGGGACGCCAGGCGGGGCAAGACCTTGATGAAGCTCGTGGCCCCGGACACCGACGACTTCGGGGTCATCGCCCTGAGCCCGGCTGGGGACAAGCTGGCAGTGGCCCTGGGCGGCGCCATCCGGATCTACGCGGTGAGCGCAAAGAAGAAGAGGGGCAAGAAGAAGAAGGCCGTGACCTTTGCCACGCTCAAGGGGCACGAGGGTGAGGTCAAGGCCGTGGCCTTCGACAAGGAGGGCACCACCGTCGCCTCCTGCGGGGACGACGGGGTGAAGCTCTGGTCCACCGAGACCACCAACAACATCGGCGACCTTGCCAAGGGGAAGGCCTGCCTGGACCTGGCCATCTCTCCCACGGACGGGGCCATCGCGGCCCTCTTCGCCAAGGAGGGGCTGGCGGTGTTCAACCGCGAGAGCCAGAAGGCCAACAAGGTGAAGAAGATCGCCGCCAAGGAGCTGGGGCGGGTGATCTGGTCGCCGTCGGGCAAGAGCCTGGTGATCCGCGACGGCGACGGCGTGATCCACATCGTCGGAGCGGACGGCTCGCCCAAGACCACCAAGGGCGGCTTCTCCGACGATACGGCCTACGGCCTGGCCCATGGAGGCAAGCTGCTCATCGGCGGCCTGAGCAACAAGACCATCAAGGGCTTCGCCACCGTCACCGGTAAGTACAAGTGGAGCATCAAGGGGCCTGCCAGCGTGGCCTTCATGGCCATCCAGAAAAACATCATGGCCACCGCCTCCCCCGAGGGCACCAACCATATCTGGTTGTGGAAGATCCCGTAGGGCCCTACTTCTTCGAGCCCTTCCAGTCCAAAAAGAGATGACCCGTTAGCCACACCCCCGCCGCGATCATGAGGCCGAGGCCGAGGCTGCCGTAGGCCTCGCTCTCCAGTAGCGAAACCCCGGAAAAGAGCAGCGCCGCGCTGATGATCCCGCCGCGGATCTTGAAGCCCATACGCTCGGTGGCCTGCACCTTCTGCGGATCCCGCGTCTGCACCTCCAGCCGACCCTGGCGCAGGTCCTCCACGATCTCTTGCAGCTGGAAGGGCAGGTCCCGGGCCACGGCCGTGAGGCGGCCGGCGTTGTTGAGCAGCTCGTTGCCCAGCTTCATGGGGTGGTAGCGCTGCCAGATGATCTTGGCCAGGTAGGGCTTGGCCACGGCCATGATGTCCAGATCGGGGTGGATCTCCTTGCCCACGCCCTCGATGGTCATGATCGCCCGCACCATCATGGTCAGCTCGGTGGGGATCTCGATGTGGTACTTCATGGCGCCCACCACGATGTCCCGCACGATGGCGGAGGCCTCGATGTCCTTGAGGTCCTTGCCCAGGTGGCGCTCGGAGAGCATCCGCACGTAGTTGCGGAACTCCTCCAGGTCGATCTTTTTGCGCGGCCGGCCGATGGCGAGCATGGCGTCGGCCATGGCGTCGGCGTCGTTGCGGGCGGCGGCCATGAGCAGGTCCACGGCCTGGTCCCGCAGCCGCGGTGAGAGGCGCCCCACCAGGCCGAGGTCGAGCAAGCCGATGACCAGGGGCTGGTTCGGATCGTAGCGCCCTCCCTCGGGCGGGGCGGGCTGGACCTTGATGTTGCCCGGGTGAGGATCCGCGTGGAAGAACCCATCCTCGAACAGCATCTTCAGGATCAGGCGCACCGCGTTCTCGCCCAGCCACTTGCCGTCCGCGCCCAGCTTCACCGCGTCGGTGACCTTGGGCCCGTCCAGGAACTCCAGGGTGAGCACCTTCTTGCTGCTGGCCTGGGTGTACACCTTGGGGAAGGTGAGGATCTCCTCTCCCTCGAAGTTGGCCGCGAACTTGGCGGCGTTCTGGGCCTCGATGGCGAAGTCGAGCTCGGCGGTGATGGCGCGGTCAAACTCCCGCACCAGGCCGGAGGGTGCGTAGATGCGGCTCTCCTGGATGGTGCGCTCCACCAGGGCGGCCAGCATGTGCAGCAGGTCCAGGTCCCGGGCCACCATGTTGTCGATGCCCGGGCGCTGGATCTTCACCGCCACACGCACCGGCTCCGCCTCGCCCTCCACCCTGAGGGTCGCCCGGTGCACCTGGGCCACGGAGGCGCAGGCCAGGGGCTCGTCCTCGAAGGTGGCGAAGATCTCCTTCACCGGAGCGCCCAGGGCTTCCTGCACCATCTTGTGGGCCTCCTCGGCAGGGAAGGGGGCCACCTCGTCCTGGAGCTTCTTCAGCTCATCCACGATGTCGGGGGGCAGGATGTCCGACCTCGTGCTCATGATCTGGCCCAGCTTGACGAAGGTGGGGCCAAGATCCTGGAGCACCAGCCGGATGCGCTCTCCCAGCTGGGAGCGGGGCACCAACTCCCCGGTAATGGGCTCATCGCTGGAGGCGTGGGAGGAGAGGCCAAGGCGAGTGACGACCTCGCCGAAGCCGTGGCGCACCAGGACCTGAGAGATCTGGCGCAACCTGTCGATATCACGGACCGCAGTCAGGATTGACATGATTGGGAGGAGCATACCTTGAGGCCATTTCACTGTCGACCGTCGACTGTCGACGGCCGACTGTATTTCTGGTAAGAATTAGGCACTTCTATGCCCGATCCCACTTGTTCAGTCTGCGGTGCGTCCTGCAAGTCGACGCACCGGTTTTGCCCCCATTGCGGCGCCGAGATGGCGCAAAAGAAGCGTCGTTCCAGCCCAGCCGGTCGCCGGGAGGACCCCTTCCTCGGCATGAACATCGGGGGCAAGTTCGTGCTGCGCCGGCTCATCGGTTCGGGCGGCATGGGCAACGTCTACCTCGCCGAGCAGGTGCGCGTGGGGCGGACCGCGGCAGTGAAGATCATGCACCGCCACCTGCTGGGCGACGAGCGCGCGGCGGCCCGGTTCATCAACGAGGCCCAGGCAGCCTCCCAGCTCAACCACCCCCACAGCATCTCCGTCATCGACTTCGGCCAGACCGAGGCCGGGCTGCTCTATATCGTCATGGAGTACCTGCGCGGGCGCAGCCTGGACAAGGTGATCCAGGAGGAGTACCCGCTCACCTTCGGCCGCGTGATCACCATTATGTGCCAGGTGCTCGACGCGGTGTCCGCCGCCCACAGGCTCAACATCATCCACCGCGACCTGAAGCCGGAGAACATCTTCCTCGAGAGCACCGTGGGCCAGGACTTCGTCAAGGTGCTCGACTTCGGCGTGGCCAAGATTCTGGAGACCGAGGTGCGCTCGGTGACGTCGCCGGGGCTGGTGCCCGGGACCCCGGAGTACATGTCCCCGGAGCAGGCCCGCGGCAGCACCATCGACAACCGGAGCGACGTGTACGCCCTGGGCGTCATCCTGTACGAGATGCTCACCGAGTTCGTGCCCTTCAAGGGGCGCACGGCCCTCGAGACCATGATGAGCCATGTGCAGGACAAGCCGATCCCGCCGTCCACGCGGCGGCCTGACCGGCGCATCCCCGCCACCCTGGACTCCATCGTGCTCTGGGCCCTGGCCAAGAGCACCGACGACCGCATCCGCTCGGCCGGGCAGTTCCGCGACCTGCTCTCTGCCTGGGCCGAGGTGTCCGGCATCTGGCCCTCGTCCACCACCAAGGAGGACCACGAGCGGCCGATCACGCAGCAGGGAAACATGCTGACGGAGTTCTTCTCCGACGACGAGATCAGCGACCTCAGGTCCGAGGGGTTCCGCCCGGAGGAGCAGTCCTCCATCTACCACCGGCCTCTGCCGCCCCTGAAGGAGTCCGCCCAGGCGCGCATGGAGCGCGGCCCGATCCTGGGACGCGAGAAGGAGGTGGACTGGCTGGAGAAGTTCATCACCTCCAAGAACGCCGGGGTGATAGCCATCACCGCGCCCGACGGCGGCGGCAAATCCCGCCTGCTGCGGGAGGTGCTCGCCATGGTGCGCAAGAGCACCAGCATGGAGGTGATCCACTGCCCGCCCGAGCCAGGCTGGACCCCTGTGAGCCTCTCCGCCATCCACCGGCTGGTGGCCCACCTGCTGCGGGTTGACCGCCTGCCTGAAACCTTCGAGGAGCTGCGCCAGGCGGCAGTGAAGGTGCGCCTGGAGGAGAGCGACCTGCCGGGGCTCACCGACCTGCTTGTGCTGAGCAAGAACCCGGACCGCGATGTGCTCTCCACCTCGGAGCGGCTGCGCGAGCGGGCGCTCTCCCTGCGCAACCTCATCGAGGCGTCCTCGGCCATCCAGCCGGTGCTGGTGATCTTCGAGGAGATCCAGCATTACGATCCGTCCTCCCAGGAGCTCGTGACCTGGCTGGCCCACACCCTGCGTTCCCCCTCGGTGAAGATGGTCCTCTCCAGGTCGCCGCGCCATGTGCAGCCGCTGCCCCATGACGCCTGGCAGCTCTCCCTGCCGCCGCTGGATGGCAAGACCAGCGGCAAGCTGGTGGAGCGCCTGTTCGAGATGCAGGATCCGGTGCTGACCAAGGCCATCACGGATGTGGCCAAGGGGAACCCGCTCTTCCTGCAGCAGCTCTCCTTCGCCCAGGTGTTCGAGAACCTGCGCGACCCACCGTCGGAGCTGCCTGATCTGCTCGGCGCCAGGGTGGAGCGGCTGGGCATCCCCGAGCGCGAGATCTTGCAGTGGATGGCGGTGATCAACGAGGAGGTCTCCCGGGAGGAGCTGTTGGCGCTGAGCAGCGCGGCGGTGGAGACCTCGCGGCTGGACGTGATGGTGGAGAAGGGCTACCTGCGCGAGGTTGAGGGGCGCTACAGCTTCGTGCACCGCCTGCCCGCGCTTGTGGTGCAGACCTCCATCCCGGCCGAGGTCCGGCGTGGCATGCACCAGGCGGTGGCGCAGAAGATGCGCGAGCGCGCCCACGAGCCCGCCACCCGCACCTTGTTGGCCTACCACGCCTCCGAGGCGGAGGACGTACCCCAGGCGCTTGACGAGCTGCACGACGCCGGGGAGTGGGCCTTCGCTTGCCTGGACCCGGAGACCGCGGTTCAGCTCTACTCCAAGGCGCTTGAGATGGTGCGCAAGGAGTGGGGCAGGGGGCGGCTGGACGCCCAGGCGTTGGACAACAAGGCGGTGGAGCTGACCCTCCACCTGGCCCGGGCCCTGCGCCAGACCGGGGACGTGCTCACCGCGCGGGGGATCCTCGAGGAGATCCTGTCAGTGGCGGCGGGGGAGGCGCTCTCACGCGGCCGGCTGCGCCTGGAGCTGGGGCGCATCAACCTGGACCTTGGGCGGCTTCAGCGCGCGGCGCGGCAGCTCACCCTGGCGCGCACGGACGCCAACTCGGCTGGTGACCCGGAGCTCAAGCGGGAGCTGGATCAGCAGCTGGCCCGCACCGAGGGGCTGCTTGGGCGCAAGGACGAGGCGGGGCGGATGCTCACCCGGGGCGGCACCGGCGCGTACCTCATCGCCGGGGCAGGGGAGGAGGAGCCGGTGAGCCAGCCGGGCGGCTGGAGGTCGCTGCTGGAGCGGGCCAAGATCTGCACCCAGATCAACCTGCAGGAGCGCGCCTTCGGCCTCCTGCTGGACGCCCTGCAACAGGCCGAGGACGAGCGGTCGCCGGCGGGCAAGCTGCGGGTGAACCTGCTCATGGCGGACATGCACAACCGCTCCAACGAGTGGAGCATGGCCGAGATGAAGTTTACCCAGGTGCTCAACCTGCTGCGTACCGGTGAGATCGGCTACCGCACCCTCAAGTTCAAGGTGCTCCTGGACCTGGGGCGCATCCGGCGCATCCAGGGTGACGCCACCGGCGGGCGCCGGCACCTGGAGAAGGCCCTGCGCATGGCGCTGGAGGTTTGCGACTGGCAGGCCATCGAGCGCGCCGAGCACGAGATGGATATGCTCCGCTTTGCCCAGCCGAAGCAGCTCTAGAGCTGGCGGCCGATGAGCCCCCTGAGCCCGTGGCCCCTGCTGGGGAGCCGCACCATCACAGAGAACCGGATCTTCAGCCTGTCCGGGCAGACTTGCCGCTCGCCGCGCACCGGCGGAGAGCACGAGTTCTACGTGTTGGAGTGCGGGGACTGGGTAAACATCGTGCCCCTCACCGACGAGGGCGAGGTGGTGATGGTGCGCCAGTTCAGGCACGGCACGCGGGACTTCACCCTGGAGATCCCCGGGGGCATGGTGGACTCCACAGATGTGGATCCTGGCCAGGCGGCCGCTCGTGAGATGCGGGAAGAGACTGGCATGGAGGCCTCGCGGGTGCAGCACCTGGGGAGCATCGAGCCGAACCCGGCCATCCAGGGCAACCGCTGCCACTCTTACCTGGCCACCGGGCTCAGCCGGGTAGGGGCCCCGGTGCTGGACGGCACCGAGGAGGTGGAGGTGGTCACCGTGCCGCTGGCCCGGGTGCCCGAGCTCATGAAGAAGGGTGAGATTAGCCACGCCCTGGTCGTAGTAGCGTTTACCTGGTTCTGGCTGAACCGCGGAGAGCTGGACGTATGAGGGAGAGGACGATGATAAAAGCGAAGAGAGTGCTTCCCGCCGTAATCCTGGCGGCGGCGGTGGTGATCAGCGGGAGCTTGCCCGGCTGCAGCGGGTGCAGGGGAGGGAAGGCCCCCCTCGGGCTGGTCCCCAAGGACGCGCTGGTTGTAGTGGTGGTGCCTGGCGTCGCCGACGCGCTCACCGGCGCAAAGGCCTTGCTCGACCGCTTCAAGGCCAACCCTCTGGTAGGGGCGGGCTTACAGCAGAAGAAGGCGCAGGTGGTGCGCGAGCTCGGCTTCGATCCCGAGAAGCCGGAGACCCTGAAGAAGATCGGCGTGGATCCATCAAAGGGCTTCGTGGGCTTCCTGGCCGGCGACGGCAAGAGCGGCGCGTTCGCCTTCGGGGTCTCCGACGCCGAGGCGCTGCAGAAATACCTGACGGCCACGGCCAAGCGCGCCGCCGGAGCGGAGGTCGCGTTCAAGGAGAAGAGCGCCGGCGGGATCATGGTCAAGGAGGTCTCGATCAAGGGATCCAGCCGCCCGCTGGGAGCCTACGCCATCGTTAAGGGCAAGACCTTCGTCTTCTGCAACGAGGCCAGGGACAACAAGCACGCCGAGTACCTGGCGGGGCTCATCGGCCAGAGCGAGGACATCGGCGACAACGGGGCGTTCAACAAGCTGAGCAAGAAGGTGGGCAAGCACCAGGTGATGCTCTATGTCAGCGGCGAAGGCGCCCGCAAGGTGACCAAGTCCGAGGCCGAGACGCGGCTCAAGGGCGCGTCCAAGTACCGGCAGAAATACATCAAGGAACAGCAGGAGACCATGGACGCGTTCCTGGCGCACTTCGAGGGGGCGGCCGCGGGGCTGACCATGTCTGGCAAGCGCGCGGCCCTGAGGGGCTACATGGCGGTGCCCGAGGCGCAGGCCAAGAAGCTGGCCGATCTGTTCAAGGGCAAGGGAGACGCGCCCGAGTTCGGCAAGTTCATCGGCCCGGACGCGCTGATCTTCAACCGGCTCACCCTCAACGCAAAGATGGTCAAGGACAAGGCGCTGGAGTCGATCTCACCGAGGGAGAAGCGGAGCATCTACCGCCAGGCAAAGCGGCTGGAGGAGAAGGGCAAGATCAACGTGGAGAAGGTAATCGACGATCTGCTGGCCGGCCGCTACGCCATGGCCCTCTACCCGCCCAAGCTGGACCTCAAGGGCGGCATCGGGCGGCTGATGAACCGGCCGGAGCGGGCGCTGAGCATGCTCTCGATGGTCTTCTTCATCCAGGTCACCGACGACGAGAAGGCCGCGGCGCTGCTGTCGAACCTGGAGAAGATGATGGTGATGGGGCGCCAGGACGTCCGGATCCAGAGCAAGGGCGACCTGAAGCTGTACTACCTGGAGGTGGGCGGCAAGAAGGTGGTTGGCTGGGCGGTCAAGGACGGCGTGGTGGTGGTGGCCACCGGGGAGCGCCTGGAGAAGACCCTGGCGTTGATGGAGAAGGGCGGGGCGAACGTGCTGGGGCAGATCGACAACTCCAGGGCCAAGGGCCTGCTCAAGGCCGACGACGGCACGGTGGCTTACTACAACCTTCAGAAGATGGCGGACATGGTGCGGGGCCTGGACCTGCCCGCCGAGGTGAAGCTGATGATCAGCCCGGTGCTGTCGCTGTTCAACGGCCTGGCCGACCTCACTGGTTCGCTGGAGGTGAAGGACGCGGGCGTCCTGAGCGAGTTGACGTTGAAGCTCTCCGAGCAGTAGGGGACGCGACCGCGTCCCGGCCTCAGGACATTATGTAAAGTTTCTTCAGGCCCTCAACTGATGTCGTACTTCTTCAGCTTCAGGTAGAGGGTGGAGGGCGCGATGCCCAGGGCCCGGGCGGCCGCTGAGCGGTTCCCGTTCAGGTCAGACAGGGTCTGGGCGATGGCCTCCTTCTCGATGCTCTCGAGGGTCTTGCCGGCCAGGGAGGTGGCGCCAGCGCCGTCGGCAGCGGATGCGGCTGGATCGTCCATGAAGGAGGCATCGTCGTCGCGGGAGATGTGCAGGTCGGCGGGCTCCAGCACCGGGCCGCTGCACAGGGCCAGGGCGGTCTCGATGACGTTTCGCAGCTCGCGCACGTTGCCCGGCCAGTCGTACTTGGTCAGGGCAGCCAGCGCCTCCTTTGAGGCCTCACGAACCGGGGCGTCCTTGCCAGCGCCGGGGGCGCTCTTCAGGAACACCGGGACCAGAAGCTCGATGTCTTCGCGGCGGTCGCGCAGGGGGGGGAGGCGGAGCACCACGACGGAGATGCGGAAGAAGAGGTCGTTGCGGAAGTGGCCGGCCTTGACCTCGTCGGCCAGGTTCCGGTTGGTGGCGCAGACCACGCGCACGTCCACCGGGATGCGCTTGTTGCCGCCCACGCGCTGGATCTCGCGCTGCTCCAGGGCGCGCAGCAACTTGGGCTGCAGCTCCAGGGCCAGCTCGCCGATCTCGTCAATGAAGAGGGTGCCGCCGTTGGCCTGCTCGAAGGCGCCTTTGCGCTGCTCCGTGGCGCCGGTGAAGGCGCCTCGCTCGTGGCCGAAGAGCTCGCTCTCGATGAGGTTGGGGCTCACGGCCCCGGCGTCAAAGACCACGAACGGGCCCGAGGAGCGGGGACCGGCCTCATGGATGGCCCGGGCCACGACGTCCTTCCCGGTGCCGGTTTCGCCCTGAACGAGGACGCCGAGGTCGGTGGCGGCCAGCTTCTCCAGGATGCCGAAGATCTCGCGCATCTTCTGGCTGCGGCCCACCAGCTTACCGAACCGATTGGCCTTGGAGGCGTCAACCCGGGCCACCTCTTTGCCCGGGATGAAACGGACCGAGGCGCGGCCGAGCTGGATGATCACCTCGTCCTGGACGTAGGCCTCCTTGATCCGGAGGGCGCCCACCACGGTTCCGTTGGTGCTGCCGAGGTCCGTGAGCAGGAAGCCGCTCTCTGTGTGCCGGAGCTCACAGTGGAAGCGGGACACCGAGCCGTCAGGCACGACCACGTCGTTTTTGCGGGCCGAGCCGAGGCGGACCAGGGGCAGGTCAGCCGTGCTCTCAAGCCGTTTTCCATCGCTGGTACGGACCAAAAATCGGCCGGTCCGGTACTTGAGGGCAGGGATCAGGTCTGGCGAGTACTGGATGGTGCGGTCTTCAAGGCCATCATCAAGGCCTGGAGGCGGACCGTGGCGCTTGTCGGACAATGCAGACTCCTTGAACGATTTCTTAAAGGGACAAACCAATTAATGAATCATTGCGCCTAGATTACAAGCGTTTTGTCACAGAGGCGGAGGTGGAGGGGGCGCGACCGGAAGGAGGGGGCCGAGGAATCAGCCCAGGAACAGGCCCATGGCCACGACGATGGCGCCGAGGGCGGCGAAGCTCAGCAGCAGCTTCGACAGGGGCGCGAGCACCTGCGGGCGAGGCCTTTCCGAGATCTTGTACGGACCATCCAGGAAGGTGTGGTTTGTTGAAGTCGTCATGCCATCCACGATGGGGCATGAGAGATCCCAAGGCAAAAAAAATCCCATCGAAGCGACATTCAACCCCCCGATCACATTATGTAAAGTTTTCCTCCTTCACATCCGCATATCCGCAAAAAGGGCAGGCCCAACGAAGCGACAATGGTCGGATCAACAGAAAACTTTACATAATGTACATTATCGGACGTTGCATCAGGATCGCTGGATGGACGGCCTTGAAATCATTGAACTCCCTAATTCCCCAGTTTTGTCTCACCGGGGGGTGGTTTCGAGGGCCAAAAACACCATTCCGTGATCGTAGACGTGGACGTTGGAATGTTCAGTATTTGGAATGTTCAGTATTCGTTATTCAGTTTTTTAGTTTTGCGGTCCCCTGTTCCCCGTTCCCCGGAATGTTCAGTATTCGTTATTCAGTTTTTTAGTTTTGCGGTCCCTGTTCCCCCGCCCCAGCCAACTCACCACCCCATCCCAATCCTAAAACTTTACATAATATTTAGTTATGTAAAAAAACCACCTCCCCCACTCCAAATCACCACCCTTGACCCCGCCGCCACTTTCCGGCAAAACCAATCTCGCATCGTAATAAATGAGCCCCCGTAGCTCAGCCGGATAGAGCGGCGGTTTCCTAAACCGTAGGTCACGTGTTCAAGTCGCGTCGGGGGCGCCCAGTTCATGGACCTGACCCAGATAGATCAACAGCCCAGGGTCAGGTTCGTCTTTTTCATCCTCCTGGTCGGGCTGACCATCGCCCGCCTGTTCACCGCGGCCGCCGTGGGCCTCGGTGACGCCGAGGCCTACTACTGGACCTGGTCCACCGACCTCTCCCTCAGCTACTTTGATCACGGCCCCATGGTGGCGCTGCTCATCCGGGCTGGCGCGGCCCTGGCCGACGGCGACTCGACTCTGGCCGTGAGGCTGCCCTTCATCGTCACCTCCCTGATCACGCTCCTGCTCATGGCCCGCCTGGGCGGCGCATGGGCGGCGTTGATCCTGCTGGCCATGCCCATGTTCCTGGTGGCCGGCGGCGCGGCCAACCCTGATGTGCCCTTCATCGCGCTGGTGCTCGGGTTCCTGGCCGCGCTGGACGCCGCCCGCCGCCGGGGCGGAACGCTCCCACTGCTCTGCCTGGCGGGCCTGCTCTGGGGCATGGCGTTCTCCACCAAGTACCTCGGCCTCTTCCTCGGTGTGCCCCTGCTCCAGGTGGCCTTTTCTCGACGGAGAGGACGCCTCCAGGCCGCCGCCCTGCCCTGTCTCTTGGCCCTGGCCGGGGCCCTGCCGGTCCTGGCCTGGAACGCCTCCCGGGGCTGGCCAACCCTGGCCTACCACCTGGGCCAGCGTCACACCCGCCCGGTGGGCCCGTCTCTGGAGAACCTGGGCAAGCTCCTGGGCGGCCAGATCGGCTACCTCTCTCCCTTTATCCTGGCTGGCCTGGTGGCGGCGGCCTGGAGCCTCTGGGGCCGCAAGACACATGATCCAACGGCCCGCTTTCTGCTCCTGTGCGCCGCCTCACTGCTGCTGCCCGCCTGCCTGCTGATCCTGCTCGTCCCCTCAGCCGAACCCCACTGGCCCGCCGCTGGCTACCTGCCCCTGGTCATCGCCCTGGGCCGCTACCTGCCGGCCTGGCTCGCCGACTCCCGCCGTGGGGTACGCATCACCACCTGGCTCGGCGCGGCCTTCTCCGCGCTTGTGGCGGTGATCTTCCACCTCCATGTCCTCACCGACCTGGGCGTCCGCGCCATGCCCGCCAGCTACGTGCCCAGATACGACCTGAGCAACGAGCTTCGAGGCTGGCCAACCGTGGCGGAACACATCGCCAAACACACCTCCGCGACCCCCACGCCCGTCGCTGCCTGCCACTACACTACCTGCTCGCAGCTCGCCTTCGCCGCCCGAGGCCGGTTCGACGTCATCTGCCCCTCACCACGCCAAGACCAATTCGATTTTTCTCCCACCGGCGACGGCTCCGCCCGTCGAGGAATCAACCTGCTCTACCTGTATGACGAGCGCTTCCCCTTCAAGCCAGAGCAGCTCTACAAGTGCACAAACCCTCGCCTGCTAGAAAAGATCCAAATCCACCGCGCAGGACGCACAGTGCGAAACTTCAAGCTCTACACCTGCACAAACTACCAGGGCCTGACCACAACCCTCTGGCCACCATCCCCCCCCACAAAAAACTGATCACCCTGGCCGTCAAACAAGGCGGCATGCGGTGGGCCTTTTCCGCCCGCAGTTCCGCAGGAGCCGTCACTACGGCTCACCCGCGTGAGCGACCGAATCCTCCCCCCCCCAAAAAAAAGCTGATCCACCTGGCCAGTAGCTGAGGCGGCATGCGGTGGGCCTTTTCCGCCCGCAGTTCCGCAGGAGCGAAGCGACGAGGACTGTCTGAGGACGGAAAAGCGCCCGCCCATGCCGCCGCCCTTCGAAGTTATCGGCTAGTAATCAATAAGCGAAAAGCACTTCGTCCCAATCTTCTCAGCCCCATTCAAGAAAGCCAGGTTGATCACAAACGCGCACTCCACCACTTCGCCGCCCTGGTTCTTCACCAGCTGCGCCGTGGCCGCGGCCGTGCCGCCCGTGGCCAGCAGGTCGTCCAGCACCACCAGCTTCATCCCCGGCGTGATGGCGTCCTTGTGGATCTCCAGCTTGTCCGTGCCGTACTCCAGGTCGTACTCGATGGACTCGACGTCCGCGGGCAGCTTGCCCGGCTTGCGCACGATGAGCATGGGGATGCCCAGCTCCATGGCCAGCGCGCCGCCCCAGAGGAAGCCCCTGGACTCCACCGCCACGATCCCCTCGATGCCCATATCCTTGTAGTGCTCGGTGAACAGCTCGACGGACGCGCGGTAGGCGTCGGGCGCGGCCAGCAGCGGGGTGATGTCCTTGAAGATGATGCCCGGCTTGGGGAAGTCCGGGATGTCACGGATGTTCTGCTTCAGAAGGTCGATGCGCGGATCCATATCTCTCCTCGGGGCTGCGATTTCAGGTATCAGGGACTGTAGAAACTATCTCAAAAGTGCGGGCCGGGCCAGGCGAGTCGTCACGGCTTCTTCACATGCCCCAGCGGATCAACGGGCGTCTCACCCTGGCGCACCTCGAAGTGCAGGTGTGTCCCCGTCGCGCGGCCAGAGCTGCCCACCTCGCCGATGACCTGACCCCGGCTAACCTTCACCCCCTCGCTGACATGGTTGCGCTGGTTATGGGCGTACACCGTCACCAGCCCGCCGCTGTGCCGGATGATGATCATGTTGCCATAACCCCGCACCCCATCCCCCGCGTACATAACCGTGCCGTCCGCCGCCGCCAAAATCGCCGTCCCCCGGGGAGCTCGGATATCGATTCCCTCATGGGGCTTCCCCTTCCTCTTCCCATACCCCGAACTCAACGCCCCCCCCGTAACCGGCCAGAGCAGCCGGAGGCTACTCCCCTGGCCCCGGCCCCGGCCCCCGCCCCCGCCCACCTTGCCCTTAACCCCTTGCCCCTTCCCACCCACCACAAACACCCT
>CAZCFB010000100.1:0-15376 GCA_964497805.1 uncultured Kofleriaceae bacterium
CCGGGCGGCCCTGCACCTGGCTCTGGCCTGGGGCTATGTCAGCGAAGCCGCCTGGCAGGCTGTTGATGCCCATATGGATCAGATCGCGGCCATCCTCTGGACCCTGGTGCACAGGCCAAGACGGGCCGCATGAACCTCTCAGGCGGAGCTCACACAGGGTGGGCTCCGCTCTGGTCGAGTCAGAGCCAATATTCTGAGGTTCATGATCTGCAGGGTTGTACGCCGCTAATCCCAATCAATTGAGCTTCTGTTCTGTGCTGGGAGAACAGGCTGAAGATCCGACCAATGAGCGGCCCCTACAAGCTGAAGCCCGGAATCAACGGCTCCACATCGCCCGCGGGTGGCGGGGGCCAGGTGATGGTCAGGCCCACGCCCACCATGTGCCGCCTGTACTCCAGGATGTTGACGCCAGCGTCGGCGCTGGCCTCCTCCAGAAGATCGAACCGGTAGCTGGCCTGCGCCTCCAGCCCCCGGAGCAGGGCCACGGTGATCCCCACCTCCGCGCCGCCCATGTGCAGGGCGCCCTCGGTTTCCGCGCCCAGCGGGTCCTCGGTGGTGAAGCGCAGGTAGGAGTAGGTGCCTCCGCCATGGAGCAGCCAGCTGGAGATGCGCCAGTCCAGGCGAATGTAGGCCGTATCGTCCTGGCCCGTGGTTGTGTTCCCGCCAATGAGGACATCCGAGCGGTAGGCGTGGCCGTAGCCGGCGAAGAGGGTCCTCCCGGGGCCGAGCTGCAGGTAGAGGCCGGCCCTGGCCACCGGGGCCAGGCCTGGAGACATCTCCCCCCCCTCCAGGCGCTCGGTCCCATCCGCGGCGGTCACCGCCACCTCAGCCTGATTCAGGCGCCAGGCGAGGCCGCCCCCCACGGTGGTGGTCAGGACCTCGGTGAACTGCCAGCGCAGGTCCAGGACCACCGTGCCCAGGACCTGGTGCAGCAGCGGGTGCTCCTCGCCGCTGGCCTCCTCGGTCTGCCAGCCGCCCCAGCCCACGGTGGTCCCCAGCGCCACCTGGCCCTGATCATCCCAGGCCCACCCCACGCCGCCGGTCCAGGCCACGCCGTACTGATGGGGCAGGGCGCCGTCGCCCTGGTCCAGGCCGTAGACCCGGCGCACGTTGCCAGCCACACCGGTGGAGATGGACCAGGTCTGGGAGAGATCATGAGCCAGCCCCAGATCGATCCAGTTGGCGACGAACGCGCTGCTGCTCAGGGGGATGCCGGGCTGGAGGTTTCCGGCCGCGTCCACGGCCGCCTGCACGAGGTTGTTCTCCGTGCCCTGGACCACCCGCTCGGTGAGGGTCAGGTTGGTGCGTTGGCTGAACTGGTGCAAATAGATCAGCTCCAGGCGGTTGGTGTAACCCAGGAGCTTGTCCCCTGTCTCGGGGTCCTCGGCGCGGTTGTAGAGCTGAAGGGCGAAGGTGTAGGTCAGGGCCAGCTGGTCCACCGGGCGATCCAGCCGCAGGGAGAGGGCGGGCTCCAGCTCCGTGACAAAGTCATCGCCGAAATCGCCGGCCTGCCCGGCGAAGACGTTGCTGTTGTAGGTGCCGCGCACGCCCAGGGAGCCGGCGTAGCGCAGCTGCGCGTGTGCCTCACCTGCGCTGAAGAACAGGAGCAGCGCCAGAAAAATGAACCAGCAGCGGGGGGAATCCTGGCGCCAATTAGTTGCGAAGTACACAATTAGCTGTGACTAACTGTTGGCCAATTGTCAAGGCTCGCTTTGCCTTTGGCCCGCAAATACCGTATGAGGTTGCAGGCAACATCTACCGGACCAACCACTAGCCTTACGGAGTCCCCATATGAGCCGTTCCAAGGTCGCAATCCTGAGGACAACCCCGGCCACCGTTCGCCGCGATTACCACAAGCTGATGAACCTGGCTGGCTACCAGGACGTGATCAACCGCACCGCGGACACCGGGCTGAAGATCAACATCTCCTGGCACTTCTTCTACCCGGGCAGCTCCACCGTGCCGTGGCAGCTGGACGGCGTGATCAACGCCATGAAGAAGGACGGGTACGACCCCGACCTGATCCACGGCTGCCATAACCGCACCGTGGTCATCGACGCACACCTGGGCGAGCGGGAGAACAAACAGGTCAACGTGACCGACGCCCACGGCCTGCGCAACGTGCACCTGTACGAGGGCGAGGAGTGGATCCCGATCCGCGAGGCGGTGGGCGACCTGGCCGACAAGTTCCTGGTGCTCAACGACGTCTACCCCAACGGGTTCAACATCCCGAAGCGCTTCATCGGCGAGAACATCATCCACCTCCCCACGGTGAAGACCCACGTGTTCACCACAACCACCGGCGCCATGAAGAACGCCTTCGGCGGCCTGCTCAACGAACACCGCCACTGGACCCACCCGGTGATCCACGAAACCCTCGTGGACCTGCTGATGATCCAGAAGAAGATCCACCCCGGCATCTTCGCCGTGATGGACGGCACCTTCGCGGGTGACGGCCCGGGCCCGCGCTGCATGGTTCCCCATGTGAAGAACGTGATCCTCGCCTCCTCAGACCAGGTGGCCATTGACGCGGTGGCGGCCAAGCTCATGGGCATGGATCCGCTGAGCATCAAGTTCATCAAGTTGGCCCACGACATGGGGCTCGGCTGCGGCGATCCGCGTGAGATAGAGATCGTCGGCGATGTGGACGCGGCCGACGAGAACTGGAACTTCGACGGCCCGTTCAAGGAGATGACCTTCGCCTCCAAGAACCAGCACCGCATCTACTGGGGCCCGCTCAAGCCGATGATGGAGTGGTCGCTCAAGACCTGGCTCGCCCCGTGGGCTTACGTGGCCTCGGTGCTGTACCACGACGTGTACTGGTACCCCCAGAACGGCAACCGGCGGGTGCACCAGGTGCTGCAGAGCGACTGGGGCCGGCTGTTCCACAACTGGGAAAACCTCACCCCCACCGAGGACGGCTTCGACAGCGTGGGCATGCCGCCGCGTGACTTCGTGCGCGCCACCACCGACCTGATGAAGACCGGCGTCCGCCTGGTGGGCACGGCGCTCAAGGAGTCGCCGGAGGTCTCGGCGCGGCTGCGAAGGTTCAAGTAGTCCGCCTGATCACATCCCTGTCCCGCTCCCCCTCATCCAAACGTTTCTGGATCAAAGCCTGCCTGACCTCATCCGGCAGGGCGGCGAAGGCGTCGGCCTTGCGCAGGGGCTCGCGGTCAGGGTTCAGGCGGCTGGCGGTGACGTCGGCCAGGTAGATCACCCGGTCGCCGCCGTCCATGGCGTCCATCACCCGGCACTCCATCCAGCCCACCGCCTCCGCCAGGGCGGGCAACCCCGCGGGGGTGCGCTCCAGAGGCAGGCCCGCCATCTTGTCCTGGTCACGGCCTGACAGCACCCCGAAGCGGTGGAGCAGGTCGATCTGGCCGGCGGCCAGCATGTTCAACGCGAACTGTCCGCTCGCCTCCAGCAGGCCGTGGGTGAAGTTGGCCCTGGAGACAACGGCCACCACCCGATCGAACCCGCGGGCAAGGGTGGCGGGCATGATCCAGGTGGCGACCTGGCCGTTCTCTTTCCCCCCGTGGCGGGCGGTGAGCACATAGACCTCATGGTTGGTCAGCGAGAGGATGTTTCGCGTGTTCTGTTGCATGGCACAGGTATATGCGCCATCCGGCCCAATGTTGCAAACCGCCGGCAACTGGTTGAGGGTAGGGTGCATGCGGATCCTGTTGCTCGGCATCTCACTTATCTTGTTATCGCCGTCGCTGGCCCTGGCCCAAAAGAGCGTCTCCCTGCTCCAGGTGCTGGACCGGGCCTGCCAGAAAGGAGAGTCACGCGCCTGCTTCCTGCTGGGCCAGAAGCTCCTGGCCGGCCAGGGCATGAAGAAGGACGAGGCGCGGGGCCACGAGGTCATGGGCAAGGCGTGTGACGCTGGCCACGAGCAGGCCTGCGCCAAGGTGGGGCGGCCGGTGCCGTACCGGGCCCAGGTGATGCTCGGCGTGCCCGCCCCGGTGCGCCTCGATGGGTACGAGTCCATATCCATAGGTTCCTTCCTCGGCCCGGACGGCGAGCGCCTGCGCACCGCGTTCAGCGGCCCCCTCAAGGTGGGGTGCGATTGCATGGTGAGCTACAGCAAGGACCTGGATCTGCTGGCCGCCGGCGAGCTGCTCATCGCCGGGGTGGTGCTGGACCACCGCGTGGCGGCCACCCGGGAGGCGCTGGATCGGGAGACACGCGAGGAGAAGCACAAGCTGGGCGACCTCGTGCCCGGGGCCAAGAAGAAGGAGAAGAGCGCGGAGGCCAAACAAGAGGCCGCCCCCGAGCAGTGCAGCGGCAGCACCATCACGGCGCGCATCTGGCTGATCAACGCGGACAACCGCAAGGAGCCGCCCTCGGTGCTGGTCCAGGGCTTCGGGCCAGCCGGGTCGTGCAAGGCCTCGGTGCAGGGCGCGGTCAAGCGGCTCGTGAAGAACGGGGTGGCCATGCTCAAGAACCACTTCACCCGCCGCGTCACCCTGTACAAGGACGCCGTGCTCGCCGAGCTGGAGCAGGGGAACGGACACGCGCGAAACGGCGCCTGGGGCGCGGCCTTCAAGAAGTACACCGCCGCCCTCAAGGCCGCCGGGGCGAGGGAGCTTCCGGCCGCCACCCTGGGGCATGTGCACTACTCCCGGGGCCTGGCCCTCGCCGGCCTGGGCCGCTACCGGGAGGCGCTGGCGGCCCTGCGTGAGGCGCGCAAGATCAACCGGGACGACGGCGCCTACCTGGTGGAGATGGAGCGGCTCATCGTGGTCGACAGCGAGGGGTGGAAGGCGCCGCCGCCGGTGGAGAAGCGGTCCGCGGTGAAGGGGAAGCGCCGCCGCCTCTACTGGCAGCCCCGGCTCAAGCGAAAGATCGTGTGGGAGAAGTAGCTCCCTCCAACAGGGCCTACCTCCACGGCCTCGCCGCTGTGGGCCTCTGGTCCACGGTGGCCACCGCCTTCAAGCTGACCCTGCGCCACCTGGAGCCGATCCAGTTGCTCTTCTACGCCACCGCCTCCTCGGCCGGGGTGCTCGCCCTGATCCTCGTGGCCAGGGGCCAGCTCCGCGCCGCCCTGAGCCGGACCACGCTGAAGGACGCCCTCACCTCCGCCGGCCTCGGCCTGCTCAACCCAACCCTCTACTACCTGGTCCTGTTCGAGGCTTACGACCGGCTCCCCGCCCAGGTCGCCCAGCCCCTCAACTACACCTGGGCCATCACCCTCTCCCTGCTGGCCATCCCCCTGCAGGGACAGCGCCCCACCCGCCGGGACCTGGCCGGCATCGTGGTGGCCTACGCCGGCGTGGTGGCCATCGCCACCCGGGGGCAGTCCCTGGAGCTGCGCCTGTTTGATCCGGTGGGCGTGGCCCTGGCCCTGGGGAGCACCATCATCTGGGCGCTCTACTGGATCGCCAACGCCAGGGATGGGCGCGAGCCGGTGGCGGCGTTGCTGCTCAACTTCCTCTTCGCCATCCCCCTCACCCTCGGCCTCTGCCTCCTGGGACCCGGGCTCAGGCCGGCGCAGCCGTGGGGCCTGCTGGGCGCCGCGTATGTGGGCGCCTTCGAGATGGGCGTCACCTTCGTGCTCTGGCTGCGCGCCATGCGCCTGACCCCCTCCACGGCCAGGCTGAGCAGCCTGATCTTCCTCTCCCCGTTTCTCTCCCTCATCTTCATCCAGTTTGTGCTGGGCGAGCCGATCCACCCCTTCACCCTGGTGGGGCTGGGCCTCATCGTGGCAGGCGTAGCCTTGCAGAGAGCGCGGACCGGGCGAAACTCCTGATTGATGGTATAAAAAGGGACGCTCGCTACCGGAGAGAGGGGAATGACCGCAGACGATCCCGGCCCAACTGGTCTGGACAAGCTCCGCCAGGAGAATCGCCTCTACGAGGCACTCTTCCGTGATGTGCCTTTCGGCTGGGCCTACCACGAGATGGTCCTCGATGAGGATGGCAAGCCGGTGGACTACATCTTCCTCAAGGCGAACTCGCGCTTCGAGCAGTACACCGGGCTCAAGGCAGCGGACATCATCGGGAGGCGGGTGACCGAGATCATCCCCGGCATCGAGAACGCCGAGCCGGATCTGATCAAGGCGTACGGCGAGGTGGCCCTCACGGGCGAACCTCTGGAGATGGAGATCTACTTCGCCCCCTTCGACCGCTGGTACAACGTGGTGGCCAACTGCCCCGAGAAGGGCTACTTCAACGCAATCTTCGAGGAGGTTTCCGCGCGCAAGAAGGCTGAGGCCGAGCTGGCGGCGGCCATGAGCGAGCTGGCTCGATCCAACAAGGACCTGGAGCAGTTCGCCTACGTGGCCTCTCACGACCTGCAGGAGCCTCTGCGCATGGTTTCCTCTTACACGGAGCTGCTGGGCAGGCGCTACTCGGCCAAGCTGGACGATGAGGCCGACCGCTTCATCGGGTACGCGGTGGACGGCGCCCAGCGCATGCAGATCCTGATCAACGATCTTCTGGAGTTCTCGAGGGTGGGGCGCCTGAAGCCTCCGGCCGAACCCACGGAGCTCTCGGAGGTGGCCGCGACGGTGCTGGATGGGCTAAGCGACCGCGTGGCCGAGAGAGGCGCGAAGGTCGAGTGCGGGCAGCTCCCCGCCGCCCTGATTCAGCCTGTGCACGCGAAGCAGGTGCTGCAGAACCTGCTCACAAACGCTCTCAAGTTCAGCGCCGGCACCGCGCCGGAGATATCCATCTCGGGCAACCGGGAGGATGGTCGGGTCACCCTCACCGTGAAGGACAACGGCATCGGCATCGCCCCCGAACACCACGCGAAGGTGTTCGCCATCTTCCAGCGCCTCCACAAGCGGGAAAAGTACCCGGGCACCGGCATTGGCCTCGCCCTGGTTAAACGCATCATCGAGCACAACGGCGGTACGATCCGACTGGAGTCCAAGGAGGGGGAGGGCACCTCGTTCCATGTGACCATGTTGGCGCCCGAAGGAGGAGAGGCATGACCCCGAGGCCCGTAAGAATCCTGATGGTGGAGGACAACCCGGGAGATGTAGATCTCACCCGGGAGGGCCTGGCCGAAGCGAAGCTGCACAACGAGCTCTTCCTGGCCAGCGACGGAGAGGAGGCCATGTCCTTCCTGCTCCGGGAGGGGGAGCATGAGAATGCCCCCCGGCCCGACCTGATCCTGCTCGACCTGAACCTGCCCAGAATGGACGGCCGGGAGGTGCTCTCCAGGATAAAGGGTCACCCGGATCTGCGCCGGATCCCGGTGGTGGTGCTCACCTCCTCGGAGGCGGAGGAGGATGTGCTCCGGTCATACGACCTGCACGCTAACTGCTACATCACCAAGCCCGTGGACCTGCAGAAGTTCCTCACGATTGTGCGAAAGATCAAGGGGTTCTGGTTCTCGGTGGTGACGCTCTCTCCGAACTAGAACCTGGCGGGCTACTCGACCGGCGCTCGCGCCAGCAAGGTCAGGCGGAAGGTCGTGCCCTGATCCGCCACGGAGGTCGCCTTCAGGCCGCCTCCCATGCGCTCCAGCAACACCTTGGAGACGGCCAGGCCCAGGCCAGCACCCTCGGCGCCCAGGCTGATGTGGCTTGGGCTCTCCGTCTCGCTCCCCTTGCCGAACCGGTCGAACAGTGCCTGCAGGGTGTCGGCGGGGATGCCCGGGCCGTCGTCTGCCACGGTGACCTCCACCCGGTCCCGGTCCAGGAGCCCCCACCAGATGCGCACCGAGGTGCCCGGCGGGCAATGGATCAGGCCGTTGGCCAGCAGGTTGGTGATCACCTGTGAGAGGGCGTCCTCGTCGGCGTGAGCTCGGATCCCCTCTTCCCCCTTCTCCAGGATCAGGGAAATGTCGCGGCCCTTTGCCATGGGCTGCATCAGGTCCACGATGGGACGCAGGAGCGCCTCCAGGGGGATCGCCTTGGGGTGCAGAGGGTAGCGGTCCGCTTCCAGCCGGGTGAGGGAGAGCACGTCCCGGGAGAAGCGCCGCAGCCGCTTGATGTTGCGTTCCATCATCTCCAGGAACTTGCGCTGGCGCGCGCTCAGCGGGCCGAGTTGCTCGCTCAGCAGGAGCCCCACCCCGGAGCCGATGGCGGTCATGGGCGTGCGCATCTCGTGGGTGACCATGTCCATGAAGTGGGTCTTGGTCTCGTTGAGCCGGCGCATCTGATCCAGCAGAGCGTTCTTGGCGTCCAGGCGGCGGCGGTTCTTCTCTGCCTGCCGCCGCTCGGTGATGTCTCGCACCACCAGCACCACGTTCTCCACCTCGCCGGTGAGCCCGGTAATTGGGTACGCCATCTCCTCCATCCAGCGGTCCCCGTTCGCCGAGTCCAGCATCTCCGCCCGGGCCGCCTCCCCGGTCTCGATGCACAGCGTGACCGGGCAATCCTGGATGGGGCACTCGTGCCCATGGAGCAGGGCATGGCAGGTGCTGCCCGTGACCACTGGCCCGTCCAGAGACTCATAGGTGGCGCGGTTGGCCGCCTCCACCTTCAGGTCCTTGTCGAGCACCATGATCATGTCATCCACGGCGTTGAAGGTGGATCGCCAGCGCTGGACCACTTGCTCCAGCTGGTCGCGCATGAGCCAGCTCTCGGTGACGTCGTGCAGGAGCACCAGGTGCATGGGCCCGTCCTCCCACACCATGTCCACCCTGCGCATCTCGGCCAGCGCGCGGCGGTGGGGCGTGGCCCCGCTCCCCGGCTGGAGCAGCCCGAGCAGGGTCCCGCCGGGCTGGGCTCCTGGCACGCCGAACCGTTGGCCAAGCAGCTCGCCGCGTGGCTCGCCCAGCAGCTCCTCTGCGGCCGGGTTCAGATCGCGGATGATGCCCTCGGGGTCGACCACCATCACCCCATCGCAGCTCGTCTCCAGGATGGTGGTGAGGTAGTTGACGTTGCGCTCCATCTGCTTGAGCATCCGGTGCCGCTGGATACTGTAGGTGATGGAGCGATCCAGCAGGCCGGTGTCCACCTTCCCCTTGACCAGGTAGTCCTGGGCGCCCCCCTGCACGGCCGTGGAGCCAACCTCCACATCCTCAAGCCCGGTTAGCACCACGATGGGCACCTCCGGATGGGCTGCGGAGAGCTGGGTGAAGGTGTCCGGGCCCACGCTGTCCGGCAGGCCCAGGTTGAGCAGCACCAGGTCCACCTCCGCCCCCTCGCTGCTGCCGAGCAGGGCCTTGGCCTCGCTCAGCCGCTCGGCGTGGAGCAGGCGGTATTCCACCCGGGCCTCCTCCAGAAACGCTTCGATCAGGTCGGCGTCCGGCGGGTTGTCCTCCACCAGCAGGACCGTGGCCTTCTCGATGCTCACGCCTCACCTCCCGCCAGGCCCAGTGAGCGCAGGGCCCAGGCCACCGCCCCCAGGGCGACCGAGTCGTCCTCCAGTTCGGCCAGGCAGACGCGGGTGTGGGCCAGGGCGCCGGCCGGGAAGACGACCCCGCTGGCCGCCTCCACCACCCGCGGCAGAAGCTGCTCGCCCATGGCCTCCATCACCCCGCCGCCCAGCACCACCACCTCGGGGCCGAGCATGGTGACGAAGCTGCCCACCCCGTAGCCCAGGTACTCCACCGCCTCGTGCAGCACCTCCTGGCAGAGAGGGTCTGCCGCCTTGTACGCCTTGCGGAGCGCCCCGCTGCGCAGCCTGCGCAGGTCCCCCTGGCACAGCTCGGTCAGGACGGTCTGCCGCCCATCGCAGACGGTGGCGTGCAGCAGGGCCCGGGACATGCCGGACTTGGACGCGTACGCCTCAAGGCAGCCCCGGTTGCCACACCCACACGGCCGCCCGCCAGGCCGGATCACCATGTGGCCCAGCTCAGCGGCCTGGTGGTTTTCGCCCGTTATCAGGCGGTTGTTCAACACGAGGCCGCCGCCCAGGCCGGTGCCCATGAAGAGGCCCACCACCGAGCGGGCGCCCCGGGCCGCGCCAAAGGTGTGCTCCGCCAGGGTGCCAGCGTTGCAGTCGTTGATGCCGAACACCGGCCGGCCCAGCAGCTCCTTGAGGGTGGCGCCGAGGGGCTCATTGTCCCAGCCCAGGTTCGGCGCGCTCACGGCGGTGCCGTCAGGGAGGATCGGAGCGGGCGCGCCCACCCCGACCGCCGCAAGATCCGACAACCCGAGGCCGCCCTTGCCCGCGGCCTTCTTAACCAGCCGGACCACCTGCTTCATGATGCCGGCGAACTCGCCGTCTCGGCGGGTCTTTACCCTGGCGCTGGCCTTCACCGCGCCGGAGCTGTCGCTGAGCACCACGTGGATCTTGGTGCCGCCGATATCAACCCCCACCACGGGGGGCGCGGCTGACGCTTTGGCCTTCTTTTTGTTCTTCTTATTACCCAATGAAATGACTCCGCTACTTTTGCCCGTTTAACACAAACTGATGCAACACGCTATGAGCGGCCCTTTCAAGTTAAGATGCGGCCGAGGAGATCCATCCATGGAGCGCGCCAACCTGGAGCCTTACCTCGCCCCCACCCAGTATCTGGAGTGCGCGGCCCCCGAGATCATGGATCTCGCCGCTTCCCTGGCTCGCCCAACGGCCCGGGAGACCGCGGTGGCTCTGTTCAACTGGGTGCGGGACAACATCGCCTATGAGCCCCAGGCTGCCGCGGATCCACGGAGCGCCTACCCTGCCACCAGAGTGTTGGCCCGAGGCAGCGGCTACTGCGTTCAGAAGGCTGTGCTGCTGGCGGCCCTGGCCCGGGCGGCAGGGATCCCTGCCAGGCTAGGCTTCGCCGATGTGAGGAACCACCAGATACCAGATCGCCTGCGCCGGCTCATGGGCACTGACCTGTTCGTCTTTCACGGCTACGTGGAGTTGCGCCTGGGCGGACGCTGGGTCAAGGCGACCCCGGCCTTTGATCCCGAAACCTCCCGCAAATCAAACGCGCTAACTGTGGAGTTGGACGGCGAGAATGACGCGATGATGCACCCGGTGGATCCGGAAGGGCACCCGCATATTACTTATGTGATGGACCGCGGGCACTACCAGGACCTGCCCTATGAGGAGCTTTGGGAGACGATTCGGGAGACGTATCCTTTGCTTAAGGAACTTACAAGTTAATTCCTGAAATCACTTGGTAAAAAAGAACGCCGTCCCCTTTCCCTTCCCCACATTCAACCCATGCCACCCTCTCGGCACCGGGTTGGCGGTCCAGTGGAACAGCCAACGGGCGTCGGCGGGGCTCAGGTTGGTGCAGCCGTGGCTGCGCACCTGGCCGTAGGTGTTGTGCCAGTAGGCGCCGTGCACGGCGTAGCTGTTCCTGTAGAACATGACCCACGGCACCTCGTCGATGTCGTAGGGCCCGTCCTTTTCATCCGTGCCCACCATGCGGTGTGAGATCCACTTGGTGTAGACGTGGAACAGGCCGGTGGGGGTCTCATACCCCTCCTTGCCGCTGGAGATCAGGGTGGCGTAGACAGGGCGATCGCCCTCATAGGCAACCATCACCTGGTCCCGGAGGTCGAAGTGGACCCACCGCTCCTCGGCTGCCACCCTCGGGGGGCGCCGGCGCTTGATGGCCACCCGCACGTCCTGCCTCCGGGCCAGGAATCCACCCGCGCCGTGGACATAGGCTTGATCGCCCACCTGCTCCAGCCCTGTCACCTGGAAGCGGGCCTGCTGGCGGGCCTTCCCGCAAACCTCCAGGCCGCTTGCCCCACGACAGAAGAGCTTCGCTCCACTCTCCAGGTGGGCAAACGCCAGCGGGAGCTTGATCTGGTGGGTAAGGGGCTCGCCGTGCATGCCCGGGGTGGGCACGGGGGCCGTCTCCTCGGCCCGCACGTAGGTCTGACGGATGGTGCGTAGGTATCTGCCGGTTTCTGTCGACACGACGCGGTCCACCGCCGTGAAGAAGGCCCCCTCTGCCCTTTGCTCCACAATCTCGGGCAGCTCCTCGCCGCTGGCCAGGGCTCGCCGAATCTCCTCGGCTTGCGCGGGCGTGGGCAGGCCGTTGAATTCCAGGCGGGCGCCCCCCTTGACCAGCCGCCGGTATCGATAGGGGAGGGGGCGGTTCAGGCGCGCCTGGGTGATGTCCGCGGAGGCCGGCGGACGGGTGGTGATGTTGAAGCCGGCGGTCGAGCAGATGGTGGCGCGGCTGTCTCCCCGGTACCAGTCGCCACCCTTGCACCCGTAGCCATTGGCAAGCAAGTACACAGGGATACGCTGCCCCTGGCGCACATGGCCCAGTAGCCAGGGCGCCTTCTTGAAGCGGCCGTACACCTCGCTGTCATGCTCCAGGGAGATGGCCCAGTGGCTGAATCCCTTGGGCAGGTCCCAGACGTATGAGTAGTCGCTCACAGCGGGGACCGGCAGCCACTGGTGGAGGGATGGGCTCGGAAGGTCAAACTTCAACGCGGCAGGTGAGCCCAGGTCAGAGGCCGCCGCGAGGCCGCCAGCCATGACCAGGGCCAGCGAGGCTGCCAGGGCCAAGCGTCTTGTAGACCGAGAATCCATATCCAATCCATGTTTTTACCATAAAATCGCTAGAGTTGAAGGCTGCCTGGCTGTAAAATCCTCCTCCGATATGCGTGATCTGCTCCCCCTGCCCGAGGAGGCAGCCCTGACCCTGGCCCGGTTCCGCCCACGCCTGCGCGCACGGGTTGGGGAGGACCTCTGGGCGAGCCTGGAATCCAGACTTGATGAGATATTTCCAGAGCTTTTCGAGCATCTGTTCCACATGTACGGGCGTCGCTACGACTTCCTCCACCACCTGGAAGAGAGCCTGAACCTGTGCCTCGACTCCTGGATCGCCCGACCGGAGCCGCTCAAGGCCCTGGATCTACATCGCGCGGCGGACCCCGCCTGGTTCCAGGACCAGGCCATGGTGGGAGCCGTGTGCTACGTGGACCGGTTCGCCGACGACCTGAAGGGCCTGCGGCAGCGGATCCCGTACCTGAAAGAGCTCGGCATCAACTACCTGCATCTGATGCCCCTGTTCGTCTCGCCGGACGGGGAGAACGATGGCGGCTACGCGGTGAGCGACTACCGGCAGGTGGATCCTCGCCTGGGCGACACAGAGGAGCTGCGGGGGCTGTGCGGGGCGTTGCGTGAGGCGGGCATCAGCCTGGTGCTGGACATGGTGTTCAACCACACCAGCGATGAGCACCCCTGGGCCGAGAAGGCCCGCGCGGGGGATCCTCGCCACCGGGGCTATTACTTCATCTTCCCGGATCGCTCCGAGCCGGACGCCTACCAGCGCACCCTGCGGGACATTTTCCCGGACCGGCGCGAGGGGAGCTTCACCCTGGACCCCCGCTCCGGATGCTGGGTATGGACCACCTTCAACGCCTACCAGTGGGATCTGAACTACCAGAACCCGCGCGTCTTCCGCGCCATGTTGGGCGAGATGCTGCACCTGGCCAACCTGGGGGTGGAGATCCTGCGAATGGACGCGGTGGCGTTCATCTGGAAGCGTATGGGCACGGGCTGCGAGAACCAGCCTGAGGCCCACCGCTTGCTGCGCGCATACAACAGCCTGATCCGCCTGGCCGCGCCCGGGGTGCTGTTCAAGTCCGAGGCCATCGTGCACCCGGATCAGGTGGTGGAGTACATCGGCGCCGGGGAGTGCCAGCTCTCCTACAACCCCCTGCTCATGGCCCTGCTCTGGAACAGCCTGGCCACGCGCAAGGTGCGGCTGCTGCGCCAGGCCCTGACCCGCCGGCATGCCCTGCCTGAGGGGTGCGCCTGGGTCAACTACGTGCGCTGCCACGATGACATCGGCTGGACCTTCAGCGACGAGGACGCTGCCGAGCTCGGCATCGACGGCGGGGACCACCGGCGGTTCCTTAACGACTTCTACACGGGGCGCTACCCCGGGAGCTTCGCCAGGGGCGTGCCCTTCGGCGCCAACCCGCGCACCGGCGATTGCCGCGTGGCCGGCACCCTGGCATCCCTGGCCGGGCTGGAGCAGGCCCTGGACACGGGAGATAAGCAGGGGGTTGACCTGTCGGTGCGACGCATCCTGCTGCTGCACGGCATGATCATGTCCACCGGCGGAATCCCGCTGATCTATCTGGGCGACGAGGTGGCGGCGCTCAACGACTACAGCTTCACCGGCGATCCTGCCCTGGCCCAGGATACGCGCTGGGTTCATCGGCCGCGGCGCATGTGGGAGCAAGAGGCGCGCGCCATGGCTGACCCGGTCTCACCCCGGGCCAGGGTTCACCAGGGCCTGGAGCGGCTCATCTCCCTGCGCAAGGGGTGCCAGGCCCTGGCCGGCGCCGCGCTGCGGGTTATCCCCCTGGCCTCGGACCATGTGCTCGCCTTTCACCGCTTCGGGGCGCCAGAAGAGGACGGCCTCCTCGTGCTGGCCAACTTCAGCGATGACCCGCGGCGGGTGGACCTGTCCCCCCTGCCCGGGGAGCGGCGCAAGGACCTGATCACTGGCAAGGAGCTGGCGCTCACCGGGGAGGAAACCCTGGAGCCGTACGCGCTGATGTGGTTGTCGTAGGGGCTGGACCTGTACCTGACAATTCAATACATCTACATTGATACCCCCCTCAACAACGCCAAGCGATAGTGAACTACTGGCCTCACACGGAGGCACGGAGGCACGGAGGTCACAGAGGAGGAAGAGGGGCTGATTCCAAATGGGGCCCACCAGAAAACCTCCGTGCATCTCCGTGGCTCCGTCGTCTCCGTGTGAGGTAAATATATTTCCGTCCCGGTATCTGAACGTGCAAGGCTCAAACAATGACCAGTTGAATTGTCAGGCCATGCGTCCACCCGCCTAAAAACGCGTCCGCGCCACCCTGAAGCCGATATCGCTGTTCGGGTCGTTGTCCCAGAAGGCGTTGCGTGAGGCGGCGCGTAGCTCCTCGGGCTCGCTGAGCCACCCCCCGCCCCGGTGGATCATCACGCCCACCTTGGCCCCCGGGCTGGTGGGTTTGGTGAGCGGGTCCGTCACCTTGGCAGAGCCCAGGTCAACCACCCTGACGTCCTGGGTCCACTCGCGCACGTTGCCGGGCATGTCGAACAGGCCCCAGGAGTTCCCCTGGCGGGTGCCGCCCTGCATGGTGCCCACGGACTTGGGGCGGTTCCAGCGGTACCAGCCGATGGCGCTGACCTCGGGCACCGTGGTGGCGCATGCCGACATTTCCTTGCCTGTATAGAGGGCCGCCTGTGTGCCAGCGCGGTAGGCGTACTCCCACTCAGCCTCGGTGGGCAGGCGGTAGCCGGGACACGACTGGAACGGCTTGTTGCCCCCGGTGGGGCTGTAGGCGCTGGCCACGGCGCAGGCGGTGCCAACCTTGGTGCCGGAGCAGGTGTAGCAGCGGGCGAGCCCGGCGATAGTGGAGAGGGCGTTGCAGTAGGCCGCTGCCTCGTGCCAGGTCACCTTGTCCACCGGGCTGAGGGCGCCGCCCTTGGAGAACTCCGACGGGTTGTACCCCATCACCGACTTGAACTGCCCCTGGTTCACCTCGGTGTTCTGCAGCTCGAAG
>CAZCFB010000101.1:0-4892 GCA_964497805.1 uncultured Kofleriaceae bacterium
TACCAGTACGATTCTCTTCATCGTGGTTCTCCTTTCTCAAGTTACCAGTAGGATTATTGCCGGACATTGTACTTAGCAGTGCGCCCGGCGCCAAGGGGCACCAGCCGCCCTGCTGCGGCCTTCGGCCGCTTTGTTCTTTCGCCTGGCCTTGCCAGGCTGTGGCCGGGCACCGAATGCCCGGCTGATCGCACATGGTTGGCGCCAAGGGGTCAAAGCTTGCCACCTCTGGCTGTTCGCGGGTAAATTCCCCTCCTCGGCGCTTCCGGACTTTTGCAGAGGACCTGTACTTTCATGCTCACCAAACGCGTCAACCGAATCGGGCTCTCGACAACCCTGAGTATCAACGCCAAGGCCAAGGCCCTGCGCGCCGCGGGCGTGGACGTCGTGGACCTCTCCATCGGAGAGCCGGACTTCCCCACCCCGGCCCATGTCAAGGAGGCGGCAAAGCAGGCCCTGGACCGGAACCTCACCGGCTACACCCCCAACGACGGCATCCCCGAGCTCAAGCGCGCCATCGTGGACAAGTTCGCGCGGGACAACGGCCTGGCCTACGACCTCAAGGACGTGCTCGTGTCGCCGGGCGCCAAGTACAGCCTCTACCTGGCCATGATGGCGCTGGTGGAGGATGGCGGTGAGGTGATCCTCCCGGCGCCCTACTGGGTCTCCTACCCGGAGCAGGTGCGGGTGGCCAACGGGACACCGGTCATCGTGCCCACCCGCGAGCAGGACGGCTTCTGCCTCACCGCGGCGCAGCTTCGCGAGGCAATCACCCCGAAGACCCAGCTAGTGATCCTGAACTACCCATCCAACCCGGCCGGCGTGACCTACACCCGAGAGCAGCTCGAGGCCCTGGGCCAGGTGTGTTGCGAAAAAGGGATCTGGATCATCGCCGACGAGATCTACGAGAAGCTCACCTACGGGGGGCACGAGCATATATCCATCGCCTCCCTGGATCCGGAGATCAAGGCGCGCACCATCGTGGTCAACGGCATGAGCAAGGCCTACTCCATGACCGGCTGGCGCCTGGGCTACGCCGCCGGTCCCCGCAAGGTGATGGCGGCAATGGCCAGGGTGCAGAGCCATTCCACCTCAAACGCCACCTCCATCGCCCAGTACGCCAGCGTGGCCGCGCTCAACGAGGACCGGGGAGACCTGGCCCGTATGGCCGACGCCATGGTCCAGCGGCGCGACGCCATTCTGGACCGCTTGCAGCAAATGCCCGGGGTTTCCTGCACCACGCCCCACGGGGCCTTCTACCTCTTCCCGAACATCTCCTCGAAGTTCACCCTGGAGCATGACGGCCACCCTGTGAGCGACGCCATGCTGTTCTGTCTATACCTGCTCAACAAGGCCCACATCGCGGTGGTCCCCGGGGACGCCTTCGGCAGCCCGGACCATATCCGCCTCTCCTACGCCACGGGCATGGACCGGCTGGAGCTCGCCATGACCCGCATGGCCGACGCGCTCGCCCGCCTGAAGTAGCCGCCTCTTCACATCCCCGGGTAGGATCAAGCGGGAGGGCGGGGCGCCGTGGCGTCCCCTCAGGGGAAGAAGGTCGGCACCAGGGTGCCCACCCCGTCCTTGAGCAGGGCCGTGCGGGTGAAGCTGGCCAGGACAGCGCTGAAGTTGTCCCTCGGGTGCTGCCTGAAGACATGCTTCACGACCTGGCGTGGCAGCCCGTTCCGGATCAGCCCGCGGCTGTGCTCCACCTGCACCGCCTGGCGCATGATCTCGGCGGTGGGGGCCATGTCTGCCGGGGCGCGAAGGGCATGGTTGTAGAGCAGCATGTGGCTCAGCTCTCGCCGCGCCTCCCCCTTCACCCCCCAACGGTCCATGTACGGCTCACAGAAGCCCAGGCCGCGAGGCAGGTAGCGCGCCTCATTGGGGTCCTCGACCAGCAGGCCGATGTCATGAAGCCAGGCGCCGGCCCCGACCAGGTCCGGGGCGACCTCGGACGAGCGGTGGGCCGCCAGGGCCAGGGTCAGGTCGCGCAGGCGCAGGCAGTGGTTGGGCAGGCCTTCCCCGGGGTAGGGGTTGTATTTCAAGAACAGATCATGGGCGCGGACTTCGAGCATGCCTGGCCTCTGAGGATGGTTCATCAGGCCGGGGAGTCGGCCCTTACTGCTCAGTATCGTCTGGGGGGGTCGCCGTTACAGGTTTGAGCTTCGGCGCCAGGGCGTCGGCCACCGCCTTGCCCAGCACATCGTACCCGCGCTCGGTGAGGTGGCAGGAATCATGGAAGAAGCCCCGGCCCCGCCTCGGGTCCTTGTCCTGTTT
The DNA here is from genome assembly GCA_964497805.1 of uncultured Kofleriaceae bacterium. Taxonomy (GTDB): domain Bacteria; phylum Myxococcota_A; class Polyangia; family CAZCFB01; genus CAZCFB01. Next base: position 2,278 of record CAZCFB010000101.1, read on the forward strand.
CAGCTCGGCGTCGATGTTCACCCACAGGGCGCCGTTCTCCTTGGCCAGGCGCCGCACCACCTTGCCGAAGGCGGCCACGGGGCGGCCCTGCTCCATGTCCAGCTCCAGGGCGTCACGCAGGGGGGCCACCGCCTTGGCCGGCTCCTGGTTGGCCAGGAAGGCCCGGGCCAGCAGGAAGTGCCCCATGGCGTGGGTTGGGTCCATCTCCGTGGCCTCAGTGAGCACCTTGATGGCGGTGGGGGCCTCGTTCTTCACCCGCAACAGCAGCTCGCCGCGCTCCATCAGCGCCGCGTGCTTCTCCGTGTCCACCCCTGGGCTGTGGATGGAGAGCCAGGGCTTGTGCAGCAGGTAGGCGGGCACCTCGGCCAGCACCACAAGGGGGCTGGGCTTGGCCTTGGCCGCCAGCTCCAGCAGCTTCTTCATGTTTGACTCGTAGCGGGAGACCACGTTGTTGTGGTGAGGATCCCGCCGAATCATGCGCCCGCCCTTGCGCTCTGGCAGCACCGACTTGCCGTGGCGGGAGAAGGTGTCCTGGAGCACGGCGGCCACCATGCGGCGCTGGCGTTCCTCGGGGCCGAGGGCCTTGTCGGTGGGCTCCAGCGCGGTCTCCTCCACCTCCATGCCCAGGAGTTCACGCATGGCGTGCACCAGGCGGATCTTCACCACGTCTTGGAAGACGAAGCCGCGGTTCCGCTCCAACAGCTTCATGTGGTAGTTGAAGAACTCGTTGTTGGCCGAGTAGACCACGATGGCGGCGGCCCCCAGATCCATGAGCTGATCAGCCAGGTCCAGCACCTGATCAGATCCGAAGGACGCCCCGCCCAGGTTGAACACCTCGGCCTTGACGCCGCCCTCGGTGAGGTAATGCTCCACGCGATCGGGGAAGGGGAGGCCGGGCTCGTTTTCGTGGGGCACGCCGAAGGTGGCCGAGCCCCCCAGACAGAAGATGCGCTTGACCCCCTCGGCGGGCTTCTTCGTGAAGGAGAGGTCATGCATGAAGCGGGACTCCACCATCTGCCGGCCGGTGCGCACCATCTTCCGGCCCTGGTCATCGGTGTAGTGCTCGAGCAGATCCTCGCGCACGCCGGGCATCACCAGCAGGTAGTCGGACTCGTACCCCTTGGGGGTTGTCGGCGCGGCGCCCACCTTGGGCCAGCCGGCCAGCCGTAATCCCAGTTCGGCGCCGCCAACGAGCAGCAGGATCATCGACAATGCCATGATCCTGAAGATCCACTTCTTCCTCGAACTCAAGTAGTGCTTCCCTCTTCCCCCCTCGGGTTCATCACCTTATACCCTCAGCGCGGGGTTGAATCCACCCGCCAATGGGGCATACACAGTAGTTATCACGAAAAGGAGCCCCCATGGCTGTCGTCCGCTTCCGTCCATCGCTCTCCACCCGGGAGGCCTCGGCCTTCCTGCACGCCCTCGCCACCATCGCCGGTCAGGACCGGGACCTGGTCTCCACCTTTGAGAAGCGCTTCTCCGAGGAGATGCTCGACGGCCGCGCCGCCATCCTGGCCCCCTCCGGGCGGGTGGCCCTCTACTGGATCCTGCGCGGCATGCACATGGCGCCCGGAGACGAGGTGGTTACGCAGTCCTTCAACTTTGCGGCGGTGCCGGCGGCCATCCAGGCCGCAGGGGCCACCCCGCGCTTCGTTGACCTGCAGCCCGACGGGTTCAACCTGGACCCGGATCAGCTGCGGTCGGTGATGGGGCCGCGCACCAGGGCGGTGGTCTTGACCCACCTGTTCGGGAACCCCGGCGACCTGGACCGGGTGGGCGAGCTGTGCCGCGCCAGGGGTGTCGCCCTGGTGGAGGATTGTGGCCAGGGGGTTGGGGCGACCTGGAAGGCCAAGCCCGTGGGCACCTTCGGCACCGCGGCCCTGTACACCTTCGGCGCCACCAAGAACTTCACCCTGCTGGGCGGCGGCGCGGCCACCACCTCGGACCCGACCCTGGCCCGGCGCATGGAGGAACTGGCCGCGCGTCACCCGGCCATGGGCCTGGGCAAATGCCTCAAGCTGGCCGCCATGGCCTCGGGCATCACCATGCTCACCAGCCCCCTGGTGTTCAACCTGGCCGTGCTGCCGGGGATCCGGCTGTGCGGCCTGGCCGGGGTGGATCCGGTGCACAAGATCATGGACGAGCCAGAAGGGCCCATGACCTCGCCGGAGGCCTCCGCGCTCCCCTCGGAGCTCATGGCCGCCGTGGGCATGGAGCAGCTGAAGCGCCACCGCGACCTGAACGGGGCCCGGGTGCGCAACGGCTGGCACCTGCACCAGGCCCTCTCCCCCTTGTCAGGCATGACCGTGCCGGCGTGCGCCGAGGGCAACGTGTTCATGAGCTTCCCCGTGTTCCACCCGCGGCGCCGCGCCTTCGCCGAGGCCCTGCGCAAGCATGGCGTGGACACCGACCTGGGCTTCATGTCCGACTGCGCGAGCTTGCCCATGTTCGCGCCCCAGCAGGGAGAGTTTCCGCACAGCAAGCGCGCCGCGGAAGAGATCGTGCACCTGCCAGTGCATCCGGGGCTGTCAGAGAAGGATCTGGAGAGGATTGTGAGGGGGGTGCAGGCGGCGCTAAAGGATGTGAACTAGGAACCAGGAACGGAGAACGGG
>CAZCFB010000101.1:4992-14925 GCA_964497805.1 uncultured Kofleriaceae bacterium
AACTATTTCATTCCTCATTCTTCATTCCCCGTTTTGTCATTCCTGGTTCTCAACTCCCACGCCACCAGCTCCTCATCCTCATACACCGCCCTCCCCAGCACCCACCGGAGCATGCTCTCCAGGTCGCTGTTTGGCGGCAGGGTGATGGCGTGCTTCTTCTCGAAGATCACCTTGCGGTGCAGCACGAGGTAGCGCAGCCCCAGGTCGGCCAGCTCCCGCGCGCTCTGCTTGAGACGGGTTCTGCTCAGGGGCTCATCCGTGTCGTCCAGGGGGATGAACTTGGATAGCTCCTGGCGCTCCAGGTGGGACGCCTGCAGGGTGTACGCCGCGCGCAGCAGGGGGATCTTCTGAACCTTGTCCCAGTGGGGGATGGCGCTCGTGCCCAGGTAGCGCGGGGAGACGCCGTTGAACAGCGGCTTGTTGTGGTGGGTCTGGTAGTAGAGGTAGCGCGCGTCGAGCAAGCCGAAGTCCATGGGGAAGACCACGAGGCCGAAACGTCGCGGCTGCTCGCCCAGGAGCAGGTAGAAGGAGTTGATGCGTGGCCTGGGCGTCACCTGGAGGGGCCAGGTGAGGGCCGCCTCCAACAGCACGACGCCGGCCAGCCCCAGGGCCAGCGTGATCTTGCCGCTCCGCGTGGCGGCGCCGCGGGCCAGCCAGGCGGCGCCCACCGCTGCACCAGCGGCCAGCGGGAGGGCCACGAAGGTGGCCATGCGGTGGGGGAAGCGGATGTAGTGGTAGAGGGGCACGTACCGGTGGAACAGGAGGAAGGGTAGGGGCACGCCGTCGCCCTCCGAGTCTCCCGGCCCGGCGGCGATGTAGGGTCCAAGGGAGAGCACGAGGAAGCTGGCGCTTAACACCACCCAGGGCAGCACCTCCCGGTGGCGGCGGCTGAGCAACAGGGCGGCCGCGGCCAGGGCCAGGGCCGCCACCTGCAGCGGCGCGTCCTCCCGCTTGCGCTCCCACGGGCCGGGCAGGTAGTCCCTGGCCAGGGCGCGGTTCTTGTATGGCATGCGCGCCTCATGGCTCAGCTCACTTTCAGCCGGCGGACGGGAGAAGGAGAGGTTGTACTCCTTGCCCCCCTGGTAAAAGCCCCAGGCCAGGGGGAGCAGCAGCAGGGCGCTCAGGGCCACCATGGCAGCCACCCGCCCGGCGCGCATGCTCCGCGCGTGGAAGGCCACCAGGATCAGGCTGGTCAGCACAAGGTGGAAGAAGAACACGTAGTTGCCCAGCACGGTGACGGCGCCCATCACCGCCGCCAGGATCACATCGCGCCAATGCCCGCCCCGGAGCAGCCTCGTCAGGAACACCAGGTAGAGGCAGAGCCAGAGCCAGAGGCCGTACTCCAGGTTGCCGGTGTTAGCGGCCCACGCCACGGGCGAGGCGAAGCAGAGCAGCAGGCCGCACACGACGCCGCCGGCCAGGCGGTTCCCGGTGAGGGTGAGGCCGAGCAGGTAGCCGCCCAGGGCGTTGCCCCAGAGCATGAAGATCCCCACCAGCAGGAAGGTGGTGTCGGGCGGGAAGACCAGGGCCAGGGCCCCGCCCATGGCCTTGAGCAGCAGGTCCCCCTGGGAGGCCACCAGGCGCAGCCCCTCGGGGTAGAACTCGGAGCTGGAGTGCAGCGGGGAGCCGATGCCCAGGTAGACGCGGCGGAAGTCCCAGAGGTTCCAGAGGTGGTTGTTCCAGTCCACATGATCCCAGTCGAGATCCCGGAACGAGCCCCCCAGTTGCCCCTCCCCGGGCCGGTACCCCGCGGCCGCCAGCGCCACCAGCACAACCAGCAGGAACCCACCGGCGACGGCGAGGTCCAGCCAAAGGCGGCTGCGCGGCGGGGAGTCTCCGTCCTGCTCCATGGCAGCCATAGTACCAGCAGTACCACCCCTCGCGCTCGAGCTTGCCCTCATTGCCCTTACCGCCTTGACCTTGCCCCGCTCCGTCCCGTGGAGTACTTTTTCTTCAGGAATCCCAACTATGAGCGCATCTCCAGAGATCAAATATCGTGTGGACGGGCCGGTGGGCTACCTGGAGCTGGATCGTCCAGACAAGGCCAACGCGTACACCACCGAGATGCTCGAGGCCATGCAGGTGGGCATCGAGCGACTGGACAGCCGCGAGGAGGTCCGGGTGGTGGTGGTCCGCTCCAGCACCCCGGGCCGTTTTTGCGCCGGCGCGGACCTGAAGGAGGTCCGCTCGCGAGGTGTACAGGAGGCCCTGCGCCTGCGTGCCCAGGACGTGTTCGACGCCCTGGACGGCTGCCACAAGCCCACCATCGCCGCCGTGGACGGGCCGGCCATGGGCGGCGGCCTGGAGCTGGCCCTGGCCTGTGACCTGCGCTTGGCCAGCATGGAGGCCCGCTTCGCCTTGCCCGAGACCGGGCTCGGCATTTTGCCGGCGGCCGGTGGCTTGTACCGCCTGCCCCGCATCGTGGGCGACACCATGGCGCGCAAGCTGGTGCTGTTCGGCGCCGAGCTGGACGCAGATGAGGCCCTGGAGTGCGGCCTGGTGAGCGAGGTGGTCTCCACCGACGAGCTCCCCCACCGCGTCGACCAGTGGGCGGCCGCCGCGGCCATGAAGGACCCCCTGGCCCTGCGCCTGGCCAAGGAGGCGCTGGCCCTGGTGCGCTCCGAAGAGGGGGCGCGCTCCTTCTCCAGCACCGCCCAGGCCCTGCTCTACCCGCAATCACGCCGCGGCCGAAGAGACGGCTAGCCCATGCTATCCACGCGCCAACAATCCCTGCGCCCCAGGCTGGTTTCGGTGGGCACCGCCACCCCCCCGAGCACCTACACCCAGCAAGATCTGCTGGAGCTGTTCAAGTGCGACAACCCGCTGGTTCGCCGCTTCTTCGAGAGCAGCCACATCCGCAAGCGCCACCTGGTGCTGCCCGAGCCCGGTCCCGACGGACAGGTGCCGGATGAGAGCGGCGAGCAGCTCATCGCCAAGCACAAGGAGTGGGGCCTGCGTATCGGCAAGGAGGCGGTCATGCGATGCCTCCAGGCCTACGGCGCCAGGCCCACGGACGTTGACTACCTGATGGTGATCTCGAGCACCGGCTTCCTCTGCCCGGGCCTCGCGTCGTACATGGTCACCGAGTGCGGAATGCGGCACAACACCCACCGGGTGGACATGCTCGGCATGGGCTGCAACGCGGGCATCAACGGCCTGGTCCCCACCTCCCAGTGGGCCGCCTCAAACCCGGGCAAGGTGGCCTTGATGGTGTGCGTGGAGGTCTGCTCGGCCGCCTATGTCTTCGACATGACCGTGCGCACCGGAGTGGTGAACTCCCTGTTCGGCGACGGCGCGGCCGCGGCCCTGATCATGGCGGACGCCGGGCACTCCCCGGCAGACGGGCCCGAGCTGCTGGACTTCGAGTGCCTGATGATCCCCGCGGCACGTGAGGAGATGCGCTTCGACTTCGAGGCGGGCAAGTTCTCCTTCTACCTGGGCTGGGAGATCCCGTACCTCCTGGGTGAACACATCGCCACGCCCATCAACCGGCTGCTGGAGCGCAACGGGCTCAAGCGGCGCGACATCAAGCACTGGGTGATCCACTCCGGCGGCAAGAAGGTGGTGGACTCCATCAAGTACAACATCGGCATCACGGAGCATGACGTACGCCACACCCGCACCATCCTGAGGGACTACGGCAACCTCTCCTCGGGGGCGTTCCTCTTCTCCTACCAGGAGCTGCAACGCGAGGACTCGGTGCGGCCAGGGGACTGGGGCATGTTTATCACCATGGGGCCGGGCATCTCCATCGAGACCGCCCTGGCGCGCTGGTAAGGACTGAGCAGACATGAGCTACGAGACGATCAAGCTGGACAGCGAGGGCGGCGTCACCACCCTGACCCTGCGCCGCAAGGACCAGGGCAACGCCATCAACGTAAAGATGGTCCGCGAGCTGGAGCAGGCGGGCAACCGGCTGGATGACGAGTCCGAGGACCTGGCCCTGGTGGTGCGCGGCGACGGTTCTGACTTCAGCGCGGGCATCGACCTGCTCGACTTCCCACCGGACCAGAAGCCGGATGTGCGCGGGTTCTCCCGCTGGGAGCGGGCGTGCCGCACCCTGGAGCGGCTGCCCATGGTGCTGGTGGCGGCCGTGGACGGCAGGTGCGTGGGCGGCGGGCTGCAGCTGGCCCTGACCTGCGACGTGCGCGTGGCAACCGAGGCGGCCACCTTCTGCCTGCCCGAGGTGAAGGACGGCTACCTCCCCGGCATGGGCACCTTCCGGCTGGCCAAGTACATCGGCCTGGGGCGGGCGCGGCACATGGCCCTCACCGGCCGTGAGCTAAGCGCCGAGGAGGCCCTGAGCATGGGGCTCATCGACAAGATCTGCCCGGCGGGCGGGCTGGACGAGGCGGTGGCGGGGACGCTGGAGGAGCTGCGGCCCATCAACCCGGTGGCCGTGCAGCTCTCCAGGCGGCTCTTCGACGAGTCGTTCGAGATCCCGTACGAGGACTTCATCGGCTGCTTCCTGGCCGCCCAGGACCGCGCCATCAAGACCGATCCGTTCGGCGCCACGGTGCGCCGAGCCCACCGCAAATAGTGAGCCTGTCCCCCTTCCCGGTTGACGCGGAGACCCTCCGCCGGATCCGGCCCATGGAGGCGCGGGACCTGCCCGAGGTCGCGCGCCTGCACCGCGCCATGGGCACCAGCCTGTGGGGAAGCCTGGGCCAGCGGTTCGTGGCCCGGGTCTACACCGCGCTGCTGGAGCACCCCGACTTCATCGGCTTCGTCTACGAGGAGGAGGGCAGGGTGCGGGGCTTCATCGCCGGCTCCAGCCACGGGCCGCGCATGTTCCGCCAGACCGCCCTGCGCCACGGCCCGGCCCTGGCGTGGGCCACCGCAGAGGCTCTGACCCGCCGGCCGGGGGCGCTGCTCCCAATGCTGGAGACGGCCAGGTACTTCCAGCGGTCCTCGTCGCCCGCCGGCGAGGAGATCCCCGCCGAGTCCCTCTTCTGCTCCTTCGATCGGGGCCTGCGCGGCGTGAAGCCGGCCGGCCTGATCAACAAGGTCCTTTTCGACGCCCTGGCCGCCCGCGGCCATGACCAGGTGAAGATCACCACCGAGGCGAGCAACCAGTTCGCCGCCCGCCAGCTGCTCTCCTGGGGCTTCGTGGTGCTGGGGCGCTTCGAGTTCTACGGGAAGTCGATGATCCTGTGGAGGCTGGACCTGGACTACTGCCCGAGGGTTACTTCTCCAGCTTCTTCATGAGGTCGGGGTCATGCATGGCCTCCTTCACGCCCCGGAAGGTGAAGCTGGAGAGGGCCAGGGCCACGGCGCCATTGAGCGCCCCGAAGCCGGCCATCACGCCGTGGAACAGGATCACCAGCACCATGGACTGCGACGGATCCATGGCGAAGATCCAGACCAGCACCTTGACCCCCACCAGGTGATAGATGCCCACCGAGCCGCCGGTGGAGGTGGGCACGGCGAAGGCCAGGAAGTTGGCCACCAGCACGCCCAGCAGCTGGACGCTGGTCAGGGGGATATTCACCGCGTGGGCGCAGAGCCAGAGGGCCCCGGCCAAAAAGCCCCACTCCACGAAGGTGACCACCACCACCAGGCCCAGGGTGCCCGGCCGCCTCGCGGCGATGCGCAGCCCCTCGGCCAGGCTGCCCAGCACCTCCGCGACCCTTGGCAGCCCCCGGGAAGCCACCCAGCGCGCCGGGCGCTCGGCCATTTCGGGGCGCCTGCTGAACAGGAGCAGCAGCCCCGCGGCGGCCACGATGGCCGCGCAGGCGATGGGGATGAACCAGTAGTCGGCCCAGAGGGGGGTGGGCACCAGGACCCAGATGGAGAGGGCCACGGAGGTGAGGTAGAGCACCTCCACGCACTTCTCCACCAGCTCAGCTCCGAACACCAGCCCCGGGTGGATCCCCGCCCTGCTGCCCACCATAAACGCCTTGACGATCTCCTGCAGGCGCAGAGGGAAGGCCACGTCCACCAGCACGCTGGTCAGCTCGGCGGTGAGCAGGGTGCCGTACCCCACCCGCTTGTAGGGCGCCAGCAGCAGCCCAAGCTTGAGGCACTTGGCCATGTTCATGGCCAGAGTGGAGAGGCAGGCAAGCGCCACCAACCAGGGAGAGGCCCTGGCCACGATCTCAAGGGTGGTCCGCAGGTCCACGCCCTGGAAGGCAAGAATGAGGCAAAGCACGGCCACCACCACCTGGATGAGGAACCGCAGCCCGCCCCATTTATGTGTCCCGTTTGTGTCCAAATTTCACTTAACTGATTGAGTGACCTCGAGTTTTATAGCCCATGCTGCGAGCCTTGTCCCGTTAACACCCACCGTTGCGGGAAGCGGGTTTAGGGGCTAAAACAATCGCTGGTCAGGAAAGTGCCGCACATGAACCAACCTTCTCCATTCACCGGCCAGCTCGTGGGCGAGGCTTCGGTCTGCTACTCGGGCGGCCTCGACTCCACATGGGTGGCGTACCAGGTGTGCCGCAGCGGCAGGCGGGTGCACCTGCACACGTTGGACCATGGTCACGGCTACCTGTTCAACAGCTGGTCCCGCCGCACCTCCCGCTCCCTGGCCCGCTCCGTGGGCGAGGATATGGTGATTCACGAGATCCTGGACACCAAGGACCTGTTCAGGAAGCTGGCCATGGAGTCCCTGGTCAGCGACGTGCGGGAGTACGGCCAGAGCTTCGGCTGCTGCCTCGGCTGCACCATGGCCATGATCACCAAGATCGTCATCTATAACCTGGAGCGGCAGATCTCATACATCATGATGGGCAGCTCCGTGGGCGGGCAGTACGCGGTGATGTCCATGCCGGTGATCATCCAGCTCCAGCGTGAATTCTGCGCCCGCTACGGCCTGATCTATTCGGCGCCCCTCATCGAGGGGAAGGTGGTCAAGGCCGTGGAGCGCCAGGACCTGAACGACGCAGGGGTGCACATCGGCCTGCGCTTCCTGGACAAGCACTCCTTCGGCAACCAGGGCTACTGCCTGCTCAGCCTCCAGCACCTGCCCGACGTGCTGCTCAACGTTCACCCCGAGTACGCTCCAGACCAGGTTGCGCGCTTCTACCAGGACAAGCTGCACATGTGCGAGGCGTACATCAAGGAGCACTTCCAGCGCACCGGCCGCTCCCTGGAGGAGGTCGTGGCGCGCATGCGCGAGATCACCGGCGTCGGCTCGGAGGCCTCCCCATGAATCGCCGCGGGTTAGACCTTCGCCTCCGCCCCCGCCTCAAGGCGTACGGCCAGGTAGCCCGGGCGCACCTGCCGCGGCCCGACTACCCGCCGCCCCGGCCCAAGGGGACGCACTTTTTGATCACCTGGCGCTGCAACCTGCGCTGCAACGCGTGTGATGCGTGGGACCGGGAGCCCGAGGGAGAGCTCACCGCTGACCAGTGGCGGACCGTGTTCGCCCAGCTGCGCACCCTGGACATCGTCAAGATCATCGGGGGAGAGCCGTTCCTGCGCACCGACCTGGCAGATGTTATCCGGGCAATCCGCGAGGAGGTTGATCCCTTCGTGCTGCAGCTGGTCACCAACGGCACCTCCACCGATCGCATCGTGCGCCTGGTGGAGGAGGTGGGCTGGCCCGGTCTGCACCTGCGCCTTAGCCTGGACGGGATGGAGGCGGCCCACGACGCGGCCAGGGGCGTGCCCGGCACCTTCGCCAAGGTGATGCACACCATGGAGGAGCTCTCCAGGCTGCGGCGCCGCGTCCCCTTCAGCCTGGGCGTGAACTTCACCCTCACCGACGACAGCCTGGCGGACATGACCCCGCTGTCGGAGCGGTGCAAGGCCCTGGGGGTGGACGTCGTGGCCGGCTTCCGGGTCAAGCCGTTCCTGCGCCACTGCAACCCGTCCCACGAGAAGGCCAAGCTCATCGGCACCGAAAACCCGGAGCGCCTGCTGGACCGCCTGGACCAGGGCGGGCACGGGGCGCGGCGCGGCTTCAACCGCCTGGAGCGCGCCTGCCTGGCCGCCATCAACAAGGTCGTCTTCCGCAAGCATGTGGAGGGTGGCGAGGCCCTGCGCTTCCACTGCCGCGAGCTGCGCGACCTGATGTACCTCAACCCATACGGCCAGCTGATCACCTGCGGCCTGCGCCAGGAGCCGGTGGGCGACCTGGGCGGCAAGGGCTTCGAGACCATCTGGTACAGCAAGGCCGCCGACGATCAAAGGCAAGTCGTGGACACGTGCCCGGGCTGCATGCAGGGCGCCGTGGAGATCATGAGCAAGCTGTATGGCGGATAACGGAATGGGCCCCATCTGGGGCGGCCCAATGGATCCAGCCAAGGACCCATATGGCCGGGACGCGGATCCTCCCCCCGGGGACAGCTGGCGGGCTCTGCTTGGCAAGGAGCAGCTCACCGTCGTCCTGATCTCGCTCTACGTCATCGAGAACAGCGGCGTGCGCCTGCTCTCATCCATGCTCCGGAATCAGGGCGTGAAGGTTCACGAGATCTACTTCCGGGACTGGGTGAACAACCGCATCGAGCCCCCCTCCGCCAGGGAGGTCCAGCTCCTGCTGGATGAGCTGGCCGACATACGCCCGGACATGGTGGGCATCTCTGTTCGCGCCTCGGCCTTCCACCGCATCGCCACCCACATCACCGAGGAGATCCGGAGGCGCTTCGGCGTTCCCGTCCTGTGGGGCGGGTTCCACACCACCTCCTGCACCGAGGACGCGGCCAAGGTGGCAGACATGGTCTGCGTGGGTGAGGCCGAGACCACGGTGCCCGCCCTGATCTCTCGCCTGCGCGCTGGCGAGGACCCGTGCGACCTGCCCGGGCTCTGGATCAACACCGGCAAGGGGATCGCCCGCAACGCAACGGCCACGCTGATCCAGGACCTGGACAGCCTGCCCTTCGCCGACTACCACAGCCCGGAGAAGACCCTGATCGACGGGAAGATCCTCAAGCGCGGAGACCCGTACGCCAGCGAGCCCATCTACCTGGTCATGGCCTCCCGGGGCTGCCCCTTCCCGAGTTGCACCTTCTGCTCCAACAGCGTCATGGACGAGATCTACCCGGGGCAGCGGTACTTCCGCCTGCGCAGCGTGGGCCATGTGCTGGCAGAGGTTGACTACGCCAAGCAGACCTTCTCCGCCCTGCGTCGCATCCGCTTCGACGACGAGGAGTTCCCCATCAAGCGGTCCTGGTTCGACGAGTTCTGCCGCCGCTGGCCGGAGGAGGGCGGCATGCCCTTCGAGGTGCACATGGATCCGCGGGTGGTCACCGCCGAGCGGGTGGAGCGGCTGCGGGACGTGGGCATGGACACCGTGTTCATGGGGATCCAGAGCACCGCCAAGGTGAACCGGGAGTTCTATTGCAGGGACGTGTCCGACGAGCAGGTGCTCAAGGCCGCCAACATCCTGCACGACTCCGGCGTGCGCGTGGGCTACCAGGTGATCCTCGACGACCCGGTCTCCACCACCCAGGACAAGCGGGAGCTCATAGACCTGCTGCTGGAGCTGCCGCGGCCCTATGAGATGGTGCTCTTCTCCCTGGCCATCTACCCCGGATCAGCCATCGCCAGGCGGCTGCTCAAGGATGGCGTGATCCAGCCGGACGAGGTGGAGGGCAGGGCCACCAAGGTGTTCCGTCAGTTCCGGGTTGACCTCTCCTACGACCGCCCCCCGGAGGATCGTTTCTGGGCCGCGCTGGTGGTGCTGGTCTCCAAGGACTTCGTGCCCAAGGAGGTCATCCGCAAGATGGCCGACAGCGAGTCCCTGCGCCGCCACCCCGAGCCAGTGGTCTCCCTGGCCTTCGGCGCCAACGTGGCGAAGCTCGGCTTCATGGGCTTCGACCTGCTACGTCGGAGGGAGCTGACCTGGTCGGTGGTGAGGCGCTGGCTGAGCCTGAAGGCGCTCGTCACGTACTAGCGGGCGGGGACAAGCCCCGCCCCTACATTTCCAGAACAGAATCGGGATAGGGGCGGCAGGATTTCCCCTGCCGAGCCCCTCCCACACCACCC
>CAZCFB010000102.1:0-14810 GCA_964497805.1 uncultured Kofleriaceae bacterium
CCTTGGGCAGCTCGGGCATCAGCTTGACCACGCGCTTGGCGATGTCCTTGAGGTTCAGCACCAGGGCGTCCAGCTCCACGTCCGGCCGCGGCAGGTCGGGCACGGACTGCACCCGGCTGATCATGAACGGCTCGCGCTGCTGGTACTCCAGCACGCGCACCCGGCTGATCCCCTGCAGGATCACGCTGAAGTTGTCCTTGGCCAGCTTGATCACCTTGAGGATCCTGGCCGCGCACCCAACGGTGTACAGGTCCGCGTCTCCGGGATCTTCGGTGCGCGCGTCGCGCTGGGTCAGGATGCCGATGACCGGCCGCTCCTTGCTGATCGCCTCCTCAACCAGGCGGACCGACTTCTTCCTTCCCACATCGATGGGGATGATGCTCCCGGGGAACAGGACCGAGTTGCGCAGGGGCAAGATGGGCAGGATATCGGGGATTTCGACAGGTCCGTCTTGAGGGTCGGGCGTGTCTTTCTTAGTCATTTCAAGCTCCTGGAGGGGGCCAGTATGTGCTGGAGGGATAGCATTGGTCTCATCGTCTCGGAAGCGGCGGCGTGCGCTCCTTTCTACCATGAAACGTTGGGGCGGGCATTTTCACTCCCGCTACCGCCACAACCGAAGCGTTCAATGTAAGTCGTTATTCGGGCTTGGCCAGTGCCAACCAGCGCTTGGCCAAAGAGAGGTGCTGTTCGCCGCGCGGCTGCAGGCGTAGGCGGCGGTCCAGGTCGCCCGTCACCTCAAGGGTCACCAGCAGGTGCTCGGGGGGGGCATCCTCCGGGAAGCGGTCAAACCACTCCACCAGGCAGGCGCCCTCCCCTCTGTAGTACTCGTCCAGCCCGATCTCCTGCAGCTCATCGGGGTTGCCCAGGCGGTACAGGTCCACATGGTACAGAGGCAGGCGCCCGGCGTACTCGTTGACCAGGGTGAAGGTGGGCGAGGCCACATGGATATCGGGCGGCACGTCCAGCCCGCGGGCCACGCCCCGGGCCAGGCAGGTCTTGCCGGCGCCGAGCTCGCCAACCAGCCCAACCACGGAACCGGGGGTGAGGGACTTGCCGAGGAGTGTGCCGAGGGATTCTGTTTCGGCTTCGCTGTAGCTTGTGAGGGGGGGGAGCTTCACGACGGAAACATGGCACGGGTGGAAGTGAGGAGGCAAAGGGAAACTAGAAACGGGAAACGGGGAACGCGTTCCTGAAATTGTGCAGCTCGCTGCAGAATTGCAGGCGCGTCGACGAACCGGCCGAAGGGCGGTTCTAGTCAACGGGAAATGGGCGTGTAGACTGCGAGCATGCAACGTGCGCTCGCCCTGCTGGTGTTGTTCGCTGCCTTGCCCGCCTCGGCGGAGGCGCCTACTCCGCCTGTTAACACGGTGGTGGCTTACGACATCGAGGCGCGGCTGATTCCTGTGAAGAAGCTGGTGACGGGGCGGATGACCGTGCGGCTGCGCAATACCGCGCGCAAGCCCGTCTCCGAGGTGCGGTTCCACCTGTACCTCAACGCCTTCGCCAGCAAGAAGTCCCTGTTCATCAAGGTGGGCAAGGGGCGCATGCGCTTCTCCCGCTTTGACCCGTCGGCGCCGGGCTGGAGCAAGGTCTCGTCGGTGACGCGGGGCTCCACCGCGCTGAAGCATGAGCGGCTGCACGACGGCACGGTGATGCGGGTGGAGCTGGACCGGACCCTCCAGCCAGGGGAAGACCTGGACCTGGCCCTTACCTTTCAGAGCCGGCTCCCACGGGTGTTCGCCCGCACCGGCTTCGCCGGGGACTTCTTCATGGCGGCCCAGTGGTACCCGAAGTTGGCCTTCCTGGACATCAACGGCGCCTGGCGCGCGCGGCCGTACCACCCGTACGAGGAGTACTTCGCGCCCTTCGCCAGCTACCGTGTGGCGCTGGACGTTCCCGCCGGTTTCCGGGTGGCCGCGCCGGGCAAGCGCCAGGGCAAAGTCTTCAAGATCGACGGCGTGCACGACTTTGCTTTCGCGGCCTGGCCAGCTCTCGTAACGGAAGAGCGCGTGATCTCTGGCGTGCACGTCTCCCTGAACTCGGTTCCAGGGCGGGGAGCCCAGGAGCGCATCTTCTCAGTGACCGGCCAGGGCCTGGACCGGCTGCATCGCTGGCTCTTTCCCTACCCATACACCCGGCTCACTATCGTGGATGTGCCCACCCGGGCCGTGGGAGCCGCTGGAATGGAGTACCCCACACTGTTCACCACCTGGACCCCGCGCTGGATTCCCCGATGGCACCACGCGGTGGATGTTCTGGTGCTGCACGAGCTGGCCCATCAGTACTTCCAGGGCATGGTGGCCACCGATGAGGTGGAGGAGCCGTGGCTGGACGAGGGGGTGACCACCTACGTCACCGGGCTCCTGGCCGACGAGATGTTCGGTGCGGGCCGCTCCATCTTCGGGCTGGGCCCGGTGGGGTTGGGGCACCACCAGCTCCGGCGGCTCTCCAATATGCGGGCTGGCCACAGCCCCCTCCCCCTGGCCCGGGCGGCGCGCTCCTTTGATCGCTCCTCCAAGTACAGCCGCACGGTCTACTCACGCGCGGCGCTGCTGCTGGCCACGGTGGAGAGCCTGGTGGGGCGGGACGCCATGCTGCATGCGGTCGGCCGCTACGCCAGGCGATACGCCTTTGACCACCCGCGCACCGGCCACCTCGTGGGCGCGCTCTGGGCAGCCGTTCCCTTGCAGATCAAGCACCACGTGGAGGCCCTGTTCGACGGCGTGGTGCATGGCAAGGGCGAGCAGGTGCTGGACTACGCCGTGACCTGCGCCAGGGGCCGGGTGACGGTCAAACGAATCGGCGGGCTGATGCTGCCCCTGGAGCTGACCCTGCGCCGGAGCGGCGGTCGGGGCGAGGTGAAGCGCCTGGACGGCATGGCCTGGGAGCAAGTATTCAAGGTCGCGGACCTGGCCGGCGCCTCCCTGGGGCCTGCCCGCCGATTGGGCCTGGATCCCACGCCGCTGGATCTGGCGTGTGAGATGGACAGGGGCTCGGGCACTCGGGCCGCGTCCTGGCAGGTGACCACCCTGCTTCAGCTGATCCTGCAGGCGGTGGGGCCATGAGCGGGCAAGGATATCTGGCCCTGGCATCCCAGGCGTCGGGGCGCGCGGTGCGTCACCCTGGAGTGCTCCTGTTCCTGGTCCTGGCGCATGCGGCGGTGGCCACGCTCTCCTGGCTCTGGTCCGCGCAGGTGTTGGGGCCGGTTCTGCGCGACATGCCGGCGCCGGACCTGTTCACCTGGATGGCGTTGGTGCAGCAGGAACATGACCTGCTGGGCCGGCTGCTGCTCGCGGGGGGCTGCGCCCTGGTCCTTCAGCTGGTGGTTGGCGCCCTGGCGGCGGACATCACCCTGGGGGCGTTCGCCGGCGTTCGGCGTGTGGACCGCACCCACCGGCCCTTCCTCCGCATTTTGCTGCTCCGTCTGATGCTCCTCGCCACGGCCGCGGCCATGCTCGCCGGGCTCTGGTTCACCGTGGCGCCGCTTTCGGAGAGGTTCCACGAGCAGGACAACGAGCTGTGGATCATGGCGCTGCACCTGCTCACCGCCCTGCCCTTTTTGCTGCCGCTCCTGTTCATTCTTTGCGTGGCCCACTACGCCCAGGCGCTGCTGGTGCGCCAGAGGGTCGGCGTCTTCCGCGCGCTACAAGAGGGGCTAAAGCTGGTGCATGCCAGGCCGGCACCAGCGCTGGGGTTGTGGCTCACCGGCTGGGGGTTCTGGATCGCGGTGGCCGCGGCGTTGACCCTGCCGGGGCTGGAGAGCGTACTGGTTGCGCAGATCGCGGTGGCGATCCGGATCGTCATTCACCTGTGGATGTACGCGGCCGCCTGGGAACTCTCGACTCTCGACTCTCGACTCTCGACTACCTGAGCGTAATCTCCTCGAACCGGGTGAGGTCCTTGAACAGCTCGCACCGCTCAAGGGCCTCGTCGCGCTTGAGATCGCGCAGGCGGTCGAGGCTGAAATCCTCCACGCAGAAGGAGGCCACGACGCTGCCGTACACCATGGCCTGGCGCAGGGTCTTGGAGGTGACCTGGTTCTGGTTGGCCAGGTATGAGATGAAGCCGCCGGCGAAGGTGTCCCCGGCGCCGGTGGGATCCACCACGTTGTCCAGCGGAACGGCCGGCACGCAGAACATGCCCTTGTCGTCGAACAGGATGGCGCCCGCGTCCCCGCGCTTGACCACGAGGATCTTTGGGCCCATGGCCCTCACCGCGGCGGCTCCGCGCACCAGGTTGTGCTCGCCCGACAGGAGGCGGACCTCCTCGTCGTTGATCAGCAGGGCGTCCACCTTGCTCAGCACCTTGCCCAGCTCCTCGCGCGCGCCCTCGATCCAGAAGTTCATGGTGTCGAGGCAGACCAGCCTGGGATCCTTCACCTGGTCGAGCACCTTGAGCTGCAGCGACGGGTGGATATTGGCCAGGAAGACGTAGGGCGTCTGGCGGTATGTCTCCGGCAGCTCCGGATCGAAGGACTCGAACACGTTGAGCTGGGTGTCCAGGGTCTCGCGGTCCACCATGTTGGGCAGGTAGCGCCCGGACCAGCGGAAGGTGCGGCCCTGCTCCCGGGTAAGCCCGGCCAGGTCCACGCCCTTGTCCGCCATCAGCTTTACGTGCTCCTCGGGGAAGTCCTCTCCCACCACGGCCACCAACCGCACCGGGGTGATCAGGGACGAGACCACCGAGAAGAAAGAGGCGGACCCGCCGAGGATATCCTCGCGCTTGTCAAAGGGGGTCTCGACCGAGTCGAGGGCGACACTTCCAACAACCAGGACGCTCACGTTACTCCTCCTTGTCCAGGCCCAGGATCAGGCTGAGCCGCTCACGGGCCGCTGCCGGCTGCACGTCGGGGGAGGTCATCACCGCGTACTTGGTGGCGTCCTTGCACCCGCAACCGCGCTCGGCCGGGATCATGCCCACCACACGCCGGACGATATCCCGCGCCGTATCGGCGTTCTCCTGGACGATGGCGATGACCGCCTCCACTGAAACGTCCTCCTCCTCCTCGTGCCAGCAGTCGTAGTCGGTGCTCATGGCCACGACGCCGTAGCAGAGCCCGGCCTCCCGGGCCAGTTTGCACTCCGGCACGCAGGTCATGCCGATGACGTCCACGCCCCAGCTGCGGTAGAGGTTCGACTCCGCGCGGGTGGAGAAGGCGGGCCCCTCCATGCAGACGTATGTGCCGCCCTTGTGCACGGTGGCGCCTGCGTCCACGGCCGCCTTGTGGAGCAGGCCGGACAGGTCGTCACACATGGGGTCGCCGAACTGGATGTGCCCCACGATGCCGCCGCCGAAGAAGGTGCTCTCGCGCTTGCGCGTGCGGTCGATGATCTGGTCCACGATGACCATATGGCGCGGCTCGATCTCTTTGCGCATGGAGCCCACCGCCGACAGGGAGATGAGCCACTGGCAGCCGAGCTGCTTGAAGCCGTGTACGTTGGCCCGGTAGTTCACTTCGCTGGGCATGATGCGGTGCCCCTTGCCGTGCCGCGGCAGGAAGGCGACCTTGCGGCCGTCGATGCGGCCGGTGATGTATGCGTCGGAGGGATCGCCGAACGGGGTGGTCAGTGTGACCTCCTCAACGTCGGTGACTGCCTCCATCTCGTAGAGGCCGCTGCCGCCGATGACGCCGATGACTGGCTCGGACATGAGTAGCTCCTTTTTGGTTACTGCTTGCCGGTGGAGCCGAATCCGCCGGCCCCCCGCTCACTTTGTTCCAACTCCTCCACCTCCTCAACCTCAACCCGCGTAACGGGCGCCACCACGAGCTGGGCGATGCGCATTCCCGGCTCCACGGTGAAGGGCTCTTGCCCCAGGTTGATCATGAGCACGCGCACCTCGCCCCTGTAATCCTCGTCGATGGTGCCTGGCGTGTTGAGCAGGGTGATCCCGTGCTTTACGGCCAGGCCGGAGCGTGGGCGCACTTGCCCCTCGTGGCCTGCCGGCAGCTGGATGCTGAGGCCGGTGGGTACGAGGTTGCGCTCGGATGGCTGGAGGGTGATGGGCGCCTGGATGCAGGCGGAGAGATCAAGCCCGGCCGCCGCCTCACTCATGTAGAGCGGCAGCCGGGCGTTGTTGTTAAGGCGGGAAACTCTTAGCTTCACACCATCTTCCTGATCTTGGACGGGTCGGTGCCCACGGCGTCCTTACGGCTCAAGCCGATCTTGCCGTCGCGGTCGATCTTGATCACCTTCACGGCGACCGACTCGCCGATCTCGAGCACGTCCTCGACCTTGTCCACCCGGCCGCGGTCCAACTCGCTGATGTGGCACAGGCCGTCGGTGCCGGGCAGGATCTCGATGAAGGCGCCGAAGGGGCGGATGCTCTTGACGGTGCCCATGTAGACGACGCCCATGTCGGCCTCGGCGGTGAGACCCTCGATGAGGTCCATGGCCTTGCGGGCGTGCTCCTCATCGGGAGCGGCCACCTGCACGGTGCCGTCGTCCTCAACGTTGATCTGGGCGCCAGACTCGGTCTGGATGGCGCGGATCATCTTGCCTCCCGGGCCGATGATGTCGCGGATCTTGTCCGGCTTGACCTTGATGCTGACGATGCGCGGCGCGTTGGAGTTGACCATGTCGCGCGGTGACTCGATGGCCTCGGCCATGCAGTCGAGGATGTGCAGCCGGCCGTCGCGGGCCTGGTGCAGGGCCTTACCCAGGACCTCGCGGGGGAGCCCGTCGAGCTTGATGTCCATCTGGATGGCGGTGACGCCCTCGCGGGTGCCGGTGACCTTGAAGTCCATGTCGCCCATGTGGTCCTCGTCGCCGAGGATGTCGCTCAGCACCGCGAAGCGCTCGCCATCGCTGATAAGACCCATGGCGATGCCGGCCACCGGGGCCTTGGTGGGCACGCCAGCGTCCATGAGCGCCAGGGAGCCGCCGCACACCGTGGCCATGGAGGAGGAGCCGTTGGACTCCATGATCTCGCTCACCACGCGCAGGCAGTAGGGGAACTCCTCCTCGGAGGGCAGCACCGGGGTGATCCCACGCTCGGCGAGGGTCCCGTGGCCGATCTCGCGGCGCCCGGGGGAGCCGAAGCGCTTGGCCTCGCCGGTGGAGAAGGGCGGGAAGTTGTAGTGCATCAGGAAGTCCTTCTCCCAGTCGCCGTACATTGACTCCATGCGCTGGTCGGAGGCGTGGGTGGACAGGGTGGCCGTGGCCAGGGCCTGGGTCTCACCGCGCGTGAAGAGCGCCGAGCCATGAACCCGCGGCAGCACGCCGATCTCGCAGGTGATCTGGCGGACCTCGTCCAGGGAGCGGCCGTCCAGGCGCTCGCTGGTGTCGAGGACCATGCCGCGCACCAGGCGCTTCTTCATGACGTCCCAGGCTTCCTTGAGCTCCTTCTTGCGCTCGGCGTAATCCTCGCCCAGCTCCTCGATGAGCTCGTTGCGCACCGCCTTGAGCGCGGCGTAGCGCTCAAGCTTCTCCCGCACGGCCAGGGCCTTGAAGAACCTGTCCTTGCCGATCTCCTCCAGCTTGGTGACCAGCTCCTCGTCGAACTTGACCTCGGGCTTGGGCCGCTTGGTCTTGCCCACGGCCTCGCGCAGCTTGTTCTGGAGCTCCAGGATGGGGCGGGCCGACTCCTCGGCGAAGGAGAGAGCCTCAACCAGGTCGTCCTCGCTGACGAACTTGCAGGAGCCCTCGACCATGACCAGGGCGTCCTCGCTGCAGGCCACGACGATGTTCAGGTCGCACTCTTTCTGCTCGTCCACTGTGGGGAAGGCGATGAGCTTGCCGTCAACGCGGCCCACGCGGATGCCGGCCAGGGGGCCGTCCCAGGGGATGTCGGAGATGGTCAGCGCCGCAGAGGCGCCGGTGAGGGCCAGCACATCCGACGAGTTCTGCTTGTCGGTGGACATGACAATGGCGATGACCTGGGACTCGTTGCGCCACCCCTTGGGGAAGAGGGGGCGGATGGGGCGGTCGATGATGCGGCAGGTGAGCACCTCAGGGGTGGTGGGCCTGCCCTCGCGGCGGAAAAAGCTGCCCGGGATGCGCCCCGCAGCGTACATCTTCTCGCAGTAGTCAACGGTGAGGGGCAGGAACGGGAAGTCCCGCTCGTCGTCGTCCGCAACCGCGGTGACCAGGACCATGGTGTCGCCCATGCGAACCACCACGGAGCCGTCGGCCTGCTTGGCCATACGGCCGGTCTCGATGGAGAGCTCCTTGTCTCCAATCTTTACTGATTCCCTAATCATCATGATCTCTTCTCCTCAGGTATGTATATCGGGGGGAGATCGCGATGCGCGCGCTCAGGGAGAGCGTGGGCGCATGTCCACCATTCCGGGCTGATTTGTCCGGGTGGATGACCGGCGGGGGTGCCGGCAGACCTGGCGCGATCCCCATGAATATTCGTTTTGGGGTGGTAGGGCGCTGTGCTACTTACGGATGCCCAGGGCCGCGATCACCGCGCGGTAACGCTCGATCTCTTTGGCCTTGAGGTAGTCAAGCAGGCGGCGCCGCTTGCCGACCAGCATCAGGAGCCCACGACGAGAGTGGTGGTCCTGCTTGTGGAGCTTGAAGTGCTCCGTCAGGTGGGCGATCCGCTCGGTCAGCAGTGCGATCTGCACCTCAGGCGAGCCGGTATCACCCTCTTTGGTCTGGAACTTCTCGATGACGCTCTTCTTGAGGGATGACGACAGTGACATCTTTCTCCTTCTCCTGGTCCTTGCCTCGCCGCCAGCTGGTCTTCTAGGTTGACCCCCGGCGACGGGTGTCATGGAGCCACCGGGCTCCACACGAAAATGGTTTTGGTCTCTTCTTTTGAGCCGGGCTGTTTATTGACCAAGGGTGAAGGGTTGTCAAGGGAAAGGAGGGCAAGCGCAAGCACGAGGGTAAGCGCAAATGGGCCTCACAGGTTAAACACCCTCTTGGGCCACAGCCGCCCTCCCCTGGCCTCACCCAGGGCGATGACCTCCCCTTCCAGCCTGACCCGGATCAGGGTGTCCTCCGGTGGTGGCTCGCCCTCGGGCAGCGGCTGGCCGTGGCGCAGGTGGTCGGCGCCCTCCTCGTCCGTGTCCAGGGCTGGCAGGTGGCTCAGGGCCAGGTCCAGGCTCACCAGGGGCAGGTCCCCCGACTGGAAGCGGTCTTTCAGCCCCTCCAGGGGGACGGCTTGATCAATGGTGAATGCCCCGCTGGCGGTCCTGCGCAGAGCTGACATGCAGGCCCCGCAACCGAGCAGGCGCCCCAGGTCATGGAGCAGCGTGCGCACGTAGGTGCCCTTGCTGCACGCCACCCGCACCCTCACATGGGGGGGCTCGTAGGCGAGCAGCTCCAGCTCGTGCACCGTGATCTGCCGCGCCTTCAGCTCCGGCGCCTTGCCCTCCCGCGCCAGCTGGTGGGCCCGCTTGCCGTCCACCCGAATGGCCGAGTAGGCCGGCGGCACCTGCTCCTGCTCGCCGGTGAGCTTCAGGAGCGCGTCTTCCACGGCCTGGGGGCTCACCCCGGATGGATCCTCCTGGGCGGTCACCTCTCCGGTGATATCCAGGGTGTCGGTCTGTTGCCCCAGCAGGGCCTCCGCCTCGTACGCCTTGTCCTCGGCCAACAGCAGCCCGGCGATCTTGGTGGCCTCCCCCAGGCAAATGGGCAGCACGCCGGTGGCCAGAGGATCCAGGGTGCCGGTGTGGCCCGCCTTCTTGCTGCCCAGGGCGTACCGCACCTTTTTGACCACTCCGAACGAGGTGATCCCCTCCGGCTTGTCGATGACCAGAAGACCGTTCATGAAGTTCTAGGTGGGGGTGTCCGCGAGATCCAGGGTCTCGCGCACCTCGGCGAAGACCCGCTCGCGGGCCTCCTCCACGGTGGCCTCCCTGAGGAAGGCGCCCGCCGCGTTGTGATGCCCTCCCCCACCCAGGCGCGCGGCCACGGCCGAGACATCATGTCGCCCTCTTGAGCGGAAGCTCACCCGCACGCCGCCATCCCGGGGGCGGAAGAGCACCGCCACCTCGACGCCGGTGATGCCCCGGGGGTAGTTGATCAGCCCGTCGGTGGCGTCCGGCCCGCAGCCGCAGCTCGACAGCATCTCCGGCGTCACGGTCACTGAGCCGCAGAGCCCGTCCTCGGACACCTCAAGGGTGGAGAGCACCTTGCCCAGCAGCTCCACCTCGCCCCGGGGGCGATCCTCGTACAGGTGGGAAGCCACCCGCCATGGATCCAGGCCATGGTCCAGCAGCGCGCCCGCCACCTCCATGGCCTCACGGTTGGTGTTCTGGTACCGGTACGAACCGGTGTCCGCCATGATGGTGCAGTAGAGCGGCTCCGCGGCCCGCGCCAGGTCCAGACCCATGGCAGAGAAGACCCGGTAGAGCAGCACGCCAGCGGCTGCGGCGGTGGGATCGATGTACTTGACCTCACCGAAGTCGCCGCCTGTCTTGTGGTGGTCGATGATCACCCTGGTGCCCTGGATGGCCTCCGGCAGCCGGTTCCCATTGAAGAGCTTGGAGTCGGAGCAGTCCAGCACCAGGGTTGTGTCGAAGGCGCCGGCCGGCACCTCGCTGACGAAGTGCTCTGTTCCCTCCAGGAAGCGAAGCCGCCGGGGCACAGGGTCAGGGCTGTAAACCACAACCTCACGGCCCAGCTCATGGACCAACACTGCCCGCGCCGCGGCCATGCAACCCACTGCGTCGCCGTCCGGGTTCGGGTGCGCCGTCACAAGGAAACGCTCCCCCGAGCTGATGGCCGAGATGACCTTTGCCAGAGCTCCCTTCTTACTCACTGTCCCGCTCCTCATCCTCCGCCTCGCCCGCGCCCTGCTCGGCGTGGATCTCGTCCAGCACCTGCTCAATGTGAGCCGCCCGGTCCAGGGTTTCGTCCAGCACGAAGTGCAGCTCCGGCGTGTAGCGAAGGTTCACCTGCTGGCCCATTCTGGAGCGCAGGAACCCGCTGGCTCCCTCCAGGGCCTCCAGAGCTTGCTGTTGCAGCCCGCGCTCGGAGGGGATGGAGAGGTAGACCTTGGCGTGTCGCAGGTCGGGCGCGGTGCGCACGGCCGTCACGGCGACGAAGGGGAGCCCGCTCACCCTGGGATCGCGCACTGTCGTCAACAGCTCGGCCAGGGTGGTCTGCACCAGCCGGTTCACCTTGGCCATGCGCCCCTGGCTCATGGCGGGCCTCCGCCCCACTCTTCCATGGGATCGTCGTCGTTGTAGGAGATCAGCTCCATCTCGTGGTTCAGCACCTGGCCCACATACAGGTCCTCGATGAAGGAGAGGATCCGGTCGAGCATGGACTGCACATGGCTCCCCTCGTTGCCCACCACCGTGTATCCGATGGTGGCGCGCTGCCAGGTGTCCTGGTCAGCCACCTCGGCCATGGCGACGTTGAACTTGGCGCGTGCCCTGTCCATGATTTTGCGCAGGCCGTGACGCTTGGCCTTGAGCGAGCCGCTCTCGGGGAAGTGCAGGCTCAGACGGCAGACTCCGATGACCATGGCTTAATCGAGGGTCGGGGCGATCTCTTCAATCTCGTAGGCCTCGATGACATCGCCCACCTTGATGTTCTTGGTGCCCTCGATGCCGATGCCGCACTCGTAACCCTGAACGACCTCCTTGACGTCGTCCTTGAAGCGGCGCAGCGAGGAAACCCGGCCCTCGTAAATCTTGATGTTGTCGCGGATCAGGCGGAGCAGGCAGTTGCGCTGGATCTTGCCCTCCACGACGGCGCAACCGGAGATGACGCCCACCCTGGGGATGGTGTAGGTTTCGCGCACCTCGGCCTTGCCCAGGGCCTTCTCCCGCTGCTCGGTGGGCAGCAGGCCGGTCATGAGCACCTTCACCTCGTCCAGCATCTCGTAGATGATGTCGTAGACGCGGACCTCGACGCCCTCGGACTCGGCCAGCTGGCTGGCCTTGCCGGTTGAGCGCACGTTGAAGCCGAGGATGAAGGCGCCGGACGCCTTGGCCAGGTTGACGTCGTTCTCGGTGATCCCGCCAACCGCGGCGGAGATGACCGTCACGGACACCTTGGCCGTGCCAAGCTTGATCAGGGAGTCCTTCACCGCCTCGGCCGAACCCTTGACGTCGGCCTTGACCAGCAGCTTGAGCTCCTTGGCCGCGCCGGACTGCAGGCTCGCCAGGATCTGCTCGTAGGACATGCCGGCGTTGGCGCCGCCCTGCTTGCTCATCTGGTTCTCGCGCTGGCGGTGCTCCACCAGCACGCGGGCTGCCTTGTCGTCCTCAACCGCGTTGAGCGCGTCTCCAGCCTCGGGCACGCCGCCCAGACCGAGCAGCTCAACCGGGGTGCAGGGGCCGGCCTCCTTGAGCTGGCGGCCGCGGTCGTCGATCATGGCGCGCACCTTACCCATGTGTTCGCCGGTGACCACGGTGTCGCCCACCCGCAGGGTACCTTCCTGGACCAGGACGGAGCTCATGGCGCCGCGAGCCTTGTCCAGGCGAGACTCGATGATCATGCCCTTGGCCGGCTTGTCCGGGTTCGCCCCGAGCTCCAGCATTTCGGCCTGGAGCGAGATGGCCTCCAGCACGCCTTCCAGGTTCTCCTGGGTCTTGGCGGAGCAGTCCACGAACATGGTTTCGCCGCCCCACTCCTCGGGGATGAGCCCGCGGTCGGCGAGCTCGGACCGTACGCGATCCGTGTTGGCGTCGGGCAGGTCGATCTTGTTCACCGCCACGATGATGGGGACCTCGGCCGTCTTGGCGTGGTCAAGCGCCTCCACCGTCTGGGGCATGACGCCGTCGTTGGCCGCCACCACCAGGATGACGATGTCGGTGCAGTTGGCGCCGCGGGCACGCATGCGCGTGAACGCCTCGTGGCCCGGGGTGTCCAGGAAGACGACCCTGCCGTCCTTGGTTTCGATCTGCGAGGCGCCGATGTGCTGGGTGATGCCGCCCGCCTCGCCCGACGCCACCGTGGTGTCGCGCATGGCGTCCAGCAGTGAGGTCTTGCCGTGGTCGACATGGCCCATGACCGTGACCACCGGGGGCCTTGACTGCATATCCTCCGGGCTGTCCTCCACCGCCGCGATGACCGCGTCCTCCTTGAAGGAGACGTCCTCGATCTCGTAGCCGAAGTCGCCGGCCAGCAGGGTGGCGGTGTCAAAGTCCACCGACCCGTTGATGCGGATGTTGGTCATGCCCAGGGCCCAGAGCCGCTTGAGCGCCTCGTTGGCCTTGACTCCCATCTCCTTGGCCAGGTCGGCCAGGGTGACGGTCTCGCCCTGCAGGCGGACGATCCGCTTGTGCTGGGCCGGCGTCGTGATCTCGGTCTTCTTGCCCTTCTTGTTGGAAACCACGCGCTTGCGGCGCTGCATGCGGCCGCGGTAACGGGGGTTCGGGCCTCCGGGACCGCGGGGGCCGCCGGGGCCGCCGGGGCCGGTGCGGCGACGGTTGCCCAGGTCGGTGATCACAACACGCGGCTTGGGCTGGGCCATCATGCGCAGGGCGTCCGCCGCGCTGATGGGTTCGTTCTCAGTGGCCATGCCGGGACGCGGGGCGCCAGGCATGTGGGGGCGGCCGTCACGGCCGAAGGTCATACCCGGCTTGAAGCCCGGCGCGTAGCGCAGCTTCGGCTTGTTCGGGTCATCCTTCTCTTCCGCGGCCGCCTTGGCGTCACCCTGGGGCGGAATACCGGCGGGTGTGGCCTCGATCTTGGGCTTCGGGGGGCCGCCGGGCTTGGCCGGAGCGCTGATGGGCGCGGCCTCCACGGGAGGGGCCGCGGGGGCCGCTTCCGGGGCTTGCTCTGCCGCTGGCTCGGGCTGAGCCTGCTCCTCGGGCCCTCCCTCCGCTGGCGCTGCGGTTTCGGCCTCCGTGGCCTGGGGAGCGGTCGCCTGGTCCGGCTCTGCGGCCGGCGCGGGCTCGACCTCTGCCGGGGCTTCTGGCGCTGGCTCGGCTGGCAGCAAGTCTGGCGTGGGGGCGGTCTCCGCCGGAGCGGCGGGAGCGGCCTCCTGGGCCTGCGGGGCCTCCAGGCTCGCCTCGGGCGGGCTCGCGGGCGCTTCCGCAGCCGGCGGACGGCGCACCTTTGACCTGCGCCGGATCACCGTGGCGGAAACGCGCTTCTCCACCAGGTTCTCCTGACGCTCCTTTTCCAAGGAGCGCTTGACCCGCTGGACATCGTCCTGGTCCAGGGAGCTCATGTGGTTCTTCACCACGATGCCGAGCGCCTGGATCTTGGCCACAAGTATCCTGTTGGCCAAGCCGACATCCCGGGCAACTTCATAAACCCGGACCTTGCCGGCCGGGGTGGCCGCGTCCTGGCTGTCGCCGTTATTTGGTCCGTCGGTCAAGTCCTGTCTTCCGTGCATCGTCAATCCTCTTCAAGCCTCAAGGCTTATTACTTGCCCGGCCAGCGCAGCTACACGCCGGGCGAGCCGCAGGTCCCTGGGGACCCACCCACTCCCATCATCTTTCGGCGAACCCACGCCCCCTGACCCGTCGCCATCGGACCGGACAACCCGGCCGTCCAGGCGCCCCCTGGTCAAGAGGCTCCGCCGCTCCTCATCCACCTGACGGGCCACGCACCGCGCGAGCTCCGTACCATTCATCTTCGCCACCCGCCGCCGCAGACCCCGTGCAAACCCGCCCCGCTCCGCCGCCTGCTCCACGCACGCCACTTTGGGGCAGGTGTAAACCCCTCGCCCCCCCAGGCGCTGCCCCGGATCCGGCTGCACGCGCCCTCGCTCGTCAGCCACGAAACGCACCAGCGCACTGCGCGCGCCCTTGGCGCGGCAGGCGACGCAGGAGCGCGTCGGGGTAGCGGTGGCGTGAGCGGTGGTCATCTCTACTACTCCTTCTCCTCGGCCGGCGCCTCGGGCGCCGCATCCTCGGGCGCCGCATCCTCGGGCGCCGCATCCTCGGGCGC
>CAZCFB010000103.1:0-14787 GCA_964497805.1 uncultured Kofleriaceae bacterium
CCGCCAGCGGCTACATGCCGCTCAAATAGCCACCGGCACGGGCCCGCGCACGGACCACGGACCACGGACCACGCCCCCCCCCGCACCCCCTACACGAACCCCGCGCCCTCAACCGGCGGCGTGCCCAGCTTGATCCCGATGACGCAGGCCAGGTCGACCAGGTAGCGCTCCCCCTTCTTCGTCTCGGCGTCCACGTACCCCGCCCCAAGCTTCAGCTTGACCACATGCTCCACGGTCACCATGGCCCCGCCCGCCGAGATGAGCATGCCGTTGCTCGTCCCGGAGTCCAGATGGTAGGCGCCGTCCTTTTGCTCGGCGGCGTCCTTGAGCAGGTCTTCCAGTGCCTTCTTTGTCATCGCAACCTCCTGGCGCTGCTGAGCGTAGGATAGTGCAGCATGCTACTTTTGAAATCAAAATGAACCTCACCCTCCCACGCAGCCTGGCGGTTGTTTTCGCCCTCCTGATCGGCGCCCCTGCCGTGGCCCTGGAGTGGCCGGGGAAGCAGGAAGAGGAGCTCAAGCGCCTGAGCAACGGCTCCTCCCGGGAGCGGCTAGAGGCCCTGCGGAACCTGAGGGAATTGCCCGCATCCCGCCTCCACCCGCTGCTGCTCACCGCGCTGGAATACAATGATATCAAGGTGCAGGAGGCGGCGGCGCGCATGGCCGCGGATCACAAACTCCTGCAGGCGATGCCCCTGCTCAGCGCCTGGCTCCACCACAGCGACTCCCGGCGGCGTGTGCTGGCTGCCGACTCCCTGGCCCGCATGGGCGTCCCGGGCGGGATCAAGCCCCTGCTGCGGGCCATGGTCGATCCGGAGCAGAAGGTCCGCCTGGCCGTGATCCACGCTCTGGGCCAGCTCACGGACACGGGACGCCCGGAGGTTCCGGGCCTGATCCGCGCCCTGGACGACACGGTCTCCACGGTGCGCGTGGCCGCGGTGGCGGCCCTGCTCGGCAAGAAGGACAGCCGGGCGGTGGTGCCGCTCATGTCCCTGATGCGCGACTCCAGCTCGGACGTTCGCCAGGCCGCGGCCAGGGCCCTGGGCGCCATGGGCGACGCTGGCGCGGGCCCGGTGCTGGTGGCGGCCCTGGAGGACAGGAGCGATTCGGTGGTCTCCGCGGCCATGAACGCCCTGGCGGCCCTGGCCTACAGGCCGGCCGTGGAACCCCTCATCGACCTCTTCAACCATGGCCGCACCGGACACCGGGATGGGGCCGCCTCAACCCTCAGCCGCCTGGGAGGTTCCCAGGCCATGGAGAGCCTGACCAGAGCCCTGTCCAACGTCACCCTGGCGGCCGCGGCGCAGAAGGCCCTGGTGGGCGCCGGCCAGCGCGCGGCCGGGCCGGTGATCCGCCTGCTCCGGGATCCAGGAACGCCCAGACAGGTGGCCCTGCGGGCCCTGAGCGTGGTGCGGGAGGCGCGCTTGACCGCCGCCGTGCCGGTGATCCTGGCGCACCTGGACCGTGGCCGCCTCTCGCGAGTGCGGTTGATCAAAGCCCTTGGCGTCCTGGGTGATGCCCGATCCCAACGCCCCCTGCTCTCCCTGTTGGAGTCCCCCTTCGTGGAGGTGCGGCGCGCAGCCCTGGACGCCCTCCCCCCGGTGGCCGACGCCCGCGCCGTGCACCCCCTCATCGTGCTGCTCGGGGACCGGGACCGCCAGATCAAGCTGGGCGCCGTTAGCTTGCTGGGCAAGCTGTCGTCCCGCGCCGCGTTGCCTCGGCTCATGCGCCTGGCGGGGAGCAAGGACACGAACCTGGTGAGGGCCGCTGCCGCCGCGTTGCACCTCATCGCCGATCCCGCGGCGTCCTCCACCCTGATCACCTTGCTGGACCATACGGACCAGAAGGTCCGCCGCGTGGCCGCCGAGGCCCTCGTGGCGCTCCGTACCGCAACCGCCACCGCAAAGGCCACCGCCACCGGCAGCGACGCCGCCGCGGATCTGGAGGGGAGGCTGGTGGGCCAGTGCCGCGCCATGGTGCGCACCCGGCACCTGGGGCAGTGCCTGCAGGCGCTGGGTGGTGTGGTAAGGGGCACGGCCGGCGCCAGTGAAACCCTCACCTATCTGCTCCAGCTGCTGGGCTCGTCCGACGCCGAGGCCTTCCTCGGCGCGCTCAACGCCCTGGCCGGGCTCTCCCGGCCAGACATGGCTGGGCTCCTGATGAAGAGGTTCCCCGGCCTGGACCGGGAGCGGAAGCTGCAGCTCATCCAGGTGCTGGGCGGCGCCTCCTCGCCCGGCGGGCAGGTGACAGGACTTCTGCTAAAGGTGCTCCAGGACCCCACGCCCGCCCTGCGCGCCGCGGCCGCCCTCACCCTGGGCCTGCGCCGGGCCGGCGCCGCGCGAGAACACTTGATCAGGGCCACCAGGGATCCTCACTGGATGGTCCGGATCAACGCCGCCGCGGCCCTGGCCCTGGTGGCCACAAGCAAGGACGCCAGGCTGCTCACCTCCCTGGCAGCCAGCAGGATCCCGGCGGTAAGGGCCAACGCCCTGCTCGGCCTGGGCCGGGTGGGAGGGGCCGGCGTGGACCGGATCCTGGCCCGGAGCCTGGCGCGGGATCGCTACCCGTGGGCCCGTCTCAACGCCCTGCGCGCCATGCTCAAGCGTGGCTTCAAGCGCGCCACCCTGGCCCACGGCGATCAGGTCTACACCGGCGCCGCCGCCCTGACCGCGGCCGTGTCCAGCCACGACATGGATCCAAGGGTGCGCGCGGTGGTCTCTGCCCTCGCCAGCAAGGAGAGCCCCGGCCAGAAATCCACGCCGACTGAGCCTGGGATGCCGGGCGCGCGTTGGATCGGGCTCTACCTGTTGGATCACATCCGCAAGCCCCTGCGAGGCGGCGCCTTCCTGATGGTGGACGGCCGCGGCCTTGTCCGCCTGATGCACGCGGACTCAAAAGGAGAGGCCTGGGTCCAGGGAATCCCCCCGGGCCGCTGCCATGTTGAGAGTCCAGCCAGCCCGCTCCTACCCCTGCTCATGGACTCAGAAAACTGAGGTTCCAGGAGTCCTCTCCTGGGAAACCTGACTTGAATGTCGTACTGCCTGACAGGTTTGCGGTGTGGCGTGTGACTGAAATCACGCTTTTCAGGTGTCCAGGACAGCCTGATCGCGAAAAGCTCCATCATTTGGCCCAAACGGTCCGCTGGCATATGCATTGCAGTTTCTCTGGACATGCCTAGCTTATCGAAGCGTGAGAGATTTGAACGCGAAGCGATGGAGCATGTTAATGAGCTATACGCTACAGCCCTTCGCTATGTCCGTAACCAGAAGGACGCAGAAGACCTTGTTCAAGAAACCCTCCTGAAGGCCTACGCCGCCTGGGACAGCTTCAGGGAGGGGACCAACTGCCGCGCCTGGCTATTCCGTATCCTCACGAACTCCTTCATCAATGAGTACCGCAGAGGCGTGAAGGAGCGCCGCTGGCAAGGCCGCGGCGAGCCGATCATCTGCCCCCGCCGGCGCCAGGCCGCGCGGGATCCAGAGGGCGCCATTGTTGAGAAGATGCTGGGAGACGAGGTGGTCAAGGCGCTGGCTGAGTTGACCCCGGACTTCCGTACCGTGGTGGAGATGGCCGATCTCAGGGGCATGAGCTACAAGGAGATTTCCCGTCAGCTCAACTGTCCCATGGGCACGGTCATGTCCCGGCTCTATCGTGCGAGGCGGGCCCTGGAAGAGGGCCTCAAGGAGTACGCCCTGGAGTGCGGCGTACTAAGAGCAGCGTAATTGCGAGGGGTTAAAGCAGGATAGTTAACCTAAAATGACAGGTTGGGCTTATTCCCAGCTCTTCAGGATCGCGCCCACCTGCTCAAGAAGATCCGAGGCCAGCATGGCCCGTTGACCGCGGTTCTCCGCGGCCTTGTCCCCGGCCAGGCCGTGCACGTAGATCGCCACGGCCAGCGCCTCCATGGGGCCGTGCCCCTGGGCCACAAGGCTCCCCACGATCCCGGTGAGGACATCCCCCGTACCCCCGCTGGCCATACCGCTGTTGCCCGTGGGGTTGATGAAGGACTTGTGCCGCGGGCCCGCGATGACCGTTCTGAAGCCCTTGAGCGCCACATAAGTCCCCAGCTGCTGGGCCAGGTTTCGCGCGTGGTTCAGGCGATCCGCCTGTAGCGTCTCCACCGTCTCCCCGGTCAGTCGTGCCATCTCGCCCGGGTGAGGTGTCAACAAGATTGGCACCGTCGACTCTTTCAGGACCGACAGGTCATGGGCCAGCTCGTTGAGCCCATCGGCGTCCACAACCACCGGCACCGGGCTATCCTTGACCAGCCGCGAGATGAAGGCGCGCATGCCCGGACCGCGCGGGATCCCCGGCCCGATGACCACGGCGCTCTTGCCCTTGAGCAGCGCGCTGAAGTGGGACCACATGGCGTCGGAGTCATCCAGCTCCTGTCCCTGAGGGACCAGGGGAGCCAGCATGCACTCCATGGTCTTGGCCTCCATGGCCCGCATGGCCCCTGGCGTGGAGGCGATGGTCACAAGCCCCGTGCCGGCCCTCAGGGCCGCCTCGCCGCAGAGCAGGGCCGCCCCTGTCTTGCCCACGGATCCAGCCACCACCAGCAGGTGCCCGTAGGTGCCCTTGTGGCCCCACGCCGGCCGCTCCAGCAGCATGTCGCTCACCTGCGCGGTCTCCAGCACCTCGGCGATGAACTCTTTCTGCTTCTCGATGGTGCCCGGGATTCCGATGTCCACCATGTGCAGCTTGCCCACCTTGCCCACGCCGGGGTGGGTGACCAGGCCCACCTTGGGGTAGCCGAAGGTGACCGTGTGGTCCGCGTCCACGGCCACGCCCTTGACCTGGCCCGTGTCAGCGCACAGGCCGGACGGGATGTCCACGGCCAGGCGCAGGCCCTTGCATCCGTTGGCCCGCTCGATGACCTGGAGCATGACGCCCTCCACGTCCTTGGTCAGGCCCGTGCCCAGGAGCGCGTCGATCACCACCTGCGCGTGGAGCATCACGCTCTCCGCCCGCTCCAGGTCCTGGGCCGTGCCCATGGGCAGCAGCTTGGCCCCCATGCGCTCCAGGATCTGCAGGTTGATCAGGGCGTCGCCCTTGACCTTGGCGTGATCGGCCACCAGGAACACCGTCACCTTGGCCCCACGCGAGATCAGGTGCCTGGCGATGACGAACCCGTCGCCGCCGTTGTTTCCCGGCCCGCACAGCACGGCCACCCGCAGGCCCTTCAGCTCCTTCATGCGGGAGAGCACGGCCACAGCGCCCCGGCCGGCGATCTCCATAAGCACCACGCCGGGGAGCCCGAAGTCCTCGATGGCGGTGCGGTCAATCTCTCGCATCTGCGCAGCAGTACAAACCAGCATGCTCTCGCTCCCTATCCGATGTTGATCAGGGCAAGCATATCCCTGACTGCCCGGTCCATGCCAACAAACACCGCCCTCGAGATGATGGCGTGCCCAATATTCAGCTCCTCAACCTCCGGGATCGCGGCCACAGGGGCCACGTTTGGGTAGTCCAGCCCGTGCCCGGCGGCCACCTTCAGCTCGCACGCCTCCGCGGCCGAAGAGGCCTCGTGAAGGCGCACCAGCTCCCGCGCGGCGGCGTCCCCCTGAGCCTCGCAGTAGTCCCCGGTGTGCAGCTCCACGGTGGATGCGCCCAGCTCCGCGCAGCTG
Organism: uncultured Kofleriaceae bacterium; assembly: GCA_964497805.1. Taxonomy (GTDB): domain Bacteria; phylum Myxococcota_A; class Polyangia; family CAZCFB01; genus CAZCFB01. The sequence continues at coordinate 5,627 of CAZCFB010000103.1, forward strand.
CGCACCACCTCCACATCTGGGTCCACGAAGAGGCTGACGTCGATGCCCGCCGCCGTGAGCTTGAAGATGGCCGCCTCCAGGCCGGGCGAGCCCGGGTCGAGGCCGCCCTCGGTGGTGCGCTCCTCGCGCTTCTCCGGCACCAGGGTGACGATGTCCGGGCCCAGCTCCAGGGCGATGCCCACCATCTCGTCCGTGGCGGCCATCTCCATGTTGAGCACCGTGCGCACGGTCTGGCGCAGCAGGCGCATGTCCCGGTCGTTGATGTGCCGCCGGTCCTCGCGCAGGTGGGCCGTGATGCCGTTGGCCCCGGCCAGCTCGCACAGGGAGGCGGCCCAGATCGGATCCGGGTAGGTGGTGCCCCGCGCCTGGCGCAGGGTGGCGGTGTGATCGATGTTCACATGCAAGCGGGTCATCAAGTCTCCCGTCCTTTCAGCGCGTGCAGGCGCGCTTGAGCTCCTCGGCCACGTCCTCGGCCATGAGCCGGATCCGATCCTTGTCAGGCCCCTCCACCATCACCCGGGCCTTGGGCTCGGTGCCGGAGTAGCGCACCAGGATGCGCCCCTCTTCTCCCAGGTCCTCCTCGGTCTTGCGGATCAGCCGCTGCACCGGATCGAGCTCGGCCAGGGGGCGCTTCTCGTCCACCACCACGTTGACCAGCACCTGCGGGTAGCGGGTCATCACCGCGGCCAGCTCCGATAGCGGCCGCTTCTCGCGCACCATCACGGAGAGCACCTGGAGCGCGCCCACCACCCCGTCGCCGGTGGTCATGTGGTCCAGGAAGACCAGGTGCCCCGACTGCTCGCCGCCCAGGTTGTAGCCGCCCTCGCGCATGGCCTCCACCACGTGGCGGTCCCCCACCGGGGTGCGCACCACCTTGCCCCCGGCCTCGGTCACGCACCGCTCCAGGCCGAGGTTGCTCATCACCGTGACCACCAGGGTGCCCCGGGCCAGCGAGCCCTCGGCCAGCATGCGCGTGGCGAGCAGGGCCATGATGGCGTCGCCGTCGGCCACCTCCCCGGTCTCATCCACCAGGATCACGCGGTCAGCGTCCCCGTCCAGGGCCACGCCCAGGTGGGCGCCGTGCTCCCGCACCGCGGCCTGTACGTCCTCCGGGTGCAGGGCGCCGCAGGCGTCGTTGATGTTCTTGCCGTTGGGGGCCACCCCCAGGCGGATCACATGGGCGCCCAGCTCCTCGAACACCGCCGGCGCCACCTTGTAGGCGGCCCCGTTGGCGCAATCCACCACGATCTTGATCCCGTCAAGGCTCAGCTCCCGCGGGTAGGTGGCCTTGAGGAAGGCGATGTAGCGGCCCAGGGCGTCGTCCACCCGGCGGGTTCTGCCCATGGCGGCGCCCAGGGCGAGCTGCCCCTCCAGCTCACCAGACTCCATCAGCCGCTCGAGCTCGTCCTCCTTGTCATCGGGGAGCTTGAAGCCGTTGCCCGCGAACACCTTGATGCCGTTGTCGTAGAACGGGTTATGGCTGGCGCTGATCACGAGGCCGGCGTCGGCCCGCATGCTGGAGGTGATGTGGGCGATGCCGGGGGTGGGCATCGGGCCCGTAACCCAGCAGTCCGCCCCCATGGAGCAGATGCCCGCCGCCAGGGAGGACTCGAACATGTAGCAGGAGAGGCGGGTGTCCTTGCCCACCACGATGCGCCCCCGCCGCTCCTGGCTGGTGAAGATGCGGGCCACGGCCCGGCCCAGCTTCACCGCCGTCTCCACGGTCATGGGGGGCTCGTTGGCCTTGCCTCTGATCCCGTCTGTTCCAAACAGCCGTCGACGTGTCATCCTCGCTCCGATCATGAAATAAATGAGATTGTGAATATACCCGCAAAGCAGCCCATTTGCAGGTCAACTACTTGGGGCCCGGAGCCGGCGGTCCTTCCTGATCTCGCGGCGGCTCGGACGCGATGCTCACCCTCGGCGGGTTAACCTTCATCACCTTCACGCCGCTGGGCAGGCCAGTGATCTTGGGCACGCTGGCCAGGGGGTCCCAGCCGGCGGCCTCTGCATCTACCTGGGCGGTGACCCGCTTCCGCGAGATCTCCGCCAGCCGCTGGGCAGAGCCGGTGACCCGCACCTCCACAAAGCGCGGCGACACCTCGGCCTTGATCACGGTGCCGTCGGAGGCGCGCACCTCCACCGGGATCCGCCCCAGCACCACCTGGGTGGTGAAGGGCGCCACCTCCACGGTGACGGTGAGGTTCCGGCTGGGCCGGGCCATGACCTTGGCCGGCAGGGGCAGCAGATCCACGCGCTGGACCAGGGTGGACTGGGCCCCCTCCACGGACACCGGCTTGGTGCTCACCTCCTTGATGGCCAGCACCACATCCTTGGGGCCGCGCACCTGCACCAGGGCCGGGCTCACCTTGTGCTGCAAGATCTGGTAGCCGGAGGCCACCTGCCCCTGCACCGTGCTGCTCACCGCCACCGTGCGTGAGGAGAGGACCTCGTACCGCACCTGGACCCCGGCCGGGCTGATGGAGTTGACGCTCAGGCCCCGCGGCAGGTGGAACAGGTCCGGGGAGAACTTGAGGTACCCCTCCTGCTCCCGGGTCAGGTCTATGTGCACATCCGCCAGGTCCTCGAAGCGGAACCGCTGCATGCGCGTGGCGCCGCCCTGCACGGCCACCCGCAGGGTCGCTGGGAGATCGTCCTTGAGCAGCATGCCCGCGGGGGGCGAGTAGGTCACCCGCACGGTGCCCTGGGCCAGGAAGGGCTTCTCCGCCCGGACCATGAAGAAGAAGAGCACGGCCAGAGCCACGGAGATCAGCTTCAGCGAGAGGTTCTCCAGCACCAGCCGCTTGAGCAGGCCCCGCATCACGCCCTCCCACCGGACTCGGCGCCGGTGTCCTTGGCCGCTGCGGCCTTCTTCTTGGCCTTCTCCTTCTCCCTGGCCGAGGTGAACCGCTCCTCGATGCGGCGGAAGACCCTCGCGTACCAGGGGGGGCGGCCCTCCTCGGTGAGGCGCGCCAGCAGCTCGCGGCGCAGGCTACCCGCGTTGAGACCGGTGTGCAGCATGCCCCCCACGGCGAGGCTGATGGCGCCGCGTTGCTCGCTGACCACCACGGCCAGGGCGTCGGTTTCCTCGGTGATGCCCACGGCCGCCCGGTGCCTGGTGCCCAGGGACTTGTCGAGCCCCGGGTTGCGGGAGAGGGGGAGCACCGAGCCGGCCTGCTCAACCAGGCCGTCCAGGATCAGGACCGCGCCGTCGTGGAGCAGGTTGTCGGGCCAGGGGGTGAAGATGTTGAGCAGGAGCGATTTGCTCACCCGCGCGTCCAGGCGGGTGCCCTGCTCCACCAGCTCGCCCAGCTCCACGTCGCGCTCCAGCACGATGAGGGCGCCGGTGTGCTTCTCCGCCATCTCATGGCACGCCTGGGCCACCTCCTCGATGAGGGCCACGTCGTCGCTCACCCTGGAGGGGCCGAACATTCGTCGGCCCACGCGCATGAGCCCGCGCCGGATGTCGGCCTGGAAGACGATGATCACGATGAGGATGATGTAGTTGATGATGTTGTTCAGCAGCCAGCTCAGGGTGGTGAGGGAGAGCTTCTCGGCGCCCAGGAAGATGCCGGCCACCACCAGCAGCCCCACCAGGGCGTAGCCAGCTCGCGTGCGCCGGATCAGCAGCAGGACCCGGTAGATGATGAAGGCCACCAGGCCCACGTCCACCAGCCCGATGAAGATCTCGAGCAGCTCCATCTCGCCGATGAGGGGTAGCTTGAAGGTCACGCCGCGCCCTCCTCGCCCCTGCAGCGGATGGCGTCTGCAACCTGCACGGCGGGCCCCAGGGCCGCCACATCGTGCACGCGCACGGCGTCGGCGCCGGCCTGGATAACCGCTGCCACGGCGGCGCAGGTGCCCATGAGGCGCTCCTCGGCTGGCTGGCCCGTGACCTCGCCGATGAAGGACTTGCGTGATGGGCCCACCAGGATGGGCTGGCCCACCTCCTCGCGCAGGCGGCCCGTGGCGCGCAGCAGGGCAAGAGACTGGGGAGCGGTCTTGCCGAAGCCGATGCCCGGGTCGATCCAGATCCGCCCGGGCGGCACGCCGGCGTCCACGGCCCGGTTGCGGGCCTGGCGCAGCTCGGTGATCACCTCGGTCACAACATCGATAAAATGTATCTGGTGGTTCATGGAGGCAGGCGCCCCGCGCAGGTGCCCGAGGATCACCAGCGCCTGGCTGTCCACCACGGCGGACACCATCTCCGGGTCCAGGGCCATGCCGCTGATGTCATTGATCACCGCCGCGCCCGCGGCCACCGCCTCCCGCGCCACCCGCGCCTTGTAGGTGTCCACGGAGATCGGAGCGCCGCAACGGGCCGTGAGCGCCTCTATCACCGGGATGATCCGGTCCAGTTCCTCCTGCTCGCTCACCTCGGCGGCCCCCGGGCGGGTGGACTCCCCGCCCACATCGAGCAGGTCCGCGCCCTCCCCCGCAAGCGCCAGGGCGTGCGCCACCGCGGCGTCGGTGGTGGCGTGGCGGCCGCCGTCGTAGAAGGAGTCCGGCGTCACGTTCACGACACCCATGATCAGGGTGCGCGAGAAGTCCCATCGCAGGGCCCCCAGCGAGAGCGGTGGAAAGAGGGTGGTCATCGCGGGGAATTGTATCAAGGAAGGCGAAAGGGTTCTGCTTTTTCGGTATGGTTGATAGGCCGATGAAAACCAACCTCCGCGACGTCATCCGCCGCCACGCGACGAACCCGGGAGCCGCCGAATTCCTCGGCGAGCTCACCCTGGATTGTGAGCGGTACCGCTGGCCGGTCATCGTGGATGTCACCCGGGGCTGCAACCTCTCCTGCACCTTTTGTTACAACTCCCAGAAGGTCAGCCAGGAGCACGCTGACCCCGCCATATTCGAGCGCCTCGCCAGCGTCGTCCTCCCCCACGCCGCCGAGATCGCCATGGGCTGCCGCCACGAGCCCCTGCTCCACCCCGGCCTGATCCCCGGGCTTGAGGGCATGGAGCAGGCGCGGCAGCGCACCAACTCCCCGGCCGTGTTCTGTCTGCTCACCTCCGGAACCTTGATCGAGCCGGCGCTCGCCGCCGCCCTGGCCAGCAGCGGGCTCGATCACATCCTGATCTCGGTGGACACCACGGACGAGGCCACCTACGCGGCGATCCGGCCGCCCGCCACATGGCCGGATCTGGCCGGGCGGCTCAAGACCCTGATCGGGGCCAACCCCCGTCACGTGGCGGCGCTGATCCTGATGACGCGCGCCACGCTGCCCTACCTGGCGCGGACGGTGGCCGACCTGGCGGACCTGGGCCTGAACCAGGTGGGGATCTCTCAGATGGTGACCGGCCCCACCTCGGCCCGCGACGACATGGTGCGCTTCACGGGCCGCGAGGGCGAGCTCGCCGTTGGCGCCCTGGAGGAGGTCCGGTCGCTGGCCCGGCGGCGTGGGATCGAGCTGGCGGCCCCGGCGCCGCCCCCTGCCTCCCTGGAGGGCGAGGTGTTTCCCCTGGAGGGCGCGGGGCAGATCCAGGACGAGCACCTCCTGGCGCGCTCCCGGCGCGCTGTCTGCGCCGCGCCATGGAGCAAGCTGCGCATCGACCACGAGGGGTACGCCTACCCCTGCCAGCACATGCTCAACAGGCGAGACGCCTGGGGCAACATCCTGGCTGACAGCTTCGATGCCATCGTCAACGGAGCCCGGGCGCAGGAGACCCGGGCCGGGCTCCTGGCCGGCCGCGCGCCCTGGCCGGTGTGCGCTCGGTGCGTCTTCGGTCCAGGCGATCCCGCCACGGGAGGGACAGGCTGATGAGCGTGTCCAGGGCCCGCCTGCTGCGCAAACCGTACATGGTCTTCCCGGCGCTCTTCTTGATCCTGTTCTGCTCCACCGAGGGCTACTTCCGCTGGATCTACAAGCCCTCACTGCCCGAGGTCCGGTCGCTGTTCCACAAGAAGCTGTCGGTGGCGCGCCTGACCTTCATCAACGCCAACCAGGACCGGCTGCAGCTGGACGACTGGCGCAAGCAGACCCACCCCAACGAGGACCGGCTCGTGCCGGCCGAGCCCGACCGCCCGCCCTTTGACAGGATCCATGTCCCCTACCGGATAAAGACCAACGCTCGGGGGTACAGGGAGCGGCCGTTGCCCGGCGCCCCCGCCGACGGCGTCAGCAGGATCTTGCTCCTGGGCGACTCGGTGAGCTTCGGCAAGGGCGTGGACCGGGACGCGCGCTTCTCCAACCTGGTGGAGGCTGAGGGGGGCGGCAAGATCGAGGTCTACAACCTGGGCATCCCCAGCTGCACCTCGACCTGCATGGCCGAGAACCTCGGGATCTTCCTGCCGCTCAAGCCGGACCTCGTGATCCTTCAGGGCTCGTCCAACGATCTGGACCAGACCCTGTGGCGTCTGGGAATGGAGACGCGAATATCAGGCGCCCTGGCCCTGCTGGTGCGCGTGGCCTCCTGGTCCAGGACGCTGCTCCTGCTGGACCACCACCTGCGGGGCGATCCCTGGGACCAGCAGCTGGAGCAGGCCAAGGTTGAAGTGGCCAGGCACTACGGATCTGCCCTGGACGAGATCTTCAGCACCTGCCGTCAGCGTGGCATCCCCGTGGTGGTCCTGACCGCGCCCTTCTCCGACGGCACCCGGTTCGCCGAGCATGTCGCCGCCGCCTGCGGCCGGTACAGCGACGCCTGCCTGGGCGTGGTCAAGGCCAGCTTCCAGGGCGCCCCGGCCAGCGCCCCCGGCGCCACCGCCGCGCGGAAGCCGGACTGGGTCCTCGAAACCGCGCGCTTCATGGGCTTCCCCCCGGCGGCGCTGCGCCAGGTGTTTGTCCACGGCCGCTTCTTCCACGACATCGTCCACCCCAACACCACCGGGAACCAGGTCATGGCCCAGGCGCTCCTCACCTTCCTGAGGGCCACCTGGGGACCCATGAAGCAGCCCCCGGCGGCGGCGCCGTCCGCGCCATGATCGGTTCGCTGGCCGTGCTGATCGGCGCGTCCCTGGCGTTGCTGGCGCCTGGCATCGCATGGGCCCTCTGCTGGCGACCGCGAGATCAAGACGGCGCGCCCGACGGCCCCCTGGGCCACATCCTGCTCGCCCTGGCCGTGGGCTTCGGCCTGGTCCCCTTCGCCGCCTCCACCTTCGCCCTGTTTGCCCGCACCTCGCTTACAAAGGCGACCGTGCTGGCCGCGGTCTTGCTGGCGACCCTGGCCGCCGGGTTCCGCTGGTGGAGGGGTGGGCGCCGCATCCCTCCCCAGCTCAGGCGAGGCTGGCGCGAGGCCGCCCTGGTCCTGGCCGCCGCCACGCTCATCGGCGCCGTCTACTTCCTCAAATACGATCGGAGCGTCTTCTTCGCAGAGTCCTGCATCAACCGTGTCTCCTTGCAGCTCCTCCAGGTGAGCCCGGACCAGGTCCCCATCATCGCCAGCAACGAGGAGGACCAGCGCCTGGGCAACGTCGCGGTGGTGGCCTCCATCGTCGCCCTGGTGGAGAGGCTGGGCTTCCGGCTCCTGCACGGCCTCATGGCTTTCTTCATGGCGGCGGGGGCCTACCTGCTCGGGAGGCGCGGCGGCAGACACCCGGGCTACGGCTGGGGCGCCATGCTCTTGCTGACGCTCAACCCGTATGTCCTCGGCCTCCCCTACACCGACGAGAACCTCCTGGTGTTGGGCTTCTCGACGCTGCTGCTCCCCCTGGTCCTGAGGCCCGGGGTGCCCTGGGCCAGCGCCGGCGCCATCTTCGGCCTCATCGTGATGATGAGGCATGTCATGTTGCTGGCCGCGCCCGCGCTGATCTGGCTGCTCTGGTTTCGAGCGAGCCAGCGCCGCGCCGCGCTCTTCCGGTCCTTCGTGGCCTTCAACGCCGTGACCATCCTGGCCCATGTGCACCACTACCTGGCCCTGGGGAGCATCTTCCGCATGGAAAGCCATGTGCTCCCGCCGACCCCTCACCGCTTCGTGGGCGCCTACCGGGGGCTGCTGCAGTGGCCCTTCGCCGATGAGATCCTTCGCACCCCCTGGAACCCCCTGCCCACCTTCCTGATGTGGCCCGCGTTCCTCGCCGACCGCCTGGGGCTGCTGGTGATGGCGGCGCTGGTGGTGGGCCTGGTCGTCCTGGTGCGGCGCCACCGCGTGGAGGGGATCTTCTGGCTGCTCTGGTTCGCCCCCGTCTTCCTCGGGCTCAGCGTCCAGGAGAACTGGGATGTGCCCAACAAGATGGGGATCATCCTCATCGTCTTCGTCCCGGTGGCGGTCTGGGCCATGGAGGGTTGCGCGACGCTGGCCCGCAAGCCCCTGCAGGCCAGCCTCATCCTGCTGGCCACCGGGGGGGCGCTATGGGGCGGGCTGCAGGTAATCTCCGGCGTGGAGACCCGCGCTGACCACCGCTACTACCAGATCAGAGAAGGCCTCCGCCCCGAGGACCCCACCTACGTCGCCGCCCAGAGACGCCAGGTGACATCCGCGGCGCCGTGGCCGGACTACAGCACGCTGGACGATCCGACGCCGTTTTGGCAGGCAGGCAAGTTCGCTGATATCGGCGCGGAGCTGAGGGACCGGTCCACCCTCCAGCCCGAGCTGCCCTACAGCTGGCACGAGGGCGACGCGGCCGATCTCCGCGCCGCCCCGGTGACCGTGGAGATCGAGCTGTCGCGGCGCTGGCAAGCGGAGCCCTCGCAATGGATACGGCGCGTCAAGGCGGACGACGCCGCGGACATCGTCCACATCGACTTGACCACGCCGGGGCCGCCGGTGGTGGTCCACGACCTGCCCCTGGCTGCCACAAGCGAGGCCCCGGTGACCCTGGTCACCACCCGGGGAGGGGCCGCGCTCACAGGCCTGATGCTGCTGTTCGAGGACTGGCGGGGGGAAGGCGCCAACAGCCGCAAGCTACACCGGGAGCACAGCCTCGCCACGTACAAGCTCCTGGGCCTCAAGCGGGAGGACTGGCAGGACCACCGCTCGCTCAGGACCGTCCAGGCTGTGGGGACACGAATACGCCTGCGCGTGCCCCCAGGACCGCTGACCATCGCCGAGAGCATCAACGTGTACGGGCAGCGGTACCTCGTCTGGCGGGCGCGGGTCCAGGCCACGGGGCCCATGGACACCACGGGCCCTCACACCATCGTCCATAACTAGAACCGGAGTCAGAGGAGCACGCCCACTTCCCGCCGGATGAGATTTTTTCGGGGGACGAGGAGGCGT
>CAZCFB010000104.1:0-14676 GCA_964497805.1 uncultured Kofleriaceae bacterium
AACCGAGCAAAATGATGAGAATTGGCCTTTACATCAAGTGGAACAAAAACTCACTTCAGTCCAAGGGGAACGTCCTTGGAGACGAGCTGATAGGGGAATCCCTCTGCAGGGCTCTTAACGAGCTACCAGAGGTTGAAGATGCATCCCTGTATGCGCCCAACTTTCAGCCCCGCCAACCCCTTGATGTAATGATCTACCTGAACGACACAAGGCCTCGCAAGGGCGACGCCAAAAAACATGTTTTGTATTTTCAGAATGGATACAACGATGAAGGCGCGCACATCCTGAAGCAGCTGCGTTCAGCCAATTATGATGGCTACATCTTCTTCTCGATGCGTCTGTTGGAGATACACCAGGCGGATGGCTATGAGGGGCTCTTTCTCCCCTTCGGGGTTGATATCTCCGAGTTCCACCCCATGGCCCACGACCCCAAATATGCTTTTGATATCGCGTATGTCGGCAACGACATCAAGGGAACTGAGCGGACAACAAGCTACCTCTACCCTGCCGCCAAATACAACTTCGGCCTCTTCGGAAACTGGAAGGTGAGGAAGCCAAGGTGGCGCCCCTGGAGAAACATCAACGAGCACCCCCCGTACAAGCGGCGCTTCGAAGAGATAGCCAGGGGCAGGATCCCACAGGAGAAGGTGCCGGTACTGTACAGCAGCAGCAAGATCAACTTGAATTGCACATTGCAGGCATGCGTTGACTGGGATGTGATCACGCTGAGGACGTACGAGATCCTGGCATGTAATGGTTTCTTGATCTCGGACAAGGTACCCGCCGCCATGAACTCCCTGAAGGAGTACGTTGTCTTCACGGACGGCGGTGATGACCTCATCGACAAGATCAACTTCTATTTGAACCACGATAAAGAGAGGGAGGCGATCTCTCGGCGGGGGTTCGATTATGTAAAGCAGTTTGCCTCCATCGAGACGCGCGCCAAGGAGTTATATAACTACATCAGGGACCTCCAATGAAGGTTGTCTTTGCCAACTCCCCTTTCATCAGGTCCAGGGGTTCATGCGCCGAGAACAACTTCAAGGTGGAGGGGTTTGTATTCAAGAAGCAGTACAGGAAGATTCCGGGCGCGGGGCATTTATTCAGGTTTCTGACCCGCACTATTGGTGTTGGCCGGGGAATCCGATACGGCTTCAGGGCAGGATCGAGGTGGCCAGCGACCATGGAATTTCCTCATGGTGGCCCTCCCTACCCCTTCTTCATGGGGTACGCCGCTTCATACCTCAAGGAGCATGGCCACTCCGTGGAGATCCTGGATGCCGTGGTCAATGAAGACTACGATTACATGGAGTTTTTCAAGCAGGTAGAGCGGCAAGCGCCGGATATTGTGGTGCTGGAGTGCTCCACGCCGACCATCGATATTGACCTGTGGGCAGCGGCCCAGATCAGCCGATTCACCGAAGTTGCCCTGGCGGGTCCGCACCTGGCGATATCCGCGGAACAGATCGCGCAGGAGAACCCTCACATCAAGTACCTGCTCAGGGGCGAGTACATCCTGAGCAGCCTCGAGATGGTGGAGTCCAGAGAAGCTGGAATCTACGAGACAAAGATCGTGAGCGACCTGGACTCCATCCCATTTCCGTATCGGGACTACAGGGGCGGGGCCAACTACTATGATCCCTCGATGCCCACGGCCAGGCCTCAGCTGCAGATCTACGCGAGCAAGGGCTGCCCCTTCAAGTGCACATTCTGCGCCTGGCCACAAACAATGTACAAGGGCCGCTATTCACCAAGAGCGCCGGAGATGGTTGCCAAGGAGATCAGAGAGTCAGTGGCCCTTCACGGCTACAAGAGCATCTTCTTTGATGACGACACATTCAACCTGGGGACCAGGCGGATCAGTAAGCTGTGTGATCACCTGAAGGATATTGGTATACCCTGGACCATGATGGGGCGTCTGGATGCTTCACCGGACTGGCTGTACGACAAGATGGTGGACTGCGGGTGCATCGGCATGCGATTCGGCATTGAGACCTTCGATCCCGAGGTCCTGGAAGGCGTCAAGAAGGGCCTTGAGCGAACCGACTTCAAGAACACCCTCTCCTACCTGGAGAAGTACCCGAAGTTAATGATACACCTCACAATGATGAAGGACCTCCCTGGCCAAACCGAAGAGATCCATCAAAATGATATGAAGTTCTTGAGAAGCCTCGGTTATGTCCCCAGCGAAGAGGGAAATATCTACAGAAATTTTCAACTCTCTGCCTGTGCGCCCTTCCCCGGCACTGAGATGTATAGAAACCTCGTCGAAGAGGTTGGAGAGGATGCGTTGGCCAATTTCAAGCTGTACGATGGTGGCCAGGAAACAGTGATGAAACAGGACAAGAAATGAGCGAGCCTACTGTGTTGGTGGTGGGTGCTTCCAGCTTCATTGGGTTGCACCTGTATAACAACCTGAAACAAACGATGCAGGAACGCTTCCGGATCGTGGGGACCTACTACTCTCACAAGGAAGCAGATGATCTCGTGCAACTTGACATCACGAACCGGGCCAGCATTGAAGAAACGCTGCGTACCATGGCCCCGGATTTTATCCTGTGGGTCGCCGGGCTCAAGGACATCAAGAAGTGCGAGAGTGATTACGACCTCGCGTATGCCATCAACACCAGATCCGTGGAGGACCTCGTCTCGGTGATTGAGGAGCACAGCTCCAATGCCCGGGTCATCCACTTCTCCTCTGACTATGTCTTCGACGGCGAGGCGGGCAACTTCAAGGCCTCGGACACGCCAAATCCGCAAAATAGCTACGGTAAAACCAATTTCATGGCGGAAGGGGCGCTCTCTTCTTCTGCCATTGATTACAAGATCGTCCGACCATCGGCGGTCATGGGGACCCGGGGTGTATTCTTTGAATGGCTCCTGGGAGCCATCTCCCAAAAAGAGCCGCTCAAGATGTTCGACAATGTCTATTTTTCCCCCACCCCCGTGTCGCTGCTATGCGAGATGATCAAATGCATCATCGAGAAATATGAAGCCATTCCTGACAAGATCATCCACCTTGTGGGCGGGGAGCGGTTGAACCGCTACGACTTCGCCATGAAGGTAGCCCGCCTGGCGCAGGTTTCAGGGGTGGATATCGAGGCAGAGAGCGGCGACCTCCAGGCGTTGCCGTTTTTGGGAGACCTCTCCCTCGTTCAATCTGAAATTGTTAAAGCGAACCTTTCCATGACATTTGATGATTACCTGAGCAGAGAGGTTATGGATGCTAAAGCTCATTGATAGATATTTCGTCCACAAGGATCCCAGGGGCCAGCTTGAGGGCCTCATAAACTCTGGAACATGGGAGGAGATGAACCTCATCTCCTCATTGCCCGATATTGTGCGGGGGAATCACTATCACAAGGAGACAGTGGAGCTCTTCATCATCCTGGAGGGCCGGATCAGCATCACCTTGCAAGACGTGAAGGACGGTATCCTGGTCGGCGAGGAATCAACCACGGAGGTCGGAGGCGGCGACGTCTTCCAGATTGATCCTCTGATTAATCACACCTTCTCAATTGTGGAGGAGGCGAGGTGGATCAACGTTTTGTCCAGGAGGATCGATCCAAGGGCGCCTGATATCCATACTGTGGAATAAGTGAACCATGGCCCCCGCGGGATGCAATAGTCCGGTACTATTCATCGTCTTCAATCGGCCTGAGACCACCCGGAGGGTCTTCAGCGCCATCCGGGCTGCCGCCCCCAGCAAGCTCTATGTCGCCGCAGATGGCCCAAGGCTTCATATCGCCGGGGAAGAGGAGTTGTGTAACCGCACACGCGAAATCTTTGAACAAATAGACTGGGAGTGCCAGGTAGAGACCCTGTTCAGGGAAGAGAATGTGGGGTGCCGGCGAGGCGTGAGTGAAGCCATAAACTGGTTCTTTGAGGCCGAATCAGAGGGAATCATCCTCGAAGACGATTGCCTCCCTGAGCCCAGTTTCTTCCAGTATTGTCAGGAGTTACTTGAGCATTACCGCCTTGATTCCCGAATCATGTCCATCACAGGTACATGCCTGCATGCGACCGCCGACCGTGATCCACATAGCTATTATTTCTCGCGATACCCCGTGGTGTGGGGCTGGGCCACCTGGAGACGGGCCTGGAGCCATAACGATACAGACATGAAGCTCTGGCCCGAGGCTCGAAGGACCAGGCTCTTCTCAACAATATTTGAGTCAAGGCAAGAGGCGAAGTTCTGGAGCAAGCGGTGCCAAAAAGTGTACCGCGGCGAGATTGACACCTGGGATTATCAGTGGAATTTCGCCAACTGGCATCAGCGTGGACTGACAGCAACACCGCAGCATAATTTGATCTCAAATATTGGCTTTGGGGAGAACGCTACACACACTTTCGATTCATCAAGCCATTATTCGGCCATGCCGTCTCAGAAATTGTCTTTCCCGCTACGTCATCCGCCCGCTGTTGTCAGAGACGCCAGAAGGGATAGAGAAACCTACAAGCGACACTACCATCTATCACTGGCGACAAAAGCGGCCAACAGGGCAAAGTCCATAATTGACGCCCTCCTACGCTGAGGATGCCCTGGCGCTGAACCGCTTCACAAGCGAGCGCATTCTCTTGAAAAGTCCCACCGGGTCGCATGCCGCGTTCGTGATCGCATATCCCAGCTGCGCCACACTGGCTGGAGAGGTCTGGAAGTAGGCTGTGGGGCTGACCAGTGAACGATCTCGCTCAATCCCGTGAAGCCATGCGTTGAACCTGAGCCTGGACTCCACCTTGAACGGTTGCTTGTGGTTCTCGGCGAACCAGATCTTCGCCAGATCATACGAACGGACAATCGCGCCGCCAAGTCCATCCGCGGTGAGCGAACCAGGGTGGTCTCTAAAAAAGCAAAGCGGTTCGTCAACATAGCCCACCTGGGGGTACTTCAGGGCCGTTAGCAAGAACACAAGGAGATCCGGTCCTGCCCCGTGGCCACGTAATTCTGGCAAGTTCTCAAGACCGGTGAGGATCGCATCTTGAAGATCTTCCGTTCGGAACAGGGCGCAACCAGGTGACACAGGCAATACGTTGATCCCCAGGCTTTGCTCTATATACTCCGACGCCTGCCCTGCCTCGGTCCTGTCCCTCCATCTATAGTAGACACCGCCCGACCATGACTCCAACCCGATATTTACAGATGTAAAGACGAACGCTGCTCCGGGATTATTGACTAGCACTTCAGAGGTCTTGCTCAGGTATGAAGGCGCAAGAAGATCATCGGAAAAGAGCAGCTTTGAATACTGGCCCCTTGCCCGTTTTACACACTCAAGCCAATTCAAAACCGGCCCAACGTTCTGGTCGTTTTGGAAGACCCGAAGCCTCGGAGATGATGATGCAATATCCTTCGCTATCTCATATGTATTGTCAGCGCTCTTGTTATCCACAAGGACAACTTCAAACTCTGGGTAATCTTGACTCAAGGCAGACTGGACAGTCTCTTCAACAAGGTGCTCTCTTTGATAGGTCGGTATTAATACACTAATTAATGGAGGCATCGTCTCTGCTCTTGCTGGCCGCTTTTCATTGGTTTTCCCGGGAAGGTATGGTACATAATTTTTTCGAAAATGCCCAAGTATTGTCAACATCCATGTATACGAACAATCACAGTCTTCGGGAGATAATATCGTGAAATCAGCACTCGTTCTCGGGGCAGGTGGCTTCATTGGCAGCCACATGGTCAAGCGGCTGAGGCGGGAGGGATTCTGGGTAAGGGGGGTGGACCTGAAATACCCGGAGTTCGGTGAAACCGAAGCCGATGACTTCTGCGTGGGCGACCTGAGGGATCCCCACATATGCCGCCAGGTCGCGGACCGCAGGTTCGACGAGGTGTATCAGTTCGCGGCAGACATGGGCGGCGCTGGCTTCGTCTTCACGGGCGAGAACGACGCCAACATCATGCACAACTCGGCGGCCATCAACCTGAACATGCTGGACGCGTGCAGCCGCCGAAACATCAAGCGGATCTTCTACTCGTCCTCGGCGTGCATCTACCCTGAGTTCAACCAGCTGGACCCGGACAACCCCAACTGTGAGGAATCCAGCGCGTACCCCGCTCAACCGGACAGCGACTACGGCTGGGAGAAGCTGTTCAGCGAGCGGCTCTACCTGGCCTTCGCCAGGAACCACGGGCTCGAGGTTCGCATCGCGCGCTACCACAACATCTTTGGTCCCGAGGGCACCTGGACCGGCGGACGGGAGAAGGCCCCCGCGGCCCTCTGCCGAAAGGTCGCCATGGCCGAGGACGGCTCCGAGATCGAGATCTGGGGCGACGGCAAGCAGACCCGGTCCTTCCTCTACGTGGACGAGTGTCTCGAGGGGACATGCCGGCTCACCCGCTCGGACTGGACTGGCCCGGTCAACATTGGGTCGGACGAGATGGTGTCCATCAACCAGCTGGCGGAGATGGCCATGGGGTTCGAGGGGAAGAAGCTCACCCTGAAACACATCCCCGGCCCTCTCGGTGTGCGTGGGCGAAACTCTGACAACCGGCTGATCGAGAAGAGGCTGGGCTGGCGCCCCAACGCCCCGCTGGTGGATGGCCTGGAGAAGACGTACCGGTGGATCCAGTCACAGCTGGATAGCTAGGCCGCTCCCTCGCCATGAAGTTCAGCATCGTAACCCCCTGCTTCAACGGCTTGCCCTACCTGGAGGAGTGCGTGCGCTCCGTGCGGGAGGAGATGGAGCGGTCCCCTGGCCTCATCGAGCACTTCGTGGTGGACGGGGGTTCCTCCGATGGGACCGTGGAGTTCCTGGCTTCCCAGCCCCAGCTCAGGTTCATCTCCGAGCCGGACTCGGGCATCTCTGACGCCATGAACAAGGGGATCCGGCTCACCGACGGGGACGTGATCCTCTACATCAACGCGGACGACGAGCTGATCCCCGGGGCCATCGGGCGCGCCCACCAGCTGTACCAGGAGCATCCAGAGGTGGAGTGGCTGCAGGGGAGCGTGGTGCATATTGACCCTCGGGGCACCGTCATTGGCAGGCAGGTTGCCACCGGGGCGACCATCTCGCAGCTCCGGCGATCTACAAAGTTCAACCAGCAGGCCGCCTTCATGCGCAGGGGCATCTTCGAGCGCTTTGGGGACTTTCGCACCGACGTCATCTATGTGATGGACTACGACTTTTGGCTCCGTGTTTACAGGGCGGCGCCTCCCCACTGCGTGGACTTCGACGTGGCGCTGTACCGGATGCACGCCACCAACAACTCCTACTCCAACGCGTGGCCCACCGAGTACGAGAAGCACACGGTGCGCATGATGAACCAGGACACCATCCCCGGGCTCACCTGGGCGGAGAGCGTCTTTTACGCCGCGGCCACCTACTTCAAGGCGCCGTCGGTGTTCCACTACCTCGCCCTCGGAGCAGCCAAACGCGGGGAGCGCCTGGACGCCCTCCGCTACGGCCTGAAGAACCTGATGGACAAGCCGCTCCAGACGCCGGAACACACCCTCAGGGAGATCGCCACCCTGTTGGGCAGGCGCGCCGAATCGTAGGTTCGCGCTCCACTACCTCAACACAAACCGCGCCGCCCGCGCCCCCGCCCGAGCCAGGCTGGCAGGGTGGAACAGGATGTTGGAGAAGGCCTGGTTGGCCAGGGGGCAGGCGCACCCCCCGTCGGCGATGAAGCGTCGGACCTTGCGAGCCAGGGGCGCCCGGAGCAGGGCGCTCATGTCGAAGCCGTGGTCGTGGAGGTTCCCCAGGGGCCTGTCGTAGCCGAGCACGCAGCAGGGCCACACCTCGCCGTTGTAGTTGAGGTGGATGTTGGAGATGCCTCCCAGGCAAGGGATGACCTGGCGCTGCTCTTTAATGATGCGCACGGCCAGGTGGTAGTACTCGATGCGGATGGCCTCGAACACCCGGGTCATCAGGCGCTTGCCGCCGATGTTGCGCTCCACCTTGGCGGCGAAGCCCATGATCAGGCGCTCGTAGGTCTCCGGGTCCGGGACGATGGGGTCCTCGTAGTTGAAGAACTCCGCCCGCTGCTCGGCGATCTCCGAGCGGTAGCTCTCCACGCCCAGGCCGTGCACGAAGTCTTCCAGCTCGTCAAGCTGGTCCATGTTGAAGCGGGAGATCACCGTGCCCAGCTCGACGTGCAGGGCCGGGTGGCGGGCCTCCACCTCCTTGAGCGCCTTGACGGTCTTGAGCAACCGCTCCCAGTTGCCCGGGAAGCCGCGGATCTCGTCGTGGCGCTCCCGGAGGCCGTCGATGGAGGGCTTGATGGACACCGGCAGCCTCGGATCGTGGGCGCCCACGATCTCCATGATCCGCTCGGTCATGCGCCCGATGCGCACCGGGGAGATGGCGTTGGTGGGGATGTGGATCAGCTTGGGCTTCAGGTGCCTGCAGGCGAGGCGGATGATCTCGGGCAGCTCGTTGCGCATGAACGGCTCGCCGCCGCTGATGTTGAGGAAGTAAAGCTCCCCCAGGCTGGCGAAGGCGCGCTCCACCTGCTCCAGGGTCAGGTTCTCCTTGACGATCTTCGGCTCGGCCAGGAACCGCTCGCCGATACGGCAGGTCTTACAGAGGCTCTGGCACGCCGCGGTTACCGAAAAGGTGAGCGTTATGGGCGGCGGGGCCTTGAGCAGCCCCCGCCGGGCGAGGAGGTAGCCCGGCCCCTTGGGCAGGACCTGGGTCAGGTACGGGATCAGCTTCATTCGTTTCGCGCTTCTGCTTCCGCCCCGCGGGAGGTGACGCGCCCCTCCCCCACATTTTTGGATTCAGCCTGCTCCTTGAGCACCGGGCACAGGCCCTCGCAGCTGATGTTCTGGGCCGGGGTATCGCGGCGGCCCATGTGCGCGGCCAGCATGGAGCCCACCAGCCCGATGGTGAACACCTGCACCGCAACCATGATCAGGATGGCCCCGATGATGATGGCGGCCACGTGCATCTGAAAGGTCTCGTGCAGCACGAACTTGCACACCAGCACGTAGCACTCCAGGCTTACGCCGGCCACGCCGGCCACCAGGGAGACGGTGCCGAACACATGGAGTGGCCGCTCGATGTAGGCGGTGACGAAGCGCACGGCGAACAGGTCCAGCAGCCCGGTCCAGAATCGGGTGAGGCCGTACTTGCTCACCCCGTGGCGCCGCTTGCGGTGGTTCACGCCCACCTCGTCCACGGAGAAGCCCTTGATGTGGGCCAGGGCCGGGATGAAGCGGTAGAAGCCGCCGTACAGGCTGAGCGCCTCTGTGACCTCCCGGCGCATGAGCCGGAAGCCGCAGTTGAAGTCGTGCAGGCGCATGCCAAAGAAGATGTAGAGCAGGATGTTGAAGACCACGCTCGGCAGGGTCTTGAGGGGCTCGTTCTTTAGCCGCCCAAGCTTGCGCCCGATGATCAGATCGGTCCCCGCCTCCAGCTTCTCCATGAGCTTGGGCAGCTCGGAGATGTCGTCCTGCAGGTCCGCGTCCATGGTGGCGATCAGGTCGCCGGTGGCCATGGCGAAGCCCGCCGAGTAGGCCGCGGACTTGCCCTGGTTGCGGGGCAGGCGCACGTGCCGCACATGGGGATCCTTGGCCCGGGCGGCCAGGATGCGCTCCGAGGTCCTGTCCGTGGAGCCGTCGTCCACGAAGATGATCTCGTAGCGGGCGAACAGCTTGGAGAGCTCCCCGCTGGCCTCCTCATGCACCAGCGGGATCGTCTCCTCCTCGTTAAAGGCAGGAATGATCAGGCTCAATTCCATGGCGGGGAATAGTATCGCCTACTGCGGGCCAGGGACCAAATTCAGCGCGCCTCCTCCTCCAACACCCGCACCAACTCCTCCCACCCAATGATCCCCTCCCCCTCCCGGATGTTGGCCTCGAAGTCCACCTCTTCTCTGGCGTCGAAGTAGGCCTCCACCTGGGCTGCGAGGTCCTCGGGGTCCTCGGGTTGAGCGATGAAGCCGGTCTCGCCGTGGCGGATCTGGCGGGGTAGATCGCCCACGCCGGCGGCCACCGTGGGGATGCCGAAGTGGTTGGCGGTCTGGAGGATGCCGCTCTGGGTGGCTGTCTTGTAGGGGAGCACCACCAGGTCCGAGGCGCAGAAATAGTCGCCCACCGCCTCGTCTGGCACGTACTCGTCCACCAGTGTGATCTTCTGTTCCACCCCGAGGGCGCGTGCCTGCGCGTCGTGCTCTGCTCGATCGTAGTAGAAGTCCCCCACCACCAGCAGGCGAAGGTCGCCGCCGAACCGCTCAAGCAGCCGGGGCATGGCCGCCACCAGGATGTCGAGGCCCTTGTACTTTTTGATGTAGCCGAAGAAGAGCAGCACCCGGCTCTCCTCCATACCCAGGCGGGCGCGCAGCTGCCCCTGGGTGGCGTCCGGTACCCGGTACTGGGCGTACGTGGGGTGGTCCGCGGTGCGGATGCGGTCCCCAGGCAGCCCCAGGCCCACCAGGTCCTCGGCCACCGCCGTGGAGTGCGACACCAGCCGGTGGGCCGACCGCATGACAGCCCGGGTGGAGAGCCTGGTCAGGGGCCAGCTCTCGTGGGGGTTGGCGTTGTGGACGCTCGCCACAACCCGGGTGGCGGGCGAGAGCCGGCGCACCGCCTGCATCACCGCGGTGTAGCCAGGCCCGAAGAAGGGGATCCACCAGGCCACCACCAGCACATCGGGCGCCAGGACCTGGATCCTACGGGCGGTGCGCCCCCAGCTCAGGGGATCCCACGCGCAGAAAATACGCTCAATCTCCAGGTCCCTGGGCGGCGCAGACGGATCCAGTTGGGATTTGCCCGGGAAAATTCGTTCCGGGAATTGCCGCGTGAAGGAGAGGACGCGCACCCGGTGCCCAGCCCCGGCCAGGGCTCGGGCCCACATTTGCGTGAACTGGGCGATACCTCCCCGGAAGGGATGCGCCGGAGAGAGAAATACAACCTTCATGAGGGCATTATAGAGGGCCGTTTTCCTTTTTTAATTAATTTTATCTGGCCCCTACCGGCCACGCGGCGCCTGTACTAATATCCCCGGGTTCCCTATTTAGTGGCGAGTACAAACCGGAGCAGGAGAGAGCATGTCGGACGAGAAAGACCCGTTCGGGGGCAACAATGTCGACGCTGATGGTATTGACATCGACCTGGACGATGATCTGGACGGATGGGGTGAAGGAGACGAGGAGGAGGAGGCGCAGGCGGAGGAGGTGACAGACGTCACCATGTCGCCCAGCGATCCCGACCCTGAGGAAGATCAAGAGGATCTCCTGTTGATGAACCCCGATGGCATGTTCGGCGACGGATCCGGCGCCACCCTGGAGTACCAGCCCCCGGAGGAGCGCGAGCACGCGCCCGACTCGGACGGCGACATGGTGGAGGTGACTCCCCAGCCCATGGTGGTGCTCGGGCCGGAGGACGAGAGCCAGGAGCCGGCGTACGGGGACGACGAAGGTGGGCTGCCTGAAGCGGTGGCCACCACCGAGACGGTCCTGCCCGCGGAAGAAATGGACGCGCCGTTCAAGACCACGCCCGTGCCCTCCCTGGACTGGGAGATGGGCGAAGGCGACGGAGAGCCCGCGCAGGCGGAGGCGGCTCCCGCTCCCGAGAGCGCGGATGAAGGCGACTTCGTCATGACGGCTGATGACGTTCAGTCCGTACAGGACGCCCCCACCGACTTTGACGATGGGCAGGTGTCTCCGGTGCTGCCCGTGGACGAGGGCGCCACCCAGTACGACGACTTCAAGCCCGGCGAAGACTCCGCCCTGGTCTACGCGGACGAGGTGGACGAGGTCTACGCCGGCGACGCAGAGGCTGGCGCCGAGGACGACGACGACGATGTCGATATCGATATCGACGCCGAGGACGAGGCTGATGTCGTCCCCGAAGCCGAACCCGTCGCCGAGGCCGTCCCCGAAGCTGAGACCGAGGCCGAGCCTGAGCCCGAGCCCGAATCCAACACCCTCGATCTCTCCACCATCGAGCCCCTCCCCCTGGAGGAGGAGCCCCCCGAGGGCGCCGGCACCTGGCTCACCGACTTCGGCGCCTTCCGCCGTGAGAGCCAGATGCTGGCCCGCGGCGGCAAGTGGGAGCAGCTCGCCGCCATCACCACCCACGCCCTGCACAACGCGCCGTACGCCGACAAGCTGACCCAGGTTGGCCTGCTGCAGGACCTGGCCCGAATGTACCGCGACCGCCTCTCTGATATGGGCCGCGCGGAGGCAGCCTTCCGCCTGGTGGCCCAGGAGGAGCCCGCCAACCCCGAGGCCCTCACCTTCCTGGTGGATCACTACAAGGCGCAGGCCGATCACAAGGCCATCTACGACCTGTACATGGCCGCGGTTGAGACCACCTGGGATCCCAACGAGCGGCTCAACTGGACCCGCGAGGCCGCTGACATCGGCGTGGCCAAGATCGGCGACACCGGCCTGGCCATCGCCGCCTGGGAGCACCTGTGGGAGCTGGGCGACGCCGTTGACGAGGCCTCCCGCGAGCTGAGCGGGCTCTACCGCCGCTCCGGCCACTGGCAAGAGCTGGCCACCTTCCTGGAGGGGAACGCGGCCCATCATGAGGGCGCGGCCCGTCTGGTGGTGCTGCGTGAGCTGGCCGAGGTCAAGCTCTCCGGGCTCAACGATCCGGACGGCGCCAGCAGCGTGCTGGAGCAGATCGTCGAGCTGTCCCCCCAGGACGTCATCGCGACCCTGCAGCTGGCGCGCGTCTATGCGCAGCGCCAGGACTGGGACGGCATGGACAGGCTGGGCCGGGAGTCGACCCTGCACGAGGTGGCCCCTGAGGCCGCCCTGGACCTGCAGCACCTGGTGGCAGACAACCTGTGGCAGGCCGGCAAGCTGGACGAGTCGGTGGCCTTCTACGACCGCATCCTCGAGGTGGAGCCTGGCGATAGCCTCGCCTCCGCTTGCAAGCAGGAGTACCTCACCCGCACCGAGCGTCACGATGAGCTGCTCACCCTGCTCATCGCCAAGGCGGACGGCACCACCGACGAAACCCAGCATGTGGCCCTGCTGGCCCAGGCGGCCGAGCTGGCCGAGAAGGAGCTGGGGCAGCCGGACCAGGCGGCCAAGCTGTGGGAGCGCCGCATCAAGCTCGACCCCGAGCACGAGGCGTCCTTCGCCGCGCTGGTGCGCCTGTACGAGACCCTCGGAGATCTGGAAGGCGTGGCCCGCGCCCTGGACGGGCAGCTCGCCCTGGCCAAGGACACCAAGGGCCGCATCGAGCTCATGCGCCAGCTCGGCAAGCACCACGCAGACCGGGTTGGCGACGACGAACAGGCAGAGCACTACTGGAAGGAGATCCTGGCCCTGGACCCCGAGGACCGCGGCGTGCGGAAGGAGCTCATTGAGCTGCACCGCCGGCGTGGCAACTTCGAGGCGCTCAACTCCGGCCTGGTGCGCCAGATCTGGCTCACCACTGACGAGGAGCGGGCTGTGGAGCTGTGCCGCACCGCGGCCCAGAACCTGGACGACAACTTTGATGAGCCCGCCCGCTCGGCCAACGCCTGGCGGCGGATCCTCGACTTCGCCCCGTTTGACCTGGGCTCCCTTGGAGCCCTGAAGAAGCTGTACGCCCAGCTCGACCGGCGCGAGGACCTGCTCGCCGTCATGGAGCAGGAGATCCGCGCCCTGGAGGAGGGCGACGAGCGCGTGACCCGCGCCCTGGAGCTGGCCAAGCTGTGGGAGGAGGCCGAGGCGCCCAAGGCGGCCACCGCCGTATACGAGGTGGTGCTTGGCTGGGAGCCTGGCAACGAGCAGGCCCTGGAGCGTTTGCTCGATATTTATGTGGCCAACGATCAGCTCGGCAAGGCCCTGGGCCTGCTGGAGTGGGTTGGTCTGCGCGAGGCGTCCTCGGAGGACCGCGCGCGCAACCTTCGCCACGCTCTGGAGCTGCTGCCCGAGGATGATCAGGAGGGGCGGTTCTACCTGCTGCGGCGTATCCTGCTCCTGCAACCTGCCGGCGGGGGCGATCAGCGCGAGGTGCTGGACGAGCTCAAGGGGGCGGCCGAGGCGGCCGACCTGTGGGGCGAGATCCCGGCGGTGCTTTCCCTGCTCGTGGCACAGACCGAAGATTCAGACCAGCGGCTGGCCCTGCAGCAGGAGATGGCGGTGGTCTGGGAGGAGAAGCTGGAGAACGCTGACCGGGCATACCTGACCCTTCAGCAGGCCTTCCTCTCCCCCGAGCGCAATGGCGAGGTGCTGGAGGAGGCCCTCCGCCTGGCCCGCTCCACCGAGCGGTTCGAGGACATGCTGGTGCTGTTGGACCGCATGACCACCCCGGACTTCGACCTCGACAAGCGCAAGGCGATGATCCGCCAGCGCGCCGAGATCTTCGAGAAGGACCTCGAGGACATCCACCGGGCCATGCAGGAGCGGTGGCGTCTGCTCGCCCTGGACCCGGAGGAATCCGAGGAGCTGGACGAGCTGGAGCGCATGGCCGACGAGAACGATCAGTGGGCTCCCCTGGACCACCTGCTCACCGAGATGGTGGACCGCGCGGTGGAGGACGAGGACCGTATGGGCCTGATGGCCCGGCGCGAGCGCCTGCACCGGGAGCAGCTCGATGACCGTGAGGGCGCCTTCGACCTGCTGGTGCTGCAGCACCGGCTCACCCCGGGAGACCTGGAGGTGACCCAGCGGCTCAGCGCCGACGCCGAGGCGGCCAACGCCTGGGAGTGGGTGCTCCCGCTGCTTGAGGCGAGGGCCCTGTTCCACGGCGGCGAGGTGGCCGCCCAGGCCCTGGCTGTCACGGCTGA
>CAZCFB010000105.1:0-14590 GCA_964497805.1 uncultured Kofleriaceae bacterium
CCCAGAACGACCTGCTCAAGGAGTTCATCGGGCGGGGCACCTGGATCTTCCCGGTTGAGGAGTCGATCAAGCTCATCGGCGACACCATGGAGTTCTGCGCCAACAACGCGCCCTTCTACTTCCCGGTGAGCGTGTGCGGCTACCACATTCGTGAATCTGGCGCCTCTCCGGTGCAGGAGATGGCCTACGGCCTGGCCATCGCCAAGGCGTACATCGAGCGAGGGCTGGAGCGCGGCCAGGACATCGACGCGGTGGCCTCGGGGGTGACCTTCAACTTCGACATCCACGGCAACTTGTGGGAGCAGGTGGCCAAGTTCCGCGCCGGGCGGCGGCTCTACGCGCGCATCCTCAAGGAGAAGTACGGCGCCAGCAGCAAGCGGGCCCTGACCATGAAGATGATCGCGGGGGGCGGCGGCGGCGGGCTCACCATCCAGCAGCCGGAGAACAACATCGTGCGCGGGGCCTACTACGCCCTGGCCTCGGCCCTGTCCGGCACCCAGACCATGGCGCTCTGCTCCTTCGACGAGGCGTACACCATCCCCAGCGAGCACGCGGCGCGGCTATCCCTGCGCACCATGCAGATCCTGATGCACGAGGTGGGGCTGTGCGACACGGTGGACCCCCTGGCCGGCTCCTACTTCATCGAGAGCATGACCAACGAGATGGAGGCGCGCATGGTGGAGCTGCTGGACGAGCTGGATGAGCAGGGCGGCATCGTGCAGTCGGTGGCCGAGGGGCGCGTGCAGGCCGCGGTGAACCGCCAGGCCTACGACCTGGAGAAGCAGCTCCGCTCGGGCGAGGTGAAGAAGGTGGGGGTGAACTGCTTCCAGGAGGATGAGCAGGAGCAGGAGGTGGAGTTCCACCCGTACCGGGAGGAGGAGGCGCGCAAGCAGATGGCGCGGCTGGAGAAGGTGCGGGCCGAGCGCGATGACGGCGAAGTTGAGCGGCTGCTTGGCGTGCTGCGCACCGTCGCGGGCGAGGGGAAGAACACGATGCCGGCCATCCTGGACGCGGTGGAGGCGTACGCCACGGTTGGAGAGGTGTGTGGGGCGTTGAAGGATGTGTTTGGGGCCTATAACGAGCCGATCCGATTCTAGGAGTGTTGAATGGCGAATATTGATCGCCCTGTAGTTCTTTCGCTGGAGCAGGCGCTCTCCATGTCTTACGCCACCCTGCGCATGGTGCACATGGGGTGGCGCGTGATCCGGGTGGAGGCCACGCCGTTTGGCGGGCAGAAAACGCCGGGGGACCCAAACCGCTACATCGGCAAGCAGGTAGCGGGCCACGATCGCCACAGTTACTTCGTGGCGCCCAACGCGGGCAAGGAGGCCCTGGCCCTCAACCTCAAGGACCCAAAGGGGCAGCGCCTGCTGCAAGAGATGATCAGGAAGCTGCCGGTGGACGTGTTCTGCACCAACACCATGCCAGCGCGGCACCAGGGGCTGGGCGTGGACTACGCGACCCTCAAGGGGGTGCGCGAGGACCTGGTCTGGTGCGCCATCTCGGCCATGGGCCTGGACTACCCCAAGGTGCCTGGCTACGACCCGGTGATGCAGGCCCTGTGCGGCTACATGGACCTGTCAGGCGCCGCGGACGGTCCGCCCATGCAGTGCGGCCCGCCCCTCACCGATCTGAAGGCCGGGGACGAGGCGTTCACCCAGGTGGTGCTCGCCCTGTGGGAGCGGGACCGGAGCGGCCAGGGAAAGCAGATCGACATCTCCATGGCCCAGGTGGCGGTCTCATGGCTGCACACCTTCTTGCCCATGCTGGACATGGGCAGCAAACCCGAGGAGCTGCGGCGGTCGGGCAACGAACACCGCCAGTTCATCCCGGTCAACGCCTACCGCACCGAGGGCGGCTACATCTACATGGCCATCGGCAGCGACGTGCAGTGGCAGCGGTTCGCGCGGCAGGAGCTGTTCACCTCCCTGGACCTGCCCCGCTACGCCACCAACGAAGAGCGCCGGGACAACAAGGGGGAGCTGCACGCGGCCATCGAGGCAATCACCAGGCAACACCCCACTGACACGGTGGCGGCAGCCCTGGTGGCGGCGGGCATCCCCCACGCGCCCATCACGCCTGTTGAGGGCGTCATGGACCTGCCCTTCGTGGCGGACACGGCCCTGCGCACGGTCACCCCCGACGGCGAAACCGTGCGCCTGCCCCCGCCAGCCCAGCGCACCGATCACCTGGACGCAGTGGGAGGCGAGCTGCCCTTCGCCCCGGCATACGGCGAGAGCGCCAGGGCGGTCATGGAAGAGATCGGCTTGAGCGGTGAAGAAGTGGAGGAGCTGTACCGCGACGGCGTACTGGCCTGAGCAAGACAGGATGAGGCACCCATGCTGAAAGCAAGATACGAGTACCACCGACCCAGAAACCTGCTTGAAGTCCTCGAGTTGCGACAGGAGCACCCGGACGCGCTGCTCATGGCTGGCGGCACGGACCTGATGGTGCGCATGCGGCGCGGCGACCTGCGCCCCCGGCACGTCATCTCCCTGCGGGCGATGCATGAGCTGGGCGGCATCGAGGAGCTCCTGGACGGCGGCCTGCGCATCGGGGCCAACGTGACCATGCGGGAGCTGATCCACAGCGACCTGGTCCAGGAGCGGTTCCCGGTGCTGGCCCAGGCGGCGGCGAGGCTGGGCAGCCCGCAGATCCGCACCTCCGCCACCGTCGGCGGCAACCTGTGCAACGCCTCGCCCTGCGCGGACATGGCGCCCCCCTTGCTGGTGCTCGAGGCCATGGTGGAGCTCCTGAGCCCCGCGGGAGGCCGGGACCTCCCCCTGCGCGACTTCTTCAGCGGGCCGGGGCAGACCCACATGGCGGACGACGAGATCTTCGGGGCGGTGAAGGTGCTGCCCATGGAGGAGGGCGAGGGGGCCCTGTTCAAGAAGAAGGGGCGCGTGCGCATGGACCTGGCCCAGGCCAGCGTGGCCATGCGGCTGAGCCTGGACGGGAGCCGGTGCCGCGCGGCCTGGATCGCGGCCGGGTCGGTGGCGCCCACGCCCCGGCGCCTGGAGAACACCGAGGCGGTGCTGCAGGGCAACGAGCTCAACGACGACCTGCTGGAGCTGGCCGCGGAGGTGGCCGCCGGCGAGGTCTCGCCCGTGGACGACATCCGTTCAACAGCGGCGTACCGGCGACACATCGTCGGGGTCTATGTGCGGAGAGGCGCGCAGGAGCTGCTGCAAGGAGGTGCCCAATGAATCTCCCCAGCCATATCTCCCTCATCGTCAACGGCATGGAGATCAACACCTCCGTGGGTTCAGACCAGCGGCTCATCGACATGCTGCGCAAGAACCTCAAGCTCACCGGCACCAAGGAGGGGTGCGGCGAGGGCGAGTGCGGGGCGTGCACGGTGCTGGTGGACGGAGCCCCGGTCAACGCCTGCCTCATGCCCGCGGCCGAGGTGGAGGGGCGGGAGGTGACCACTGTCGAAGGGCTCGCCAAAAAGGGTGGCGAGCTGTCGGTGGTGCAGCGCGCCTTCGTGGAGCATGGCGGCATCCAGTGCGGCTTCTGCTCCCCGGGCATGATCATGGCGGCCACCGCCCTGCTCAGTGACAACAGCAAGCCCACGGACCAGGAGATCCGGCTGGCCCTGGTGGGCAACCTGTGCCGGTGCACGGGCTACGCCCAGATCGTGGAGTCGGTGCAGGCAGCGGCCGAAGAGCTGCGGGTGCGCCCCGGTGAAGGAGGCCCCCGATGAGCAACGCACGCGACTTCCGCTGGATCGGGCGCGACTCCGCCCGGCCCGACGCCCCGGACAAGGCAGCAGGCAGGGCGCACTACATCCACGACCTGGAACGCCCGAGCATGCTGCACGGCAAGATCAAGTTCTCGGAGCACGCCCACGCCCGCATCGTGAGCATCGACACCTCGCAGGCCGAGCGGCTGCCCGGGGTGCACGCGGTTATCACCGCCCACAACACGCCCGAGGTGCGCATCGGCTTCCTGCGCGACAACGTGGCGCTCAAGAAGGACAAGGTGCGCCAGTACCGCGACGAGGTGGCAGCGGTGGCAGCCACGGATCCGGACACCGCGGCCGAGGCGGTGGAGCTGATCAGGGTGGACTACGAGCCCCTGCCCGGGGTCTTCTCCCCCGAGGAGGCCCTGGCCGACAACGCCCCGCTGGTGCACGAGGTGGATCCGCGCGGCCGCCCCCTCAGCAGCAACCGCATGAAGCTGAGCTACAACCACCTGAGCGGCAGCATGCAGGAGGGGTGGAAGGCGAGCCGCCACGTGGCGGAGGGCTTCTTCTCCACGCCCCTGATCCAGCAGAGCTGCATGGGCACGGCCGGATGCATCGCCGAGTTCGACGCCCGCGGTAACCTCACCATCTGGGCCAAGACCCAGATCCCGTTTTTGGCCCAGCGCGACTTCAACGGCGCCCTGGCCGCCATGGGGCTCAAGGGCAAGAACGCCCGGGTCATCGTGCCCGCCCTGGGGGGCGGCTTCGGCTCAGGGCTGGACACCCATGTCTACGAGTACATCGCCATCCTGCTGGCCCACCGCACCGGCCGCGCCGTCAAGATGCTGTACGACCGCCGCGAGGAGTTCGCCAACCTCTCGCCGCGCCAGTCGGCCAAGGTCCATGTTGCCCAGGGTTGCGACAGCGAAGGGCGGCTGACCTTCCGCGACATCAAGGTGATGCAGGACAACGGCGCGTACACCTCATGGGGGGCCACCTTCCCCACGGTGATGATGCTGCCGGCCACCTCTCTGTACGTGGTGCCCCATGTCTCCTTCTCCGCGGAGCTGGTCTACACCAACAACACCTACTGCCAGGCCATGCGCGGCTACGGCAACCCGGAGGTGACCTGGGCCATCGAGAGCAACCTCGACGAGCTGGCCGAGGAGGCCGGCATCAGCGCGTTCGACCTGCGCAAGATCAACTGCAACCGCCCGGGCGAGGTGACGCCCATGGGCCTGCAGGTGGGCACATGCGGACTGCAGGAGTGTCTCGAGACGACCTTCACCGGCCTCGACTGGATGGACAAGCGAGGAGAGCAGAAGGATAAGGCCCGGGGGGTCGGCATGGCCAGCCTGATGCACGTGGGCGGCTCCGGGCGCATCTACCGCTCTGACGCCTCCGGCATCATCCTCAAGCTGGACGACTTCGGCAACGTCAACGTCAGCCACGGCGGGGTGGAGATGGGCCAGGGGCTGCACTCGGTGATCTCCCTGGGCGTGGCCGAGGCGCTTGGGGTGCGGCCGGAGCAGGTGGTGATGAACCAGACCGACACCGGCACCTGCCCCTGGGACGTTGGCACCCACGCCAGCCGGGGCGCATTCACCGCGCTCAACGCTGCCATCGACGCCTGCGGCCAGGCGCGCGAGCTCATCTTCGAGGCGGCCGCGGAGCTGTACCCCGACATGGTGGCCAAGCAGTACGCCAAGCATAAAAAGAAGCAATCCGTCGACGGGGCGGAGCCGCCCGAGTACCCGGACGGGCTGACCCCCGATGACTTCCAGCTCCAGGACGGCCTGCTCTCGGTGAAGGACGCGCCGGACCACCCATGGCTCATGGTGGACATCGGCAGCATGATCCGGGGCATGCACTTCCGTCAGGGAGGCAAGATGCTCACGGTGGAGGCCTTCTACGATCCACCCAACGAGCTGCCCGACTGGAGCAAGGGGCAGGGCAACATGTCGGCCACCTACGCCTACGGCACCCAGGGCGTTGAGGTGGAGGTGGACACCGACACCGGCGAGGTGAAGATCCTGAAGCTGGTGGCGGCCCATGATGTGGGCACGGTGCTCAACCCGCAGACGCTCAGGGGGCAGACCTACGGCGCCCTGGCCCAGGGGCTCGGTTACGCCCTGTACGAGCAGGTGATCACCGACGGGGGGCGCATCATGAACCCCGACTTCCGCGACTACAAGATCCCAACCGCCCATGAGATGGACTTCCCCATCCAGATGGAGTTCATCGAGACTGACGCGGAGAACGGCCCCTTCGGCGCCAAGGGCGTGGGGGAGCCTGGCCTGGTGCCCACCGCGCCGGCCATCGGCAACGCCATCTTCGACGCGGTGGGGGTGCGAATCCGGGACCTTCCCATCACCCCGGAGAAGGTGCTCGCCGCGCTCAAGGAGAAGGAAACGGAGTAGGAGCCTGTCGCGGATGGCCGGACCGAGCCGGAGTGGTGAGGCGCCGCGCCAGCAAGGCATGAGGAGGGCGAATACATGCGCGTATTTAACCGACGAATAACACAGCTGGCGTGGATGGATCGCCGCTCCCGGCGACGCGGAGCGCCATCCGTGACAGGCTCCTGAGAGCATGGAGGTTCAGAACCGCGCCCTGCAGGCGGCGTACAGGTTGGCCCAGGCGGTCGGCTCAGAGCTGAAGCTGGAGCCGCTTTGCGACCTCATCGTGGAGCACCTGGACGAGGTGTTCTCGCCGTCGGCCATCCACCTGCTCTTCCTGGACGCCAAGGCCGGCCGGCTGTACATCAAGCGCACCCTGGGGGAGCGGCACCTGGGCCCGCGGGGCCTGCGCGTGCGGGCGGGCCAGGGGGTGGCGGGCATGGCCCTGGAGCTGCGGGAGGCGATCCACCTGATGGAGCGCCCCGATGAGGCGCCGGTTGAGGGCGCTTTTCTGGAGCCCTTCCTGGCGCCGGTGGTGGCCCAGCCGCTGCTGGCGGACCGCCAGGTCAAGGGCATGCTTGTGCTGCGCTGGCCCGAGGGCGCCAGGCACCCGGACAAGGGGGACCGTCACACCCTGGGGGTGCTGGCCCGCCAGGTGGCGCTCTACCTGGACAACGCCTGGCTCTACGGGGAGGTGGCCCGGCTTAACGAGGGCCTGGAGCGGCAGGTGGAGCAGCGCACCATCGAGCTGTATGCGCGCAACGACGAGCTCACGGTGGCGCTGGCCGAGCTCAAGTCCACGCAGGCGCAGCTGGTGCAGAACGCCAAGATGTCCAGCCTGGGCCAGCTCACCGCGGGCATCGCCCACGAGATCAACAACCCCCTGGCCTACTCGGTGAGCAACATCGCCATGGCCACCGAGCGGCTGGAGCAGGTCAGGCAGCGGGTGGAGCTGCTGGAGGCCATCGCGGGAGATGCGCCGGAGGACGAGGTCGCCGAGGCGAAGCTTGAGGCGATCATAGACAGGCTGGCCCGGGACGAGCGGTACGCAGAGGATGTGGCGGCGTTGCTCGCCGAGCGGGAGACCATGCGCGCCACCTCGGACCAGCGCGGCCTGATCGTCGCCTTCCTGCGCTACGTCGTGGCCCGGGAGCGGCAGGCCAGCGGGGGTTCGACCGGGGAGCGGCTGGAGGGAATGGATCGGCTGCTCCGCCAGAGCCACACCGGCCTGGAGCGGATGAAGGAGATCGTGCTGGTGCTGCGGCGCTTCAGCCACCTGGACGAGGCACAGCAGCAGGCGGCGGACCTGGACGAGGGGATCCGCACCACCCTCACCCTGGTGGAGCACGGCGCAAGGGAGCGGGGCGTCCGGCTGGAGCACCAGGCGGGGCTCGAGGGGCCATACAGCTGCTACCCGGCCATGCTCAACCAGGTGGTGATGAACCTCGTGACCAACGCGGTGCAGGCCAGCTCCACCGGCGGTGAGGTGCGGGTGACCACGCGCGAAACCGAGGAGGGGCCGCGCGTCCAGGTGAGCGACCAGGGTAGCGGCATCGCCGAGCAACACCTTGACCGCATCTTCGATCCCTTCTTCACCACCAAGCCCGTGGGCCAGGGCACCGGCCTGGGGCTGAGCCTGAGCTACAAGATCGTGGCCCAGCACGGCGGGCAAATAAGCGTGCGCAGCAGCGTGGGCGAGGGTACGACCTTCACCGTTGAGCTTCCCCCACGAAAGAAAGATACTTAGTTTTCCTCAGCACCGACGGAGATGGAGATGAGCCCAAGCTGGAAAGAGTTCCAGGAGACCGGCAAGGTAAGCCCGGAGCAGGCGGGCGGCGACAAGCCGGGCCTGCTGGTGGTGGATGACGAGAGCGGCATCGTGGAGTCGCTCAAGGAGATGTTCCAGGAGCACTTCACCATCTACCACACCACCTCGAGCAACGAGGCCCTGGAGCTGTTCAAGCGCCACACCCCGAAGCTGGTGATCAGTGACCAGCGCATGCCCGAGCTCTCCGGGTTGGACCTGTTCGCCAAGATCAAACAGTTATCTCCTGACTCGGTGCGCATCCTCATCACCGGCTACAGCGACATCAACGTGGCCATCCAGGCCATCAACGACGAGCTGGTCTGGAAGTACATCACAAAGCCGTGGGACCACGCCGAGCTCAAGGAGCTTGTGCTGAAGGCCGGGGTACAGCGGATCAAGCAAGGCGACCCGCCGGATGTGTGGAGGGGATTGTTGGGGATGTAGGGGCGGGACCTTCGCCCGCCCTACGCCACCTCCCCCTCCCACCGTCTTAACCCCTCCAACACCCTCTCGAGCTCCTCCGGCAGCCTCGTCTCCAGCTCCACCCGCCGGGCCTCCACCGGGTGCGGGAACTTCAACGTCTCCGCGTGCAGGAACATGCGCTGCAGGTCAAAGCTCTTGCGGAAGAAGCGGTTCACCTTGCCGTCGCCGTAGTTGACGTCGCACACCAGGGGGGAGCGCAGGTTCTTCATGTGGTAGCGGATCTGGTGGCGGCGGCCCGTGTGAGGCGTGAACCGGATGAAGGTGTAGCGGTCGCACAGCACCTCCAGCGGCGCCACGAAGGTGCGGGCCGGGCGGAGGTGCTCACCCTCACGCACATTCTTCTCCACGCTCACGGCGTGCTCGATGACCCCGCGGCAGAGGCCGAGGTACGACTTGCGCCACGCCCCCTCGCGCACATGGGCGCCCATGGCCGAGGCCGCCGATCGCGACAGGGCGAACACCATCACCCCCGATGTCTGGCGGTCCAGCCGGTGCACCGGAAAGATGGGCTTCCCGAGCTGCTCTGCCAGGGCGTCCACCAGGATGAGCGCGCCCTTGGCGCCCCGCGTCTTGTGCACCACGGCCCAGGCCGGTTTGTTGATCGCGACCAGCTGCTCATCCTGGTACAACACAGGGATCTCGGGGGCTTCCATTGGGGTATAGTAGCGCCCATGAAGCTACGTGAATATCAGGCAAAGGCGATCTTCTCTGGCCGCGGCATCCCGGTCCCCGAGGGGGAGCTGTGCCGCACCGAGGACGAAGCGCGGGCGGCGGCGGAGCGGTTGGGAGGGGCGGTCGTGATCAAGCCCCAGCTGGGCATCAAGGGCCGCGGAAAGGTGGGCGGCATCGGCTTCGCGGATGACGTGGATCAGGCCGCCTCCGAAGCGGCGCGGCTGCTGGGCGCGGAGGTGCGGGGCGAGGTGGTCAAGACCCTGCTTGTTGAGCGCAAGGCCGACATCCAGCAGGAGCTCTACCTCTCGGTGGCCGTGGACTACGGCGCGCGGCTGCCCGTGCTCATGGCCTCCCCCCATGGCGGCGTGGAGATCGAGGAGGTGGCGCGCACCCGGCCTGACGAGCTGCTCAAGCTGCACGGCTCCATGATTGAGCCGGTGGAGGACCTGGACCTCTCGGCGGCGGAGGCCATGGTCGGGGCCCCGGCGGCGGCGGTGCTGCGTGAGCTGTATCGCACCTTCCGCGAGCTGGACGCCGAGATGGTGGAGATCAACCCGCTGGTGATCACCCCGGACGGCCCCATGGCCGTGGACGCGGTGCTCAACGTGGACGACGCGGCCGTGGCCCGCCACCCGGAGCTCCTGGAGATGCAGCAGGAGCTGCCGGCCGACGACCCCCTGGTGGAGGAGGCCCGGCAGAAACGCTGGACCTACATCGACCTGGGCGGGGACATCGCCATCCTCTCCAGCGGCGCCGGCCTGACGATGACCATCCTGGACCTGCTCGACGAGGCAGGGGGCGAGGCGGCCAACTTCCTGGACACCGCCCAGATCGACGCCGAGGGGATCTGCCAGGCCTTCGACCTGCTGCGCCGGGCGCGGGAGCCCAGGGTGTGGCTCATCAACATCTTCGCCGGCCTCAACCGGTGCGACCACCTGGCCCAGGGGATCCGCGACTACATGCGGCAAAACCCCGTGGAGCAGCCGGTGGTGGTGCGCATGGTGGGCAACCTCGAAGAGGAGGGCCACCGGATCCTGCGGGAGGCCTGCGTGGAGCCGGTAACCGAGCTGGAGGACGCCATCGAGCATTGCGTGGCGCTCTCCAAAGCGGAGGGAGACTATGCGCCCAATTGTCGACGCTGAAACCCGGGTCGCCGTGGTCGGGATCACCGGCTCGGCCGCCCGGCACCATACCCAGAACATGAAGCGGTACGGTACGCGGGTGGTGGCGGGTGTGCGCCCCGGCGCGGCGGGCCAGTGGGTGGAGGGGGTGCCCGTCTTCGACACCACCGCCGACGCCATGCGCGACACCGGGGCCAACGCCGCGGTGCTCTTCGTGCCTTCGGGGCATATCCGCCAGGCGGCCATGGAGGCGCTGGACGCGGGGCTGCCTCTGCTGGTGATGGTGCCCGAGCATGTGCCGCTGCACGACACCCTGGCCATCGCCGAGCGGGCGCGTCAGTGCGGCGCGCGCGTGGTGGGGCCCAACACGCCGGGGCTGATCCGCCCGTCGGCGCGATGCAAGCTCGGCTTCCTGCCCGAGGGGTACTTCACTCCCGGGCCGGTGGGCGTGGCCTCCCGATCCGGCACCCTGCACTACGAGATGGTGCGGCGCCTCACCGGGGCCGGGCTGGGCCAGTCCACCTGCGTGGGCGTGGGGGGCGACGGGGTGGTGGGCACCACCTTCGCCGACATGCTGGAACACTTTGAGCAGGACGGCGACACCGAGGCCGTGCTGCTGGTGGGGGAGATAGGCGGCACCATGGAAGAGGACGCCGCTGATCTGGTTGCCGCGGGCAAGTTCACCAAGCCCGTGGTCGCCTTCCTGGCCGGACGCAACGCCCCGCCCGACAAGCGCATGGGCCACGCCGGCGCCATCATCGCTGCGGGCCGCGGCAGCATAGAGAGCAAAGTGGAGGCGTTCGCGCGCGCGGGCATCAACCTGGCCGACTTGCCGGGAGACGTGGTGCCCATGCTGCGAGACGCCCTGAAACGAGGACCTGAATGACCGAGGAGAAGAAACCCCGCCGCCAGGTGGAGATAGACGCAGTGAACCCGCAGATGGAGGTGGCCGACCGGGTGGAGATGTACGCGCCCATTGGCGAGGGGGCCATGTGCGTCGTGCGGGGGGCCATGGACCGCAACCTGTTGCGCCACACCGCGGCCAAGCTGCTGCACCCCGACCTGGCCAAGGACCTGAACACCCGGCGGCGCATGATTGAGGAGGCCCAGATCACCGCGCAGCTGGACCACCCGAACATCCTGCCCGTGTACGAGCTGGGGGAAACCCAGGCCGGCGAGCTCTACTTCACCATGAAGGTGGTGGAGGGAAAGACCCTCACCGAGGCCATCCAGGACCCCGCGCCCAACGTCCGCACGGACCAGGAGCTGCTGGAGCTGCTGCAGATCTACGTCAAGGTGTGCGACGCCCTGGCCTTCGCGCACTCCCACGGCGTGGTGCACCGGGACCTGAAGCCGGACAACATCATGGTTGGCGAGTTCGGCGAGGTTTACCTCATGGACTGGGGCATCGCCAAGCTCCGTCCACACCTGGTGGGCGGCCCTGAGGGCCAGGATGAGGCCGTGGGGCCCCGCGGCCGGCCGCGCATCACCAGCCTGGACGGCAAGTATGTGGGCACGCCTTACTACATGCCGCCGGAGCAGGCCTTCGGCGACCACTCCTCCACCGACGCGCGCTCTGACCTCTTCTCCATGGGCGCCATCCTGTACGAGATGCTCATCAACGTGCCGCCCTTCGATGGCGAGCAAATCATGGAGGTGCTCCAGCTGGCCCAGCGGTGCGAGGTGACCCCACCCCAGGAGGTGGTGATGTGGCCCCTGCCGCCGCGCCTGTGCGCCATCGCCATGAAGGCCATGGCCACGGAGCAGGACCAGCGCTACCAGAGCGCCCGGGAGCTCAAGGCCGATGTGGTGGCCTTCATGCAGAGCGGCTGGAACTTCCCCGTTGAGCGCGTCCCGGCCGCCACCAACATCATCACCGAGGGTGAGAGCGGCGACTGCGCCTACATTATCGTCGGCGGCACATGCCGGGTCTACAAGCAGGTGGAGGGCAAGGAGGTGCAGCTCGCCGAGCTGAGGGCGGGAGATGTGTTCGGCGAGACCGCCGTGTTCACCGACGAGCCGCGGGGCGCCACCGTGCGGGCCGTGGACAGGGTGGAGCTGAAGGTGGTGCCGCGGGAGTTCTTCGAGACCGACCTGGGCGGCGACCAGGCCCTGGGCCTGTTCGTCAAGGCCGTTGCCCGGCGCTTCAACGAGCGCAACCAGCGCGCCCTGGAGCTGGAGAACGAGGTGAGCGACGCCGACCTCATGGCCCAGGTGTACCGCTACCTGGTCTTCTCCGGCCACAAGTCCGAAGACGGCCGCATCGTCATGGCGCCCTGGTCACGCCTCAGCCAGCAGCTCACCACGCGCTTCAGGCTCGACGAAAGTACGCTGGTGGAGAAGATCGGTCAGGACCCGATGTTCCAGGTGGACCTGGAGCGGAACATGATCGCCGCGGAGAGGATTTGAGGGAGGGGCGGTACCGCTCTAGTTCAACCGCTTGCCCGTGATCGGCATCTTCAACTCCACCTCGATGCCCACGCCCGCGCCGCCGGCGATGCCGAGGAGGGCGCAGCCGCCCGCGTACCTGGTGACGATGTTGGCGTTGAAGACGTCGCCCTTGTAGGGGGGCTCCTTGCCGCCCTTGATGTGGCCCTTGGCCCAGGACGCGGCGAGCAGGCCGCAGGTCCCGGTGGCCGCGCCGCCGACGTTGAGCGCCACCACGAAGTCGTCGTCCGAGTCCACGTTGCCCAGCAGGAGCTTCTTGCCCGTGTCCTTGAGCGGGCCCACCGGGTTGAAGGTGACGTAAAGGAGGTGGCGGTTGTTGCCGGGCTGGGTCATGCGCACCTTCTTGGGGAACACCTCCTCGGGGCAGGCCACGTCCGTGCGGTCGCACAGCTTGCGCAGGTCCACGTCCTTGCCGTCCACCTTGAAGACTCCGCCTGCGGCCCAGACGATGTTCTCCGTGGCCACCACCGCCCCGCCCTTCTTGATCGTCACCTCCACCTTGTCGCCGTAGGTGATCTCCCAGTCCGCGCCGGCGATGCCGCCCACGTCCACGCCCGGCTCGCCCGCCCGATTGTCCAGCGCCCCGCCGCAGCCACGATCCGGGTCCTCATCAGCAGCCCCCATCAACATGGTCAGGGCCATTCCGGCCAGGAAGACGACAAAGAACTTGTTTGTACGCATGTTCATTCCTCCGATGTGATGAATGCACATCTCCAAAGCAAACTGTATGCCTGAAAGACGAACTCAATTGTTACCAGGGGTTGGCGCTGACGCAAGTTCCGCCAACTGTGCCCAACAGGTCACACTGTGAACAACCGTTTATAAAGAGAGAGGGTCAGACCCTCTCTCTTTCTCTCTTTATACTGCCTTGATCATCACCAGGGGCTGGCCGAAGGTTACTTCGGTGGCGTCCTCCACCAGGACTTTGGCCACGGTGCCTCGCTCGGGGAGGGTGGGGCCGCCGTAGGTGATCTGGTTGAAGGACTTCATCACCTCCACCAGGCCGATGACTGTGCCCTGGGTGATCTCGCTGCCCTCCTCCACGTAGGCGGGAGCGTCGGGGCCAGGCTTGCGGTAGAAGATGCCCTCGGAAGGCGAAGGCACGGGGATCAGATCGCCACCTGCCGCGCCAGCGCCCGCCCCTCCCGCCGCCGCTTCGGCCTCACTGGCTGCCTCGGCGCCGAGGCCCAGGTGGAACAGGGGCTGGTTGAAATCAACCGGCACGGTGGTCCCGGTGACCAGCTGCTCGGTCACCCGCCCCTGCACGTCCCGCGGCAGCACCAGGATGTTGCGCCGCCCCAGCACCCTCAGCACCAGGAACGGCTCCTCCGGGTTCATGTACAGCCCCATGCGCGGGATGGCGTCCACCACCCCAACCGCCGGGGAGCGCACCAGGAAACCCTGGCCGTCCGTGTCGTGGTCAACCCTCGCGACTAACCTGTGCTCGTTCATCGGGGCACCCCCGCGAAGTCGGTGAGGACCTCAAGGTCATGCATGGACCATATTCGCGGGTTCTTCACCCGCCGGTAGCCGATGCTCTGGTACGCCATCTCGGTGAGGCACTCAAGATAGGGTCGAATCTCGTGCATGCCCACGATCTCGTCGGTGCTCATCATGCCGGCGGTCTGGTACGGGTCCATGTCGGCGGTGATGCGATCCTCCACCGCCTTCATGCCCTTCTCGATCTTGGCCCGCTCTTCCGGATCCTCGCTGATGATGTTGAAGTTGTCGTCCAGCCGGGTGTTGAACGCCCCGATCGACAGGGTGCGCCCCTCCATGACCGCCAGCCGGGTCAGGGGCGTGGAGAGCTGCACCACCGGGTCGTAGGGTAGGCCCGTCATTGCGTAGTAGCCCGCGCCCGACGCCTTGCGCAGCAGCACCGTGAACATGGGCGTCTCGTTGGTGCTGTTGGTGTAGATCAGGTTGGAGCCGTAGCCGAGCAGCCCCTCCTTCTCCGCCTCCAGCCCGCTGTCGA
>CAZCFB010000106.1:0-13999 GCA_964497805.1 uncultured Kofleriaceae bacterium
CCCGGCAGCATCCTGCTCGGGAGTCCTGAAATCGGCCACTCCCTGATCACCTTACCCCTCAGGTCCATCAGGACGCCCACCGGCACGTACAGGCTGCGGTTGTTTACCTTCTTCACGACGCCGAAATAGATGTACCCCCGCACCGGCTCCGTTGAGGGGATCCTCTGCTCTCCAGTCAGGTCGCTGGCATCAGGGGAGAGGTGGCCCTTGTCCATCGGGGACAGGCCGCTGTCCATGGATTGGGAGGCTGAGGGGGATTCGCTACATGACACGGCCCCCATGGCCAGCATGAACATGAGTGTTCTGACGAACATCCTCTCTCCGCTGAAATGAAACTAGTCTGTTGTGAACTTCACCAGCATCGTCAAGGAATTGTTGGAGGGGAGCGGCTAGTTCAAGCCGATGGGGTTGGGGCTCGTGGCGTCGTCACGGTCAGGCCGTGGCCCCGGACGCCTGCGGATCTGGTCGTGGCGCACGGTGCGGTCGCGGCCGGTCTCCTTGGCCTCGTAGAGCGCCTGGTCGGCGTGCTCGACGAGCTCGGCCTTCTCCACCCCGTCGTTGGGGTAGGAGGCGATGCCCAGGGAGATGGTCACGCGGAAGTGGCCCTGGTCGGAGTTCATCACCTGGGCCGCGATCTCCTTGCGCACCCGCTCGCACAGCAGGGCGGCGCCCGCGGCGTCGGTCTCCTCCAGCACCATGACGAACTCCTCGCCGCCGTAGCGCGCCACGATGTCCACCTTGCGCACCTGGCCGGCCATCACCTTGGCCACCCGCCGGAGCACCTCGTCGCCCACCGGGTGGCCGTAGGTGTCGTTGACGTTCTTGAACTTGTCGATGTCGGTGAGCACCACGGAGAGCGGCTTGTCCGTGCGCTCGGCCCGGGCCAGCATCTCGGTGAGCCGGTTCTGGAAGGTGCGGTGGTTGGGCAGGCCGGTGAGCCCGTCGGTGGTGGCCATCTCCTCCATGCGCTTGTACATCTTGGCGTTGGCCAGGGAGATCGCCACCTGGTTGGAGATGACGCCCAGCATCTCGCGCACCTCGCCGGTGTAGGCCCAGCGCCCCTGGCTGGCCAGCGCGAAGGTGCCGATGGCCTCGTTGTTCACCACCAGCGGCAGCACCAGGATGGATGACATCCCCTTGAGGCGCAGGCGCTTGGTGAACACCACGGTGTCCCGCTCACGCGGTTCGCCGCCGGCGGGCAGGTAGTGCCTGTTCTTGACCACCATGGAGACCAGCCCGGTGTTGGCCCCGAAGGAGACCCCCTCGTACTTCTCCTTCTTGTGGGTCCGCTCGTCGCAGCGGGTGGCCACGATGATGTGCCGCCCCCGCTTGCGCGAATCAAACAGGGTGAGCGCGGCGAAGTCGAAGGAGGCGATCTCCTCGGCGGCGGCGAAGGCGGTCTCGTACACCTTGGACAGGCCCAGGGCGGTGTTGAGCATGCTCGAGGCGCGGTAGAAGCGCTCGTGCTCGTACTTGGAACGCTCCACCGCGGTGAGCACGCGCTCGGTCTGGATGGAGCGCAGCACATGCAGGGCCGCCTCCTGCAGCACCTTCTCCTCCCGGGGAGTGAAGGGCTTGTCCTCGTCCAGGCGGTCGGCGCAGAGTACTCCGCGGAGGTGCTCGTCCTCCATCACCGGCACGCCGGCGAACACGCCCACTTCCTCGGGGCCGTCGTAGTAGGGGATGCCGCGGTTGCCGCTGGGCGGCCGGCGCAGGTTGAGCAGGATGCGGTTCTTGACCACGTTGCCCAGCAGGCCGGCGCGGGATGGCACGGGGATGCGCCGCACCATCTCGCTGTCGCTCACCAGCTCCTTCACCTTGAGGCGGTCGCCGCTCTGATCCAGCCAGAGCAGCACGCAGGTGTGAAGGCGCAGGGCGTCCTTGAGCATGGTGAGCAGGGAGAGCATGTCCTGGTGCACGGAGGCCACCGCGCCGCGGGTCTGCTTCAGCTCGTCAGTGGCGCGGTCTCGGCCGCCCTCGCCGGTGAGGCTGGAGCTGATCAGGCGAAAGTCCTGGGCCTCCTGGCGCATGATCTTGAGCTCGTCGCGCAGGCGCTGGCGGTGCTCCCGGCGGTGGCGCGCGACCTCCACCCGCAGGGAGAGCAGGCCGGCCGAGGCGAAGGCCAGCAGGTACATGGACTGGACCAGGAAGGGCTCGGGGTTCACCCGGAGGGAGCCGTCGGCCAGGTGGAGAAGGGCCTGCATGCCCAGGGCGAGCAGGGTGACGGTGCTGCCGATCCAGGCGCGGTTGAAGCCCACGAGCAGGGCCACAACCAGGTAGGCGGCGGGCTGCAGCCATGACTCGGGGCCGCCCGTTGCCTGGAGGCCGATGTAGAGCAGAGAGAGCACCACCAGGCCACGCTCCACGCCATGGAACCAGTTGCGACGTGGGTGCTTGCGCTCGTCGGGGGGGCGGCTCACCAGGAGGCGAAAGGGCAGGGCCACCAGCAGCAACGCCGCCACCGTGAGGGCAAGCCAGTGCTCGGACTCAAGCTCCAGGCGGTGGAAGGCGCGGCGGTGAAGCATGACCAGGGCGGCCACGCTCAGCAGCAGGCCGTAGCGGGCGACGAGCAGGCGCTTGAGATGGAACAGCCCTCTGGCAAGGATTAGCCGCATCTCATGCTCACTCGAACAGGAAGACGATGTCTTCGGGCCGGACCAGACCCAGCTCGTCCCTGGCCACGCGCTCCATGGCGCCCGGCCGCTTGCGCAGGGCGTCCACCTGGCGCTGGAGGTCCTTGTTCTCCTGGCGCAGGGCCGCGTTCTTCTCCTGGAGGCCGGTGAGGTCCTGCTCCAGACGCAGGGCTCGCGCCACCCCATCGGGCCCCAGGGCCGCGAATGGGACGTACCCCAGGGCCAGCGCCAGGGCGGCGGCCAGGGAGAGGCGAACTATCCATCTTAGAGCGGTGCGCATTGTCAAAATATCTCGTCATTTGATAATGGCGGGGGGGGATCTACTGGGCAAAAAATATCTCGCTGAAACAGCCGAAAAGGGGCCGCTGGGGGCCGTACTGTAACGTCCGCTACCAAACAGGGGGGGGCGGGCCAGGCCGTGGGCCTCCGCACTTTCATTTCCGTGCCAGGTGTCCTACTTTTTCCCGGTGAGCGAACCCCCGAACACAAATGCCGCCGCCCCCGGGCTGCAAAGTCTGGCGGGAAGGGAGCTGGGCGGATACAGGCTGACCCGGTTGCTGGGGCAGGGTGGCATGGCTGCGGTGTTCCGGGGTGAGAACCTGCTGGACGCGGCCATCGTGCGGGCCATCAAGGTCGTGCACCCCTGGCTGGCCGAGGACCCGGTGTTCGCCAGGCGCTTCGCCGAGGAGGCCCGGGTCCTGGAGCGGCTCCAGCACCCGAACATCGTGGGATTCCATGGCGTGCGGAGGGAGGGCCCGCACCTGCTCATGGAGCTGGAGCTGCTGCAGGGGCAGCCGCTGTCGCGGATCATCCGCCAGGCCGGCGCCGGCGGGGTGCCGGCCGAGAGCGCGGTGAACTTCATGCTCCAGGCCGCCCGGGGCCTGGCCGCGGCCCACACCCTGGGGGTGGTCCACCGGGACCTGAAGCCGGACAACCTCTTCCTCACCGAGGAGGGCGTGCTCAAGATCCTCGACTTCGGCCTGGCCAGGGCTCTGGACGAGGCGGAGCGGGCGGGCTCCCTCACCCGTACCGGCGCGGTGCCGTGTACGCCGGCCTACCTGGCGCCGGAGGTGTGCCAGGAGGGCAAGCCCTCCAGGGCCAGCGACGTGTACGCCCTGGGCCTCACCCTCTACGAGATGTTGCTGGGCCATCACCCGCTCATGCCGCCGGGAGAGGCGCGGCTCACGCCCATGGAGCTGATGTTCGCCCAGGTTCAGCGGGAGCTCCCCGGGCTCAACGACTCGCGGCCCGGGCTGCCCGTGGGGCTGATGCAGGTGGCCAGGCAGGCCACGGCCAAGGCGCCGGAGGACCGGTACCCGGATGGGGCGGCCCTGCTCCAGGCCCTTGTGACCTCGGGGCTGCCAGGCTCCGGTGCGCCCATCGAAGCCGTGGCCACGGATAGCCTCGTGGTCACAATGGTGGGCACCACCTCCCTGACCCAGGGCCAGGTGGCGGATCGCACCGATCCCGAGCCGCCACCCCGGCCGAAGATCCTGCGCCTGGTCATCGTGGCCGTGATCCTGACGCTGGCCACCGGGGCCGCGCTCTTCATCAAGGCCCACAATACCCGCGAGCGCATGGCGGTGGGCGCCGCGCAGGTGCCAGCCCCGGTGATGCTTGCCGCCCCTGACCTGGGCCCCGCGCCCGACCATGCAGTGGCAATGGATCTTCGTATGCCCGACCGGCGCGCGGCCGCGACGAAGAAGAAGCGGCAGAAGCGGAAGCGGCCAGTCTACTGCGGGCCTACCATGCTCAACTTTGTATTCACCGACGTGGGGGAGATCCGCAGGGTGATGGATTCAGGCATGGCCAGGGCCGCCCGATGTCTCAGGAAGCACACCAAGGCCACGGGGAGACGGCAGTCGTTCCTCTATGAGGTCGCCTTCACCCCAGGAGGCAAGATCCTCACCATGGATCAGATGGGCGACGCGCCGGCCAACAAGGAGCTGCGGGACTGCCTGTACGAGTACCTCCGCTCCCTCACCTGGCCCCCCCCCCAGAAGCGTCACCCCATCAGGGTCTACTGCCGGGTCGATTGATAAGGTATCCTGCCGGGCATGAGCGAGCAGGATCCACGCGCGGAGCTGGCGACCCTGGCCCGGGCTCTGGGCAACCGGTTGAGGTGGCAGCAGGCCCACGGGGTGGAGCAGGTGCCCGCCGGCGACTACACCGGCAAGCCCGCGCCGGCGCTGGACAGAAAACCGGCCAGGAGCGCGCCCGCGGCAGAGGTCCGCCCCAGGGGGAGGAGACCGGATCCAGCGCCAGCCAGGCCGAGGACCCCGGCGCCCTCCGCGCCGCCGCCCGAAGTTGCCGCCGCGCCGCCGGCCTCGCTGCCCGAGGGGGCCCTTGATGGGTTGAGCAAGGAGCAGGCCCTGGAGAAGGTCCGCGCCCACCTGGGTGACTGCAAGCGGTGCCGCCTGGCGCGCGAGCGGAAGAAGATCGTCTTCGGGGTGGGCAGCCCCAACGCGCCAGTGATGTTCATCGGCGAGGCGCCCGGCCGGGAAGAGGACCGCTCGGGCGAGCCGTTCGTGGGGGCCGCTGGCCAGCTCCTGACCCGCATGATCAAGGCCATGGGCCTGTCCCGGGAGGAGGTATACATCGGCAATGTCATCAAGTGCCGGCCTCCCCACAACCGGGACCCCGCGCCCGACGAGATTGAGGCCTGCGAGTCCTTCCTGCGCCTTCAGATTGACGCCATCAAGCCGGGCATCATCGTGGCCCTTGGCGCCCACGCGGCGCGCACCCTGCTGCGTACGGATCAGGGCATCACCAAGCTGCGCGGGCGGTGGACCACTTACCACGGCGTGCCGTTGATGCCCTCCTTCCACCCGGCCTACCTGCTGCGCAACCCGGGGGGCAAGCGGGGCGCCTGGAGCGACCTGCAGCAGGTGATGGCCAAGATGGACGAGCTGGGGCTCCCTCGGCGCAAGGACTAGATGCGCATCCGCTCCACCGCGTTGACTCTGCTGCTGGCTGGCCTGCTGGGCTGCGGCGGCCCGGTGGAGCCCCCCACAACGGCAGCCGGCCTCGAGCAGGCCCTCGCCGCGTTGCGCCCGGACAGCCCTGCCAACCTGCGTGGCCGGGCCTGCCTGAAGTGGCGTCTGGGCCGCACCGAATCAGCCAGGCGGGAGGCCGTGTTGGCGCTCTTGGTTGATCCCGGATCCGCGAGCGGGTGCCGCCAGGCCGGCGCCCTGGAGCTGGCTTTGGGGCAACCTGGCGCCGCCCTCTCCATGCTGGAGCGCGCTCACAAGAAGGGGCGCAAAGACAAGGTGGTGCGCGCCGCCCTGGCCGCCCTGCTGCTCACCCGGGCCGAGCAGCGCATGGATCCGGTGGCGGGGCTGCTGCAGCTGGGCCAGGCCGAGGCGGATCTGCGGCGGGCGGTTACCCTGGATCCGGAGCTGCGGGCCCGCGCCTGCGCCCTGCGCGCGCGCCTGGAGCGGCTCAAGAGAACGGCCCTGGACCCGGACGGGTGGGCGCGCCTGAGGGCACAGGGGGGGGAGCCGTTTCGCGGGAACGTGGCCTGCCCCGGGCCGCCCCGGGGGCTCGGCGCGGACCTCGGCCCGCTGATCAAGAAGCCCAGGTGTGGGCTGGATAACCCCAGGAGTTACCTGCCCAGGCTCAA
Source organism: uncultured Kofleriaceae bacterium (assembly GCA_964497805.1). Classification (GTDB taxonomy): domain Bacteria; phylum Myxococcota_A; class Polyangia; family CAZCFB01; genus CAZCFB01. The sequence continues at coordinate 6,256 of CAZCFB010000106.1, forward strand.
GCGGCGTTACCTCCTGATGGGCTGCGCCGGGGCACAGCTCGGCCTGCGCCTGGAGCGGTGGGGCTGCCTGGAGCCTGCCCTGGAGGTGTGGCAGGCCCTTGCCGACGAGGCTCCGGCGGATCCACGCTGGCCTCTGCAGGCGGCACGGGCGCACCTGGCCCGGGGGGAGCCCGAGCGGGCCGAACCGCTGCTCACCAGCCATGTCTTCCTCTCCCGGGATCGCGCGGCCGCCATGTTGGCCACGGCGCGGGTACAGCTCCAGGCTGGCCAAAAAACCCGGGCCGCGCGAAGGGCCGCGCGCGCGGCGGAGTTGGCCCTCACCCTTGAAGGGGGCAGGGCGGCTGTGGCCCTGATGGAGCAGGCGGGTCACATCAAGGAGGCGGCCCTGGTGCGGGCCCGGCTCTCATCAAAGAAGTGGCGGGAGCTGGGGACGCCCCCCCGCTGAGCCAGACACTGACAGAAATGTCATACATCCAGCCCGAATAGAGGGCCCCCGCTATCAGAATGCCGTGATCTCGGCCGGTTGCGCTGGCATCAGCGTTGCATATTTCTGGCCCGTCAGGAGACAAACAGCAGGAGGCGGGGACGATGGCACATGTGGCTGACAGGCGCATTCGGCTGGTGACGCTGGTGCTGGTGGTCATGCTGTCCATCCGATGTGATGGATGCTTTGGCTGCAACGGCGACGACGATGACGGCGGGCCGACCTCAGGGGAGCCCCCGGCGGGGAGCTACCACGCCGGGGTGGGCCAGCCCTGCTTCGATGACTACTACAGCGCGTCCTGGGGCTGCGGCGGACCCACCGAGGAAGAAACCTGCGCTGAGGGGCTGGCCTGCTGCCTCGACACCCAACCCGGCTCTACCTACGACTATGTGTGCGCCGCGACGGCCCGCTGTGCCACCGCCGGGCCGGGGGAGTACTGCAAGAGCGACCGCGATTGCGAGCTCGGCTATGAGTGCGTGGGCGGCCAGTGCCGAAAGCCCTATGGGAGCCCCTGCACCAAGAACATCGAGTGCGTGACGCTCTACTGCGGACCGAGCGGAGACTGTGAGTACCCGCCCCCGCCCGACGCCGGCGCTGTGGACAGTTCGGTGGGGGACGCCGACATGGCCATCCGCGAGCTGGGGCCGGACCTGACGACTCCCAATGACATGGACGCCGGCTCCAACGACGCCGACGCGAAGCTATCTCCGGACCAGACATCACCCGGGGACAAGGGGGCCGGCTCAATGGACGCCGACGCGAAGCTGTTTACGAAGGACCAGGGAGGAACCCCCGGCGCGGGGTAGATGGGCTCAGGCGTCGGTCACGCCGAGCTGGTTCTTCAGCATCTCCAGCATGCCGTCTAGCTTCTTGGGATCCAGCTCCGTGAGGGTCTTGATTAGCTGCGCCACCATGTCTGGTGCGTCATTCCCAATGCCGTGCACGACGTCCATGAGGTGGGTGGTGTTCTCCGTGCCGAGGATGTCCCCGAGGTAGGCGCCGAAGGCCTGGCTGTGTAGAGCGTCCCAGCGGTATTCAGGTAGGCTCTCATCACTGCCTGGCTCCCACTGCCCGATGACCTTCATCCAATCTGTGGCCTTGTTGATGCGGTCCAGTGACAGTGACGACTTGGAGGCCTCCACCACCTGATCGATCAGGATTTTGCGCAGGGCGTCGTTGCGAACGTACTTGAGCACTGGCCCGGGCGGGATCTTGTTGATGTCCGGGTTGATGCGGAAGTAGGCGGAGGAGAAGGGCGTGTCCGGCTCCGGGTCGGTGGCCAGCAGGGTGCCAAGGTTGGCGTCCACATCCTGCATGGCCTGGTTGTAGGAGAAGGAGTTGGGCGTCTGCTTACCCCAGGCGAAGCCCACGGGCACCGTCATGAAGGGCAGCGGCCCGAAGTTGAAGTCCTTGATGGCGTAGGCTGGCTGGGTTTCGCCGGCTCCGAGGGAGAGCAGGCGCACGCCCAGGGGCTGCTCCGCCAGGCGCTGGGCCATGCGCTCCACGCGATCATCAAACGGGTGGTCCACCAGCTCCTTGGAGACCTTGGCCTTCTTGAGCGCGGACACCACCTTACGTTCGGTTTTTTCTCCGCCGTCGTGGATGTGCTGGAACTTGACGTAGGCGTAGGTCCGCACGCTGCGGATGCGCAGGGCAGCAACCAGCAGGTCGATGGAGGGGTTCGGGTTGCACACCGCGCCGTCCCCCGCGCCGCCCCGCACCCCGCGCGCCGGCGGCATGGACATGGAGGCGAAGCCCGCGTCGGCCAGCAGCACATTGTCGTCGTCCCGGACGATCTTCTGGGTGTTGAACCAGCGCAGGACCTCCTTGGCGAAGAGCACCCGCTCGGTATTCTCCCGGCTCCACCCCTTCTCCACCTCGGCCGCCAGGATGCCGTTGACCCAGTCGTGGCGCAGGGTGGGGCCGAAGAAGCGCAGCCAGTCGGGGCCCCAGGTGCGGTCCAGGCTGTCGATGGGCCGGTCACGCATGAACTGGTTGGCCTGCGCCCACTGCATGAGGGCGGGCACCCGGTACTGCGACAGGTCCCTGGGCTGCGCCCACTTGGGCATCATCTTCGACATCATGTCGGCCATGGGGTTGGAGGGCTCCGAGTCGGGCACACGGTACGGCTCGGTCAGCTCCGGCTTCTCAATGATGGGAGGAAAATCAGGCGTCTTGGAGCAGTCGTACCAGTTGTAGATGGAGATCAACACCGGGTGGCGCAGGTCCTTCATTCGGCGGTTGCCGAAGAACCGATCCTCGGTGAGCAGGTCCAGGCAGTCCTTGGTGCCCAGCCAGGGGGTGACCATCAGGAAGCTCCAGAACCGATCGTAGGGATCCTTGCTGTTTGTGTAGAGGCCGGACTCCTTCCAGAACGCCTCCAGCATGCTCTGGCCGCCGAACTCATCCTTGGCGATGATCGCCTCGCGGGGGTTCTCGAACTGGGCCATGAGCAGGGCGTTGACGCCCCCGGCCGAGCAGCCAGCGAACATCAGCATGCTCGGGTGGTGGGGGTCGTGGGGGGTGTTGAACTCCTTGTACAGGCGGATGTCCTCATCACAGAGTTCCCGGCCGCGATGATGTCGCTTGAACAGCTTCTTGAATTTATCCAGCTGCCGCTTACCCAGGTCGGAGTCCCATGTGGGGCGCACCATGAACTGCGGGTTCCGCTCGGCCAGCTCCCTGAGCCAACATGCCTGGGTCAGGCCGTAGAGCCCCCCGCCGTCGAGGGAGAGCAACTGCAGCGGCTCCATCACCGTGGCCCTGTCCATGAGGAAAGACCCGTTGATGGCGTCGTGAACATCCAGGTGCCCTGAGTGATCAATGGTCATTCATCTTCTCCCTCGCCAAAAACCTCGGCCGAAAATAGCTCGATGGTGGTCTCTTTGTCTTTCCAGGTGCCGGGCGGCAACCCGGCCTTGATGCATGTGTGATCCAAAAAAGTCTCCCGGTCCCAGCCATGCTCGGTGGCCACCTGGGGCAGCAATACACCCCGGTGGTGCGCCCGGGTGATATAGATCCCGTGCTTTCCCACTTCAACTTCCTCGGCTGAGGCAACGCGTAGGGGGGAGAGTACCGAGATCTCAAGGGAGAGGCCAGATAACTCCTCGGAGGTGACCGATGGAAAACGAGGATCCCGGGTGGCCGCGGCCACGGCCATGGATTGCACCGTCCCCAGCAGCGGGCCTTCGCCGGTGAAGGAGCCGATGCACCCGCGGAGCTGATCTCCCTTGTGCAGGGTGACGAAGGCGCCGGCCTCCTCCTTGAGCCGCTCGGTGTCAGCCTTCAGCTCGGGCTTCACGCCGGAGGTGAGGTACGCCTCCATGGTGCGGCGGGCCGCGGAGAGCAGGGTGAGCTTCTCGTCGCGGGAGAGCATCAGCGGTCCGCCGGCGGGCGCTGGCCGGTGCGCTTGTAGTGAAAGTAGTCGGCCATGATCTGGCCGTGGTCGAAGCACATGTTCCGGGGCAGCGACTCTTCGGTGAACAGGCCCACGGCCCTGGCGTCGTCGGCAGCCCGAGGCTCACCGTCAGCTGTGGCGATGAACACGGTGGAGATGGTGTGCAGGCGCGGATCGCGCGCGGGGTCGGAGTAGATGAAGAACTGCTCCATGAGCGAAACCTCCAGGCTGGTCTCTTCCAGGGCCTCCCTGGCCGCGGCCGCGCTCACGCTCTCGCCGTGGTCCACGAAGCCGCCCGGGATGGCCCAGCCGTGGGGTTCGTTTTTGCGCTCGATGAGCACGACCCCGGCCGGCAACTCGATGATGATATCCACGGTGGGGACCGGGTTGCGGTACGCCGCCATCACTCCTTCCCTCCGGGCAGGATGAGGCCGCCGGGGCTGCGCTTTTCCTCGGGGCTGCCGCCAACCTCTTCGGGCGGGGCCTCCGCTTCAGGGCCCGGGTTGGCCCCGGCGAGCAAAACGTCCATGCGCAGCAGGCGCTCCAGGTATTGCCTCACGAAGGGGTTCACCACCGCCCGCTCGGGCGGCAGCAGGAACAGGTCAGCCGCCGCGCGGAACAGGCCGGCGCGTTGTGCGTTCCCCTGGCTCGAGACCAGGTGGGCGGTGTCGAGCATCACCTGGCGGCCGGCGGCCAGGCCCGGCTCGTCGAAGATTTCGGCCAGGGTGCCGTCCACGATGTCGGTGATGCGGGCCCGCCGCTGCTGCTCGTCCAGCACGATCTGGCTGGTGCTCACCTCCTGCAGGCGCATGACCATGCGCTGCATGAGCATCTGGTCCGGCACCCAGGAGCGCAGCTCCTCGGCCTCGTACAGCGCCAGGAGATCGTCGCGGTCCGGATCGGCCGGGGGCTCCGTGGCCATGGCCGGGTGATCCCCCGACGGGGTGGCGCCCACCATGGTGGTCATTGTGGCGTGACCGCCGGGGAGGGTGTGCCCGGTCTTACGGCACTGATCGGCCGCCGCGGCGATGAGCCAGTGGGCCTCGTCCCGGGGCACGGGGACCAGCTGCACCGCGTCCTTGAAGCGGCCGGTCATCTCCCGCAGCTCCTTGCGGGTCAGGGAGCGGAGCAGCTCCAGGTCGGTGAGGCCGGCGCGCGCCGAGACCCGGGCCCAGAACACGTTCACAGAGCCCCGCACATCCGGATCGAGCAGGAACACATGGCGGCGCCAGTCCGGCTCGTAGAAGGTCGCCATGGACTCTGGCCGGTTTGAGCTGCCGTGGGCTACTCCGCTGCCACGTTGCCGCGGCGCGGCCTTGGGCGCCTTGACCTCCACCTTGCGCGAGCGGAGCCGGTGCAGGGCTGTGCGCGCGGCCTTGGCCACCTTCTTGTGCGGAGACGAGGCCAGGGCGGAGAGCCGATCGTTGTCCTGCCGATCGAGCAGCTCGGCGATGAGGGCGGAGACCACCTCCTGGTCCATGGACTCCGGCGGCGGCGCGTCATCTCCGGCCAGAAACGCGCGGGCCCAGAGCAGCTCGTCTGGCCAACCGGCGTTCTCTTCCTCGCTGTTCAGGATGCGGCGAAACTCTTCAATGAACTGTCCCGACTTGCGCTTCTTCGACATGGCAAGAGTCTTGGGTGTGATCGCGGTGTGTGTCAACGACTTGCCCTTCGGGCGGGGCTGGGATAATCACTGCTGATGATCCGATGCATTTTCCATGGCGCGCTGGCCGGCCTGATCGTCGGGGTGGTCCTCGGCCTCGTTGACGGCGTGCTCGGCGGTATGCGCGCCGCCGCCTTCCCCGGGGCCGTCCTCCTGCTCGGCCCCTGCCTCTACATCCCCTTCGGTCTGGTCCATGGCCTGGCCGTGGGCTTTGTCCTCGCCGGCGTTCGGGCCGCGATCCATGGAGAGACTTCGCTCCGGGGATACTTGCGGCGGGAGGAGGGAGCCGATGGCTGGTTGGCGGGGGCGGTCCTCTCCCTTGGCATCCTGGTGGTGTTGGAGACCGGCCTGGTCTTCGTCTTCGCGCGGAGCATAGCAGCGAACTTTTCCAGCCCGAGGTTGGCCGCCCTCTCCACCGGGATCGTCGCCGGGATCGGGCTGCTGCTCTGCTCCCTGGCGTTCTTCCCTGTACATGTGCTGTGCCACCGTATCGCCCGGCTCCTCCCAAGACGTCCCTTCACGGCCACGGGGACGGTCCTCCTCCTGGCGGCCCTGGTCACTGCCGGGGCGGTCCTCCTCGTGCTCGGCTCACTGGACTGGAGGGTGCTCCGGTTCGGGCCATCTGTGATGCACGGGTTGCTCCTGGTGGGCACGGTGCTGCTCACCCTGTGGCTCGGGCGACGGTCCACGGGGCCGGGCCTGGTGCCCCTGGTGCTGGTCCTCGCCGTGGGCGTTGGCGCCGCCCTCCTGTCCCCAATGCCAGGCAGGTCCCATGCCGCTGTCTCTGCGGGCCAGGATGGCCACCTGTTATCCGTGATGGTGCTGGCAGCCCGTGAGCTAACTGACAGCGACGGCGACGGCTTCTCGCAGGCCTTCGCCGGCGGGGATTGCGACGACAACAACCCCAAGGTGAACCCGGGCGCCCGGGATGTGCCGGGCAACGGCGTGGATGAGAACTGCGTGGGCGGCGACGCCGAGCCGCCCCCCCCCCCCCCGCCCACCCACCCTGGTTCACCAGACAGTGAGGAGAAAGCTTCAACCGCCCCCGCCTTCAAGGGCAACATCCTGCTGGTCTGCATCGACACCCTGCGCGCGGACAGGCTGGGCGTCATGGGCCACGGCGGCGGGCTCACCCCGGTGATGGATGAGCTGGCAAGGGGGGGGGTGCTCTTCTCTCGCGCCTTCGCCCAGGGGCCCAACACGCCCCAGTCTTTCCCCTCCATCTTCACCTCCCTCTACACCCGCCGGGTCCCGGTCAAGAAGCGGTTCACCGGCTACCCGGCGCTCAAGCCGGAGGCGGTGACCTTCTTTGAGCTCCTGGCCGAGAAGGGGATCAACACCGCCGCCGCCACCTCCCACTTCTACTTCAGGACCAGGCGGGGCATCGCCCAGGGCGTCAAGGACTGGGACAACCGGGACGCGGGCAACATCAAGGAGAGCAACAAGGACATCTCCGCCCCGCGCATCGTGCCCCGGGCCCTGGCCAAGCTCGGGGAGCTGGGCAAGGCAGGCAAGCCCTTCGCCATGTTTGTCCACCTGGCCGAGCCCCACAGCACCTACGTCAAGCACAAGGGCTACAAGTACACCAAGCGCGGCGCCGCCGGCCTCAGAGAGAAGTACGACATCGAGATCAAGGTGGTGGACAAGTGGCTGGGCAAGCTGCTCGACGGTCTCAAGCAGCATGGCCTGGACAAGAACACCGCGGTGCTCCTCTTCTCGGACCACGGCGAGGCCTTCAAGGAGCACCGCTTCTACTTCCACGGGCAGGCCCTGTACAACGAGGTGCTCAACGTGCCTCTGATCCTGAGCGTGCCGGGCGGACCGTCGGGCAAGGTGGTCAAGCAGCGCGTGCCCCTGCTGGACATCGCGCCCACCATCCTGGAGCTCATGGGCGTGCCTGCGCCGGCCACCTTCCAGGGCCGCTCCCTGTTGCCGCTGGCCCGGGGCGAGGTCAAGACTGATGATCGGCTCATCGGCGCCGAGCTCATGCCGTACCCGGCGTGGCCCAAGGGGCAGCAGGCCCTCATCGGCCCGCGCTACAAGGCGATCTTGCGGGTGACCGAGAACCGCTTCGAGCTGTACGACCTGGAAAATGATCCGGGAGAGAAGAAGAACCTGGCTGCCGGGGACCCGGCCCTGGCCAGGAAGATGAAGGGCCGCCTAATCACCTTCGTGGAACAGAATTTCTAACAACAGCTAG
>CAZCFB010000107.1:0-2478 GCA_964497805.1 uncultured Kofleriaceae bacterium
TACTCGGCCCGCAGCTCCGACGAGGAGAGGGATGCGCTGAGCACCAGGGCCGTGCGGTGGCGCCCGCTCTCCAGCAGCCGGTGGGCCAGGTAGAGGGCCTTGTACGCCGAGGTGCAGTTGGCGTGGATGCTCAGCTCCTCGCAGCGCTCGATGCCCAGCTCCTGCTGGATCAGCACCGAGGCCGTGGGCATCTGGTCCTGGTGGGCGCTGCCGTAGCAGATCAGGTCCACGTCTGCTGCTGGCACGCCGGCGTGCTCCAGGGCCTTGGTCGCCGCCTTCACCGCCATGGAGACGTTGTCCTCGGTGAACTCTCGCGTCTCCGGGTCCATGGCGTAGTGCACGTACTCGATGTCCAGCAGCTGCCCCATCACCGGGGCAGTGCGCCGCAGCCAGCGCTGGACCTTGTCCGGGGCCTTATCCAGCGGCCCCAGCACCCGGTCGATCTCCGCGAAGGGGATCGGGTCGCCAGGGAGGTATCGGCCGCTGCCGGCCAGGTAGACCGGGGCCGTCATCACTCGGGCAGGGAGAAGATGACCACGCCGTTGTGGCCGCCAAAGGCGAAGGAGTTGCACATCACATGTTGCAGCTCGACCTGGCGCGGCGCCCCGGCCACCAGGTCCAGCTCGCCCAGGTCCGGATCAGGCCGCTCCAGGTTCACTGTGGGGGGGATCATCCCCTCGCGCAGGGCGAGCACCGAGAGCACCGCCTCCACCCCGGCCGCCCCGGCCAGGCAGTGCCCGGTGGCCCCCTTGGTGGAGGAGATGGGCAATGCTGCCGCGCCCTCGCCGAACACCTCGTGCACGGCCTGGGCCTCGTACAGGTCGTTGAGCTGTGTGGAGGTGCCGTGGGCGTTAAGGTAGCCCACCTGCTCCGGCCCCAACCCGGCCAGCTCAAGGCAGAGGCCCATGGTGCGCACCATGCCCCTGCCACCCGGCGCCGGCGAGATGATGTTGTACGCCTCGCTGGTCAGGGCCGGCGTGGGCATCAGCGCGTGGATGGTGGCGCCCCGCTCCCGCGCCAGGTCGGCCCGCTCCAGCACCAGGAAGCCGCCCCCCTCCCCCATGACGAAGCCGCCCCGGTCCAGGTCAAAGGGCCGGGACGCCGAGGCCGCGTGCTCCAGGTCCTCGCTCAGGGCCATCAGGGAGGCGAACCCGGCCAGGTCCTCATAATTGAGGGACGAGTCCGACGCGCCGGCCAGCACCACATCGCACTGGCCCGAGTGGATCAACGCCGCGGCCGAGGCCAGGGCGTAGACCCCGGATGAGCAGGCGGTGCTCACCGTGAACGCCGGGCCACCCAGCTTGTGGGTCAGGCTGAGCCAACAGGCCGGCGAGTTGGACATGTTGCGCAGGATCCGGTGCTGGTCGTTGCCGCCTGCCGGTGGCGGTACGTAGCCCGTCCCGGTGGTCCCCACCACCACACCCACGCGGCCGGGATCCAGGCCGGCCGCTGCCACCGCGCCCTTGCCCCCCAGGCCCGCGTCCGCCAGGGCCATACCCCCCGCCGATACGGCCAACATGGTGCCCCGGGTCATCTGGTCCCGCCGCCGCTTACGGACGTTCGCCTTGAAGATCTCCTCGGCCCCCTCGGGCAGCTCGGCGCCGAAGCCCACGGCCAGGCCGCCGGCGTCGAACAGGGTAAAGGGGCGGATGGGCCGCTGCCCGGCGAGGATCCCCTGCCAGGAGCTCTCCAGGTCCAGGCCCAGGCCCGACATGAGCCCCAGGCCAGTCACCGCCACCGCCGGGGTGGGGGTTTGCGCGCTCACGAGACCGCCCCCTCCCGCCACTGCTCCAGCGCGGTCTGGAAGTCATCGGGCAGGGGCATCAGCTCTCCTGCCTCCGCGTGGGAGAAGGCGAGCATGGTCCTGGCGCTGGCGAGCAGCTCTCCGTCACGCCGAAGACGGTAGCCAAGGTCGAGCTGGAAGTCGGTGACCTCCCGCACGGTGAGGGCCACCTCGATGTCATCCCCCAGCAGGGCGGGCCGCTTGAACTTCACCTCAAGCCGAGCCAACACAGGCACGGCCTCGCTGGCGAACACCTCCAGGCCGAGCTCGCCGAAGAAGGCGACCCGGGCCCGCTCCAGGAAGGCAACCAACCTGGTGTGGTGGGCGATGCGGTAGCCGTCCACATCCTCGAACTCCACCCGCACGGGTACGAGGTACTCCCGTAGCCGCTGTCCCTTGCCCATTGTCCTTAACCTTTACAGGTTGGCCTCGAGGATCCCGTCCCCGTGCTCCACCAGGGACATGGTGAGGCTTACGATGTCGCCGATGGTGTTGGCCGGCTTCTTCATAAGGTGCTTGCCCACGGACTTGAGCTCCACGGTGATGCCGTAACGCTTGCAGGCTCGCTCCAGCAGGGCGAGGAGCATAAGGGAGTCTCCGTCCAGCTCCTCGATAATATGGCTTTCATCCGAGATCTCGGAGATCTCCACGTCGCACTCCTCAGCGAAGTACCCGTAGACCAGCTCTCGAACGTC
>CAZCFB010000107.1:2578-4929 GCA_964497805.1 uncultured Kofleriaceae bacterium
GCTACCGTGGCACGCATCGATAGCCGCCCATGGGGTTGGCCCTTCGCTGGTTCACCATGACCACCTCATGGCCCACGCCCCCGCCGCTGGTCGGGGTGAGCAGGAGCCACAGCTCGCGGGTGCCGTCACCGTCCAGGTCCATGGCCCCGCGCAGCACCACCGCGTTGCGGTCATCCCGCCACAGGAGCACGGGCCGGCCACGCCCGGTTCCGCTCTCCATGAACAGGGCGCTGAACAGGAAGGCGTAGTCCTCCTCCTCCTCATCCACGGCGGCCACGGCGTAGAACCGCTCCGGCTTGCCGTCACTGTCCTGGTCCATGGAGTAGACCTGGAGCACCTCCAGGCCCGTACCCGGCGGCAGGCCAACGGACCGCGCGGCGGCCCCCAGGCGCTCCATCTGGGCCGCGTCCACGCGCACCCGCGGGTGCCCGGCGCGCAGGAAGGAGCACCACCCCTGGCAGGCGGATGGCTCCCACGGCTTGCCCTGTGTTGGCACCACCACGGCCCCCTGCCGGTTGGCGGGCCACACCGCGAAGCTCGCGCTCACGGGCCCGTGCAGCCCCAGGGCCACAGCCCGCGACATGCCGCCCTCGCAGTGGGGGCGGGCGCGGCCTGCCGGCACCACCACCTCCCCCCCCTCCAACCCAAGCGTGGCGCCCTCCTCGGTGTAGGCCATGCAACGCTGGCCCGCCTCCACGGCGCCGCGGCCATAACAGGCCAGCGGCACAAGGGCCGGCCTGTCCAGCGGCTCGCCCCCCATTCCTTCGCTGTTGGGGAGCACGACGAACAGGACCGTGGGGAGCTGCTCGGTCTCGCTGGGGGGCGGCGTGGCTGGACGCTTCTTCGCGCGAAACAGCCCGCACCCGGCCAGGACAACGGCCAGGAGCAGCAGGATCACGGTCATTTGGGCAGGACGGCGCACGTGCACAAGATACGCTATGATTCGCCCCAGATGACACCAAAACAGCACCGCCGCCGAGGGCAGCTCATCGCGCTGCTGATCTTCCTGGTGGCGCTCTATACCCTGCCCAGGTACTGGTGCGGCCGGCAAGCCGCGGCCCTCTGGTCAGACCGCCCGGCCGCCATCGAGCCCCTGGCGCGCGGGGTGAGCGCCTGGGTGGGCGGCGGCGTGCACGACAGCGACTTCCACACCGGCAGCGCCCTGTTCAACGCCGAGTGGACCTTCGGCAGCTACTTTATGGCCGGCATGGGCCTGACCCAGCTCGTGCTGCGGATGCCGGCCACCCACGGCCGCTACCTGCCGATCATCGACAAGTGCGTCGACAAGCTCCTGCACAACTCCACCCGCATGTTCGACACCAACGCCTGGAAGGAAGACGCCATGCGCTCCCTCAAGGGTGACAAGGGCCACGCCGCCTACCTGGGCGACCTGAACCTGTTGCTCGGGCTCTACCGCCAGGTGAACCGGGACAACGCGCGGTTTAACAACCACAACCGGCGCATCAGCCGGGCCCTGGCCCGTAGGCTCGAGGAGAGCGACATCGGCCTCATCGAAACCTACCCGGGCCAGGTCTACCCGGTGGATAACGCGGCGGTGATCGGCTCGCTGGCCCTGTTCGACCGGGCCGAGGGCAGCGCCCGGCACCGCAAGCTGCTGGCGCGATGGGGCGAGCACACCCGGCACCGGTACGTACACAAGGATTCGGGGCTGCTCTACCAGGCCGTGGACGCCAGCACAGGTGAGCCTCGCGACAAACCGCGCGCCAGCGGCACGGCCCTGGCTGCCTACTTCCTCTCCTTCTCCCACCCTGCCCTCTCGGCCCAGCTGTTCGCCGCCCTCAAGGAGAGCGTTGGCACCAGCTTCCTCGGCTTCGGCCTGGTCAGGGAGTACCCCTCCTCGGTCAAGGGCGGCAAGGGGGACATCGACTCCGGCCCCGTGGTCTTCGGGCTCAGCTTCTCCGGCACCGGCTTCGCCATCGCCGCGGCCAGGATCCATGGCGACCGCGGCCTGTTCGCGGACCTGTACAGCACCGCCTACCTCATGGGCGCCCCGTTCCAGGAGGAGGGGCGGCGCAACTTCGTGGCCGGCGGCCCCCTGGGCAACGCCATCCTGCTGGCCATGATCACCGCCGGCCCGGGGGGGTACACAAAGTAGTGGGCAATATCCTGCACAGCATCCTGGTCATCGTCCTGCTGGGCGTGGGGCACTACGCCGGGCTGTTCGTGATGTCCAAGTTCCGCATCATGGAGCACCTGCTCTCTCCGGGCGGGCACACCGACCTGTATGTCATGGCCGTGGCCGCCTCCTTCATGGTGCTGCGCCTGTGGCTCTTCCTGTTGGCCCCCGCCATGCTGCTGGTGCGGCTCTTCCAGTTCTTCTGGGGCTGGTT
>CAZCFB010000107.1:5029-9921 GCA_964497805.1 uncultured Kofleriaceae bacterium
GATCACCTGCCCGACCTTATCTATGTCAAGGACCTGGACAGCCGCACCCTGGTGGTGAACAAGGCCCTGGCCGAGATGCTGGGCAAGGACTCCCCCGAGGAGCTGGTGGGGACCACAGACTTCGACACCTACCCCCCGGAGCTGGCCGAGCGCTTCTTCCGCTGCGAGCAGGAGATCCTCTTCGCCGGCACGCCCATGATCGACCGCGAGGCAGAGGTCGTCGACGACCAGGGGCGGCGCAGGGTGGTGCTCTCCACCAAGGTCCCCACCCGCGACGAGGACGGTGTGCCCACCGGGCTGGTGGGCATCGCCAGGGACATCACCGCGCGTAAGGAGGCGGAGGAGCAGCTGCGCCGCACCCTCAAGGAGCTGTCCCGCTCCAACCAGGACCTGGAGCAGTTCGCCTACGCCGTGTCCCATGACCTGCAGGAGCCCCTGCGCCAGGTGGCGAGCTTCGCCCAGCTGCTGGAGCGCAGGTTCGGCGACCAGCTGGGAGAGAAGGGGGCGGGCTATGTGGCCCATGTGGTGGACGGCGCGCAGCGAATGAACCAGCAAATCAAGGACCTGCTCGCCTACTCGCGCCTGGGCCGGCCCGGCGCCGAGGAGGTGGAGGTTGACCTGGAGGAGGTGCTCGGCGCGGCCCGACGCCACCTGGCCCGGGCCATGTCCAAGAGCCAGGCGGAGCTGCTGGTGGTGGGGGAGCTCCCGTCGGTGTGCGGCGACCGGGCGAGGCTGGTGCAGCTGCTGCAGAACCTGCTCGGCAACGCCATCAAGTTCCAGCGGCAGGGGGTCACCCCGAGGGTTGAGCTGCGCGCCGAGCAGGAGGGAGACATGTGGCGCGTGGCCGTGAGCGATAACGGCATCGGCATCCGGTGCGACGAGCCGCAGCGAGTGTTCCGCATCTTCCAGCGCCTGCACACGGCCGAGGAGTACCCGGGCACAGGCATCGGCCTGACCCTGTGCCGCCGCGTGGTGGAGAGCCACGGGGGCAAGATCTGGTACGAGACCGAGGAGGGGGAAGGCACCACCTTCCACTTCACCTTGCCGGCCATACCCCGGGCCTGACGGCGGCTGCCATGGGACCATCATCGCCCCCGTGGGAAGGTTACAGCTCCAGCATCGAGCTCCGCGCCTATCAGGAGCGGGCGATGGCGTCCTTCCAGAAGGTGCTGGACGCAGGGGGCGAGCGGCTCTTCTACCTGGTGGCGCCCCCGGGCGCGGGCAAGACCCTGCTCGGCTTGCTCATGAGCGAGGCCCTGGAGCTGCCCACCGTGAGCCTCTCCCCCAACGCCGCCATCCAGGCCCAGTGGCTGTCCCGCCTCAAGGAGCACTGGGTCTGCCTCGACTCCACGCTTGAGGCGTTCGAGCCCCACCCGCGCTGCTCGGACGGCCCCGCCCAGGAGCCCCAGGCGCTGGTCTCGCTCACCTACCAGCGCGTGGCGGTGCGCACCCGCGGTGGAGAGCCCCACCCCAACGTGACAGCCCTGCTCTCCGAGCTGCGCCAGGCCGGGGTGCGCTGCGTACTGCTGGACGAGTGCCACCACCTGTCCAACGAGTGGGGCCGGGCGGTGGAGGCCCTCAACGCCGCACTGGGGAGTCCCTTCGTCATCGGGCTCACGGCCACCCCCGTGACCCAGGAGGAGGGCCCCATGGCGCGGCTGCTGGGCGAGCCGGACCATGAGATCTCCCTCCCCTCGGTGATCCGCAGCGGGGACCTGGCTCCGTTCCAGGACCTGTGCCACCTGGTGGCCCCCTCCCCGGAGGAAGAGGACGACATCCAGGGCAGCCTGGCGCGCTTCCAGCGCCTGTTCCATGAGTGCTGCGCCTGGTCGGAGCAACGGTTCAAGCTCGACTCCTGGTTCGACATGCTGGAGGTGGAGCCCAAAAATCCCAAAGGGGAGCCCTACCCTGACCTGCTGGCCATGTTCAAGGCGGAGCCGGAGCTGATCACCGCCTGGTGCCGCCTGCGGGCAATTGAAGTTGCCGGCGCTTCATCCCGGAGCCTCCTGGAGGGAGGCGAGGACGCCGGCAGTCGGGAGCCGCCCGCGATCCTGCCCTACCTGCCCGAGCTGTACGAGCCGGCCACCCTCACCGACCGGCTGCTGCTCACGGCCCACTACACGGCCCGCTACCTGCTGCGAGAGATTCCCGACGACCCTCTGGGTGCGGAGGCGGTGGACGTCGTGCGCGACTGGGGCCTGAAGGTGAAGCCCGGCGTGGTGGACCGGCGGGTGGGGCGCATCTCCCGCGCCCTGGGTTTCACCCGGCAGAAGCTGGACGCCATGGTGGAGATCCTGCGCACCGAGATGCGGGTGATGGGGGAGGACCTGCGCGCCCTGGTGATCACCGACTATGAGAACCCGCCCGGGGACGCCCTCTCCTGCGTGGACGTGATGGATATGCTCACCTCCGTGGAGGATGTGGACGAGCTGGACCCGATCCTGATCACCGGCAAGAGCCTGCTGGTGGACGACGACATGTGGGCCCGGTTTCAGGCCTCTTGCCAGGCGCGGTGCGAGCAGGAGGGGTGGGAGCTGGAGATCACCCGGGAGGCGGAGCGCGGCTACTGGCGCCTGGACGGCAGCGGCCCCCACTGGAACACGCGCGTACAGGTCACCCTTGTGACCATGATGCTGGAGGCCGGGATCAGCCGCTGCCTGATCAGCACCCGCGCCCTGCTGGGCGAGGGGTGGGACTGCCTGCGCCTGAACACCCTCATCGACCTCACCGTGGTGACCAGCGGCGTGGCCGTGAACCAGATCCGCGGCCGTACGATCCGCCAGGACCCGGAGCGCCCGCTTAAGGTGGCCAACAACTGGGACGTGCTCTGCCTCTCATCGGTGGGCGACCGGGCCGACCTGCAGCGACTTGAACAGCGCCACGACAAGCTGTACGGCATAACCGACGACGGGCAGATCGAGCGGGGCATCGGCCACATCCACGCCTGCTTCAACCGGGTCTCCACCGAGGAGCTGTTCAGCCGCCTGGACGAGATAAACCAGATCATGCACCGACGGGCCGAGCAGCGCCTGGACGCGCGGGAGCGGTGGCGGGTGGGTGAGCCCTTCTCGGACCGGGACCACCAGGTGCTCTCCTTCACGGTGCGCCGCCGCAGGCGCAAGGCCGCGGAGCCGGCGCCGGAGGAGCGCGCCCTGGTCAAGCATGAGCCACGCGAGCAGAGCGCCGAGATCGTCATGTTCCCGGCGGCCCAGCAGCGGGCGCGCAAGGAGCTGCTCTGGACCCTCGGCGCCGGAGCCGCCGCCACCGCCGGGGTGGTGGGGCTGGCCGTGGGTCTGTGGGCGCCCCTGGCCGTGCTGGCCATCGCCCCCCTGGTGGCCACGCCCCTTCGTCTTCGGGCTGCCAACCGCAAACGGTTCACCGCCACCACGCTGGAGCAGGAGCTTGGCTCCCTGGCGAGGGTCATCGCCGCTGCCTTCACGGCCAAGGAGGACGCTGGCGCCAGCGGTCCCTGCGAGGTCCACACCAGCCGCCGTGACGACGGCACGGTGCGGGTGTCCTGGGAAGGCGTGGACGCGGAGCAGAGCGAGCGCCTCTCCGCGGCCCTGGCCGAAATGCTCGGGCCGGTGATCAGCCAGCGGTACCTGCTGGTGGAGGAGCTGGTGAACGTGGAGGGGGGCTCGCTGTGGTCCAGGTTGAGGGCGGCCCATGGCCACACTGAGCGGGTCTTCCCGGTGCCCAGGATGTTCGCCCGCAAGCGAAACGCCCGGGGCCTGCTCGCCGCGTGGCAGGAGCTGCGAAGCCCCAACGTCGCCCTGCACCACGCCCAGTCCGTGGAGGGCAAGGAGGTGGCCCGCCGCGCCCTGCGCACCCGGGCCCTGGAGGGGGAGACGGCCATCAGGACGGTGTGGGGGTAGAGCTACTCGCGGACCTTCTTACGCCTGGATAACGCCACCTCCAGCTTGGTGTAGGCGTGCCGCTCGATGTCGCGGATCTGCTCCTCCTCGACCTTGTACTCCCTGGCCAGTCGCTTCAGCTCTTCACTGGCCACGTCGCCCGCGCCGAGATCCGCGGCGAGGACCTCCCGCTCCCTGGGCGTGAGCACCTCGGCCATGAGCTTTCCCAGAGATGACGGGTCCAGGCGGGTCATGTACTTCTTGCGCTTTAGCACCGCGTTGAGGTTTTCCAGCATCAACCCCATGCGGTTCTGGCGCAGGTAGAGCAGCCCCAGCCCCTGGTAAGGGCAGTGGTGCGCGCCGGCCGTGGAGAAGGCCTCGTCCGGGTTGGCCATCTTTCCGGCCAGCGTCAGACGGCTGATCACATCGGGGATGACGGCCAGCGGTTTCCTCCAGCCCCAGCAGTGCAGGGACCTGTCCTCCCTGATGCCGCAGCTGTGAAAAAACCCGGCGCTGACGCTCTCGAAGGATTCCTCAGGCGCCCTGGCCTGGTCCACGGCGTTGTGCCCCCAGCAGATGGCCTCGCCGCCCGCCTTGACCGCGCAGGTGTGGTCATACCCCCCGCTGAGCGCCTTGAACTTGCCCTCCGGCGGGGTGGTGCGCCCATGGTCGGGCTTGGGAGGCGGCGCCCCCTGGGGACCGAGCCCGCCCGGGTTGGCGCCCCAGCAGACGACCTGGCCCCCGGGCCGCAGGCCGCAGGTGTGCTCCTTGCCCACCACCACCTGGGTGAAGGTCCCGTCGGGCGCGCCGCTGAAGCTTTCGCTGGAGCCCCAGCAGCGCACGGCGCCCCCGCGCAAGATCCCGCAGGTGTGGTAGTAGCCGGCCGCGATGGAGGTGAAGCTCCCGGCCGGCGGAGATGCCTGGCCGTCCTCGTTCCAGCCCCAGCAGGCCACCGCCCCGCCCTCCCTGATTGCACAGGAATAGTCCCACCCGGCAGAAACCTGGATGAACTTCCCCGCCGGGGGTTTGGTGGAGCCG
>CAZCFB010000107.1:10021-13976 GCA_964497805.1 uncultured Kofleriaceae bacterium
TTCTGGATCGACCGCTACGAAAGCAGCGTGGTCAACACGGGCCTCTACAACAGCGGCGGGTGCAATGGCGCGGGCTCGCACTACGGTGTCTCCGCGGATAACTTCCCGGCCACCTTCCCGGACAGCGGCAGCTTCACCGCACCCCTGTACGCCTGCTCGGTCAAGGGGGCCAAGCCATCCAGCTACATGACCTGGTTCCAGGCGGCCATGGCCTGCGAACTGGCTGGCAAGCGGCTCTGCTCCAACCACGAGTGGCAGGTGGCGGCCCAGGGCACGCCGGATGACACCGTCTCGTGCAACCTCGGGACGAAGCTCAAGGAGGCCGCCGGGGCCCGCGCCAAGTGCGCATCAACCTGGGGCGCCCAGGACATGGTGGGCAACGCCTGGGAGTGGGCAGCCGAGTGGAGGCACGCCGGCAAAGTGGACGTGAACTTCAAGTCGGCAACCGGGGCCACGCCCTGGAACTCGGGCTACGGCGACGGCTGGGACGGCACCTGGAACCTCAACGGCCAGGCCGCCGGCTCCAACGGGTACAAAGCCGGGCTCCCGGCGGCGTTGGCGCGGGGAGGTGGATGGGCCAACCCCACCGCGGCCGGCGTCTATGCCCTGGCCTCCAACCTGGCGCCCAGCTATCGCAGCTCCACCACCGGGGCCCGCTGCTGCCGTAACAGGAGGTTGCCATGACCCAAAAGACTCGAGGCGGCCGGCCATACCTCCTGGCCGGCGTGGCAGCCGGGCTCATCATCGCCGGCGTCATCGGGGCCCAGGCCAAGACCACCTTCAAGAAGATGGTCAAGGGAACCCCGGCCACCGCGGCTGACGTGAACGCCGCCCACCAGGACCTGGCCACGGCCATCGACAAGGTGCAGGCGGCGGTGACCGCGCTCAAGGGCGGGCAAGCGTGCCCCCCCGGCTACACCCACGACACCACGGCCACCGCCATCACCCTGTGCCGGCGAGGCAAGGACGAGATGGTCAAGGCCGGCGCCTTCTGGGTGGACCGCTACGAGATCAGCGTGGTCGACACAGCCCTCTACAACAGCGGCTCGTGCAACGGCAAGGGTTCCCATTACGGTGTCCCCGGCGATAACTACCCGGCCACCTTCCCGGACAGCGGCAACCACACCGCGCCCCTGTATGCCTGCTCGGTCAAGGGAGCCAAACCCTCCGCGAGCATGACCTGGTTCCAGGCGGCCTCAGCCTGCGCCCTGGCCGGGAAGCGGATCTGCTCCAACCACGAGTGGCAGACAGCGGCCCTGGGCACACCGGATGACAGCACCTCGTGTAACACCTTCACCAGCCTCAGGGAGGCAGCCGGGGCCCGCGCCAAGTGCGCCTCGTATTGGGGCGCCCAGGACATGGTGGGCAACGTCTGGGAGTTGACGGCCGACTGGGTGCAGGCTGGAAGGACCACCGGCAGCTACACGTCAGGCGCCGTGGCCACCCCCTGGCCCTCTGGCTACGGCGACGGTAAGGACGGCACCTGGAACATCAACGGCCAGGCGGAAAGCTTCGGCGGGGTCGCCACCGGAATCCCCGCGGCCCTGTCGCGGGGCGGAGGGAGTAAAACTGGCACCAACGCAGGCGTGTTTACCATCTCCATGTACCTGAGCCCGGCGTACCGCGCCACCTCAACCGGCGCCCGCTGCTGCAGGTAGGAGCGAGAACATGAGCAAGAGATCGCAAACGACAAAGACGAAACGGGCCGGCCGGCGCCATCTCGCCGCCGGGATCGTGGCTGGCGTCCTGCTCGCCGCCGTGTTCGGCGTCCAGGCCAAGACCACCTTCAAGAAGATGGTCGCCGGCGCCCCGGCCACCGCGGCCGAGGTGAACGCCGCCCACCAGGACCTGGCCACAGCCATGGACAAGCTGCAGGCCGAGATCGCCAAGCTGGAGGCGGAGCCCGACTGCCCTGCCGGCTACACCCGGGACGCCACGGCCAAGGGGATCACGCTGTGCAAGCGCGGGGCGGACCAGATGGTCAAGGCCGGATCCTTCTGGATCGACCGCTACGAGCTGAGCATCGTGGCCGCGGCCAAGTACAAGGGCGGGCTCTGCAACGGAACCGGCATGATCTACGGCCGCTCCAACCAGGATAACTACCCCAACTCCTTTCCGGACGACGCCAGGATCACGGCTCCGCTGTACGCCTGCTCCATGCCGGGCCTGACCCCGTCGGCCAACATGACCGACTTCCAGGCGGCCATGGCCTGCGCGCTGTCGGGCAAGCGCCTGTGCTCCAACTACCAGTGGCAGGTGGCTGCCACGGGCACGCCGGATGACAGCACGTCGTGCAACATCACCGGCAGCGGCAGCATCGAGGCTGCCGGTGCCAGGCCCAAGTGCGTCTCGGTCTGGGGCGCGTACGACATGGTGGGCAACCTGTGGGAGCGGGTGGCCTGGTGGGGCCAGGCGGGCAAGGCCGTGGCCGGCTACAAGACCGGCACCGGGGCCACGCCCTGGGGCGCGGCCTTCGGGGACGGCAAGGACGGCACCTGGAACATCAACGGCACCACCCGGACCATGAGCTCCTGGTTCGCCGGCCTCCCCTTCGCGGCCCTGCGCGGCGGCGCCGGTGGCAAGTGGGGCAACGGCGCCAACACCGGCGTCTACTCGGTGCACCTGAACAACAGCCCGGCCTTCCGGGGCTCTGACGTGACGGCCCGCTGCTGCCGGTGAGTCCCGGTTAACCTGCCGCCGGTACTTACCAAAACTCTGGACGCAACCCCCCTCGTGATAGTATCTCCTCGGATTCAGCCTCAGAACCGTTATGAGCGACGACCCAACCACAACACCAGATGAGCCTGACCAGGGGCAACGGCCCGAGCACGATCTCGAGGGGCAGGAGCTCGGCGTCTACGAGGTGCTGCGGCGGGTGGGCCGCGGGGGAATGGGGGACATCTACCTGGCCATGCACACCCGGCTGGGCGGCCAGGTGGCCCTCAAGGTCCTGCGCCCGGATCTGGCCATGCGCCAGGACGTGGTGGAGCGCTTCTTCAATGAGGCGCGCGCGGTCAACCAGATCGGGCACCCGAACATCGTCAACATCATCGACTTCATCGAGCTGTTCGACCAGTCACCGCCTCTTGTCTACATGGTGATGGAGTTCCTGGTGGGGCAGGACCTCTCGTCTCTGCTCCAGTACAACGGCCCCCTGGATCCTGCCAGGGCGGTGGCCATCACCCTGGAGGTGGGCAAGGCCCTGCACGCGGTGCACGCCGTGCAGATCCTCCACCGGGACCTGAAGCCGGAGAACATCTTCTTGCTCGACGGCGACGAGTCAGGGCACCGGCTCAAGCTGCTCGACTTCGGCGTGGCCCGCATGTACGGGGACCAGCAGGCCAAGTCTCTCACTGACCCGGGCACCACCATCGGCACGGCCGAGTACATGGCCCCGGAGCAGGTGAACGCGGGGATCCTGGACTCCCGCACCGATATCTATGCCCTCGGGGTGGTGCTCTACGAGATGTTGTCTGGCCGGGTGCCCTTCACCGCCGGGAGTATAGGCGGGATCTTCGTCAAGGTGCTCAACGAGGACCCGCCTCCGCTCTGCAGCGAGGGAGATAAGGAGTCGGCGGTTGATCCCAAGCTGGAGGCCATCGTCTTCCGCTGCCTTCAGAAGGATCCAGCCCGGCGCTACCAGAGCGCCAGGGATTTGAACAGTGCGCTGGAGTCGTACCTCCTGGACGCGCGTACGCAGGAGGGGGTCGCGGCGTTCCGCCCCACCGCCCAGTCAGAGGCCAGGGGATTCGATTCCCAGCTGCCCGATGACGAGGACTACCTGCCCACCAGCAGGGTGAACTGGAAGGTCCTGCTCATCGTGGCCATGGTCCTGGTGGGCGCGGGCATCGGCCTGGCCGTGCGCTCCTGCCGGGGCACGCCCGACGAGACTCCCGTGGTCTCCAAAAAAATAACGGCCCCGGCCGACGCGGGCCAGCCCCCGGCGGCCGCCCCC
>CAZCFB010000108.1:0-13950 GCA_964497805.1 uncultured Kofleriaceae bacterium
ATGCGCCCTGATGGCGTGCGGGCCGCGCACACACTGTGCGGCCTGTGCTGTGCGCGTTGCGAACGGTTCCAGAGATGGATTGAGGAGATTAAATCTTGGTGGGGCAGTTGAAGCGCTTGTTCCAGGGGGTGTAGGAATCGGGGTTGATCCCCTTGGGCAGCCACTCGGGGGGCACCCGGTAAGCCCGGTAGAGGTAGTTGGGGGAATCGTCGCTGTCAGGCTTCGTCTTGTAGGACCAGATGGTCTTGCCCGCCTTGTTGACCTCCAGCACCATCCCATCAACGCCCACCGTGACCAGGGTGTTGCCGTTGGGCAGGCGCTGGACCCCGCCCAGGGCCAGGCTGAAGATGCCGCCCTTGAGGTCCGAACCCTTGTATTCCCACACCTTCTTCAGGGTAATGGGATCGAACTCCAGCACCCGCGAGTAGGTCCGGATGGTCCTGTTTTCGCCATACCCGGCCATCCCGCCGTTGTCGAACAGCAGCACATTGCCTGCACCGGGCAGGCCGTAAGGGATGAGGTGGGCGTGATGCTGGCCGATGAGATCGCCCAGCTCATGCTCGGGCTGTCCCTTGTTGAAGTCGGGCCCCACCCGCCAGACGATGCGCCCGGTCTTTTTGTTAATGATGGCCAGGATCTTGGTCTGCCGTGAGCTGATCATGATGTTGTCGGGGTGGAAGCGCTGATCGCCCTTCTCGTCGTACCACTTGTTGCGCCCCAGGGTGGACATGGAGTTGAGGTGGATCCAGTCGCCCGCGCTGACCTCGTCTCCCTTGTTGGGGTTCTTTTTGATCTCTGCCCGATCCGCGGCGGAGAAGCCCATCTCGTCGATGTGATCGGATGCCTTCCAGGTAAACTCGGTCCTGCTGCCGTCGAGGTTGTACTCGTAAATCATGTCATCGCTGATGACATGATGAGACACGGCCGGCGCAACAAAGTTCTCGAAGGTCAAAAGCAGGAACTTCCCACTATTATTATGCATCTGCCCGGGAGCAAAGTACCCAACCGGGTTGGGCGACCACTGGATGTCATGGTGCTGACGGGAGAACATCACGACGTTGTCCTCGTCCTTCCAGTTCTTGGAGCTCCAGATCTCCTGGCCATCCCAGTTCATCTGAACGACCCCCTTTGCCCCGGGCATGGCCATGTTGTTGATGACCTCTTCCACGTGGCCGAGCACCGTTCCGCCAGGGAGCATCATTGCTGGGTAGCCCAACATGGGCCAGGACTTGACCACCTGGCCTTTCATGTTGATCAGGAGGACCTTGGTGAACTTCTTCCCCGCAGGTTTGAACACGGAGAGCAGAGTGTAACTGTCTGCAGTTGCTGAGAGATCCGCGTAGACCTTGCCTTCCTGGCAGGTGCGGGAAGCTTTGTTACTCGTCCCCGGGGGATCCTGGTCAAACAGAGGATTGTCAGGATCATCACCACAACCCAGGCTCAGCGTGGCCAGCAGGGCGAAAATACTGGTTATTTTTGGAGACAGAGGCCGATTCCAGTCAGAAATAATTATCATTACCAATCTCCTTTGTATGATAGGTTACTGAATAAAATGCAAAAGTAAATACCCCCATTGTAATTAATGCGCAGTTTGCCTCTCTTTATCCTGTTAAGATTCTGCTGAGGTTTCTTGAGCGGCCAGGTGCCTGATTGCCCCAGGAGTGGGCACAGGTAGAGTCGGTGTTGGCCTGTATGGGGGGGGGCGGCTCTTTAGCTACAGAGAGCCTGATTTCGTTCTATTCCGTGGGATTACCGGCCGTTGGGGCAGCCCTTGGGCCACTTCACATCCGAATAGTAGGCCTTTTCGCTTGCCCTGGGCTTGGTCTTCAGCTTCGCCTTGAAGATATAGTCCCCCTTCTTCTCTTCCACCTTGATGAAAGAGACATGGGGTAACTGAGCGATGGTCTTGTTGCAGCCATTGGAGACGATCTTGCCCTTCTTCCCGACCTTGAACCGGACGACTCGCAACAGCTCGCCCTCTCCAAGGATCATGCATTTATAGTCCCCTGGGTTTTCGCTGAGGTAGTGCTTCGGCATCTTCCAGTGCTTCTTCACGCGCCTGTTCTTCTTGGGCTCCACGCGAGGATGTCTGAAGAAGACATTCTCCAGACGGAAGTCGAAGCGTTTCTGGTAGATCTTGACCAGGTCGTTTGACTTCTTGTCCTTGTTGCGGGCCATGAAGCTGTGTTTGTCACCATTGAACGGTCCCTGCTGCGCGATCCTCTTGCCCTTGTACTTGCAGATGATCTTGCTGACCTTCGGGCTCTGGTCGTACCTGAACCAGGTGCGAATCATGACCTTGGGTTGAATATGCCGGTGCCCCACCACCGCTATCTGCGCGTTTCTCAGGTCAGCGGGCTTCTTGGCCGTCTGAAAGACAAACTCCTCAATGGTCGTGAGCCCGTTGAGAAAGTTGTTCTCCACCACGTATGTCTTCTCCGGATGCTTGTTCCATCCGTGGAAGGCCTGCGAAACCTTGAAGCGCAGCCGCGCGAAGTCCTTCATCTCCTCGCCTTCCGTGGGCTGCTTGTAGGTCAAGGAGAGGGCGTAGTCTCCTGTCTTCGCCACCGCGGCTTTCTTGCATTGCTCTCGTGAAGGGGCGCACTCGTACTGCGCCAGGGGCAGGTGCTTGGCGGCCTTGTCAGCTTTCTTGTTGCCATAGGCAAGCTTGAGGTCCGCGAACTGATGGGCGGGCTTGCATATAAACGGCTTGCCGAGCTTCTTTCCCCTCTTGTTCAGCAGCTGCACCGAGACGACATCCTCTGGCTGGATGTTGCCGTACTTCACGATGAAGTAGGTCTTTGGGCACCACATGAAGGTGACCTTCTTCTTCCGGTCCACCTTGCGGATTCCCGAGGCCGCGACATGGGTTTGTTTGCCGCCGATCAGATGAACCAGGGTTGGCTTGTCCTGAGCAATGGCCACCGCCGAGAACAGGAAACAAAACGCAATCACCCCCAAGCTTGCTGCTTTCATCAGCGCCTCCGGTTGTTAGTGGACTCCAAGGAGAATACGGTATTTGCCGGATTCTGCCTAGGACGGCTCCGGCTCCAGAGCACAAGGAGCGCAGACGCAACTCGACTGTGATGAGGACAACGGACTGACTTCAGCGGCAACCTGGTGGGGTTTTCGAGGCGGAGTCTACTCCTCTGCGTCCTCGGCCTCCGGCTCTACATCCGGCTCATCGCTGGGGGGGTTCTGGAGCTCCTCAATGGAGGGGACCTTGAGGCCCAGGAGAACTTTGCGCATGACGAACTCGACGTCGTCTTCATCCAGGGCGTGGCCGCTGACTCTTTTGAGGTGGGTCTTGAAACGGTTGTCGCCCTTTTCGATGGAATCACAGTAGGGGCATTTCCATGTTCGGTTTGTGATCATGATTTCCTTTCGTCTTAATCGTGGAGGACATTATGCCTCAACTTCCACAAATTTCCCCGTCGGACGTTCGTCAGCGTTGGGATCAGGCTGTCGCGACGGCCCGTTGAACCCGCGCTTGCCTATTTGCTCCGGCGGACATAGCGCCCGTCACGCGTGTCGATGATCAGCTTGTCGTCCTCGGAGACGAAGAGCGGGACCTGCACCTCGAGCCCCGTCTCCAGGGTGGCGGTCTTGGTGACGTTGTTCACGGTGTCCCCCTTGAGCGCGGGCTCAGTTTCGGCCACGCCGAGGACAACGGTGTTTGGGAGCTGGACGCCCAGGGGGGTGCCATCGAAGAAGATGAGGCGGCAAGGATCGTTGGGCCGCAAGAAGTCCAGCTCGTACTCGATGCTCTCCTTGTTCATGGCGGACTGCTCGTAGTTCTCGTCGTCCATGAAGTAGAAGGTTTCGCCGCCTTCGTCGTACAGGTACTGGCAGGGCCGGATCTCGTAGTCCGGTTCCTTGATCCGCTCACCGGCCTTGAAGGTCTTGCTGAGCAGCTGCTTGGAACGCAGGTTCCTGAGCTTCGCCCGGATGAGGGTGGCGGCCCCCCTGGCTGATGGGGTTTGGACGGATACACTCTCAACGGCGAAAGGATCTCCGTCCATCTCCATGAGCATGCCGCGTTTGAGGTCGCTGGTTGTGGGCATCGTGTCCTCCTCCTGGGTCCCGACATACTACCCGCCCGCCAACAACTTTCCACTCACGCCACCGCTGCAGCTTAAAAGAGCCGCCAGAGGTGGACGGGGAAGATCTGCTCGAACGGAGTGAAGAAGAAGTGTGAGGTGACCGTGAACCAGATCAGGTGCAGGAAAATGGCCAGGGGGCGGGGCATCAAGGGCCTCCCCTGCCGCTTACGGCTGAGCATTCCGTGGCCCAGGGTTGCCGCCCAGTGGAGCGCGAAGAAGATGGTCATGTCCCCCCGGGTCACGCCCAGGGAGGCCACCACCAGGTACTCGTGAGCCAGGGCGCTGATGGCGAAGACCAGCGCCACGACCCGGACAGGGCGGTCCTTCCCTCGCCAGGGCACGAACACCAGCCGGTGGGCAATGTTGCGGAAGATCAGGTTCCAGCGCCGGCTCCAGAAGTCCCGGGGAGAGTCTGCAGAGAAGGGGGCTGCGAAGGCCTCGCTCAGCCCGATGCCGCTCTGCATTGCCAGGCCGCTCTCCGTGTCAAAGCCGGCGGTGACGTAGAAGTAGGTGATCCAGGCGGTCCAGAACAGGTGGAGGAACCACTGCTCATGGAGGGATGGTTGGAGGCTGCTGACGGCGAGCAGGCCCAGGAAGGAAACCCACTTGAGCACCGCGCGCGCCAGCCGCCGTCTGCCCTGGGCCCGAACCTGCTGCCGCTCCCTGGTTGACGCCGGCCACAGGGCGTCGTGACTGTTCAGGTAGTAGTACAAAAACCGGCCGTAGCCTCCTCGCTGCATCTGTGGGTCAGGGAAGCGCTCATAGGCCACCTCGATGAGGCGGCACATGGCCAACAGGGAGCCCATGCCGGTGAAGAAGCGCAGCCAGGGCATATCGGCAGGTATGTACCAGGGGCCGGTCAGGGCCAGGGCCGTACCCGCCAGCACCATGCTCACCCGAGTGGCGCCCTGGCGGCCGCGCATCAGGAAATGAATGTAGAGCGGGAAGAGCGTACCCACCACTGGGACCACCAACCAGAGCATCGGCTTATGGTAGCTCGTTTTGTGTTTCCATCCTGATCTGGGACCTCGCTCAGGTCCCAACCAGGAACTTCAGCTTGTGGGTGTCGGTGCCCTCGGGGGAGGTGGCCTTGACCTCTAGGATGCGGTTCCCGGTCTTGGCCGGGGCGAGGATGGTGGCCTGCCACAGGTCGCCGCCCGCGGAGGTCATGGGAGCCCAGGTGCCGCTCTCTGCCTTGACCTCCACCTTGGTCACGCCCTTGGGCGAGAAGGCCATGGCGCGCACGGTCATGGACTTGCCAGGGTAGAGAGGCTTGGCCAGGGGGTTCTTGAAGCCCAGGTCGATCTGGGCCGGCGTGGTGATCAGCACCTTGGGCCAGGGCAATTTAATCAGGGCGATGCTGCCGACGCCCACTGTGCGCAGCGAGGGGCCGGTGGTGTCCAGCCCCACCAGCGCGTAGGCCGGCGTCGGGGCGGCGGTCTCCGGCTTGCCGAACGTCGGCGTCATCACCACCAGGGTGTTCTTGATCCAGGAGGTCCACTTGGTGTGCATGTGCCCGCAGAAATAGACCTCGGCGTTGACCTTCTTGAACAGGTCCTTCATACGCCAGTCGGTGCCCAGCAGCTGCAGGCTGACCACCCCTTCCACCGGGTGATGGCCGGCAACCACGGTGTAGTCCGCCTTGGCCGGTGGCAGCTTGTTGAGCAGGTTGAACAGCTGGGCGCTGCTGAAGTAGCCGCCCCCCCGGATGGTCTTGTCCTTGTGGTCGGCGGTGTTGGTGCGCACCACCCGCACGGTGCTCGCGCCCGCGCTGAGGTCGCTGTAGCCGTACAGGCCGCCCTTGGCCTTGCCGGTCTGGGAGTGGCTGAGGAAGTACTTGCCCATGTCGGTGCGCATGTCGTGATTTCCCGGCACCTCGAGGTAGGCGGGATAGGTCGGGACGTTGCCCTTGACGATCTTTTCGTAGGTGGTCCAGTCGCTTGCGGTGCCGCTCTGGGTGACGTCCCCGGTGACGATGGTGGCGGTGGGCTTGATGATCGGGATCAGGTCCTTGACCGCCGCGGTCATGGCGGTGCTGGCGAAGGTGTTGTACCCGACGTGGGTGTCGGTCAGGTGCAGAAACCAGACCGGCTTTTTGGTGGAGACGGCGCTGTCGGGCGCCACGCCGTCCGGGGTCGCGTCGGTCCCGGCTTCCCGGGGAATGTCCGGCGCCGCGCTGTCAGGGACCTCGCTGTCAGGTGCGCTGATGTCCGCGCCCATGTCCTCCGGGGCCGGGGTCATCTCGTCGTCGCAGCCGGTGAAGAAGCACGCGGCCAGGAGCAAGGAAAGCGTGAGGATGTACTTGAATCTCAGGATCTGCATGCCGTCATCCTAGTGGATGCGGGGAGTCGTGCAAAGAGGAGGGAGCGCGGAGTACATTATGCGTAAATGTACGTAACGTGTGGCTGAAGTAGCCAAATGGCGGATATATACTGAATAGAGCTACTTGAAGGTGATTTCAGGTGAAGGTGGGATATAGGAGCTAATGTAGGCAAGACCTCGGGAGAAGGGCCGCAAGAAATGCATGTTTTGCTTGTTTTTGTACGTCTACGGGCTGCAGAGCCCGTCTTTCCCGGGTGATCCGCGCTCCTCCCTGCTATCGTCTGCAGTCAACCACCGCCCAAAGGAGCTCTCAATGAACCGGCCGCTTTCTTTCATCCTTTCCATTGCCGTGCTCGGCATGGTCGGGACAGCACAGCCGGCTGCAGCCTCGGACCCGGACACCGCCGGGATGGAGCGGATTTTTACGGCCATGAAGGCGGCGCTCAAGGCCAAAAAGGAGGCGCCGTTCAAGGCGGTGTGGCACGCCGAGGGCTACCAGAAGAACCTGGTGGGCGGCAGCGGCATCGCCGGCCGCAATGTGTTCGCCCAGGGGAGCCGCAAGGGCTGGTACATCAAGCCGGACATGAAGTCGCTCAGGAGCATCCCCGGGCAGATGGGCGCGCCCTGGCTGATCAAGTGCGACATCTGGTCTGTGAAAAAGAAAAAGGCCGTTGACCAGATCTGGGCCCTGCTGATCTACAAGAAGGGCTGGCTCATGCTGGGCGGCGGCGAAAAGCGCGCCCAGGTGGAGGCCCTGGGCAAGCGGTACATGTCGAAGAAGCCCCTGGCGCCGAAGAAGAAGTGAAGCCCTTGAGCCCACGCCTGACTCCGCTGGTCCTGTCCGCCCTGTTTGCCGTGGCGGCGGGGGGCTGCGCGGCCGGCGACGGCGGCCTCATCGATGAGGAGGGCTGGCAACTCAACCAGGACGTCGGGCAGACAACCCGTCCGCTCACCCCCTGCCCCAAGGGCGGCAAGGTGAAGCCCGCGACCCCCGCCTTCGGATCGAAGATCGACGGCTACGCCAGCTATGTAGGGCAGAGCAAGTGCGATCCCAAGGCCAAACCTGGCGTCACCGCCTTCATGAAGCTGGTGCTGGCCACCTACCCCTGCACCACCAGCGGCGGCATCACCCGCTCCTGCAGCTCGGGCGGCAAGAGCGAGCACAAGGAGGGGCGCGCCTGGGACTGGATGATCAAGGTGGGCCACCCGGCCGCGGACAGCCTGTTGGGCTGGTTGCTGGCCACGGACAAAAACGGCAACAAGCACGCCATGGCCCGCCGCCTGGGCATCATGTACATGGTCTGGAACAAGAAGATGTGGCGTGCCTACAACCCGGGGCTGGGCTGGGCCAATTACAGCGGCTCAAATCCACACACCGATCACGTGCACTTCAGCTTCAGCTGGGATGGGGCCAACAAGAAGACCTCCTTCTGGAGCGCGCCGCCGGTCAAGCCCGACAAGGGCGCCCCCCCCGCCAAGGACAAGGGCGCACCGCCGCCCATGGACAGCGGCGCGATCCCCAAAAAGGACAGCAGCACCGTCCCCCCTCCGGACGCCCGCCCTGCGGACAGAGCCAAACCGGCCAAGGACGCCCCACACGCCGTCAGGGACCTGCCCCCGAGTCACCCGGGCGCGGGACTGAACCTGACGCTGACCGGGGGCTGTTCGGCAGTCAGCGGTCCCCTGCAAGCAATGCCCGGGTGGGCCCTGCTCCTTGTGGTTCTGTTGATGGGCATCAGGACACAAACCCGTGGCCGAGGGTGATTCTCAACCCTTCTTCCCGACGCCACGTTTGAGCAGCAGGATGTAAGAGCCCTTCCCCCGCTCCACCAGCACCACCGACTCGGTGGACGCCTGCACCAGCAGCGAAAACCAGGGCTCCCGGGCCAGGTCCTGGTTTCCCTCCACGTACTCGGGCACGTACAGGTCCAGCTCCAGGTAGCGTCCCCCCGTCTGCTTCTTCAGCGCGGCGCCGAAGGTGAACTCCGCCAGGTCCTCCAGGGGGTAGAGGTCGTTGTGCAGGGCGCCGCCGTAGATGGTGACCAGCCGGCGCGGGGAGCCTGCCTCGTCCCCCGGCAGGGGCTTGTTGCGCCGCAGCTTGAGCAGCCCCTCCGCCCTGGCGCGCAGGTGGCGGGTGATCAGCCCCAGCAGCTCCACGGGGTCCACCTGGCCGCCGCCGAGCAGCTTCTTGTACTCGTCACAGCCCACCTGCAGGATGTGGGGCTGGATCCCGGCGGCCTTTGCATGTTTGAGCAGCTGGACGAGCTCGCTCTCGGTGGCCTCGGGTCGCTTGGTGGTCTTCTCCACCTGGGCGGCGACCTTCTTCTCCATGGCCCCGCAGCGGCCGCTGGCCACCCAGGTCTCCAGGACCAGGTCCGAGGCCCGCCGGCTCAGGGGCCGCACCATCTCGGCCGTGAAGCGCGCCACGGCGGAGCGCACCCTGGCCGAGTCTGTCTTCTGGTGGTACTCGCCCACGGCCAGCAGCAGCGGATCATGCTCCTCCAGCAGGTGGTCCAGCGCGGCCGCGGCGTCGCGGAACAGCCAGTGATCGGGGGCCTCGGGGCCTTGCTCCTCCTGGGCGGCCGGTTCACTCATGGGCTCCGCCTTTGCGGCGGGCGCCTCACTGATTGAGCGCTTACAGCCCGGAGTAAAAACCAGGAGCAACGAGGCGAGCAAGGCCAGGTGCAGGCGCGGGAGAGGGGCCATCAGGGCTTGTTCTGGATCGCCGTCAGCACCTTGAGCATCATGTCGCCGTCCTGGCTGAACAGCTCCCGGGCCGCCTTCTGGCTGTGAAAACGCTCAAGGCCCATGCTGATGATCTCGGTGTAGCCGCCGCTGTAGTGCTTGCCCATGTAGCCGGCCACGAAGCCGCCCCGGTAGCCCTTCTCGTCCTTCTTGTAGTTCTTGCCCGGGACCAGCTCGTTGAGGGACTTGAGGCTGTTGGTGTTGGCGCGCTGCTGCCGCACCGACTGGGCCACCGCGAAGGGCCTCACGCCGGCGTGGTCCTCGATGTGGTGGCCAAACTCGTGCAGGATCGTGCGCAGGCTCGACTTGGGCCCCAGCTTGATCTTGTCGTTGTTGTGGGCCCCTCGGCTGCGGTCATGCTCCACCAACACCGTCACTGGCGGCAGCTTGGCCAGGATGTCCGGGTGCACCACGCCGCGGATGATCTTCCACGCCTTGGCCAGGTCGCCCTTGAGCCGGTCCTGGTGGGTCCCGCTCACCTTCCCCTTGAACTGGATGTCGCTGTTCAGGTTCCAGGTCACCGGGCTCGCGGTGCCCTGGAAGCGCGACATGCTGCTGGTGAGCCAGGCCTCGCTCCACGACGCCTTGTACCCTGCCAGGTAGGAGACCAGGCGATCGCCCAACGCCCGCTCGGCCTCGTCGCGGCTGCCGCGCAGGTGGGCCGCCTGCCGCTCCAGGTAGGAGACCTGGCGCCTGATGCCGCCGTGGGTGCGGGCCTGCTTCACCAGGCTGGACACCTTCCGGTGCCTGGAGGCGGGCAGAGCGGGCAACTCTCCGGGCAGCAGACGGGCGGCGCTGCGGCGCTCGGCTCGCTGGATCAGCTTGCCGCTGAAGGTCTTGAGCCACGCCTGCTGGATCTCGCTGTTCTTGAGCTCCGCGCCGCCGGCCTTGCGCTCCATGTGGCGGTAGACGGCCAGCACGCCTTGAGCCAGCTTGCGTTCTTTCACCTGGTCGGTGCCCTTGAGCTGGTTGTACTTGATGGCCAGCCGGGTCATCCAGGTGGCCGCGGGGCGCGCGCTGACCTGCTCCAGAACGGCCTTGAGCTCGGTGAAGACCGCCGCGTCCCCGCCCTGTACGATACCCTCCAGGTCCAGCCGGTGGAGTTGCTTGTTGAGCTTGCCGAAGGCAGCCGACATCTTGCGGTGGCGCAGGCGCACGACATGGTCCTGGAGCTTCTTCTCTGGCAGCTCCTTCTTGATGCGCGCGGCCAGGAACTTGACGCCGTCCTCCAGGGCCACGTGATTCCGGGGCAGGGCCACCTTCACGTCGCCAGCCCGGCGGGGGCGCGACACCCGCTTGCCGCGCGGGGCGCTGGCCTTGCCGGGCCTGAACATGCCGGCCACCTTGTTGGTCAGCCGCCTGGCCCAGCCCTGGCGCTCACCTGCGAGAA
Source organism: uncultured Kofleriaceae bacterium (assembly GCA_964497805.1). Lineage (GTDB taxonomy): Bacteria > Myxococcota_A > Polyangia > CAZCFB01 > CAZCFB01. Next base: position 10,561 of record CAZCFB010000108.1, read on the forward strand.
CGGGATCGCTGGCCAGGAGGATGGCCAGGAGCAACGGCAAGGCGAGGCTTTTTGGACGGCGGCGTAGCATTGCTCCTGAGAAGAGCAAGCATTGTGCCAGCGCATGACTCCTGTAACCGCCTGTAACCGAACGACTTTACCAAGTCCCCCTGCAGTGGGTAGGTGCCCGAGAACTGGAAACCCGTCCTGAACCGGAAGCTCCGGTGTCCGCCAGCCAGGCCACGGTTCTTACCCCTTCTTCCCGGCGCCCCCGTCCCCGGTGGACTCGAAGACCCACTTGCCGTTCTTGCAGACCCACTTGCCGCCCTTGCCCTCGTACACCTCGCCTTCCTTGCACTTCTTGCCGCCGCCGTCCTTGCTAACCCCGGCGTCCTTGCTTACCCCGACGTCCTTGAGCACTCCGCCCTGGCCAAGGATCGCGTCTCTGATGGCTTCTGCGATCCTGGTTGCAAGGGCGTTCGTGGATTGCTGCACCATGATCACGGCGGCCAGCTTCTCCCTGGGCTCTGTCCAGGTGACAGTCCCCAGCGCGCCACCCCAGCCGAAAGCACCGGCGCTCCGGCCATTTTTCGCCAGCTTCGGATCCTTCGTGATGCCCACCGTGTAGCCATATGCCATGCCGGAGGGACCCTTCGAAGACTTGGAGTAGAGGTCGCCTGCCTGGCTCTTGGACATCGTTTCAACAGATTCAGGTTTGAGGATCCTGTTTCCGAACAGCTCGCCCTTGTTGACCAGCATCTGCTCAAAATGCAGATAGTCGCGGGCTGTGCTCTTCAGGCCCCAGGAGGCGCCGAAATACTTGGGCGGGGTGCCCGCGGTGGGGAGCAGCATGCGTTTCTCTTTTTCGTCCGGCACGATCCAGTGGGTATCCTTCATGCCCAGCGGGTCGAAGATACGCTTCTGAACGAACACGTTGAATGACATGCCTGAGACGACCTCGATGGCCCGGGCGACCACATCGAGCCCGTTGCCATAAGCCCACTGCGTCCCCGGCTGAGAGCTGAGAGGTTCCTTGGCAACTTTGGGAATCAAGGTGGCCAGGGTTTCGTTCTCGTAGTCCGTCTTCTTGATCTTGCTGAAGCCAGCAAACCCTGAAGTGAACGTCAGCAGATCGTGGATGGTTATGGAGCGTTTGGCGTCAACCAGCTTGTAGCCAGTCTTGGACCCATCCGGGACAGCGACCTTGGCGTCCTTGAATTCAGGGATGTACTTTTCAATGGGGTCTGACGCCTTGAACAGGCCCTGTTCGATCATCATCATGGCCGCGACACCGAGGACCGGCTTGGTGGATGACATCATGTGGAACATCCCGTCGGTCTGCAGCGGCGCCTTGGTCTTGACGTTGAAGAGGCCCTGCGCCTTGAAATAGACCACCTTGCCTCGGCGGGCTACACCGACAACGGCGCCCTGGATCTTGCCGTTATCGATGAACTCCTGGACAACGCTCTGAATCTTGTTCAGCCGTTGCTCCGACATCCCCACATCCCCGGGAGCTCCGCGGGGCAGCTCTGTTGTCGGTTCTGGCTCATCAGTACAAGCACCCGGCAGGAGCCCCAGGAGCAAGACTGCCATGATGCTCTTCATCAATTTTGGGCCCACCAGCAGTGCGATTTTCTTACTTGCCACGGTCTTCTCCTTGGCCTCCAGGTTCGTGGTACCGGTCGTTGCTGATCAGTCTGCATTGATGACAGAAGTTTGAAAACAATCATAAGCGTGTTGCGCCGCCCGCGAGCCGCTCCTTGTGACCGTCCAGGGCTGCTTGTTACATTTTGGAAGGGCATCGATCAATGGAGGCGGGCATGGGCCGGGAGCTGAGCAGTGCGGTGGGCGTCGTGGTGGCGGCTGCTTTGCTCGCGTTGGCCGGCTGCGGATCGGGCCACAGTAGCGGAGACTTGGCGTTCCAGGACACCGGGACGCCAGATCTGGGGACCCAGGATCTCCACCTTCCCCCGCCAGACCTTGGCTCCCATTGGGACTACCCCCCGCTGCCCGACCACTGGTTCCCGCCTGCCCCCGACACCAGGAGTCACGACGCATGGGTCCAACCGCCGGATACCAGGAGCCCCGACGCATTCATTCTGGGTCCTCCCTCGTCCCTTTCTCTTGGCCGCCTGCACTCCTGCATGCTGGTCAAGGGCAAGATCAAGTGCTGGGGCGACAACAGCGAGGGGCAGTGCGACCCACCCGCCGGGACCTTCACCCAGGTCACGGCAGGCAGTGACTCCACCTGTGCCATCAGGAGCAACGGCGTGCCTGCTTGCTGGGGCGAATATCAAGGGTCCCCGGGCATGAACCCGCCGGCGGGACAGTTCGCCCAGATCAGCGCCAGCGACTCTCATGTCTGCGGCGTGACCCTTCAGGGCAAGGCCAAGTGCTGGAGCGCAGTCATTTATCTGAAAGCCCCCGCGGGCAAGTTTGTCCAGGTCAGCTCCGGGATGTATTACTCCTGCGGCCTGACCACGGCGGGCAAGATCAGGTGTTGGGGGGCGTCGGTGACCGGCGCCAATAAGCCGCCGGCCGGGACCTTTGTGCAGGTGGCGGCGGGGTACCATCACAGCTGCGCCCTCCGCCCCAATGGGACCGTATTGTGCTGGGGCAGCCTCAAGGGGAGCGTGCCCTCCGGGACGTTCAACTGGCTCACCTCCGGGCAGATGCACACCTGCGGCCTGGCCAGCACCGGCACCATCAGCTGCTGGGGATTCACAGGCCCGGTGACCATCCAGGTGCCGCTCGGCACCTTCAGCCAGGTCAGCGCCGGGAACTGGCACAGCTGCGGTATCACAACCGCCGGCAAGGTCAGGTGCTGGGGTGCTAGCTTCAGCCACGGCGAGCTCACCCCACCGGCAGGCAAGTTCATCCAGGCCGCCGCAGGGGGAGGCCACATGTGCGGCCTGACCAGCGGCGGCGCGGCCCGTTGCTGGGGTGGGTTGGGGAACGCGTACTATGATCCTGCTGACAAGTTCACCCAGATCAGCGCCAGCGGCACGATCCTGAACACCTGCGGGGTGACCACGACCGGCAAGGTCAAATGCTGGGGCTGGAAGAACACCCCCACCCCGCCCGCTGGCAGCTTTTCCCAGGTCAGCGCCGGGCACAAGCACACCTGCGGTGTGACCACTGCTTACAAGGTCAAGTGCTGGGGTGACAACGGCTATGGGCAAAGCAAGGCGCCAGCGGGGAGCTACAAGCAGGTCAGCGCTGGGGCCAGCCACAGCTGTGGCCTCACGGCAGCCGGGAAGGTCACCTGCTGGGGCCTCAACGCCAAGGGACAGTCCACAGCGCCGGCCGGGACATTCACCCAGGTCACCGCGGGCGGGGATCATTCCTGCGCCCTGTCCAGCAAGGGCTCGGTGGCCTGCTGGGGCGACAATACATTCGGCCAGACCACCG
>CAZCFB010000109.1:0-13946 GCA_964497805.1 uncultured Kofleriaceae bacterium
CCACGGGCAACGTGCTCAGGGATTACCTCACCGACCTGTTCCCGATCCTGGAGCTCGGCACCAGCGCCCGCATGCTCTCCATCGTCCCGCTCATGGCGGGCGGCGGCCTGTTCGAGACCGGCGCCGGCGGCTCCGCGCCCAAGCATGTGCAGCAGATGGAGAAGGAGGGGCACCTGCGCTGGGATTCCCTGGGTGAGTACTGCGCCCTGGTCCCGTCGCTGGAGCTGATCTACAAGAACACGGGCAACGCCAAGGCCAAGGTGCTGGCCGCGACCCTGGACAAGGCCGTCGAAAACTACCTGATGAACGGCCGGCTGCCGTCGCGCAAGGTCAACGAGATCGACAACCGCGGCTCCAGCTTCTACCTGGCCCTCTACTGGGCCCAGGCTCTGGCCGCCCAGGACGACGATCCCGCGCTGAAGGACCGCTTCTCCGCCGTGGCCGCCGAGATGGCCGCCCAGGAGGAGGTCATCGCCAAGGAGCTGCTGGACGCCCAGGGCACGCCCATGGACGTTGGCGGCTACTTCATGCCCAACGACGAGCTGGCCAACAAGGTCATGCGGCCGAGCGCCACGCTCAACGCCATCATCGACAAGCTGTAGTTCTCCACCCCGCGGGGGCAGGGCTCAGGTCCTGCCCCCTACTTCCAGCCGCACCCCTTCTTGTACAGATCCGGCCCCGCGTCCTGCAGAGCCTTGAGCCAGGCCGTCATGAAGTTATTGGCCCGGTAGAGGAAGTCGGCCACGTCCTTGTCCTTTGCCGCGGCGTCCTTCATGTACTGGGCGTCCAGGTCGATCTTGCCCTCGCTGTTGCCCAGGCCGGGCACCTTGGTCGACAGCCGCCGGATGCCCTTCTCGGCCCAGCGGTCCTTGGTCTTGTCCATGGGCATCATGCCGGGCAGGTCGGACCAGGCCTCGATGAAGGTCATCTGGCCCGCGTCGTTGTAGGTGAACTCCTCGTAGATGGGGCAGGGGCCGTGCTTGTACTTGAACACCACGTAGCAGCGGGCGAAGGGCTGGGTGGTGAAGGCCTTGCACTCCCGGGTGGGCACTGTGGACGGATCGGCCGCCACCGCCGCCTTGGTGGAGTCGATCATCACCTGCTTCTTGTAGCCCGTTAAATATAGCCAGGGGGGCCACTCGTAGCGGGCAACCAGGGGGGAGTAGTCGGGCACGCTCTTTGGGTCGGCGCTGGTGTCGAGGGTGTCGAAGTACTTCTCGGCCTGGGCCACGTAGTAGGCCGGCTGTTTGGTGGGCTTGAGCGCCGTGGACAGGGCGCCCGGTCCGGGCGGGGTGCCTGCCGGGGTGGTGTCCTCCCCGCAGGCGGCGAGCAAGAGCAGGGCGGTGAGGCAGGCGGTGGTTATTTTCATGGCCTCATTTTCCCTTCTCGTGGACCGAGTTTCCAGGGCAACATGGGGCATGCATTATTCAGCCTGCGCACTGTGTGATGCCACCTGCGGCATCGTGGTTGAGCTCGATAACAACGGCACCCCCACCTCCATCCGCGGCGACAAGGAAGATCCGTTCAGCCGCGGCCACCTCTGCCCAAAGGCCCAGGCCCACATTGACCTGCTGGCGGATCCTGAGCGGCTCAGGGCCCCGGTGCGGCGGGACGGGGAGGGGGGCTGGCAGCAGCTGGGCTGGGACGAGGCCCTGGACCAGGCGGCGGAGCGGCTTGAAGACGTGCGGCGGCGGCACGGGCGGGACGCGGTGGGGCTCTATTTGGGCACGCCGGTGTTCCAGGCCCTGGAGACCACGGCCCAGGCCTACGCCCTGGCCGGGACCCTGCGCACAAAGAACCTGTACTCGGCCAACTCGGTGGACGCGCTCCCCCTGGCCCTGGCCTCCACCCTGGTCTTCGGCAACCAGGGGGTGATCCCCGTGCCCGACCTGGAGCGCACGGAGCACCTGGTCATCCTCGGCGCCAACCCGCTGGTCTCCAACGGCAGCGCCATGACCACGCCCGGGGTGCGCAAGCGCCTGCGGGGCATCCAGCGCCGGGGAGGCAAGATCGTGGTGGTGGATCCGCGCCGAAGCGAGACCGCCCGGCTGGCTGACGAGCACCTCTTCATCAGGCCTGGCACCGACGCCATGCTCCTGCTGGCAATGATCGCCACCCTGGAAGCGGAAGGGCTGACGCGGATCCCTGACCACCTCTCGCGCCTGGTCACCGGCAGGCAGCGCCTGGCCGCCGCGGCCGCGCCATGGACCCCGGAGCGGGTGTCGGCGCGGGTGGGGATCCCGGCCCAGGAGATCAGGCGCCTGGCCCGGGAGCTGGCAGACGCCGGGCGGGCGGTGCTCTACGGCCGCATGGGCACGAGCACCCAGGAGTTCGGCACCCTGGCCACGGTGCTCATTGACGCGGTCAACGTGCTGACCGGCAACCTCGACCAGGTGGGCGGGGCCATGTTCCCCACGCCCGCCGTGGACCTTGCCGCCGTGGCGGCGCGCACCGGACAGACGGGGCAGTTCGACCGCTGGCGCAGCCGGGTGGACGGTTTGCCGGAGTTCAACGGCGAGCTGCCGGTGACGGCCATGGCCTCGGAGCTGGAGACCCCCGGTCAAGAGCAGATCCGCGCGCTCATCTGCGTGGCTGGCAACCCCGCGCGCTCCGCCCCCAACGGGCGCCGGCTGGAGCGTGGCCTGGCCGAGCTGGAGTGCCTGATCTGTGTCGACCCCTGGATCACGGACACCGCGCGCCACGCCCACATTGTGCTGCCGCCACATACGAGCCTGGAGCGGGAGCACTACCCCGCGCTCCCCCTGGGCCTCGCCGTCCGCAACACCGCCAGGCTTGTGCAGCGGGTGGTGGAGCCCGCGCCCGGCCACCTGTCCGATGGTGAGATCCTCCACGGGCTGGCCAGGCGCACCCTGGGCCGGGCCGTGGCCGCCGCGCTGGGCGGGGTGCTGCCCCCGGATTCAGAGCGCCTGCTGGAGCTGGCCCTGCGCTTCGGCCCTCACGGGAAGGGGCTCCTGGGCAAGGAGGGCTTGACCCTGGGGCAGCTCAGGGCCTCACCCCATGGTATCGACCTCGGCCCCCTGGAGCAGCGGCTCACCAGGTTGTTGGGCAGGAGAGGACGGATCCAGCTCTGTCCTGAAGCCGCGGAGCAGGACCTGGCCCGGCTTGAGCGGCGGCAGGGCTCGCCCGAGGAGACGGCGCAGGTTGAGACCTCCCTGACGATGATCAGCCGCCGCCTGCTGAGCTACAACAACACCTGGATGAACACCTGCCCCTCCCTGAAGCACGGCGAGGATCCTGGCCCGGTGGAGATCCACCCCGACGACGCCGATGCCCTGGAGATCCAGGACGGGCAGATGGTGCGGATCAGCACGGACAACGGCTCCCTGGAGCTGTCCGCGAGGGTCACCGATGAGGTCATGCCCGGCGTTATCTGCCTCCCATTCGGACCCAGGGCTTCCGACGTCAACGCCCTCACCGACCACCGGCTCATGGACGAGCTCTCCGGCACGGCCTGCTTCTTCGGGGTGCCAGTCCGGGTGGCCGTCTCCTAAGTCCGTTTTCCTGCTGGACAAGTCCAAAAATTAGTCAAGACTACCTGCGTTAGTTTCAACAACTGAGGCAGGAGGTTAGAAAATGGGGCGAACTGCATCCGTCAACCTGGCGCTGATCCTGGCGATGACGCTGGGCATGGCCTGTAGCGACGATGACACCAACAACAACCCGGCGGCCGATGGCGGCGTCTCGCAGAAGGACGGCGGCGGGAACGCTGATGGCGCCGGCGGCGACATGAAGGCCGCGGCGTCCACGCTCACCGTGATGGTCAAGACCGTGGCCAGCCGGAGCGACTACAGCAAGACCGCCACGGGCAGCGGCGTCACAGTGCTGGCGACCCTGCCCGACGGCAAGAAAGAGGAGAAGAAGACCGGCTCCGACGGCAAGGTCGTCTTCGACAAGGTGGACTGGAGCAAGGGCACGGCGTCCTTCACAGCCTACCTCGCCGGCCATAGCCTGACCTCCATGACCGGGCTCACCGCCAAGGAGAGCAGCCGGACGGTCTACCTGGTGAAGCTCCCCGCTGCCAAAGCGGTCACCGTCAGCGGCAAGGCAGTCAACATGTCCAGCGCGCACCCCCTCCTGTTGGTCACCAGCTCCACCCCCAACGCCAGCTTGACCCACGCCACCACCAGCCAGGTCAGCCTCAAGGTGCCGGCGGGGGAGTCCTTCAACCTTGTTGGCCTCAACTACAAGACCAACCACAAACCCACGGACCGCAACTCTGACTTTGGCATCAAGGGCTGGACCAGCGTCTCCAGCTCGGCCCTGACCAAGGACGGCTCGGCGGCTGACCTGGACTTCTCCAAGCCCCTGACCCCCACCAAGTTCAAGGGCACAGTCATGCTGCCGCCCAGCACCGCGAGCCTGCTGTACTCCGGCTCCCGGGCGTGGGTGCGTGTTACCAGCATGGACTCGGCGCTGACCCAGATGGTCGGCATGGGCTTCAAGACCACCCTCTCCGCTGGCAAGTCATTCGCCTTCGAGGGCGAATACGTCAAGCCGGCCGGGGTGAAGAAGTTCGTCACCCAGTACACGCTCAATGTGGGGGGCGGAATCAGCTCGGCCGTGAATGTTGTGGGCGAGCCCAAGGATGGATTCACTGCGGACAAGCTGCTGGACGTTCCCTCGCTGATCACGCCCAGCAGCGCCACCACTCCGGCCCGCATCTGGTCCACCGTGGAGTGGAGCGCCAGCGAGAAGACCGCCGTACCCGGCATCTCCATCAACAACTCGGAGGGCGCCTTCTGGCTAGTCTCCGCGCCTCCAGGCACAGCCAAGATCGAGCTGCCCGACGCGCCGGCCGCTGCCGACCTGAACAAGATCTTCGGCGCCGGCACCCTCGACGCCAGCGTGGGCCTCTGCGCGGAGCGAGACCCGAAGACATACATGTGCGGCCGCTACGCCAGCGGGCTGAGCTTCAAGATGGCCACCAGCGGCACCATCACCGGGGAGATCCGGGACCGCAAGACCCTCCAGGGCAAGGGGATGAACGGCTTCTCGGTGTGCGTGGATGGCAAGACCACGCCCGCCTGCGTCAAGACCAGCGACGGGCTGTTCACCCTGGCCGGCGTCTCATACCTGGCGGACGGCATGCTCAAGGTTTCCAAGACCGGCTACCGGCCGCTCTACGTGATGATGGGCCGCAAGCAGGTCTCCTCGGCCTTCGCGGCCTGGGTGATGACCGAGGCCGAGCTCAAGGCCGAGGCCACCCTGGCCAAGGTCACCCCCAAGAAGGGCACCGGCAACCTGGGCATCTTCGTGATCGGCCCCAGCGGCGGGCTCAAGGACGCCAAGGTGGCGCTGGCCAAGAAGGTCGGCGACGGCCCCATGTACTACGGCGACAACATCAAGCCGGACCCGAGCAAGACCAGCACAGCCAAACATGGCCACCTGGTCTGGTTCAACATCCCGGCAGGAGACCACGAACTCATCGTTACCCCGCCCAGCGGCGGCGTCGTCTGCAAGCCGGAGTTCGCCCGGAGCAGCACGGGCAACAACCGGTTCAAGGTGACAATCAATGCCGACGCCGACACCTACACCCAGGTGATCTGCAAATAGATATAATGTGGCGGTGACAAGTCACCGCCACATTACCCCGGCCCCGGCCCCGGCCCCGGCCCTGGCCCTGGCCCTCCTTGCCCTTACCCTTCACCCTTCCCCTTCCCACGCCCAGGCCGAGGCGGTCATCCTCCACGGCAACAACTCCTACGACAGCGCCGCGTCCTGGCACGGGCTGCTGGCCAGCCTCGGGGTGGAGTACGACAACATCGACAACGCCTACGTGCGCGACGGCAAGCTGCTGGACGCCGGGCTGAACCTGCGCCACCGGCTCTTCATCTGCAAGGGCGGGTACGCCAGCGAGCACGCCTCCCTGCTGGGCCCCAAGGGAAAGAACGGCAAGAGCGGCTTCGCCAACCTGCGCAACTTCGTGCGCCTGGGCGGGCACTACACGGGCTCTTGCTCCGGGGCCTACCTGGCCACCCTGCAGGAGAACGACGGCGCCTACTCGGGCGCGGGCATCATCGGCATGAAGTCCGACGGCTCCCAGGGCACCCGGCCCCTATACAACTACCACGGCACCATCGCCAACCCCTCGCGCATGGACGTGAAGCTGGTGGCCACGCACCCGATCTGTAAGGGCGCCACGGACCGGCCGTCAGGCGCCTACTTCGGCCCGGCCAACGAGCTACGGGGCGTGAACATCTACGGCGGCATGGTCTGGGTTTACGGCGGGGGCCGTGCTCCCTGGTCCAGCCGCTTCCGCAGGGTTGGCCTCGTGGAGCGGTACGTGCAGGCGGACAAGGGGCGCAAAGGCTACACCTCGGTGCTGGAGGACGCGCCCCACTCCCTGGGCGGCAACTACAAGTTCTTCGGCCGCGTGGTGGTCAACAGCGACCACCCCGAGCACCGGGCCCAGTCGTACTGGTTCGCCCGGCAGATCCTGCGCTATCTGCTCTGGGGTCCGTCCAGGACCGATCCCTCGGGCAACCGCCCGCCCTCGGGCCGCATGACCCTGGACCGCGCTGTGGTGTGGAGCGGGGACAAGGTCACGGCCCGGGCCCTGGGGGTCAAGGATCCTGACGGGCACCAGGTGAAGGTGCTCTGGGACAACGCCACCGGCCCATTCGCCCTGACCTGGGAGGGGAAGGGGGCGACCTATACCTTTGGCCCCACCGAGACGGTGAGCGGGCCCCGGCGGGTGAAGATGCGCCTGGTGGACAGCGGCAAGACGCGCCGCATCTTCGAGCAGACCCGGTTGTTGGCGGTCAACGCGGGCAAGGACCCGGACGGCAAGCTGGTGGACTTCAGCCTCAAGGCCAGCGCAGTCAGCGGCACGGCCCCGCTGCATGTGACCTTCACCGCGGCGCGCACCGGCGGCGACAAGGTGTACCCCGGCAGCAAGACCTCCACCTGGTCTTACTGGGACGCGGGCAACGGTCTCGCCCGCAATCTGGGTGGGTGGACCTACGACGCGGTCTACTTCCGGCCGGGGCGGTACCAGGCGTCCCTGGCCGTGCGGGACGACGACGGGCACTGGAACGTCAAGACGGTGGCCGTTGACGTCAAGGGGCCGAAGCCGCCCCCCGTGGACGCGGGACCACCGCCGCCGGATGGGGCAAAGCCGGATCGGCCGCCCGCGCCGGCGGACAGGGGCCAGCCGGACCGGAGCGGGGATCGCGCCGCGTCCAGGCCTGACGCGTCCTCGCCCGGGCAGCCCGACGATCCGGGCGCCAGCGACGGGTGCAGCGCCACGCCGGGCAGGCGCCAGGGGGCCGGGCTGGCCATGCTGCTCCTGCTGGCCCTGCTCCAGCGCCGGCGTGGAGGGCGCCGGTGACCGTCGTCGCGCACGACAGGCAGGCCCTGTGCCTCGATTGCCGGGCCGCCCTGCGCGCGGGTGAAAAGTGCGACGCGGGGCTTGGGCACCGGGTCGTTGACCTGCGCAACGGAGACGGGCGGGAGCAGCTGCTCACCGAGGTGTGGGGGCCGCCCGACGTGCGCCGCCGGCTCAAGCAGATGGCCGCGGCAGGGGGCGCCGGGGCGGCGGGCTCATCGGTGGGGGTGCCAGCCTGCGAGCTGGGCTGCGAGGCCCTGGTCTTCGATCCGGGGTTCGGTCTGGTCATCATGGCCATCGTGGGCATCTTCATGCTGCTCTACGTGGCCACGGTCAAGGCGAAGCACGCCATCGAGAAGCGCCGAAACCGCCCGGTGCCCAACGGCGCCAGGGTGCTGCCGCGCATGGTCCGGGGCCTCCCCAACCGGGGCAGGATCAAGGCCGTGGAGCAGGAGGTGCGCGCCGTGTCCGGGAAGCGCGCCGCGGCGTTCAGCCTGCGCCTGCTGCGCAAGAAGAGCCACCAGTCGGAGCTGATGCTCTCCGACGGGGAGGGGGGCGGCATGACCCTGGAGACGGACTCGGGCGAGACCATCATTATCCCTCCCGGGAGGTTGCGGCTGGAGGCGCCCGAGGCCCGGCTCAGGGAGGCGCCGGCCGAGGGGGTAGGGTGCTACCTGGACGCCCTGAACGGCGACTACCTGGCCGACCCGCAGGAGCTGGAGTTGATCCCGTACGACCGGGCCGAGGAGGCGACGCTCAGGGTGGGCGACCGGGTGGAGGTGCGGGGCCGCCTGGAGCGCCGCGCCGATCCGACCCGTGAGGCCAGCGGCTACCGGGATGCTTCAGCCGGCGTGCTGGTGCCGCGGGGTGTGCCGAGGTTGAAGTTGTTGGAGCGGTAGACCAGCTCCCCGGCGAGGTAGGTCTGCTCAACCTCCATCACCTCGACCAGGCGTTGCAGCTCTCCCGGCCCCAGGGCGAATGGGTCCTGGTTGAGCACCACCAGGTCCGCCGGGCGGCCGGGCGCGATGACACCGCCGCCCAGGGCGGGGCCGTGGATCCGCGCGGGGCCCAAGGTGTGGGCCGCCAGGGCCTGGGCCATGGTGAGGCGCTCCTGGCCGTTCCAGGGGGGCGTCTCATCACGCTCCAGACGGGTCACGGCAGCCTGGATCCCGCGCCATGGATCCGCGCTCTCCACGGGGGCGTCAGACCCAAAGAGGAGCAACGCGCCTCTGTCCACCATGGTGCGCAGGGCGTAGGGGCGCTCTGCCCAGGCGAGCTCATGCTCCACGATCCAGCGGTCGGCCCGCATGTGCGAGGGCTGCACCGAGAGGGCGAGCCCGGTCAGATCAGCCACTTCGGACGGGAGCAGCTGGGCATGCTCCAGGCGGTGCACCGTGCCATCTGGCCAGGCGCGGGCTCGTAGCCCCTGCACCACGGCCTCAACCGCGCGGTCCCCAACCGCGTGCGCGGCCACCGGCACCCGGGCGTCCCGGGCGGCGTCCAGGAAGCGGTCCAGCACATCCTTCTCCAGGAAACCTCGTCCGCCGGTGGTGAGGAAAGGCTGGCTCACCGCCGCGTTGAAAGATCCAAAGGTTCCGTCGGTGAAGGTCTTGACGCCGCCGACGCGCAGCCAGCCTTCCACCTCCTCCCCTAACGCCTGTCCGTGCTGCTCCTCCAGCTCACTCGCCTCCACCACAAGGGACACCATCGCCCGCACCCGGGGCCCGTGGGCATTGCCCAGGGCCCGCCGGATCAGGGGTATTTCTTCCGGCGACTCGAAGGCGTGCACGGTGGTGATGCCCAGGGACCAGAGGTGGCGCAGGTAAGCGTCAAGGCAACGCTCCAGCTCTGCCCGGGAGGGCGGGGGCACCAGGGTTGAGCGGAGGCGCACCACCTCCTCCTGGGCCAGGCCGGTGCTCCGGTCCAGCTCACACCCGCCGGGGATTTCGCTCACCGCGGCCAGGGCCACGCTGTTGAGCCAGGCGGAGTGCCAGTCCTTGCTGGCCAGGTAGACCGGGTGGTCCGGCGCGGCACGATCCAGCAGCGCGGGGGAGGGGGCCACCCCGGAGAAGATCCGCCGCCGCTCCCAGCCATGCCCCTGGATCCACTCCCCCGCGGGCGTGGCGGCGACCCCCGCCTCGACCCGGCGCAGCACCTGCTCCAGGTCGGCCGCACCCTTCAGGTCCAGCAGGGCGTGCTCGCCGGCGGCCAGCACCAGGTGCTGGTGGCAATCGCAGAGACCTGGCAACAGGGCGCGACCCTTCAGGTCCACCCGGTCCAGTTCGCCGGGCTCCGTGTGCGCCGCGGCCGCCTCCTCCGGGCCCACGAAGATGATCCGCTCCCCCCGGGTGAGCACCGCCCCGTCAGCCAGGCCCGACCCCGCCATGGGGTAGATGGGCCCGCCATGGAAGAGGCGCTGGTTCACGGCCCCACCAGGAAGGAGCCCCGGGCCAGGCGCGCGCCGGGCAGGGGCACAGCCGGGTGCCCGTCCGCGTCGACCCGCGTCCCCTCGGGCCAGGCAAACTCCGGGTCCATGCGGCGGAAATGTTCCAGGTCGTGGGGCCGCAGGGTGACCCACACCCGGCCGTCAGGATCACGCTGGAAGATGCGCGGGGTGATGGAGAAGTCCACCTCGCCCAGCATGGTGCGCACGAGGTAGCGCGGCACCTCCCGCCCGCTCCCATCGCGGCGCACCTGGCCGGCCAGATCGATGACCGCGTCCAGGTCCACCGGGCGCTCTGCCTGCCCGGGGAGGCCCGCCACATACACGTTGCACACCTCCACCCCGTGCTCCCTGCAGGCGAAACAGATCTGCCGCAACTCTGCCCCGGTGTCGTTGACGCCGGCGAGCAGCGGCACGTTGGCGTAGACCGCGATCCCGCGCTGGCGCAGCTCCTGTACGACCCGGCCCATGGTCTCCGTCACCGACGAGGCCAGGAGGATACGCACCTCAACCTCAATGCGCCGGGGCCGCACCGCGCGCAACCTGTTGCGCCTGGCGAGCCCGTCCAGCACCTCGGCGGAGCCCCCATGACCCAGCGACGGGGAACGCACCCGCAACACCCGCAAGGAGGGGACCGCCGCCAGCCGGTCCAGCACCTCCAGGGTGTGGGAGATATGGGTCAACGGATCCTCCCGCCGGCTCAGCACCAGGTCGGTGATCAACGGCTGCTCCCGCAGGTACGCCAGCGCGGCCTCCAGCTCCCCGGCCGAGGCGCCCACATCCAGCTCTGCCCGCGCCAGGTGATCCCGCGCCAGGCAGGGCACCGGCCGCCGGCCGATGTGCGCATCAAGGGTGCGCGGATCCAGGTCGGCCAACGCGGCGACCGCGTCCGCCGGTTCAGGCGCCGCCTCCGGCCGCGCGGCCACCCCCGGCCGGGGCCCGGTGAATAGCGCCTCGTCGCCGATGTCGCAACGGAAGGCCGCCTCCAGGGTCCCCTCGCCGTTGCACCTCACATGCGGCCCCAGGCTCAGGCCCGAGGCGAAGGGCCGAAAAAACGCCTCGCTGAAGGGGGTGCGGATCCAGACCCGCTCAGGATCCCCTGCCGACCGCTCAACCGCCCAGCCGCTGTTGCCCCAGTCGATCTTGCCCACCGGCGTGGCCGTGGTGATGTGGGGCATGGCCCGGTCCGACAGCCCGGCCCGCAACAACCTGGCGGCCTCAAGCCCGCGGTCAATGGAGGCCCAGTACACCCGGTTCCCCTGGATCGGGCTGGTGGGCATGAAGATGTAGTGAAGCTCGGCCCCCGCCGCGCGCAGGTCGTTGAACAGGGGGATCAGCGCCTGGCCGGTTTCGTTGCACCCCCGCACGTACGGGGTCTGCACGTACACCGGGATGCCTCCCCCAACCAGCTCGGAGATCAACTCCAGCGCTTGCCAGGACAGCTCGTCCGGGTGCACGAAGTGGGTGGCCACCTCAAGGCGCTTGCCCCGCTCTTGCAGCCCCCTGTTCGTCGAAAGCAGGTACTTGAGCCGGGAGGTCTCCCCGCGACGAAACAGCTCCGGAAAGTATGAGAGCGCCCGGGACGCCAGGCGCAGGGTTCGCACATGGGGCAGCCGGGCCAGGCCCTCCATGGCCCTGCCCAGGGTTGCCATGTTCATGAAGGGGTCGCCGCCGGTGATCAGCACCTCCTTCACGTCAGGCCGCTGGCTCACACAGGCCACCCCCTCGTCCACCTGCTCCACCGTGGGAGTGGGTTGTGTTCGGCACTCCTTGTGTTTGCGGAAGCAGAAGCGGCAATAGACCGGGCACGCCATGTTCATCATGAAGATGACCCGGTTGGGGTACATCTGCTCCACCACGCCTCGCTGGAACTGCCCCACCCAGGTGTGGGTCTCGCCCTCGGAGTCCAGCTCCCCGGCGAAGGGATAGTACTGGTGGGCCACGGCCCGCGAGAGGCGCATCTGCCGCAAGGCGTGCCAGGAGAGCCGCACCGGGTACCGGTCCAGAACCCGCTGCATGGCCTCCCGGTCTTCCACCCGCGTATTGGCCAGCGCATCCAGCTCGGCCACCTCCTTGACCGGCATGAAGCCCACCCCCGGCAGGATGGCCTCCATGGCCGCCATGAGCAGGTGATAGGGCAGGGCGACGCCGCCCACCTCCACCCGCGCGTCCTCTCCGTTGGAGGCCAGGGCCAGGCGCCGCGTAAGCTCCGCGAGGAAGCCGCCCGTCGCCCCGGCGTACCCGGCCAGCGCGGCGAGCTGTTCCAGGCGCGCCTCGCCATTGGCGCCGTCGAGCAACGCGCAAAACTCCGGCTCAACCAGCGGCGGCCCGCAGTACCGCCCCAGGAACCGGACGATGCTCTCCCGCAGGGCCCGCGAGCTCACCGCGGCCTCCACCCCCGAGGGGCGGAACACGATGTGGATCAGATCATCTGGCGGGGGAGGGGAGCCGGCGCACATGGGGAATCAGCCTACCCCGGATGGGCACGGGGTTCACGCCGGAGATCGGGGCGCTACGGCGTCGGGTTCAGGCGGTTGGCGCGGTTGACCACGGCCATGAGCTTGTCCACCTGCTTCTCGCCGATGACATGATCCCCGGCGATGGCATTTTTGACCTGGTACATGCTCAGCTTGGGCAGGCCGTTCATCCTGGTCAGCCGGTTCAGGGCGCTCTGGGCCTTGGCCTTGTTGTTGGGGATCAGGTCCAGGTACTCACCGGTGAAGGCCAGCGCCCGCACCTTGGCCCGCAGGTCCTTCTTGCCCAGGAACTTCTCCTGCAGCTTCATCTGGGTCTCGTACACCGCGGCGGCGCCCACGAAGTGCCGGGGCGCGGTCTTGAACTTGCTGTTGAGCGCGATCTCGAACCACTTCTTGCCGGCCTTCTTGTGCTCCACGAACTTGGTGACAGTCTTCTGCCCCTGGGCCTTGTTGATGCCCATGGACCGCAGGGGGACATTGGTCTGGCTGGGCTTGAACACCGCGCCGGGCGTGTCGCCGGCGTAGTACGGGTTCATGGTGCGCAGGTAGTGCACGCCGCTCATCAGGCTCTTGGCGCCGCGCCGCTCCTTGCGGTTGAGCACCTGGATGGAGCCCGGCTTCTGGTGCTTGTCGAGCATGCCGTTCATGTCGTAGTCGGTGTGGCCCAGGCTGGCCGTCTGGTTGGGGAAGACCAGCCGGTTCTTGCCCCAGGCGGCCTTGTCCATGGTCCTGCGCAGGCCGTGGTACCCCTGACCCTTCTCAACGCCGTCATACAGGGCACGCATGAGGTGCGGGGTTTCGGCCACGTAGAGCGGCACGTTGCTGGTGATGATGTCCGCGCCGGGGGCCCGGGCCTTGAGCAGGGGCAGGGTCTGGGTGCCCACGCACTGGAACAGGGCGATGAGCTTACGCCCACGCGGCTGCTTCATGCTGGGCTGGAGCAGAGCCTGCTCCACGGTGCCGCCGATCTGGGAGTGCCCGTTGTAGACGATCATGTTGACCTTGGAGTCGTGCAGGTCGCGCATGATGTTCTTGTGCGTCTCGCGCACCAGCACATGGTAACGGCCACGGGTGGCCTCGGCCCCGCCCGGCACCTTCTTGACCTTGAACCCGGCGCGCTTCATCTGCGCCAGGTCCTTGTCCATGAAGCCGTGCATGGCATAGTGCCGCACCTCGATCTTGCCCTTCTTGGGGATGGGCGGGCGCTTGGGCAGCAACCCCCTCGTGGGGGAGCGCACCATCTTGAGGATCGCCTTCTTCTGGTCCCGCTGCAGAGGCATCTTGCGCTTGACCAGGGCCATCACCCCCATGCGGTGCAGGGAGGGATCCCGCTCCCTGTACACCCGGGAGATGAGCCGCTGCACCGCCCCCCGTGAGGAAGGGCCACGCTGGGCCATGGCCTTGTGGATCATGGAGTTGAGCTCCATGCCCCGGACCACCTTCTTGCGCTGCGCCCCCCGCGGCGTGGCGTACGCCACCTGTGCCGCCAGCCCCAGTACAACCACCACACCTAAAATTGATCGCATTTTCATGACCGTATACGGTTCGCAAGATCCATGCCCCACGGTGGCTCTGCAATTTCAAGAGCTTACATGGCTCCATTCCCGTGCTGGCCTCCGAATATCGGAGGAGTGGCTGGAGCATATGCCAGGCATGTCAGGCGAAACAGGATGCAATA
>CAZCFB010000110.1:0-13693 GCA_964497805.1 uncultured Kofleriaceae bacterium
ACTAGGTGCCTCTGTGGCTCCGTGAGAGGAGCAGTTCTTCTAGGGCATGCAGGGGTACTGCTGGCTGCCGGCCGGGTTGGGCGAGGATGAGCAGGTGAGGTTGCCCGGGCAGGGCCAGGTCTGGGTTTGCAGCCGGCAGAGGAAGGCGCAGTGGCGCTTCTTGGTGCTGGAGTTCTCGATCACGCAGTAGGCGCTGGTACCAGTGGGGGTGCCGGTGCATTGTGCGCCGGTGGAGGAGAAGCATTCCTTGGTGCAGAACGCCGTGGTGGCGCTGCCAATGGCCACGCAGTCCAGGCCAGGCTGGCACTTGGGGTGGCCGTTGTTGCACTTCCACCCGTAGCCTGCCAGGGCCGGCTGGGTATCCGGGGGCGGGGGGCCCTTGTCCGGCGGCCATGGGTCCCAGTCATGGGACGCCATCATGTCCGGAGGGAGCGGCCCCTTGTCCACGTTGCCCTGGCCCTGGTCCGGTGGCCGGGCGTCCGACTTGCCGGTGCAATCCTTGGGGCAAGAGGTCTTCTCCCCCGCCTCGCACTTGTTGTTGCCGCACGCCGGCTTGGCCGCCGGGCAGCCGGGCACCGTCTCCGGGCACTTACCCTCCGGCACGCAGTAACCGTTATTGCACTCATACCCCAGGGGACACTGGGGCTCGCCCGAATTGCACAGGAAGGGGGCGTCGCCAAGCTTGAGGGCACAGCCAGAACAGGCCGCGGCCCCCACCGCCAGGATCACCAGAATCTGCCGCCTCATTGCCATTTCTGAACCTCTACCCATTCCAGGCTATCTCCCGGGCAGGCCAAAAGCCATAGCCCCGACGCCTCTGGCCTTGATTTCCTTGCCCACAGCTCACCCGCCGGGGATCCTGTTGGGACATGATAATCCTACCACTGGGCCATGATAAGGAGATCACCCACTTCCCCTACGTAACCCTGGGGATCGTTGTGATCTGCACCGTGGTCCAGGCCTACAGTTGCACGGTACCGGCCACCGGAGAGGTGGACAAGGACACCTACGCCCTTGAGGAACAGCTCAAGGCCCGCATCTGGAGGGAGAAGGGGATCCCCTGGGCCAAGGAGCACCTCACCGTGGCCAAGGAGGACACCCCGGACACCGCGGGCGAGATGATGGCGGCCATCCAACGCCGGCGCATGGTCAAGCGCACCTTCTTCCTTGAGTATGAGTCGGGCAACATCGTGAGCGCGGATGACCCGGACTTCATGCGGCTCAAATCACTGCGCGAGGAGCGCGACCGCCTGCGCTGGCCCCTGACCCTGGGCTTCCGCATGAAGGACCTGGGAAGCAACATCGTGAGCCTGGTGAGCTACGCCTTCGTGCACGGCGGCTGGTTCCACCTCCTGGGCAACATGCTCTTCCTCTATATGTGCGGCTGCAACATGGAGGACCGCTGGGGGCGGGTGGTCTGGCTGCTCTTCTACCTCGCTGGCGGGGCTGTGGCCGCCCTCGCCTTCGGCACAATGCACCCGGTGACCAACACCGTGCTCATCGGCGCCTCGGGGGCGGTGGCCGCGGCCATGGGCGCCTTCCTGGTGCTGCACTACAACGCGAGCATCCGGTTCTTTTACATCTACATCCTCCTGCTCACGCCCCGGCACGGGACCTTCTACTGCAAGGCGTACTGGGCCCTGCCCATCTGGCTGCTGCAGAACATCATCGGGCTCTACATGGAGAGCTCGTACACCACCGTGGCCTACTCCTCTCACGTGGGCGGCTTCGCCATGGGGGTGGCCGCGGCCCTGGTGTTCAAGCTCGTGGGAGCAGACCGCAAGCTGGCCCAGGCGTCCGAGGCACGCGCGACCTACTACAGCCAGCACCAGGCATTCAGCCGCGGCATGGACCTGCTCAAGAAGGAGGACCGAATTGGCGCGCAGCAGTGCTTCGCCGAGGCCGTGCAGGATGAGCCGGAGAACCCGGAGGCCCTCACCAAGCTGGCCCTGCTGGTGGAGGACCACCAGCAGGCGGCGGACCTGGCCAGCGCGGCGGTGATGGCCCTGCGCAAGCGCGGCGACAAGCTCGGGCCGCGCACGGTGTTCATCGAACACCGGAAGAGCCACCCGAATCACTCCATGACCGACCGCGCCCTGTTCGCCGTGGCCGAGTGCTTCCAGACGGACGCGCCCCGGGAGGCGGTGAGCGTGTACGAGGTGTTGCTCAGCCAGCACCCTGACAGCGTCATGGCGCCCAAGGCCATGCTCAACATGGCCCAGCTCTACCTCACGGGGCTGAACAACCCCACCGCCGCGCGCAAGGTGTTGGCCGCGGTGAAGAACCGCTACGCTGGCACAGCCTTCGCCGAGCGCGCGGACGAGATGGAGTCCCGGTTTGGAGAGGACGGGGCTTATCGGTAGGGCGGGGCCTGAGCCCGGCAGGGTCTACAAAATCGCCGCCACCCGATCCAAAATCTTGGCGGCGACGGCGCGCTTGGATAGCAGCGGCAGCTCGTCACGGGCGCCGTCCGGGCCGTAGATGACCACGCGGTTGGTGTCTGTTCCAAAGCCGGCGTCGTCGGGGCGGACGTCGTTGGCCACCAGCAGGTCGCACCCCTTGGCCTTTATCTTG
The DNA here is from genome assembly GCA_964497805.1 of uncultured Kofleriaceae bacterium. GTDB lineage: Bacteria > Myxococcota_A > Polyangia > CAZCFB01 > CAZCFB01. Next base: position 2,575 of record CAZCFB010000110.1, read on the forward strand.
GCCCGGGCCACCGCGTCCAGGTCGTCATCGGTTTCGGCGGCGAAGCCAACCAGGCGGGGGCGGGGATCAAGCTTGCCCAGGCCGGCGAGGATGTCCTCGGTGCGGTCCAGCTCAAGGGTGAGCGCGCCGCCGGTTGCTTCCTTCTTCAGCTTGGTGGCGTGGGGCTCGCGCGGGGTGTAGTCGGCCACCGCGGCGGCCATGATCACCACCTCCTGATCGGCCACCCGGTCCTTGATGGCGGCGGCCATCTGCGCGGCGCTCTGCACGTCCACCCGCTCCACGCCATGGGGGGCAGGCAGGGCGCTGGGCCCGCTGACCAGGGTCACCGTTGCTCCTCGGTCCCTGGCATCGGCGGCCAGGGCGAAGCCCATCTTGCCCGAGGAGCGGTTCCCAACGAAGCGCACGGGGTCGATGGCCTCGTGGGTGCCGCCCGCGCTCACCAGCAGGTGCACGCCTGCCAGGTCCTGTGTGGCCAGGCACGCGCCCGCGGCCTGGAGGATCTCCTCGGGTTCGGCCATTCGCCCGGCGCCCACATGCCCGCACGCCAGCTCGCCATCGCCCGGGCCCACGTTGTGGTGGTACGGGCGGCCCAGGAGGATCTCGAGGTTGGCCCGGGTGGCGGGGTGCTGCCACATCTGCACGTTCATGGCCGGCGCCAGCAGAACGGGGCCGCGGTAAGCGAGGTAGACGGTGCTCACCAGGTCGTCGGCCAAACCGTGGGCCATCCTGGCCAGGGTGTTGGCCGTGGCCGGCGCCACCAAAAACAGGTCGGAGCTGTCAGCCAGGTCAATGTGCCCGATCTGGGACTCCTGCTGCGGGTCAAACAGCTCAGTGGATACGGGATTATCCGACAGCGCCGCGAAGGTCGTTGGCGTAACAAACTCACAGGCCGACCGAGTCATGGCCACCCGAACCATGGCGCCAGCCCCCGTGAGCAACCGGCAAAGATAGGCCGCCTTGTAAGCCGCGATGCCGCCGGTGACCGCCAGCAGAACTCTCTTCCCCGTCAACTCCGGCACAAGAACCTGTTCCATGTCTCACTCCCCGATTTTAAAGCCTACCCCACACGTCACCCGCCAGGACGGAACCGAGGCCGCATCCGAGAGCCCTGCGCCCCCGCTCACCCTGGCCTCCCACTTGCCCAGCCGGCCGCTTATGCCGCCCCGAATCTCCAGCGGGTCCTCTGTCACGCAGTCCAGGCAGACCTCGCCGTCCAGCTCCGAGAAGATCCCCAGGTGCTTGCCCACAACAGGGATCCAGGGCAGGCCCAGCTCGAAGCCCACGCCCCAGGGGAGGCGCGTGCCCCACACCGAGCCGTAGAAGGCGCGCTTGTCATGGAAGTGGCCGCCAAAGTGGCCCAGCAGGAGGAGCCATTCAAACGGGTGAGCCCCGACCAGGGCGCGAAGCACCAGGCCAGGCTGGCCCGCGCCGGCGAAGTTGCTGTCGTCGCCGGAGGGCAAGAAGACCTGCATGTTGGTGGCCACGGAGAGCGGGATCACCTGGCCGGTCCAGACGTTGAAGGTGAAGCCCACGCTCATGTCGCCGGAGGAGAGGGGAGGGAACTCGCGGTCGTCGCCCAGGCCATGCAGCCGGTCCCCCGTGAGCATCATGAAAGGCAGCACCAAGGAGAAGCGCGCCTTGCGGTGCAGCTCAAGGGCCATTGAGACATGGAACGAGGTGAGGTGGCGCACGGGCGTACGCACCGTGGGCTGGGCGCTCCCCTCGTCCAGGCGAAGGACCAGGGGCTCCCGGGCGGTGCTCACCAGGATGTGGAAGTAGCTGGCGAACTGCCCCTCCACCCGTGAGTCCTCCAGGGAGACGATTCCGCGGCCACCAGGGGCCGGGTTGAGGCGCTCGATGGAGAAGGAGGTGGAGTTGTCCTGGGCGTGGGCCAAGGGGGGGAGGGCAAGGAGGGCGAGGGCCAGGGCCAGGGGTTTTGTCATGAGCGGGCCTCTTGCGTGGTGTAGATCCTCTCCACCGCGATATTCCTGAAGCGGCTATAGCGAAGGCGCATCTCGGCAAGGTCGCAGATGATGCTGTCGTCGATGGCGCCATCTCCGGCGGCGTGTTCCAGCAGGGCGTGGATGGCGGAGGTGGCCACCGTGGGGTGGAAGTAGAACACCGGCCCGAAGCGCACCGTGCCCTCCCAGGGGATCAGCCGGGCCTCGAAGATGTCTCCTGGTTCCAGGCCGGCCAGGGGCGCCGCGCTCTCAACCCGCCAGCGGCCACCCAGGATCAGGTCGTGGATCAATGAACCGCTCCCATCCGGCATGGGCTTGACCAGCTCATAGAGGCCGCGCTGGCTCCGGCTCAGGGCCAGCAGCAGGTCGAGCTCCTCGCCGCCCGGAGGATCAGTGGCCAGCACATGTTCGGCAGGGGTCATCCCTTCCACCGAGGCGCGCTCCAGCGCATACCACTCCAGGAAGTGGGCCATGTGGGTCTGGTAAAGGTCATCGTCGTCGTACACCTTGCCCCGGCGCGCGTCGAAGTCCTGCCTGGCTCGCTCGATCTCGCCCTCTCCAGGCAAGGCCGCGTAGCGCGTGGCCAACCCATCGATGATCTGGGGGATACCGTCCATTTGGGCAGTCTATACCATGGACAGGCACCGCATCACCGTTGCATGATGCCTGTCCGGAAATTTGCCGAGGAGCTCAGATCTCATGAAGACCTTCCAGGAACTCACCGCCGCCATCGCCCAGCACAACATCCAGATGATCGACCTGCGCTTCGTGGACCTGTTCGGGGTGTGGCACCATGTCACCGTCCCCGCCGGCCGCATGACCCAGGACCTGCTCGCCAAGGGCGTGGGCTTCGACGGCTCCTCCATCCCCGGGTTCGCCAACGTGGAGGGCGGCGACCTGGTGGCCATCCCGGACATCGGCACGGCCCTGCCCGATCCGTTCTGGGATCAGCCCACCATGGGCATGATCTGCTCCATCGCCGAGGCGGACACCCGGGCGCCCTTCTCCAATGACCCGCGCACCGTGGCCGCCCGCGCCGAGGCCCTGCTGCGCAGCGAGGGGATCGCCGACAGGAGCATGTGGGGGCCGGAGTTCGAGTTCTACATCTTCGACAAGGTGATCTACGAGAACGAGATCAACTCCGCCTCCTACAAGATCAGCTCAAGCGAGGCGGACTGGCCCACCGCCTTCGAGGAGGGGCACCACCTGGGCGGCAAGATCCCACGCAAGGGCGGCTATCACGCCATGCCGCCCCTGGACAAGCTGTACAACCTGCGCGCCGAGATGAGCAGGCTCATCGAGTCCGCGGGCATCGCGGTGAAGTACCACCATCACGAGGTGGGCGGCCCCGGCCAGTCCGAGATCGAGGTTGAGCTCATGCCCCTGGAGAAGGCGGCCGACGCTGTGATGCTGGTGAAGTACATCACCCGCATGGTGGCCCGGGAGAACAACCGCGCGGTGACCTACATGCCCAAGCCCCTGTACAACGAGGCAGGCTCGGGCATGCACTTTCACCAGCTCCTGGTGCGAGACAGCAAGTCCCTGTTCTACGACGCGGACGGGTACGGCGGCCTGAGCAAGATGGCCCGCCAGTACATCGGCGGCGTTCTCAAGCATGGCCCTGCGCTGCTGGCCCTGACCAACCCCTCCACCAACTCCTTCAAGCGGCTGGTGCCGGGCTTCGAGGCGCCGGTGACCCTCTGCTACGGCATCGCCAACCGCTCCGCCGCGGTCCGCGTCCCCAAGTACGTCAACAACGACCGCGACCAGCGCATGGAGTTCCGCCCGCCCGACGGCACCTGCAACGTGTACCTCGCCCTGGCGGCCCAGCTCATGGCCGGCATCGACGGCATCATCAACGACTACGACGCTGACGAGATGGGCTTCGGCCCGGTGGAGGGCAACATCTTCGACCTGCCCCAGGAGCAGCGGGACAAGTTCGGCGCCATGCCCACCAACCTCAAGTCCGCCCTGGAGGCCCTGGAAGCGGATCACGAGTTCCTCATGCGCGGGGACGTATTCACCCCCACCATGATCGAAGCCTGGATCCATACCAAGATGACCCGGGACTACGAGGAGGTGCGTAACCGGCCGCACCCCTACGAGATGAGCCTCTACTTTGATATGTAAGCGTAGGTCCAGATGACCTCGCCATCCCTCGCAGAGGATCTCCATGGCAAGCGGGTGGGGCTGGGCCTCTCCGCCGGCTACTTCGGCTTCTTCGCCCACGCTGGCCTCATGGCCGCCCTGGAACACGCTGGCATCGCCCCCGCTGCCTTGAGCGGCAGCTCCGCCGGGGCCATGGTGTCAGCCATGTACGGCGCCGGCCTGGACGCCGAAGACATGGCCCGGATTCTGAATGACGTGAAGCGGGATGACTTCTGGGATCCGGTGAGCATCAGGGACCTGGTCCGCGCGGCGCCCGCCACGGGCCTGCTCCGGGGGGACAAGTTCACCGCGCTGATGCAACGCCTCCTGCCTGTGAGCCGGTTCGAGGCCTGCCGCGTGCCGGTGCACCTTGAGGCCGTGAACCTGACCCGGGGATCCCTGGACGTCCTGGACAGCGGCGACCTGGCGCGGGCCGTGGTGGCCTCGTCCGCCTACCCGGGCCTCTTCATGCCCGTGGAGCTCAACGGCTGCCACTACCTGGACGGCGGCCTGGCCAGCAAGCTGCCCATGGCCTGCATGCTGGACCAGGTCGACGCCGTGCTGGTGCACTGGCTGCCCAGCCGGTCTCTGCAGCGTCCGCCCAAGGTGGGCCGCGGGCTGTCCCCGCTGCTGGCCGCCCTGGTGCGGGGGCTGGCCGTGTCCCGCCGCGAGAACTCCCGCAACCAGGTGCGCGTGGCCCTGGCGCGGGGGGTGCCGGTTTATGTAATCACCCCGCGCGATCTACCCGGGGTTAATCCCTTCCACCTGGAGCGGGGCATGGGGGCGCTGGAGGGGGCGCGAGAGCAGGCGGCCGCCGCGCTGGGTGAACCCGCGGAGCAGGCCCGCCTCGACGACGATCTATCTATCCTGGCCTGAGCTTCTGCAACCGGCGGAGGGCTAACGCGAGGTGGGTCCCGAACGGTAGAGCACCTGACCCTTACCCGAGTTCGGGTTGACCCTGATGACGGTGAGGTCGGCGCCGGTCTTCCTGGCGGTCTTCTTCCAGTTCCAGCTGCCCAGGTTCACCCCGGGCATCTGGGCGATGACCAGCAGGGCCGGGTTCCGGTCCTTGCTCGGCCGGCCGGCGACCGTTCCGTTGCGCTTGCGCAGCTGGTCCTGCGCCTTGCCCACGGTGCGCCACATGACCTTCCGGTCGGTGATCGACTTCATGTTGACCAGCGTCGGCCGCTTCGTGCCGTTGTTCACCTTGCCGTCGGTCTCGTACTTGCCGATCTGGTGGCTCAGCCCGTCCAGCTTGTATCCCATGCGCTTGACCGCGGAGCCGGCCACCAGCTCAAACAGGGCGCCGCGGGTGCCGCCCTCATCCTTCACGGAGCGGGCCGCCCGCTTCAACACATCGTCTGTGCCCTTGATGTTGCCCAGCCGCGCCATGGCCCTGAGCGCCGGGAAGATGGTGGGCTGCAGGCGGGGATCCTTCTGGGCCAGGGCGTGGGGATTATTCAGGACCTTGCGCAGCATGTTCTTGTCAACGCTTGTCCGGGTGAGTACGGCGCCCAGGGCCATGAGCCCGCCCCTGGCCTGGCGCCCGCTGAAGGTCTTGCGAGCCTGGGGGGATGCGGTCTTCAGGAACCGATTGGCCACGCGGCGGTAGGCACGAAAATGGTACTTCGACTTGGGACGCGCCTTGATGCGCGGTACCTGCTTCGCCTTGATCCCACCCCGAGCGCGGCCTTCACGCGCCCAGGCATCCGTCCCCCATCCGCTGACGAGTCCCGCCAGGAAGAGGGCGGCCAGGGCGCCGGGGCAAATATGGGGCAGGGGAATCTTCACCTCGTTACCGCGCCACCTGTGTGGCCAGGTGCTGGTCGATGGCCCGGTAGATGCCCGAGTCGTAGGCGAACTTGCCCATGGCCACATGCACCGCGTTGCGCTGCTGGTACTTGTCCAGGCTCTGGTCGCCGGCGATTCGCTCCAGGGCGCTGACATACTCGGTGCGGGCCGCGGTGATGCGCGTCTTGAAGTTCTTGGCGGCGTCGCCCTTGAGCCCCAGGGCGGCGGTGTAGGAGCCCTCGTAGTCGCGCAGGGGCAGGGCGTAGCGGCCCTTGAAGTTGGAGATGGAGCGGTCGCCGCCGTCCTTGTTCTTGGCCATCATCCGGCCCAGCATCTGGCGCACCGGCTCGCTCAACTTCTCGAAGTGGCCCTTCTCGTCCAGCATCTGCACGTTCTTGAACGGCTTGTACTTGTCAAAGCCCTTCTGCAGGCCGTGGGTCATGCGCCTCAGCTCACGTTTCAGAACGCCCACGTCCTTGTGCGGATCTCGGGTCTCCATGCCGTTGCGCCCCTCGCCGTAGGCCCAGGTGCGGTAGTAGGTGCCCTGCAGGTAATGAGAGTGGCTCGAGTTCTTCTCCCCGCGGCTGCCCGCGTCGAGCTCCTTCTTGATCTCAGCCTCCTTCTCGGTGTTCATGGGGCCGAGCACGCCGTGGTTCAGGTTGGCGCCGGGGATAAATTTTTTGTTCTTCTGGTGAAACTTGTAGCCGTTGGCCAGCTTGCCGAACTGGGCCAGGTCAGCGGTGAGTTTGACGTAGCCCATGATGCCGTCGCGCTGGGTCTTGGTATAGGCCGCGTTGGCCACCCGCTTGTGGGCGATGTTCCCCTGCCAGTAGAACGCCTTGCTCCGGCCGCCAGGCCCGGTGCCGCCTGCCAGATCTTCAACCTGTTTGATCCACTTGAAGGCGGTCTCCAGGCTGTTGGTGGGCTTGGTGATTACCTCCGCCCCGCCGGGATCTGAGGAGAGCTTTTCAAGCACCCAGTCCGGCGCGCGGCTGGTCTTGACCATGCCGTACCCCTTGCCGTTGACCTTGGTCATGCGCTCCTCGATGGACATGGAGAGCCACTGCTCATCCGGGATGGAGGAGACCCGGTACCACTCCAGGATGCCGGGGGCGTTCTTGATGCCGAACTCCGCCTCCAGACCGTAGGTAATCTCTCCGTCCTCGTGGCCCAGGATGTGCCGCACCTTGGCGTCGCCCCCCTCGGGGTAGAGCTGCTCAAAGACCTCGGCGCAGGGCTGGGCCCAGGCCGTGGCGGCGGCGAGCAAGATGAAGGTGGCGGTTAGCAGGGAGCTGATCTTTTCGCGTCTCATGGTCTCGCTCCTTATGCCTTGCAGCGGCCGCTGCTGTACTTCTTGGCCACGCCGGCTGCCTTGAGGGCCTTGCCGAAGGCCTTGTTGATGCTCACGCCATCACGCTTGGCGATGTGACGCGCCAGGCGGAGGACCTTGGCCAGGTTGGCCATGCGCTTGGAGGTCCAGCGCGAGGAGCTTGTCATGGCCTTGAGCGCCTTGATGGACAGGGGCATGCCCTTGCCGCCCGGGCTCACCGAGCGCAGGCGGATGAACTCCGCCACGAGCTGCTGGGCCGCGCGGGAGCCGCGGACCTGGCGGCTGTTCATGAGCGCCATCATGGCCCGGCGCTCCTGGCGGGAGAACCGCTTGAGGGAGAGCTTGACCACGCGCTTGCGTGTGTTGCGCTTGATGCGCTTGACCTTCTTGGCCTTCTTGATCTTCCGGGCCTTGAACGTCCGCTTCTTCTTGAGCAGGGAAGGGCGCTTGCGCTTCAGCTTCACCTTACGAACCCGCGCCTTGCGGACCCGGACGCGGTACTTGCGCGGCTGCTTCTTTACCTTCTTGGCAGGGCGCACCGCCCTGATCTTGCGACCCCCATGATCCCCGGCCCTGGCCAGGGTGGTGGCCGGAGCGCCCAGCATCATGGCCAACATTACAGTCAAAATCGATAGTCTGGTCATCTCGAGTCTCCGATATTCGAAGTATCTGGGGGCTCAAGCCCCACATGTCTCCGGTAAGTGCATCCGCCATGCCAGGAATTGAAAACTCTCGACTCTCGACTCTCGACTCTCGACTGAACTATCATCCTCCCCATGACCACGGCCGCCGGCGTCATCATCGGAGACGAGATCCTGAGCGGGAAGGTGAAGGACGAGAACACCTCCTACCTGATCGAGGTGCTCAAGGAGGCCGGGGTGCGCCTGCGCAGGGTGGCAATCGTGGGCGACGAGATAGACGAGATCGTGCGTGAGGTGCGGATCTGCTCGAAGGAGCACGACTATGTGTTCACCTCCGGCGGGGTGGGGCCCACCCACGATGACCTGACGATGGCCGCCGTGGCCGCGGCCTTTGATCTGCCCCTGGAGCGCGACCCTGTCATAGAGGAGATGGTGCACCAGCACTGGGGGCCGGCTGTGACCGAGGCCGCGCTCGGGCTGGCCGATCTGCCACGGGGCGCGCGCCTGGTGCGCACCAAGGGCTCCATGCTGCCGGTGGTGACCCTGCGTAACATCTTCATCTTGCCCGGCATCCCCAAGCTCTTCCGGGCCAAGCTCCGAGATCTGCGCCAGGAGCTGAAGGGGGAGGCGTTGGCCCTGGCCAACGTGATGCTGCGCGCGGACGAGAGCGCGGTGGCGTCCATCCTGAACCAGGTGGTGGCTGAGCACCCCTCGGTCCAGATCGGCTCATACCCCCGCATTGACGACCCGGAGTACACGGTGCGGGTCACCCTGGAGGCCCTGGACCCGGACGCCGTCAAGCGCGCCCGGACGCGGCTCCTCTCACTGCTGCCCCCCACACTGGTAGTGGGGGTGGAGTAGGCGCCGCACTACGGCTATACTCACCGACCACACACCAAAAACATTACCCGGTAGGAGAGATCAAAATGGGCAAGTTTTGGAGCGCCTTCCGCGCCCAGATTAACAAGCTGGCCAACTGGTTCTGGACTCAGGACCCCATCGCTCAGATGCAGTACGAGTACGACAAGGCCGTAGAGCAGATGAAGGAGGGCCGCAAGGGGCTTGAGCAGTACCGCGCCCTGGTGGAGCGGGTCTCACGCCAGGTGGCCAACGAGAAGAAGCAAGAGGCGCAGCTCACGGCCAAGATCAAGGCGTACCTCAAGGCCGGGGACCGCAACACCGCGGGCCAGCTCGCCATCCAGCTGCAGAAGACCAAGCAGGAGCTGGCCGAGAACCTCGAGCAGCAGGCCATGCACGAGAAGGCGTACAACAACAACGTCGAGAAGGTGAAGCACGCCTCCAAGAAGCTGGCCGGCGTCCGCGAGAAGATCAAACGCTACGAGGCGGACCTGAAGATGTCCAACGCCGAGGCCGAGCTGGCCCGGCTCTCCCAGAGCTTCAACTTCGACGTCACCACTGACTTCGGCGAGCTGGAGAACGTGATCCAGGAGAAGATCGACCTGAACCGCGCTGCCGTGCGGGTGGCCGCGGATCTGTCGGATGAGGGGATGGAGACCATCGAGGCGGAGAAGGCCCTGGAGGAGAGCATGGCCGACGACCTGCTCACCCAGTTCGAGGTGGACATGGGGCTCAAGACCGCCGAGACCGCGGACATCATCGCCTCGGACAAGAGCCTCGGCCCCATCGAGTCCGAGGAGGAGGTCCTGGCAGAGGTTGAGAAGGAGCTGGAGACCTCGTAGTCCCCTGTCGACGAGCCGGGCCGGGGCCCGGATCACCCAAAATCTATTCGTGAGAACTTTCTGAGGAGGAAGCGAGATGGCTGGCAAACCGAAAGCTGGATTCTTCGTGGTGGTTGGGTTGGTGGTTGTGGGCCTTGTGGGCGTGGCGCTGTGGCGCACCGGCATCCTGGCCCCGGAGGGGAAGAAGCCCACCGCGGCTGGCGGCAATATCACCAAGGACGACCTGAACAACGTCAAGAGCGGCGGCACCGCTGGCGCGGAGGCGCCGGACAATCAGGCTCCCACGACGGTCAAGGAGTACAAGTTTGTCCCCGCCGAGAAGCTCCCGCCCATCAAGGGCGCCAGCGGCTACGAGCCGATGAAGGACAACACCGTCCGCTTCGCCCTCAACGTTTGGGCGGGCTGGGCTCCCATCATCCTGGCCAATAATGGCCTCAAGCCGGGCAAGATCTGGAAGACCCCGGACGGCAAGGAGTTCAAGGTCGACCTGGTGCTCATCGACGACCCGGTGGCCATGCGCGACGCCTACGCCACGGGCAAGGTGCACATCGGCTGGGCCACCCTGGATATGGTGCCCCTCTTCATGGAGGAGCTGTCCAAGGACTCGCGCACCATGCCGCGCATCTACCAGCAGGTTGACTGGTCCAACGGCGGCGACGGCATCGTGGGCCGCGGCATCGAGAGCATCAACCAGCTCCGCGGCAAGACCGTGGCCCTGGCCCAGAACTCCCCCTCGGAGTTCTTCCTGCTCAACGCCCTGATCAACGCCGGCATCCAGCCCTCGGAGGTGAAGTACAAGTACACCGCCGACGCCTTCCAGGCGGCCGCCGCGTTCAACAGCGACAAGTCGATCTCGGCCTGCGTCTCCTGGGCGCCCGACATCTACAACCTGGAGAAGGTGAAGGGGAACAAGCTGATCGTCACCACGGGCACCGCCAACAAGCTCATCGCCGACGTCTGGTTCGCGCGCGCCGACTTCGCCAAGGACCACAAGCCGGTTATCGAGGGCCTGGTGCGAGGCATCTTCGACGCCATGGAGGAGATCAAGCTGCCGGACAACAAACAGAAGGCGGCCAAGCTCATGGCCAAGGCCTACAACATCCCGGCCAACGAGACCCTGGAGATGCTGGCCGACGCCCACTCCACCAACTACGCCGAGAACCGCGAGTTCTTCCTGAACCAGAACAGCCCCACCAACTTCGAGCGCACCTGGGACACCGCCTACTACCTGTACAAGCGCATGGGCAAGGTGAACAAGAAGGTGGACTTCAGCGAGGTGATGGACTTCTCCATCATCAAGAAGCTGGGCAAGGTGGACAAGTACGCCAGCCAGAAGAACGAGTACGACGTGCGGTTCACCCCCAAGTCGGTGAGCGCCATCAAGGCCGAGTCCGGCGAGATCCTGACCAAGACGGTGGTGATCCACTTCTACCCGAACGACTGGAACCTGAACAAGAAGATCACCAAGCAGATCGGCGAGCGCGCCGTGGAGGAGCTCTACGACCCGAACGTGCCCTTCGTGCTGGAGGAGATCGGCAAGCTCTCCGG